>NC_013922.1:2501238-3126548 GCF_000025625.1 Natrialba magadii ATCC 43099 | reverse complement strand
ATACTCATAAACCTTTCTTTGTCCAGGAGAGTTGAATTAACAGATAGTATTATGAACAGTACGGAATAGATCACAATGAATGACGATTTGGTCACGAACATACGAACGATAAACCGTTGAAACGAGTCTCGTAACCTCCTGTATTCCGAGTAAACAGTCCTTTACTCGCGTTGTAGTGGGCTCTATCGACTGTTTTGCCAACGACGTCCGTGAGTCGTTTGAGCTAGAGAGAGTGACTGTTTATCCCTGAAACGGTCGGCCAGTCACTGGTTACTAACACCTGTTCCGGCTCGGAGTGTGTACCAAGTGATGACACAGACAGTTGTAGACCAGTCCCAGAGCCTGACTGCCTCGAAGACGAGACACACGCGGTCGATACCTGTTACTCGTGATCAGAGTATCAGTCGGTCTCCGAGTCTGCACCCCCCGCACGGATTCGCTCATCCACAGCGTCTGGACTGACAGCAAAACTGGTTCACTCGCTTCCGTTCCTCTCCTCTCCGATACGCCATCCAGCCACCCCGATACGGACTCCATCCAGCCACCCCGATACGAACTCCATCCAGCCACCCCGATACGGACTCCATCCAGCCACCCCGATACGGACTCCATCCAGCCACCCCGATACGGACTCCATCCCGACACGACCCCCGCCGTCTTCAACCGCCTCGAAACTCCCCTACGCCACAGCACTCTCCTCTGACGAGTTCACGGCGTACATCTCGAACTCGCTGTTGGAAACCACCTTACTCACACCCGGCTGTTGTGAGGCGTCCTCGAGTGCGGCTTCACTGTAGTGCAGTTCTTGATAGACTCCGAACTCTCTGGTGACGTCGAACTCGGTGACGATGAAGTAGTAGTCGAGGTCGTTGTACGCCCCACTATAGTTTCCGGCCTCCCACAACTCGGGATCGACCTCACCACTTGCCGTTCCCGCACCCGATAGCGGCTCGTCGCGCTCTTCGAGGCCGTACAGGCCGTGGTCGTACCGGAACGGATCGTAGCCGAGGCCGACGTGTGGTCGGTCCTCCGCACCGTGCTCGAAGGCCGTTTCGTAGCCGCTGAATTTCTGGTCGGTGACGTGCTGGCCTGGGTTGTAGATGATCGGCGACGCGAACACCGTCATCAGTCCCAGGACGAGACAGGCACCGAGTGCTACCGCTCCGACCGCGTTCGCGCCCGGCGTCGTGATGTACCGTGAGAGTCCGCCGATCACGTGTGCGATTGCGATACCGCCGAGAATCGTCAACAGGACGTAGATGAAGCCGACTTGCCGGAACGCCATCGTCGGCGTCCCGACGAAGTAGACGAGAAAGATCCCACCGAGCGGAACGAGCGAGAGCGCGAAGTAGGTGACGAGCGTCGACGTTTCACGGTCGGTCGCGGTCCAGCCAAGCCACATGACCAGCACGAAGAGCGCGGCGACGAGACCGATTATCGCGGCGTCGAGGAAGAGAACGACGAACATCTCACCGAGGCTGCCGCCGATTTCCGTGAGCGAGCCACCACGCTGGTCGACCGTCTCACCGCCGCCGATATCCGCGGAGAACATACCGTAAACGAGGCCGGAAACAGCGGTCTGGAACCGTTCGTTCGTCACCACCCAGATGGTGAAGATGACACCGAGCACGGCCGCGTGCGTGTACGTCGTCGGGTGTTCGAGCACCGGGTGCTCCTCGTAGCGCCAGCTGGCGAGGTACTGAATCCCCGCAATCGTGCCAACGAAGACGACAACGTTGATCATCTGCTGTGGATGGACGAACAAGAGTGCGATCCCAGAGAGGTAGATGAGCAGACTAAACGGCGAGAGGCCGAATGGCAACTGTTCGATCGTCGAGCGACGGTGGAGGTACGCGACGAACGCAAAGATGACGACCGGAACCAGAAACAGCGCGTTCGAATTCGTGTGTACCCCCATGTGCGTCGCGATATTGTTGATCGGCAGCACCATCCAGGAGACGACTGCGGCGACGCCGACGGCGAGCCCATTGCCAGTTATATCTCGAACGACGAGCGGGACAAATACCAAGAACGGGATGAACAGAATAACCATGCTGAGCAACAGTGCCCGCTCGATTGGAACTCCTGACAGGAAGTGAATCACCGCTGCGATCGAGTGTACACCCGGGTAGAACAGTTCGTGGGGTTGCAACCCGCCGTCGACGATGTCCCGAGTCCAGCCGAGGTGTGTCAGCGCATCACCCATGCCGGAGAACCGGTAATCGCGGATCAACGGCAGACTCACGATAGCCGTCACCGTCGTCGCGCCGAGCGCAATCGCAAGGCCCTGCTGTCGGCCGCGGCAGGCAAGCGCCAGCACGACTGCAATCGCGAGCGCGACGGCGAACCCGACCCAGGTCGCTGTCGGTGTCCCTGCAAAGATCGACTCCTCGTACCCCATCGCGGGATTTGCGCGTGCGACGAAGAGTCCGACGGCGAGAGCGAGAAATCCAACTGCGGACGTGGCGTTGCGCACTGATTTACTCATCGTATCACTCCCAAAATAGGTTCGCCTCTCGTGTCGATATGCATCTCTTGCCGTCAGCACACCGAATCGGCGGTTTGTTATACGGATCTTATCAACGACGGTGTGTAACAGCACAACTACCCCGGCAATAGTACAGTGTTCTGTCACTCGAGTACCCACGCAGCGCACACCGAGCACGCCAGCCAGCCTCAGTACGGCGCTCATACACACGCCGGGGCGACCGTCGTCCGACAAACCGACCGACGAGACCAGTCCCACCCGCACGCGAGTGGTGTGCCGACTGACACCTGTACGGCCTCGTTGTCGCGAACCGAAGGGTCGGCTATGCATCGATTTCACAGTCGGCGACCGATCAACGGTTCTGATGGTTTTTGTAGCCGCTCGTGGTTCGTCGAGGCGATACAACTGCCATGTCATCGATCACCGTCGACTCTCCGACCGTCTCCGGTTCGACACTCGAGTGCGACGTCAGTCCGTCGCCGGATCTGCGCCGTTTCTTCACGGCCGAACCGTTCCGCGTGAGCTATGATCGGCCCCTCGAGGACGTACCGGAGGGCATTCTCGTGATTCCCGTCCTCGCACAGGTCTGTCCGGTCGCGTGGGCCAACGGCGCGGACGTCTACGTCGAGGAGGTGGACGCAACGTTCGCGCGCGCACTCGAGGATGTGCAGGCGTCACTGTGTGCGATGCACGACTTTCTCGAGGGTGGAGAACTGTACGCCAGGCGAGTAACAGCACAGGAGCCGTCGGTAGACGAAGCCGATGCTGCGGACGCTGACAGCGCCCTCCTCTTTACCGGCGGCGTCGACTCCACCTGCTCGTACGTCCGCCACCGTGAGGAGAACCCCACCCTCGTCAGCATCCGCGGCTGGACCATCACCATGGACCCCGCCGACGATCAGGACTGGACCCACCTCCGTGACCGCGTCACCGAGTTCGCCGCCGAGCGCGACCTCGACACTGCCTTCATCGAAACCAACGCCCTCTCCGCACTCGACCACGCCATGCTGCTCGCCCACTACAAGCGCTACGTCGACGGTGCCTGGTACAGCTCCGTCGGGCACGGACTGGGCCTCCTCGGCCTCTGTGCCCCCATGGCGTACGCCCGTACCATCGACGACCTCTACGTCGCCGCCACCCACTGGGACGGCATCGAACTCGAGTGGGGCTCGCGCCCGGACATCGACGACAACGTGCGCTGGACGGGGACGCAGTGTCACCACGACGCCTACGAACTCACGCGCCAGGAACGCCTCGACGCGATTGCGGAGTACGTTGCAAGCGACGCGCCCGAACTGGAACTGCAGACGTGTAACACGCGGATGGACGGCAACTGCGGGCGCTGCGAGAAGTGTTATCGGACCGCCGTCGGCCTGCGGCTGTCGGGACTCGAGCCGACGGCACACGGCTACCCGTTCGATGAGTCAGACTACCGCGAGCTACGGACTGCACTCGAGCAGGGACAGTGGGTGCTGGGACAGGACGAGCGGTATATGTGGGAGGACATCCGCGAGCGGGTTCGCGAGACCGACCGCGAACCAGAGTCGGCCGCCGAGCGCGAGTTCTTCGAGTGGCTCGAGACGGCGGATTTGAACGCGCTCGTCTCAGAGTCGGGACCGCCGCTCTCACATCGTGTACTACGCGCGGGCGCGAGGAACGCCCCGACGCCGGTCTACAATGCAGCGTATCCAGCGTGGAAGGCGATGAAGACGGGGTTGCACCGGGTTCGAATGGGACGGTAGCAAGGGAAGTGTCGGCGACACGAAGCGTTTTATCCCGGTTGGTCGTAGCACGCCTATGGAGTCCCCGTCCGGGAACTCGACAGGCTCAACTCGGCATGAGAGGGTGGACCTCGTGTTGGTGGCCATCTTCTGGCTATTCTTCGCGCTGCTCACAGCGACTGTTGCCACCGTCGTCCTCTCTATAGCCGGCGTGGACGGAGAGACCTATTTCACGGAAGTATACGTCGGGATGGTACTACTCGGTCTCATCTGGTACGTTCTCGCCGGCAGGTCGATCCGCGCCTGAGAGCGTTAGTACTACAGCGGATTCTCCTCACAAACCGGAGAGGAACAGGTCTCTACCCAGTTCGAAACGGAGTTGTTACTCGTCGCGGTCGGCGTCTGTGTCGGTGCCTCTGGCACTGTCATCGGCGACATCACGGTCGACCTCGCCTGGCGTAATCTCGATCGGGTGTACCTCGCCTGCACCCTCGCCCGCCCGGCCGTGCTCGTCGCGGCCGCCCTCCTTGTCTCCGCCGACCGGAATCTTCGTCCGCAGCGAGGAGGCGAACGACTGCACCTGATCCGCAACCGTCTGGACCTCCGACTGGAACTCCTCGACGGAGCGCTCGACGTAGTGAACGCGCTGGGAGGGAATCCGCCGAACGATGTCGTTCCCTTCGTCGTCCTCGTCCGTCTTGATGATCCAGTGGTCCTGGAAGTACGCGATGTGCTCGTTCGGTACCGTCTTGTGGACCGCGTCTTCGTCCGGTTCGTCGTAGACGATCGTTGCCTCACCGAGGTCGCGCTCGAGTTCGAGGTCCTCGTCGACCATAGCGAATGGAGGTACTCGAGTCGGGTAGCCGCTGTGCTTGCGAGAGTCGGACCGTGAGGAAACCGTGCGTGAGGTGGTGGCGGTCGACCACCAACGCTGTCCGGCTGATGCGGTCTCGGCCCTTACGCTTCGTCGTCCTCCTGGAGCCAGAACTCCGTGACGAGTGGGATGAGCGAACCGAGCAGTAACAGTGCTAGCCCGAAGCCCCAGATGAGTTCGCTCTCGACCATTGTGCCGTAGCTGACGACGGGAAGAACGAGGAGGATCAGGACAAACGCAATCCCGTCGACGTTTATCGGATCGATATCGGGGCTCATCCGCCACCTCCGAGGAAGACGAACCCACTCACGAGCACCGTGAGGATTCCGACGAGGACGATCACGATCGCAACCCAGGGAAGCGTAAGACGAAGAACGTCGCCTTCTTCTCCCGGAATCCCGACGGTTCCTGTCCCGAGGACGATGTTCGACGGGGAGATCGCGTTCCCGACTGCCCCGCCGGTCATCTGGCTGGCGAGTACTGACCACTGGGGCAGATCCAGTTCAGCAGCTGTTTCGTCCTGAAGGGGTGAGAACATAATGTTCGACGCAGTGTTGCTCCCGGTGATGAACGCTCCGAGTACGCCGATCCCGTTCGAGACAAAGAGGTACGCCGTCGGGGGAAGGACTGCCGCGATTCCGAGCGCGAGAACGGTTATCTGTCCGGTTTCGACCATCACAATAGCCATGATGATGAGCAGGATGATCGACAGCGAGGCCGGAACACCGTTCTCTTTCAGTCCGTCGAGGATCGTGCCTTCCTCCTCGACGTGAGGAGAGGTCTCCATAACGTCTCGCCACTCGCTATAGTAGCCCCTGGACCTGAACAGGCCATAGCCAAAGATCACACCGACCAGGATAACCGACCCCGGATGCGTGAGAATCGCAAACGGCTCGTAGGGGTCTGCAGCTTCCTGTTCGAGATAGCCGGTTTCGATCGCGGGGAACGGGAAGCCGATTTCGAACTGGGCGAGGACGGTATCGACCGGCGGGAGGGCAACGACGAGTGCGATCGCAAGCAGGACGCCGTACGGGAGAAACGCTTCGACGAGCCCCATGATTGGGTCCGGCTCGTCTTCCTCCTCGGTCGGTTCACCACCATCCGTTGCCACGTCTCGGGACATCGACTCCTCCATGGCTGGCCGCTCAAACGGCTCGTGTTGTTGATCGTATCGTTCCCACCGCGAAAGGGGATACAGCACGGCGAGCGCGACCGTTCCGGCGAGAAAGCCCGAGAGGAACGGACTGTAGACTGCCACTGTCATCAGTCCGATCCACTGTGCTGCAGTGATGACGAGGATCATCGGCAACCCGTGTCGGACCCCCTCCCACCGCCCGTAGAGCCAGGCGATGGCGATCCCACCAGCGATAATCGGAGCAATATGAATGATGCCTGTCTGGAGTGCAGTCTCGACCGGAGCCTCGAACGGTGCGACTGAATCGGCAGCAAACCAGCCGACGGCTAATGTGCCGAAGTTGTTGTTCCATGCATGCCCGATCAAGGGGATTGCGACGGCGTAGACCGGGCGGACACCGAGAGCGAGCAGCAGTGGTGCGACGATAGCAATAGGGGCACCGAATCCAGCGATTCCCTGAAGAAACGAGACAAACACCCAGCCGAAGGCGAGTACGAGAAAGAGATCGTTACTACTGAACTGCTGGATTTCGACTCTGAGAGCGTAGAGTGCGCCAGCACGCTCCGTGACGAGATACATCAGCAGTGCCGGCCAGACAACGTACAGAACAAAAATCGCGTCCCAAACACCTTTTCCGACCGCGACAGCGTACGCGAAAAGCGGTGCCTGGAACACAGTGAGGGCAATGGCAGACGCCCCGAGCATGCTAATGACGGCGGCTGTGTGTGCTGACCAGCGATAGCGCACCAACAGCACAAGCAGGATCAGAATCGGGATACTGGCAACGGCCCAGTGGAACACGTCAACTGGCAAGGCTTCGGCCATGCCTATCGCACCTCCGGGAGTGTCCGTCGATCCATGATATTTTAGTACCCAAGTGCAGCACCGTCGCCTCGCGGATCGGCTCCACCTTCGAGCCAACCACGTTCACGATCGAATCGAATCGCCTGCGCGTGTCCCATATTGTCGTCCCAGTCAGCCAGGACCTTCGTCGGCTGGCCACGAACGCGTAGCCCACGAATGACTTCATCGGAGATCCGCCCCTCGAGCGAGAGGTCGCGGCTCTCGGTCCCCCAGGTACGCCCCATGAGCCACCGCGGCGCTTCGATAGCCTGCTGGACATCGTATCCGAAATCGACGAGTCGCGTCACCATCGCTGCGTGCGTCTGGGGTTGTCCCTCACCACCCATCGTCCCATAGAGCAGATACGGGTCGTCACCCTCGGTAAGCATCGCTGGGATGAGTGTATGGAACGTCCGCTTTCCAGGCTCGAGACGATTCGGATGATCGTCGTCCAGCGAGAAAAACGAACCACGGTTTTGCATAATGATTCCCGTATCACCACCGATAACACCGCTCCCGAAGTCGTGATAGATCGACTGGATCACCGACACAGCGAGACCGTCCTCGTCGACGGCACAGAAGTAGACGGTATCGCCGCCCTGATCGTCCACTCGATCGGTATCTCCGCTGAATTCGATCCCTGGATCGACGGCACCCATCTCGAGAGCACTATCGCTCTCGATGAGGTCCCGTCGTTCATCGGCGTACTTCTTCGCGGTCAACTCATCGACGGGAATATCGACGAAGTCCGGATCGGTGAGCCACTCATCGCGGTCGGCGAAAGCTACCTTGACGGCCTCCGCAAGGTGGTGATAGTACTCGACAGTTCCATCACCCCAACTGGCGACATCGAACTCCTCGATCAGGTTGAGAATCTGAAGCGCGGCGAACCCTTGCGTGTTCGGCGGAAACTCGTGGACAGTGTATCCACGATATGTGGTGGTGATCGGATCGACCCACTCCGCCTCGAAGTTTGCGAAATCGTCCGAACGGAGCGGTGATCCGCGGTCGTGCAAATCCTCACAGATGCGTTCTGCGATATCGCCCTCGTAGAACCCCGCCCGCGCACCTTGTTCTGCAATCACTTCGAGCGAATCAGCGAGATCAGGTTGCTTGATTCGGTCTCCGACCGCCGGCGGGGAGCCATCGGGGAGGAAAATGTCGTGTGTCGAGGGATATTCCTCGAAAACCGGAACATCCTCGACGATCCAGTCAGCGACTGACCGACTCACCGGCATCCCATCGCGTGCGTACCCAATCGCTGACTCGAAGAGACTCGACCACTCGAGTTCCCCGTAGGCGTCATGGGTCTCTCGCCAGCCATCGACGGCACCGGGAACCGTCAACGCAGCCTCGGGTCCGCGGTCAGGAATTGAATCCTGGCCACGCTCACGATAAAACTCTCTGCTCGCCTCGTCACCGGCCGGCCCGCTCGCATTCAGTGCCTGAACCGCCGATTCGTCGGGGTCATGGATTAGCCAGAACCCATCGCCGCCGAGGCCTGCCATGTGCGGATAGACAACGCTCAAAACGGCGTTTGCGGCGATTGCAGCGTCGACTGCACTGCCACCCTCCTCGAGTGCTGTGAGGCCAGCTTGACTCGCCAGATGATGCGACGTTGCGATCATTCCGTTCTCCGCCCGCGTCGGCGGTCGGCCGGTCTGTGGTCCGTTCGGAGCAGACATAGGATAACCAGACGAAACTCACGGTAATAAACAATATTCCCCCGGTGACTGAACATTATCGGAGCAACACAGTCATAGTCGACAGGAATGTGGCAGTACTGGTACTATTCTGTGAGGACGATAGTTTTGAACTGGATCAGAACAGTACAACGGCGCGACCCGGCGTTACTCCATGTACCCGAGTCCCTTCAGCCGGTCCTCGACGTCGGTGAAGTCCTCGTCGACTGAATCGGCGGTCTGGGGGTGGTCGACCGACGTTCGCTCGACTTTCGTCTTCGACGGCGTCGCCGATGCGTCGAAGGCGTCGAACAACACCCGGCCATCGACGTTCTGGGGAACCGGTTCGCCGATTCCATGCAAGAGTGTCGGCGCAACGTCGACGACGCGCGCGCCGCGGAGCGTGGCCCCAGGTTCAATCGACGGCCCACGACAGAGGATGATCCCTTCGTTACGATGGCTTGCGGCGTACGTCCCAGTCTCACCGAACGGCTGGTCCGTAATCGCGTTCCGACAGTCGTAGCCGTTGACACCGTTGACGACGAGATCCGGCGAGTCTGGATCGGTCGGGAACAGCTCGTCGCCGTCATCGACTCTGAGCACTGGTTCGCCGTCCTCGTCGGTGATCGACTCGAAGAGGTCGACCAGTTCCGACTTGACCTGCGGCACATCCGACGGTGAGACGATGCCATCCGCGAACCGATCGCTGTCGTTGATGTAACAGTTTCCTGCTCCGTGGACGAACGCCGTCGTCTGTTCGTAGTCGACGTCGTAGAGCGCGTGGTCGCCCGGAATCTGCTCGGCCACCGAGTCGACCAGCTTTCGCGGCAACGTTGAGACGAGCAACTCCTCGGAGATACCGACCTTCCCGAGGAGGTCCGTGATGCGATCCCGCGAGATACCCAGACTCGCGAGCGCGCCCCGCGTCCCCTCGTCCTCGCGTCGCACCAGGTACCCCTCTCGCTCCAGGATGTGATTGATATAGACGAGTTCGTTGATCGGCCCGAAACCGTGATCCGAGACGACGTAGAGGTCCGCCTCGTGTTGGTCGGTGTACTCGAGTACCTCGCCGAGGATGTCGTCGAGTTTCTGGTAGTGGGCGAGGATCCGGTCCATATCCCAGATGAGGTGCTGGAACCGGTCGGGTGCGGTGTAGACGAAGAAGAACAGCCGCCAGTCGTCGCCAGCGCGGTCCATCTGGTGCTGCATGAGTTCACGCCGGGTTGCGAGCATGTCGTCGACGGCGACCTCGAAGTCGTCGAGTCGATCGGCGTACTCGGGATAGTCGAGGCTGATCTCGTAGTCGGGAATCTGTGATTTGATCTCGGACTGGAGATCGTCGGGAACGGCGAACTGCTGGTCGGTCGAAGGTGTCATCATCCCGGTGACCATGCTGCCACCGTCCTCGGGGTCGTGTGCAGGATACGTCATCGGCACGTTGCCGACGTGAGCCGGCGAGAGCTGTTCCCAGAGCGTGGGCTGGTTGATGTCGTGGCTCGTGTACATCTCGTGTGAATACTCACTCGAGAGGTTCTGGAAGCCGTAGACGCCGTGTTTGTCGGCCCAGACGCCGGTCGCGATGGAGGGCCAGGCGAGCGGTGTCGTCGGTGGGCGGGTGCTCTCGAGTGTGCCGCTTGCGCCTTCCTCGCGTAGTCTGGCGAAGTTGGGGAGTTTCCCCTCGTCGCTCCACTGTTCGATCAGTCGCCACGGGACGCCGTCGAGCCCGAGCACGAATGCTTGCCCGGAAGGGTGAGTAGATCCGCTCATGATTGTCAAGAAGCCTGCTGTCGTGCAGGTGGCGCGATGAGCGCTTTGTTATAGGGAACGTTCATGGACCGTTCAGACGAAAATAACGTTGTTCGGTGACGTTACTGTCCTCGATCAGGGCGCATCCAGAACGACGGCGAGGCTGGATGGGACCGGCGTCTGGATCAGCGCGATCCCGTGTTCGGTCACCATACCGGCCGTAGCCCGCCCACGAGAGGACAAAAGCAACCAATAACAAAACCGGCAGATAGAATCCGTCCATCGTATGATACGATTGCGTGGTGAGACAGATGGGTAGTGTCGTCTGCTCGTTGGATGCGGAACTTGGCTGGGGATTTCACGATCTGGAACCGCTTCCGGCGGAGCGCGTCGAAGCCGGGCGGCGCGGCTGGTCGGTGATGCTCGACCTATTCGAGGAGTTCGAAATCCCGGCGACCTGGGCCGTCGTCGGCCACCTTATGCTCGAAGACTGTGACGGTGTCCACGACGACCACCCGGCACCCGAGGGCTGGTTCGACCGCGAACGAACGGACTGGTGGGACCGTCCCGACCTCCGCTTCGGCCGCGATCTCGTCGACGACCTCCTCCAGTCCGACGTCGACCACGAGTTCGCCAGCCACTCTTTTTCACACGTCCTCTTCGGTGCACCGTCGACCGACCGTGAACTCGCCGTCGCCGAACTCGAGCGGAGCCTCGACCTCGCTGACCAGTGGGGTCAGCACGTCGACTCGTTCATCTACCCACGAAACGATGTCGGCCACCGAGACGTGCTCGCCGAGTTCGGCCTCAGCGCCTACCGCGGAACGTCACCGACGTACGACGGCGTCCGCGGCCTGTTCGACTCGACCGTCCGCGACCAGCCCATGCTCGTCGAGCCAACCGTCGACGAGTACGGCCTGGTGAACGTCCCCGCTTCGATGTTTCTCTTCGGCTTCGAAGGCCCTGCACGAACCGTCGCCGAATCTATCTGGCAGGATCCGATGGTCCTCCAGGCCAAACGCGGCATCGACGAGGCCGTCCAAAACGACGGTCTCTTCCACATGTGGCTCCACCCAAACAACCTCACTCACCCCCGCGACGACCGCCGAATGCGCGCCATACTCGAGTACCTGGCCCAGCGGCGAGCGGAGACGGACCTCAGGGTGGAGACGATAGCCGACGTCGCCAGGCGGGTGCATGCGCCCCAGGGCGTCGATGGCGGGACGGTTGCTGCGGACGGTGGAACGATGGGCGACGACTGATGCGGCCAGTTTGACAGCGCGTTTGCGCTCTCGAGGTACGGGGGCGCGGACGTGGACGTGGGCTCGGGCGTGGACGTGGGCGCGGGCGTGGACGTGGACGTGGTATTCAGTGCGTGCAGAAAGTACGACGGCGATAACAAAGCCTGCATACGGCTGGGTATTGGCTACGATGCTCTCGTCAACGATTGGCCGACTGACCGGCTCCGACACCCTCACGCTCGGGGTGCTCGGCGTCGGAAACATCGGCATGGTCCATCTGAAGTCCGCGCGCTCGATGCCCGGCGTCGAGGTCCGCGCGGTCGCCGACGCCCTCCCCGAAAACCGCGCCCGAGCGGAGCGCGTCGGCGTTCCCCAGACGTACGACGACTACACGACTCTGCTCGAGCGCGAGGAACTCGACGCCGCCGTGATCGCACTACCGCCGTTTCTCCACGCCGACGCGGTCGAGCGGGCCGCCGCGGCCGGCGTCGACGTCTTCGTCGAAAAGCCCCTCGCACGCTCGACCGAGGAAGCGGATCGCATGCTCGACACCGCACGCGAGGCCGGCATCGCCGTCGGCGTCGACCACACGCTGCGCTATCAGCCCGACATGATCGGCGTCAAGTCCGAGTTCGAGGACGGTACCGTCGGTCACGTCCCGTATGCATCGATTACCCGGCTCAACGACGGCCCGCTGGGTCGACCACCCGTCGAGAACGCACCCCCTTCGTGGCCCCTCGACCCCGACGCCGCCGGCGGTGGCTCGCTGCTCGAACTCGGCATCCACTGTTTCGACGTACTCGAGTGGCTCTTCGGCGAGCTCGAGGTACAGGATGCGTCGACCGATTCGACGCTCGACATCCCGGTCGAGGACGCGGCGACGGTACTCTTGCGAGCCCCAGAGACAGAGACATCGATCACGCTGCACTGTGGCTCCTACCAGTGGGAACAGCTCCCCGAAGTGAACACCAGGCTCCGGCTGGAGGGGATCACCGGGACGATCAGCAACCAGGACCACCTGCCGCAGAACTTCTATGCTGGTGCGGCGAAATCGGCGCTGACCAACGTCATGCGCCGGATCACGGGCGACGAGCCCGACGTCTTCGGACCCACGTTCTATCTGCAGGCCCACTATGAGGCGCTCTCGGCGTTCTGTGAGGCGGTTCGCGAGGACGAGCGGCCGCCGATCGACGGGGAGGACGGCCGGCGCAGCCTCGAACTCGCCGAAACTGCCGCCGAGTTGGCCGCGGAGAAAAACACCGCGGGACTCGAGCCAGTGGAGGTGACCCGGTAATGGGTCAGTCGAACACTGTTCGTGGCACACTCGTGGGCGACTCAGGTTCCGGTTCCGGTCCCGGTTCCGCCGCTGACCCCAACGCCCCCGCACACTCCAGCACCCCTTCCGACCACCCCACGCGACGCGGCGGCTGGACCCCCACCCTCGACGCGCGACTCTCCGCGCTCGAGTCCCCCGTCGGCGAGGCGCTCGGCCCGGTACTCGAGTCCGTCGCGGACGAATCTGACCGAATTACTGTCGTTCCGGACGCACACTACCCGTTCCACCCCTCGACGGGGATGGTGACGGATCCTGCCGTGGTCGGTGCGGTGCTCGATCAGCTCTCCTGGCGGACTGATGCCGACCTCGCCGTCGCCGGTGTGAGCACAGCGTGTATGCCGTTCGATCGAACGGCAGAGTACCTGGGCTATCCCGATCTCTGCGAACGAACTGGCGCGGACCTCGTCGACCTCGCGCCGGACAGAGGGGAGACGGAGTACACGCGACACGTCTTCCCGGTAGACGGTCGGTCGGTCGCGGTTTCAGTCCCCGAGTGGCTTCGCGAGGATACCGTCCTGGTGGTTCCGTCGCTGCGACCGACCGACGAGGGGAACGTCGCCGGCGGGATGCGAACACTCGGCGGATTCGCGGACGCGGTCGCCGAGCCGGCACTGACTGCCGTCGCCGCAACACGCGCAATCGAACCAGCCTGTTGTCTGCTCGACGCGACGACAGTCTACGGTGACGAGCCCTACGCGGCCAACGCGCTGTTTGCGGGGCCAACACCCGTCGTCGACGCACTCGGTGCGTCGCTCTTCGGCACCGGGTTCGACGACCGCGCGATCGAACTCGCACCCGATGCGACCGAGGCGGCAATCGGCGTCGAACCCGGCGCAGGCTCGACACCCCAAATTCGCGTCAAATCCGTCGGCCGCGCGGCGACCGATCCTGTGGTCGATTTCGAGGCGCAACTCGACACACTCCGAGATCGCCTTGAGGGAGGGGCGCTGCCACCATCGGACGACACACACCCCGCTGTCTCGATCGCCTACCGGCTGTACGCCGCCGTCGGCGGCGACGCGGTCCCGCCCCAACTCGAGTTGCGGGGTGGCAGCTAATGGCGACGGAGACCCCACCCGGTACGGACGCTGGTCCGGAAACAGGACGGGCGAGCACGGCGAGCGCGACGACTGTCGAGAACAGCGGGCGTGTCGCAGCCGTCACCGGCGCGACTGGCTTCCTCGGCTCCGCGCTCTGCGAACGCCTGCTCGCCGAGGGCTGGACTGTGCGGGGTCTCTCCCGCCCGACGTCAGACCGCGGCGACCTCGACGACGTCGAGTGGTACGTCGGCGACCTCTTCGAGCCGGAAACGCTGCGCTCGCTGGTCGACGGAGCCGACGCGGTCTTTCACCTCGCGGGGATCGGCCTCTGGAGCGCCGACGCCGACACCGTCGAACGGGTCAACCGCGAGGGCACCGGAAACGTGCTCGACGCCTGCCGCGGCGGTGATGTGGGCCGACTGGTCTTCACCAGCACGGCCGGCACACGGCGGGCTGTCGAGGACGATGCGTTCGCAACCGAAGCAGACGTTGCCGAGCCGATCGGGGCCTACCAGCGCTCGAAGGCGACCGCAGAGTGCTTCGTCGACCGGTACGCCGCCGACGACGGCGACGCCGTGACCGTCCACCCGACCTCGATCTTCGGACCGGGCGACGCCGATTTCACCGCCCAGTTGCTCTCGATGGGCCTCGATCGAACCATGCCGGCGTACCTCCCGGGTGGACTGAGTATCGTCGGCCTCGAGGACGTGATCGACGGCATCCTCGCCGCCTACGAACACGGCGGAAACGGCGAGCACTACATCCTCGGCGGTGAGAACCTCACCTACGACCGCGCCGTCGAGCGCATCGCCACCTTCGCCGGCGGCTCACCCGCCCGCCTGCCCGTTCCGGCGACCGCTATCCACGCCGCGGGTCCGGTCGCCGAAGTCGTCGGTACCGTTACTGATCGGCAGGTGTTCCCCTTCGACCGCCAGATGGCCAGACTCGCGACCGATCGGATGTTCTACAGTTCGCGCAAGGCCCACGAAGAACTGGGCTACGAGTACCAGCCGCTGGAAGCGCATCTGCCCGCTGCACTCGAGTGGTATCGTACTGAGTGTCAGTGAGGTCTGGCGGTCAAAACAGTGAGTGCGAGGACTGGACGAGCGAGGCGGCAACGGCGGTGCTGGCAGGCTGTTCGTCAGCTCTTTCCCTTCATTTAGTGTTAGATATAAGTCACCACTAGTCAACAATTAGAACGGAAGCCGCACCGGGTACGAAAGTGCCCCGGATGTTGGCGCATCCGAGACGTGGCTTCCAACATGCAGCTCGAAGCCATGATTGCATACATTTTACCGGGATATAAACGCCCCGCACGACAATCGACGTGTCGTACTCGAGTAGCCGCCGGCCCGCGATTCGGGACGGATGGAAGTGACGAGACTGACAAACCGGGCCAGCACAGCGAGACTGGTCAGGAGTGTGAGAATGAGTGACGACGCCGAAGGTGAACGTGGGGGTGAGGGTGAAGGAGAAGGAGAAGGAGAAGGAGAAGGAGAAGGAGAAGGAGAAGGAGAAGGAGAAGGAGAAGACAAGTTCGAGAACAAATCCCACTCGGACGGCAACCACCTGAACCCAGAATCCGAACTCGATCCCGAGGACACACCGCTTCCCAACTGCCCGCGCTGTACCCGTCCCGTCGCACGGACCACGATGATCGGCCCCACCGATACGGTCGCCGGCCCCTGCGGTTGTCGGGTCGCACCCGGGTTCAGCAACCGGAGCCAGTCTCACACCCGCGACGAGTAGCGCCCCACACCCCGACTGCAGAGTGAATACGACCGGCTGCAACTGCTTACACCCGTCGCAACCGCTCACAACCGACAGCAACGGACTGGAACTCGATGCTACTCGTATCACCGGGCGACAATTGAGTCGCCACCGAGTTGCGGTCGAGCATCGTGAGTTCTTCGAGCCAGACACCCGGACTCGAATTGCGGCGGGGCGCTGGGGCAGTGCGTGTGGGCTTGGGCGGGTGGAATTGCTGCGTGTTGGGTCTACGGTTACCACCACCATCACCACCGTCACGAAACCACCGAAACGCAGACCTAACCCAAGACCAATGCGCTCGTCCGCCCGCTGCACTGCCCCGGATCGCATCCGCGACTCGAGTACCGGTTTCGTGCTTCGTGCGGTACGACACGCCGGTCAGGTCGCGAGCGAGTAACTACAGAAGCCGCCGAGTACTGCGAGCAGGACCGAATACACGTAAATCAGGACGAGCCAGTAGAGCGCATTTCCTCGGCGCCGAGCACCGTGATCGTCGTCCAGCTCGCGAGCAGCGGACTGATCTGGAACAGGTTGACCAGCGCGAAGACGAGGACTGCCGGTGCGACGAACCACTTCAGTACCGTCATCGCGTCGTCGTGTGCGGACATGTAGACTGGATGAAGGGTGGTGGCGAAAACGCTACTGGTTGTGATTGGACTGGGCAGCGACCACTCGGACAGCAACGGATACCGGCACTAAACGACGACCACGGTATCCATCCTTTCAGAACAGCCCCTGCAGCAAAGTGGCGATCTCAGTTTCCAAAGCGGCGTTCCACAGGCGGACCAGTACCCTTTTCGTTGGCGTCTCGCAAGCGTCTACTATACGATGGTCGTGCGAGAGTACTTCGAGTCTGACATCCGCTTTTACTACGCGATCGGCATCTTCATTATTCTCGTCTATTGCCTCGCAATCGTCGGCGCAGCGGTGTTAGACCTCGCGATCGTCGACCGGCGACTGCTGCCGCTCACCGTCGGCTTTTTCATGTTCATGTTCGTCTACTTCATCTCGATCAGTGTCCAGGCACTCGAGCCAGATAATTCGTAGTCGAGAACAGTCGGTTCACCCAGTATTCCTCACCCAACTCACGCAACGCGCTCATACACCTCGAGCAACCGGTCTGCCGTCTGCTCGACGCTAATCTCTCGCGCTGCGTTCCGGCCATCCGAGCGCTCACCGGATTCGAGTACCTCCCGTAGCCCGCCGATCAGCGCTTCGTCACTGTCCGCGACGAGGGAGTTCGAAACGCCGTCGAGTCGTTCGCGAACGTCGCCGACATCGACCGCGACGATGGGGAGGTTACACGCAAGGGCTTCCTTCACCGAGTTCGGCGAGCCCTCGCTGTGAGAGGTCAACAACAGGGCGTCGGCGGCGTTCATGTAGTCAGGCACGGTGTCGTGGGGCACGTCGTAGACCGTGTGTAGGTGTACTGGATCATCAAACAGGCCGTTGACTGCGTTGACGACCCGCCGGGCACGCGGGTAGTTCTTCACCTCGCGCTCGGGCGTGTAGGGAAAGAGTACGTGGTGGGCGTCAGAATCCCAGCCGACCGCCTCCTGGGCCTCCGCCTGCGGTGCGGGCTGGAACTTTTCTAAGTCGATGCCGTCCGGGATAACGGCACAGTCTCGTCCGAGGTACGTTCGCATCTCCTCGGACATGACGACCAGTTCGTCACAGAGGGGCGCACAGGCGCGACTAACGGGTTCAACCGGCCCATACACGTCAGAACCCCAGAGGGAGAGCACGACGGGTTTGCGCCACTGTGCGACCGCCATCGGCCCCGTCAGACCGTAGTGGGCGTGGATCAGATCGTAGCCGTTGCCCGACTCCTTCAGGACCGACGGAAAGAACTTCAGGTACTCGAGTGGACTCCGGGACGTCCCGCCGTCGACGTCGCCGGCGACCGAGAGCGTCGAGAAAGTGACGCCACGACGTTCGAGTGCGCGCATCTGCTCGGTCATGAACGGCGCGTCGGCGTTCGTCGTCAGCGTAAGGACGTGCATCTCGGTAGTGGAAAAAGCCGCTCTCAGCGTTTTGTTATCCGCAACTTTTTCTGAACGGTCGTCTGTAGTGGAATGTGTAGAAAACAGCAACGATAGACGTCCTACTGTACGTGTATGATTACAAAGCATCGCAATCGTCTACCTCTGTGCGATGCGAGTTCTCGTCTTTGCGAACACCCCTGCGCACGTGCACCTGTACCGTCACGCCGTCAATCGGCTCGAGGCGGCCGGCCACGACGTGCTCGTGTTGACCCGGGAGTACGCCTGTACGACCGACTTACTCGAGTTTTTCGGACTCCCCTATCGCCGATACGGTACCCACGAGACACGCGCACCGTCGAAGCCGGAACTGGCCCGCGAGCTGGGCGAGCAGTTCGGACGAATCATCTGGGAATCGCGACGGTTCGATCCCGATGTCGTCTTCGGTCGCGGCCCCTACGCCGCACTGGCGGGAACCGTTACGCGCACACCGACCGTCCTCGTGCTGGACGACGAACCGGGGGATTTCAACCACACCGTCTCGCAGCCATTCGCCGACTGCATCATCTCGCCGGCCGTCACGCGCCGCGATCTCGGCGATGATCACTACACCTTCGAGGGGTTCAAGGAGTGTGCCTATCTCCACCCCGACGTTTTCACAGCAGACCGGGCGATTCACGAGTACCTCGCGATCGATCCCGACGAGCCGTACGTGCTGGTCCGATTCAACGCGATGGACGCGCTTCACGACGCCGGACTCGAGGGCTTCTCCCGCGCGCAGCGGCGGGACTTGCTCGAGCACCTGAGCGAGCACGCGACCGTCTTCGTCTCCGACGAGAGCGGGACGATGGACTTCAGCGACTTCCCCGCACGGAAGTACGACCTCCATCCGGCGCTGATCCACGACGCGATGGCGGGTGCGGACCTGCTCGTGGCCGACACGGGGACGATGGTCAACGAAGCGGGGCTCCTCGGAACGCCCGCACTGCGCTTCCAGGGCACCGACGACCACGAGTACGGCGAGTTCGCCGAACTCGAGCGTGCGGGTCTCGCAGAGCAGTTCGACGACTACGCGGCTGTCCGCGACCGGGCTGTCGAACTGCTAACGACGGAGACTGCCGCCGGCGAGCGCTGGCAGCAACGGCGAGCGGAGTACGTCGGCGACCTCGTCAACCTGACCGACCTCATCGTCGCCGTCGCAGAAGCTCGTGGTGAGGTGGGGGTACTCGAGTCCGACGTGCGTGAGGTGTTGCAGCCACGCGCACCGGTGCAATAGCACGGTGTAGAGAATGTATTGAACGGTGGCTACCGATTAGCGAAGAACGAATCGACGAGCCCAACGACTGGGGAAAACGCGTTACTCGAACGAACGTGCCGGACTCGGTTCGGCAGGCTGTTCGAGATTGGAGTCGGGTTCGGTTTCAGTGTTGGATTCTGCGTTGCTGTCGCTGCCGCTTTCGGTGGTATCGGCAGTGTCAGCGTCTGTATCTGTGCCTGTGTCTGTATCTGTGCCTGTGTCTGTGCCCGCTGCAACACCGTCAACACCAGCCGCAGCCACCGACTCGGACTCAGATTCGGACCCAGAGCCAGTCGTCTCCGCCTGCGCCGACTGCGCGGCCGCCTCCGTACGAGCCTGCTCCCGGCCCGCGCTGTCCTCGTACCAGGTACACTGCAGGTCCTCGTTCTCTTCGGCGTCCATCGCAATCGCGACGCCGAGCGAGACGAGCCCCACGAGGACCGTCAGGACCGATGCGATCGCACCGGTGAAGCCATCGCGACCGCGGGCGGCCTGCGCGATCGAGCCCACGAGACCGCTGCTCCCGACGGCGAGCCCGGCCGTTCCGGTGCTGTAGAACAGTGCCGCCGGGTGGAACTGTTCGATCACGTACTGGCGCTTGAGCCGCCAGTAGAAGCTCCCCAGCAGCAGCAACGAGACGTACCGGATGAACGGCACGTACCGGATGCTGCTCTCCTCGTCGCCGTAGATTGCGGACATCGAGACGTCGGCAACACGGCAGTCGTTGACGTTGAGGTGTGTGAGGATGTGGTTGAGGAAGCCGTACTGGTCAGTGATCGCGTCCAGGTCGAGGTCCTCGATCGCCTCGCGCGAAATCGCGGTGTAGCCGTTCTGCGGGTCGCTAATCGTCCAGTAGCCCGAGGCGAACTTCGAGAGTCCCGAGAGGATCGAGTTGCCGACGAAGCGGAACGTGGACATCCCCTCGCGGTCGTCACGATAGAGCAACCGGTTCCCTTTCGCGTAGTCCGCCTCGCCTGCGACGACGGGGTCGATGATCCGGTCGAGAATCGTGGGATCCATCTGGCCGTCGCCGTTCATCACGGCGACGACGTCGATCCCGTCGGCCGCGGCGCGCTCGTAGCCAGTCTTGACCGCGCCGCCGTAGCCGCGGTTCTCCTCGTGACGGATCGGGACGACGCGGCGGTTGTCGCCGCCGTCGGCGACCGCGTGGGTTGGCTCCGATTCCGATTCTGATTCTGATTCTGATTCTGATTCTGATTCTGATTCTGACTCCACCCCGGCAGTATCATCACGCTCGCCGTCGACGTTCAGGCGCTCCGAAACCCGCTGAATTTCTTCCCAGCTGCCGTCCGGCGAGGCGTCGTCGACCGCGTAGATCCGATCCACGTACGACGGCACCGTCTCGATGACCTCGCCAACGAACGGTTCCTCGTTGTAGGACGTGACGACGACGCCAATCGAGTTACCGTTGTACATCGGTTCCTCCGTCGGTTCGATTCACGGCAGCGTCGGTCGTCTGGTCGTCCTTTCCATCATCGTCACCCTCGACAGTCTCGATAACAGCCTCCGTACGGCCGTCGTGCTCCTCACTGCTCGCATTGCGGCTGCCGGTGTCATCCGTCGTGAACGCGCCAGTGCCTGCTGCTGGTGGCCGCCCATCCGCCGACCCTGCGAGCGTGTAAACTCGATGGCCGGCCGACTCGAGTACCCCCCGATCCAGCGCGTCCCGGCCGTCGATCACGACGGTTGGGTCCAGCGCGTCCCAGTCGATGTCGTTGAACTCTTCGTGTGGCGTAACGACGACCGCGGCGTCGACCGAGGCGGATTCGAACGCGTCGATCGAGCACGGCTGTGTGCCGTACTCGGCCGGATCGACGAGCGGGTCGACGCCAAGCACCGACGCGCCGTGCTCGTGCAGGCGCTCGATGACGCCGATTGCGGGCGATGCGCGCGTTTCCTCGAC
Organism: Natrialba magadii ATCC 43099; assembly: GCF_000025625.1. Lineage (NCBI taxonomy): Archaea > Methanobacteriati > Methanobacteriota > Halobacteria > Halobacteriales > Natrialbaceae > Natrialba > Natrialba magadii. The sequence goes on along the minus strand of NC_013922.1, from coordinate 3,105,469 downwards.
GCCAGGGCGGTAGGTGATCCCGAGGACTGCGACCGACGCGTCCGCCAGGTCGGTCTCGGTCTCGGTCCCGGCCCCGGCCTCGGTCTCGGTCTCGGTCTCGGTCTCGATCCCAGTCGCAACCAGTTCGGACTCGAGTCGGTCGACGACGACCGAGGGCATGGTGTGATTGACCCGTCGGGCAGTTCGGGTGAGGTCCATCGGTTCGTCCATCCGCGAGAGCAGGAAGTGCGGGTAGTAGGGGATACAGTGACCACCGACGCCGGGGCCGGGGTCGTGTAGCTGGCACATCGGCAGGTCGTTCGCCGTCTCGATGGCCTCACGGACCGAGATGTTGAGCTCGTCCGCCAGGCGGCCGAGTTCGTTCGCCAGCCCGATGTTGACGTCACGGTAGATGCCCTCGAAGACCTTGACCGCTTCTGCGGTCGTCGCGTCGGCAACTGGATGAACCTCGTTGTCTGAGAGTTCGTCGTAGAGTACCGTCGCGGCGCGGGTGCTCTCGTCGTCGACGCCGCCGACGACTTTGGGGTACGCCCCGCGGATGTCCTGTAGCGCGCGCCCGCTCGAGGTCCGTTCCGGGCAGAATGCGAGTCCGAACTCGTCAGTGTCGAGACCGCTTTCGGTGGCCAGGAACGGCTGGAGCACGTCTCGGCAGGTGCCCGGTGGGAGCGTCGACTCGGCGATCACCAGGTCGCCCGGCGAGAGGCCGGCCGCGATATCTGCAGCGACGGACTCGATGGTCGTCAGATCCGGCTCGTTGTCCTCGTCGAGCAGTGTCGGAACAATGATGACGTGAATTCGTGCCTGGGCGGCGGCAGCACTGCCATCGGTGGTTGCCTCGAAACGGCCCTGTTCGACCTGTTCGGCGACGAGGTCGGCGAGTCCGGGTTCACCGATGACGTGGCTCTCGCCGGCGTTGATCGTCTCGACGACATCCGGGTCGACGTCGACGCCGGTTACGTTCCCGGTCGTCTCAGCGTAGACGGCCGCGAGCGGCAGCCCCATTTTGCCGAGGCCGTAGACGGCGACTGGGACGTCGCCGCCGGTCAGCGCCGCGTGCTGGTCCGTTTCGTCGAGATCTGTGCCGTAGACCGGAGGAGCATGGCTTTCCGCCGTCGGCGCATCATTCGCACGCATCAGGCTTCCACCTCCCGTTCGCGCTCCCGGTGTGGCGTTTCGTCGGCCACGAGCGCGGCGATATCCTGTACTGTCTGGAGTGCCCTGACACCGTCTTCCGCCGTGACGGCCGGTTCGACGCCGGTCTGGACCGTCTTGACGAACGACTCGAGTTCGTGGCGCAGCGGCTCGCCGTTGTCGACGCGCGCGTTCTCGACGACGCTCTCGTGACGATACCGGTTCGGACCGTCGTCCGTAAGATACTCGGGATACGAGTCGCGGTAGATCAGCACCGACTGTTCGAGGTAGTCGACCTCGACGAGACACTCACGGGCCGTGACGGTGAGTTTGCGCACCTTCTTCTGGGTGACGCGACTCGCCGTCAGCGAGGCGACCACGTCGTCGTACTGCATCGTCGCGGTCGCATACTGGCCGTCGTCGGTACCGATCGCGTTGATCGTCGACGGCTGTCCGTCGAGAATCGAACCGACGATGTCGACGTCGTGGACCATCAGATCGAAGATCACGTCGTCGCGCGCGGTCCGGTCGACCGGTGGTCCGAGCCGCTCGGCTTCGAGGCTGATCACGTCCAGATCGTCGATCAGTTCCATCACCGTCTGCACCGCCGGATTGAACCGCTCGATGTGGCCAACCTGCAGGACGAGGCCGGCCTCTCGGGCCTGTTCGGCCAGCATACGTCCCTCCTCGACAGTCTGGGCGATCGGTTTCTCGACCAGCACGTGGACGCCGGCGTCGAGACAGTTCGAGACCGTCTCGTAGTGGGCGTGGGTCGGCACGGCGACCGTGACGACGTCACACTCACTGAGCAGCGCGTCGAACTCGAGTGCGGCCGTGCCGTACTCGGTAGCGACCTGCTGGGCGACGCTCGCGTCGTGGTCGGTGACGCCGACGAGGTCGACACCCGGAAGTTCGTTGTAGACGCGCGCGTGATTCTGTCCCATCGAGCCGACGCCGATGACGCCGGCGCGAACCGGTGTCGGTGACGTGGCTGCGGTCGTGTGTCGCGTTCGTTCCGTACTCATAGATTGTAGTGGTCGTGGACGGCTTCGACGACGGTGCGGCGCTCCTGTGCCGAGAGAGAGGGATGCACAGGCAGCGAGAGCACCGTCTCAGCGGCGTGCTCGGTGTCGGGGAACGAGGCAGCCGCGGTGCTCACCGACTCGTAGGCCGGCTGGCGGTGGATCGGCGGATCGTAGTAGACAGCCGAGTCCACGTTTCGTGCCTCGAGGGTCTCCGCAAGTGCGTTACGCTCGTCGGCGTGTTTCGTCCGAACTGTGTACTGATGGTAAACGTGGCTGTACCCGTCCGGCACTGTCGGGGTCTCGAGTGGCACCGCATCGAGGTGCTCGTCGTAGTAGGCCGCGTTTTCCTGGCGCGCGTCGTTGAACTCGAGTAAGCGCTGGAGCTGGACGCGGCCGATGGCGGCGGCGAGGCTGGTCAGCCGGTAGTTGTGCCCGAGGTCGACGTGGTCGTAGCCGCCCTCGCCGGGGTCGCGGCCGTGGTTGACGTACCGCCTGACTGCGTCGGCGATGTCGTCGCGATCGGTCGTGACGACGCCGCCCTCGCCGGTCGTCATGTTCTTGGTCGGGTAGAACGAGAAGCAGGCGGCGTCGCCGAGACCGCCGACGCGCTTACCATCGACCGTCGCGCCGTGGGCCTGGCAGGCGTCCTCGAGGACGAACAGGTCGTGCTCGTCGGCGATGTCGCAGAGTTTCGGCATCTGCGCTGGCAGGCCGTAGAGGTGGACCGGCAGCAGACCGACGATGTCGTCGCGCTCGTCGAGGACGCGCTTCACGTCGGCCGGGTCGAGAGTATACGTTTCAGGGTCGATATCCGCGAAGACGGGCGTCGCGCCCGAGAGACGGATCGCGTTCGCACTCGCGACGAACGAAAACGGCGAGGTGATGACGGCATCGCCCTCCTCGACGCCGAACGCCTCGAGTGCGGCGTGGAGCGCGGTCGTTCCGTTAGAGGTTGCGACCGCGTGTTGGGTGCGACAGAAGCCCGAAAATTCGCCCTCGAAGGCCCTGACTTCCGGTCCGTCAGCGAGCATGCCGTCCTCGAGGACGGCCTCGACGCGCTCACGTACCGTGTCGCTCAGGGAAGGGTCAGCGATGGGAACGTGCTCGACCGGCTCGGCGGTCTGCTGGCCGTTGTTCGTTTCGGTCCCGGCGGAAGTACTGGAGTCCGCTCCGGTCTCGACACCAGTTGTGGTATCGCGACCCGCGCCGGTCCCGCCGTCGGTTGCGGGTTCCGTCGACCGTTCATGTTCATGTTCATGTTCATGTTCATGTTCATGTTCATGTTCATGCCCACGCTCGCGGTCGCGGCCGCGGTTGTTCTGGCGGTCGTAGTCGTTGCCGTGGTCGCTGTCGTGGTTCGACTTGCGACCCAACTCGCGTCCGCCGTCACGATCCGTCTCGCCTGTCGGGTCCGTGGAATCTGGAGGTGATCGGTCTGTCATTCGAGCTGATTCGGTCCCTCGAGTGGGGCAGGAAGCGGTCTGATCGTTGCCGGTGCACCGAGTGCGAGGCTGTTCGCCGGCACGTCGTCCGTGACGACCGCGCCGGCCGCGACGAAGGCGTTCTCGCCGATCGTCACGCCAGGTAACAGCGTCGCGTTCGCGCCGATCGAGGCGCCGTCTTCGATCGTCGGGCCCTCGAGTCCGGCGTCGGTACGGACGGGATACTCGTCGTTAGTCATCACCGCAGCCGGGCCGACGAAGACGTTCGAGCCGATCTGCGTGTCGGTCGGCACGTAGACGTTCGTCTGGAGGCTGACGTTCGAGCCGATGGTCGTCCGGCCGTCGATGACGGTCTTCGTGCCGACGAGCACGTCGTCGCCGATGTCGGTCGACTCGCGAATGAGAATATCGTGGCCCGTGGTGAAGCCGTCGCCGACGGTAACGTCGCCGTAGACGATCGAACCCGCTCTGATAGTCACGTCGTCGCCGAGCAGCGTCGGCTCGTCGAAGTCGCCGTAGCCGACCGTTGCCTCGGGATCGATCGTACAGTTCTCACCGGACTCGAACGCGGTCATCGGTGGATCCCTCCGGCTGATTGGGACCGCGTTTGTGGTCGCGATCGACTTACGGTTCGGGTGCGTGCTCGGGCTCGGGCTCGTGTCTGTGTCTGCGTTCGCGCTCGTATCCACAATCGAGGACAGGAGCGAGAGCCGCACTGATCGGAGGGCACCCGACGCTCGTGGCAATCTCGCCGCCGAGAACGGGGGCGCTGGCGGTGTCGGTGGTCGTACTGCCGTCGCTCGGTCCGCGACTGGCGTGGCCGTGCTGTCACGGGAACGGCGCGCTCGCGGCCGAGAAGTCCCGTCGTACACGGCCACGCCCCGGACCGTCGTCGGTTCTGTCGTGTCATTGGTTACTCGATACCCGCGTGGGAATCGTCCAGATACAGCCGGTAACGAGGTTTTGTTATCCCCGTCTTGACGGGTCCGTAGCCACGAACTACAGCAACGAGAACCGATCAGTTGCTCCGCATACAGGAGTGAGCCACCATCGTTGCGAGAAATCACCAACTCGCTCGAGACTGCCCGAATCGTTGGATTTCCCGTCTTTCACGAGTACTAACCGGTACAATCGGCTTTCGAGCGGGTAGCCGAGCGATAGTAAAGGGCGAGTCCGTGTCACGCAGTGATGTGAGGTATTCGAACACACCCGATCGACAGCCGATTCGGGAACGAGAGGGCACTCATGTCCATTTCAACGTCGATATCCATGTCTGAGGACGGCTTCACCCAGGCCGAGCTGTTCGACGTGTTCAGCAACGCCAGACGACGACGCACAGTGCAGTTCCTCAAACGACAGGGCAGTACCTGCGACCTCGCCCCACTCGTCGAGCAGGTCGCCGCCTGGGAGAACGACACCGACCCCGACGATGTGACACGGACGCAACGCCGCCGCGTCTACATCTCGCTGTACCAGACCCACTTGCCGATGCTCGAAGACCACGGCATCGTTGACTGGGACCCGGACAGCCACACCATCACACTCCTGCCAAACGACGAACTGTTCGAGCCATACCTTGACCGCCAACTCGGCACACAGCGACCGTGGCACCAGTTCTACGTCGCCGTCGCCGCCGTCGGCCTCGCCGCGTTCTCACTCGCGGCACTCGCCGTCGGACCGATGACGACTGCCGCCGCCCCCGTCGTCGCACTCGCCATCTGTGTCGCCATCCTCGCGGTCTCGGCCGCCCAGCACATCTCGCGTCGGCCCGAACTCGAGTTCCCGTTCGGACTGGCGAGTGGGTAGTGGTGGCCACGGCTACGACCACGACCAGGATCACAGCCGCGGTCTGTTGCGTGCGAGCGAGACACGGCTGACAGAGCGACCACCGCGACGACCGGGAGAGGACAGTCTACCACCCGTCGAATCGCCCTCGACTCCGTTCGAACACCGATTTTTCGTGTCAGGATTCCTGTGATGTAGATGGCTGTGTCACGACCACGGCTCTGTACGATTCTGTGCACGAGTGTGGCGGCTGTGCGCACGAGTGTTGCCACGATCACGACCACGACCGTGCGCGCACCCGCCCCACCGCTTCAACCACGGCGATCGCTGTACGTAGCGCCCATCTCAGACTGTCACACCAGCGTCCTCTCAGGAACGCATCCAAATGGAAGAAACCGACACCGAGCGATCCCCTGGCGCAGTGTCGTGTTCACAGACTCGAAAAGAAGAGTCGTCATCGATCAAAGCGGCCCGCCTCCCGTGGACCGGTCCGCTCCTGTCGTCGATTCTGCCTCCGCCTTGCCACCGACCTCCCACCGAATCACGTCGCTGTCACGACGTTCCCGCCTGCAGGATCACTCCTCAACCTCCGCATCCGGCTCGGTCACCGTCACCCAGAAATTCGTGTCCGCGACCGCATCCTCGGCCGTCGGCACTCCCGACGGCTCCTCCTCGTACAGCAACACCGCAATCCGAACCGTCTCACCCGGCTCCGCGGCCGGTGCCACATTGAACTCCTCGACCACCGCCTCGTCGTCCGCAACCGACACTGTCCGCGTCTCTAGTGCTGCCCGATCCATCACCGCACCGTTCTCGAGTACTTGCTGCTGGACGACGACGGTGTAGGTCACGTCCTCACCCTCCTGGTTTTCGATCTCGATCGTGGCTGGAACGGATTCGCCGGGTTCGACCTCGTCCTCGAGTTCACCCGCGACGAGTTCGCCGCCGTCACCCTCGGAATACAGCGCGAGCTGTGTAAAGCCGCCAGCGGAGAGCGGGGCGATGAGCCCCACGAGCAGCGCGCCGACCGCGGCGACGATGGCAACGCCGAGGATGATCGAGGAGAGTGTTCCAGCGGTGGTGTCCTCACGCTGTGATCGGGAGAGTGCTGCAAGCGGTGCGACGGAGAACCGCTTGGATTCGGGAACTCGCAGTCGGCGAATTGCACCGAGTTGCGCCAGGAAGACGGTGACAACTGCGAGTGTGGCAGCGATGGGATCGGTAGCTAACCCCCATTCGGTGACAGCCAGGACAAGCGCTACGACCGGAACGACCGCAAGTGAGAGGGCGAACGCCAGTCCGAGCCGTTCGGCGAGATCGATTCCGCGAGGGTACGTTTCGACGTCGATGGCGGTCGCCGTCGTTTCCTGGGCGACTCGTTCGCGTGCCGGAAAGAGCGTGGCGACGAGCGCGTATCCGGGGAGAAATAACACGAGTGGGAGCGTTGCGAGCAACCGAAATGCGCTGCCCTCACCGAGGCTCGTCACAACGAGATACGTGAAAATGGCCAGAAGCGAGACTACTGCGAGGTCACCGGGATACTGGCGGACGGTCCCCAGCCGCGTCTGTGTGTCCGTGCGTAAACTCATCGCGACAACACCACCGCGTGGACACCGAATCCGTCAACTGAGGGTGCTCTTCGTACCATTTGGACGGACACACCGGCCGTAGCCGCTTTGTTATGTCTGCGATATTCTCGCTGGATGACCTGCTGTGGGCGAGTATTGCCCGCTAACGGCTCGAAATGGGTAACTCGGCAGCGCGATTGGGGGAGACAACTGTATGCAGTGATGAACAGCGACTACCACCGTCACAACAACCAGGGGTGGACACTGCTGAAAAGGGGACCGCCGTGAACGAGTGAGTCAACTCGGTGTTTTGTGCGGGAGTGAAATAACACGTCCGCGGCCGCTATCGTGCTCTGCAGCCGTTGGCTACCCAGTTGTGTTGTCGACAAGTGACCTGCGAACTGTCCGGTGTCTGCTCCCTACCGGCTGTAGTACGTATAACTACGACACTCGCAAGCGGCATTACCTGTGACTTCCAGCACTTACGCTGGTCATCGCACACCCTCACGAACTCCCGTGTCTGCTTTCCCCTCAGAAATCCACGTACTGTCCTTCCCACTCCCGGCGCTCGTCGATCTGTTGGCGACCATCGTCTGTAATCGCATAATAGTTCGTTCTCCTGTCGAGTTGGCCTTTCTCGACGAGCTCTTTGTTGACGAGCGTGTCCAGGTTCGGATACAGTCGCCCGTGGTTTATTTCGGAACTATAGTACTGTTCCACCTCATCTTTAACCGTTTGTCCAGATGGCTGGTCAGCCCCTGCGATTACGTACAACAAATCTCGCTGGAAGCCGGTCAGGTCGTGCATTGCTCAATCACAGTGACCGTACCATTGAGTAGATATTTGTTATCCGTATCATACAGGGTTGTTAGTACTTCTTTCAGTATGTTTCAGACTGTCTAAACCGATTGTTCTCGTGACAACGGTTTCGTGGCGACTGTTCAGCCCACCGGACAGTCTCTGACAGCGGTCGACAGCACCGAATTCGAGTGAGTTTCTATCAGAGTCCCGCCAGTAACACGATTCTCACTCGTCCATCGCCGAGAGCGCGACATCGATGCCGTCCGAATCGATCTGCACCTCGACGTGTTCGACTGTCGCCTCGTATGCGGTCGTATGTGAGCCGTCGCTCTCGAATCGGACACACTCAGCGAGGAGGTTGCTCTCGAGTAGGTTGTTGATTCGGCGATAGACGGTTGCCGAGGAGCTGTCGGTTCGGTCGGTCAGTTCCTTGGCTGTTTTCGGTCCTGCGCTCGTTGCGACGAGGATCGTTCGCGCGCACTCGTCGCCGAGGACGTCGAGCTGAATTGTTGGGTCGGTCGTCGGGGTCGTTTGAGAGTTGGTCGCTTTCGTTGACATCGTGCTCACCTGTCTGCGGAAGTTACGCTGGTTCGCTCTCGGTGTCGAGAGGGGCGATCGGGAACGATCGGAACGGTGATGCCGCGCGATCACGGCGACCGATAGTACGTTCCAACAATACAACCGGTAAGCGAGAGTGGTATTTTATAACGATGTGCCTTCTCGCTGGAAAGTCACGCATTCCGCTACGAAACATTGTATTTCGGTCGCGAAATATCGTGTTTCGCTCGTTCAAACAGTGCGCTGGGGTCGAAGATGATGTCCGAACGACACGCAATCGAACCAAATCCAGCTTGATGATTGTGGAACGGATCGGCAGGAAGCGACCACGAAACGGCCGCAGAAGTAGTATAACCGGTGGAAAGTAGGTATTTCCAGTACTGTCCGGTGGCCGGTATGGTGAACGGACGCCGTCCTTTATTCGGATCTGTCCCCCTCGGTCGTAGTGATGCCGAGTCACACGCGATCGCCTCCGTCGTTGCGGGTAGGCCCCAGTCGTTGCGGACCGTGCAGTCGATCCAGTGGTCGAGATGACCGCGACGGTGTCGTCGACTGTGAGAACTGGGGTCGCCGCCGGCAGGCCGATTGCAGCGTGGACTCGGATGTAATGACGTTCACCCCGGGTGTAATGGCGACTGTCGACCGGTGACGGCGACGCCAACCACCCACGAGCATCGACTGACGACCACACTCGAGACACCACCTGTCTGCACCGACAGCCACAATCCACAACACGATCACCATGAAATCATCACAACAGAACTGGCGGCCGATGGAATCGTCGACAGCAGGCGCTCGCTGTCGAAACTGTGACACCCACGTTACCCAGCAGTTCGCCCGCGTATTCGGTGACAACGGCGACGTCGTCCATGGCTGTCCGGCCTGTACGACGTATCGGGAAATGCAATCCGGTGGCCATCTACCGGGCGAAGCACGAGAGTGACTATCGCTCACCGTCGATTTGAGACGTTTCTTCGTTCAGCGTAGCGAGTTGAGACGTTGTGTGCTCCGACATCGTATCCATGTCGGCGGTTCGGTATCGAGCACAGTCAGGGACTGCATACTTTTCTCGCGACGAAGCAGTCGCTTACGCGACGTAGTCAGCTAGTTTCTACACTAGTATGCGGGGACAAAATACCGCAGGTTAAAGTCAGTGGTTCGCAAAATGGATGACGTGTATGAGGGCCGACGACGAACTGCTCGCCGAGACGCGACCACTGACGTCACACTAAGCAATGTCTGTGCAGAGGACTAGAGCTGAGACGCTCGCGGAAAGCGAGGTGTTTCACATCCTCGGTAACGACAGACGGCGTGCAATCGTCCAGTTGCTCGCACGCCAGTCCGGACACGTCGACGTCTCGGACGTCGCGACGGAGATCGCCGCAACCGAATCCGACACGACGCCCGTTCCGAACAACCTCTACAAGAGCGTCTACGTTTCCCTCCAACAGACACATCTCCCCCAGCTCGAGGAGGACGCTGTCATCGAGTACGACTCCGATGCGAAAACCATCCAGCCCGGCCCGAACTTCGAGACCGTCGTCGGCTACATCGACGGCCACGACCGCGACCGCTCGACCGTGTTGCAGTTCCACCTCGCCGCCTGTTTTCTCGGCCTCGGACTGATTGCACTGTCCGGCCTCGATCTGCCAGTGCTCTCGAGTGTCGATCCAGTTCTCTGGAGTGTACTCATTTTGCTCGCGGTCGCGGTGAGCAGTCTGTACCGGCTGTTTTACTGATCGACGGACGGAATCCAGAAACCAGAAACCAGAAACCAGAAACCAGGAGCCGGGAGCCGGGAGCCAGGAGCTGGGAGCCAAAATCAAACGCAACTCATCGACACACGGGAGAGTCGTCGATGCCAGCGCGTTGTCGGTGCGGGCAACACGAGAGTGACTCGGTGTTCAGTGTTCGGCATCCAGTGTCCAGTAGGGCCATATGAGCGCTGGACGGCGATTCCAGTTGTGAAAACAGTTGCACATGGTGCAACGGTGGGGTGGCAACGGCAACTCCACGCGCCGCACGGAATCAGTAGGGGACGAACGCGCAGGTACGCTGCTCCATGCGGACGCGAAAAGAAGAGTGAAAACGTGTCGTGTGCTGTCGTCCGGTCTGGTACTGATGGCGGCGCTATACGAGTGCGGCGAGTGCAGCGGTCGTGTCGTCATCAACACCGTCCGGTGCGGAACAGTCGCCGTCGGTGGCATTCTCGTCGTCGTTCTCGTATTCACCGTCCTCGTCGTCGGTATCCGGCTCTTCGATCATCTCATCGTCATCGGCCGTATCGTGGTCCGCGATGATGACCATGATCGTCGCCTGTTCGACGGTCACCTCGAGTACACCGGTAGCTGACTCGTCGTCAGTGTCGGTGGTTTCGTTTGCAGCAGTGGTGTCGTCTGCATCGTCAGCGTCGGGTCCGGGACACTCGGTGTCGGCGTCGGTGTCGGTGTCGGTGTCGGTGTCAGTATCAGTGCCAGTGTCAGCGTCCTCGACACCAGTTTCCGTTTCCGTCTCGGTTTCAGTAGCTGCTTCGCCGTCCATCGCACTGTGATCGTCGAGCACGACGAAGACGGTCGCCTGCTCGATCGTCACGTCGAGTGAGTTCGGCTTGTCGGCATCGTCAACGTCGTCGGTAGCATCGTCATCGTACTCATCGGCATCATCTACACGGTCGTCAGCATCGTCGGACGCATCCTCCTCGTGATCGTCGGAGTCGTCTGTCTCAGCAGCCTCGTCATCCGCGACACCGCAACAGACGCCATCATCGCCAGTCTCGTTCACATCGGTCTCGTCGTCGGCCACAGCCTCGTCGTCTTCCATACCGTCGTCAGCGCCGACATCGTCAGCCTCACCATCAACACCGTGAGCCACCACGACAATCGTGGCGGACTCGAGTGTCACCTCACGATCGCCGTCCATGGCGTCCTGGTCGGCGAGCTTGTCGTCTTCGACGACGACGAGAATTGCGGCGCTGTCTATGGTGTGCTCTGTGGCGGTGTCGTTAGTGATGTCGGAGAGGCCGGAGATCGTTGGCTCCTCGATGGTGACCTCGAGTTGCTGGTCGCTCGTGGTCCCGTTGTGGTATTTCTGCTGGTCTTGGTCGTATTCTTGCTCATGCTCATGCTCATGCTCATGTTCTTGTTCGTGCACGCCGTCGTAATCGTGGAGGTCATGCATGACGAGGAGCGCGCTGTCGATGGTGACAGTTAGTTCGCCCGCAGTGGGCGTTTCGGCTGGTTCCTCATCGTCTGCGGGTTTCTCTTCAGTGTCGTCGACTGGTTTGTCGTCTGTTTTCTCCTCGTCGTCCTTGTCCTCTTTCTCGTCCGGCTCTTTGTCCTTCGTCTCGTCCGTTTCGTCTACTTCATCAGGCTCGTCTTTCTCATCCGTCTCGTCTACTTTCTCATCGTCGTCAACCCGTTCGTCATCTTCTGGTTTCTCCTCCGTTGGCTCGTCATCTTCCGGCTTCTCCTCCTCTTCCTCCTTCGGTTCATCGTCCGCTGGTGTCTCGTCGTCAACCGGCTTCTCATCATCAACCGGATCCTCATCATCGACTGGCGGTTCCTCATCAACCGGCTCTTCCGCTTTCTCGTCAGGAACCTCTTCTTCAACCGTCACAACCGCCTCGTCGGTCACTGGCTCATCATCCGCCGTCAGGTATGGCCCATCTTCGTCACCCTCCGTTTCGACGAAATCGTACTCCTGGTTATCGTTCGTATCCTGGTGTGGCATCGCGATCAGCGTCTCGTTCTCCTCGAGTGGCTCCTCGAGTTCGATCTCGAGCTGCTCGTGGCTGCCTGCCTCGAGGTAGTCGGACGTGCCGATCACGCTATCGATGGTTTCGCCGATAAGAAGACTGCTATCGTAGATTGTGACGAAACCGCCGTCGGGGAGCGTTGCCTCGTCAACGACGACGGAGTCACCGGTGGTTGCCTGGTCCTCGAAGGTGACCGTTGCAGTGTCTGCCTCGGTGTCGTCGTCAGGGTCGGGTTCGATTCCCTGGTCGTCGGCTGTGGTTGTGGGGTCAGTTTCTGTGTCCGTCGCCGTGTCGTTTGTAGTATCTGTTTCTACTGTATCCGCTTCAGTGTCTGTCTCTGTCTCTGCCTCGTCCTGGTCGCTGACGTTCGCGCCTGGTGTCGCCCCAGCGACCATCGCCGCGCCCGATGTCACGAGTAACGTCGTGACAAGTAGTACGAATAGCTGATTGCGTGTGATCATAATCTGCCGTGAAGGCAGTGGCCAATCGCCTGTTCGGTTCTTAAACCAGCACAACTATTTCGAGAGTAATTCGCCACTACGCACTACGTGTGCGAGGCAAATCCAGTCGTGACTGTGGGTCGCCGAAAGCAATTATTGACGCCCGCGGGAAAAGAAGACTGACAGACCAGCTATTCGTTCGGCTGGTCCGGTGACTTGGATGCCGTCGGTTCGTGGCCCGGCAAACAAACGAGATTTTCACGCCCCAGGCGAAGCTTCGTAATCTGGCCGTCCTCTTCGAGTTCGGCGAGCAGTCGACTGACTTTGGCCTTCGACCAGTCGACGGAGTCGACGATCCGTGATTGTTTCATTCGCCCACCGTTCTCGCTGATGAGTCGCTGGACTTTCTCCTGGTCCGTCATGAACTCCTCGCGGTGGGATTCGTAGTCGTTTCCGAGCGAATTGCGCTCCTCGAGCCGATCGCGAATGGCGAGCAACGAACCGAGAAGCGCGAGAACGATCATCCCAAGGAGAGCAGCAATGTGGGCGAGTCCGCTCGCCTGTAGCGGTGCGAAGACGACGTCGACGAACTGGGAAACGATTGGTGTGGAGGTGAAATACATGGACAGAGCGAGTGGTGGCATAGCAAGCAGTGTCGGGAGGAGCGCCAAGAGCCCGATTCCGATTCCGAGTCCGAGTCCGAGTCCGAGCAGGGAGACCGTCGCAATGTCAGCCTCGCTCGCTCCGCAGGAACTACAGACGCGACAGAGAGCGCTCCCACAGGGGACGGCTGTGTTGACGAACGCTGTAACCGATGCTCCCAGCCCGGAGCGAATGCCGGGACCGGGTTGTGCGAACAACGACCCGATGTCGAGCGCCGTGCCCGACGTGGGAACTGGCAGAGGTGCGTGCATAGTCGTGCGCAGGATTGAGATCATGATGGCGACGAACGGCTGTTCACTGAGTCACTCGTTTCTGTACCGTCGTGACCGTCCCTCAAAGTATTTTTTATGGGTCATGTATTGTTATTAGATTATCTGTATGTCTCGTGTCAGTGTCTCTCCGAGATGCCGACGTAACGATGACGGGTTGGCGCTCGTCGGCCATCGTGGTTTCAGGTGATCGTGGTTTCAGGTGACTGTGGAGTCGCGACCCAGCACCCGCCGGCGAGGCCAAGCGAGCGATTTTGGCTGCTGACCAGTCCACACCAGCCATCTGAGCCCTTGAGGTGCCGTTCTGAGACCGACACTGCGATCGCTCGACGCTGGACTGGATACATGCGCACGGACGTCCGGCGTGCCTGGTTCGAACATGGATCGCGTTTCGCCGGTAATCCTCAGTTACGACGAACAGACGAGGTGCGTCTGAATGCTTCGGACTCACGGTCCACCAGTCGCTGGCTCGCTTCCGCCTGCGCTTACGTTCCCGGGACACCGGCAGCCTCGAATCCGGTAACGCCCAGGAACGCGAGGACGTACAGGACGATCAGGACCGAAATCCACGCGACGATCGTGATCGCGACCGCGTCCACCCAGCCGCCGGGGTAGCGGGCGTTGATCACGGCCAGATAGGCGACGAACACCAGGAGCGGGCCGAGCAGTGGGATCCAGCCGAGGAAGAATCCCACGAGTGCCCAGACAACTGCGCCGATCAGGGCTGTGATGAATGCGTACGTGTAGTCCTCTGTGTCGACTACGAGCCTGGCACCCAGGAAGATGCCGAGGGCACCGATGAGCAGGCTAACCGCGAACACGATGAGGCTCTCGATCATAACTATGGGTGAGGCCGTGCATACCGATAGTTATCTCTCACCTACACGAACCAGAGTCGTCCGTTAATCTGCGATCTGTGAACGACACAGCCAAGCGCTCTCGCCCGTCAACGCAGGTAATTACGACGTACTTCCGTAACGAAGGGCGACCGTTATCTGAGAGAATTGGTCGATTTCCAACCGGACCGAAACAGGGTGTCACAGTCAGAAAACGGTGTTACCTGCGCCATCTGAGATGAGGTATCTAGTCCTGTGACTGTCGCTCTGGTCTGGCGGTCAGTGGCTGTTGCTGTTGCTGTTGCTGTTGCTGTCCCTGTCCCTGTCCCTGTCCTTGTTCCTGCGGAGGCGAAGTCGAACGCCCCTGTTCACTCCCAGTCTCAGCGACAAGCGATCGAATCCCGGACTCGAGACCGACGCGGGTCTCGAAGCCGAGTTCGCGACTCGCTTTCGAAACATCTGCACGACTGTGTCTGATATCGCCCGGACGAGGCTCACGGTGGACGATTGGCGAGGACGAACCAACGGCGTCGCGAACGAGTTCGGCGAGGTCCCGGATCGAGGTCCGGTCTCCGGTACCGACGTTGTAGGCCTCGCCGACGGCGTCAGTCGTCGCAGCGCGGATGTTTGCACGGACGACATCTGAAACGTGGACGAAGTCTCGCGTCTGCTCGCCGTCACCTTCGATCGTGATCGGATCGTCGGAACGGGCCTGCTCGAGGAACGTCGAGATGACGCCGCTGTAGGGGCCCTGCTGGCGTGGTCCGTACGCGTTAAAATAGCGTAGCGCAACGGTTGGGAGGTCATATAGTTCGTGGTAGCGGCGAGCGTACTGGTCGAGTGCGAGCTTCTGAATGCCGTAGGGCGAGGTCGGCTCCGTCCTTGCCGTCTCGGAGACGGGTAATTCGTCGGGGTGACCGTAGACGGCCGCACTCGAGGCGAGGACGACGCGGGCGTCCTCCTGGCGGGCCTGGTCGAGGACGAGTAGGCTGGCGTCGAGGTTGGTCTCGTTGCTCCGGCGTGGCGCGTCGACGCTCTTGGCGACGCTAACGAGCGCGGCCTGGTGGAAAATGAGGTCGACGCCGCGAGCGGCGCGCTGGAGGGCCATCGGATCGGTAATGTCTCCGTCGATGATCGTGGGCGAGCCGTCGTACCTGGCGTCTCCAGCGTCTCCGGCGTCTCCAGCGTCTCCGCCGCCTCCAGCGTCGTCGAACCCACCATCCGCACTTGTCGGCGCATCGTTGGTCCACTGCGGACTGGTCACCGACGAGAGATTGTCCCGCGAACCGGTCGAGAAGTTATCCAGTACGCGGACATCGTTGTACGGTGCCAGCGCCTCGACGAGGTGGCTCCCGATGAAGCCGCCACCGCCGGTGACGAGTACTGTCCTGTCGCGAATCGCCGGCGAGGTCATGGCTCACTCGAGCATCTGGCATCGGTTTAGTATAGCACGCGTACCCGAACTGTACACAGAACCTACCGATCAGCCAGCGAACTGGCGTTCCCCGTTTCGCAACGCCTCCAACCGCTCGCTGTCGGTGATCGTAACGCCCAACAGAAGCTATATGCGCCCACCTCGGCAACGCTACGCCAACGCCAATGAGTGCCAGTGAGAGTGAGAGTGAGAGCGAGAGCGAGAGCGAGAGCCAGAGCCAGAGCCAGAGCCAGAGCGAAAGCGACACCGTCGACCTCGTCGTGCGAAACTGCACCGTCGTCACCCCTGCCGGCCGCACCCCCGACGCCGGCGTCGCCGTCGAGGACGGAACCATCGTCGCCGTCGGCCGCAGCAACCGCCTCCCCGACGCTGATCGCGTCGTCGACGCCGCGGGACAGGTCCTCGTCCCCGGTATCGTCGACTGCCACATCCACAATCGCGAGCCCGGACTCGAGTACAAAGAAGACTGGGAGTCCGCGACCCGCGCGGCCGCGGCGGGCGGCGTCACGACCGTGGTCGGGATGCCGAACACGGATCCGGTGATCGACCGGCCCGAGCATCTCGAACTGAAGTTCGAGCGCGGCGAGGCGTCGGCTCACGTCGACTTCCAGAGCTACGTGGTCGTCACGAGCGAGAATCTGGATCAGATCCCCGCGCTTGACGAGGCCGGCGCGCTGGGGTACAAGATTTTCCTCGGGTCGA
Source organism: Natrialba magadii ATCC 43099 (assembly GCF_000025625.1). Lineage (NCBI taxonomy): Archaea > Methanobacteriati > Methanobacteriota > Halobacteria > Halobacteriales > Natrialbaceae > Natrialba > Natrialba magadii. The sequence goes on along the minus strand of NC_013922.1, from coordinate 3,089,060 downwards.
CGGTCGGCGACGTGCCGCCGCCGAACGACGGCGAAATCCTCGAGGCCATGGCAAAAATCCGGGAGACGGGCAAACGCCTCGGGTTCCACGAGGAGAACGGCGAGATCATCGACCATTACACGCAAAAATTCAAAGAAGAAGGCAAGAACAAGCCGATTCATCACTCACACTCGCGACCAGTGATTGCCGAGCAGGAGGCCGTCGAACGAATGATCACGTTCGCCGAGGAGACCGGTACGAAGATCCACATGTTCCACGTCTCCTCGGGTTCGGCCGCCGAGGCCGTCGCTCGCGGGAAGGAACGCGGCGTCGACGTTACGGCCGAGACGATGCCCCACTACCTCTGGTTCACCGAGGAAGTCATGCGCGAGGTCGGCAACCCCGCACGCATTCAGCCGCCGATCCGCGATGCCGACGAGCGCGACCTACTCTGGGAGGTCGGCATCGACGACGGCGCGATCGACTGCATCGCGACCGACCACGCGCCCCATACCCCCGAGGAAAAGAAAGTCGACGACCCGTTCGGTAACACCTGGGACGCCATTTCGGGCTTCGTCGGTCTCGAAACCGAAGTGCCGACGATGCTCACCTTCGTCGATCAGGGGCGACTTACACTCGAGGAGTGGGTCCGTCGCCACTCGACCCGGCCGGCGCAGGTCTGGGGAATGTACCCCCAAAAGGGGTCGCTCCAGGTCGGAACGGACGCGGACTTCACGATCGTCGATCCCGAACACGAGTGGACACTCGAGAGCGGCGACGAACTGCACTCGAAGAACTGTGTCACGCCGTTCGTAGGCGAGACGTTCACCGGGAAGGCCACCACGACGGTTGTCCGTGGTGAAGTCGTCTACGAGGACGGGTCGGTCGTCGGTGAGTCGGGGTACGGCACACGGGTTGCCGTCGACGCGGATACGACTGCAGATGCGGTTGCGGACGCGGACGACTAACTGGCGGTTCACTCTCACTCTCTTTCTCTCTTCATCCGCCTGCACCGAGACTCGAGTAACAACAGCGGCGGTTTTGGTAGTGTGGCAACAGTCCACTAGATCCCACCAACCGGGAGAAACACAAACGTATTTTACTGTCTGACCGTTCAGTCAGGATGCAGCCCATGACCAAGACACAGTCAGAAGCGACGGACGAAACGGACGCAACAGACACTGACGCCGAACAACACGCCGAAACGGGCCGTCCAGCGGGAGACACCGCGGACGCAGCGGCAGCCACAGAGAAAGGCCCCGAATCCACCGCAACCGACCGCCTCACCGAAGTCTACCTCTCGATCACCGACGGCGAGGCCGAATCCGTCGTCGAAACCCAGCGCTCCGATCCAGCCGACCGGGAACTCGAGTTCGACCGTGCCGAGGAGGCACTCGGCCCGGCAGCGCTGCACGGGCTAGACGATGCGATTGGTGACCCGGACAGCTCGATTTCGTAGGTCAGTTGTCGGCGTTCGTCGGCGTTCGTCGGCGTTCGTCGGCGTTCGTCGGCGTTCGTCGGCCCCATCGGTGCGAGGTTCTGAACGCAACCCGAAACCGACATTACCGAACCGACCGCATCACCCGACAGTGACGCGCGTTTGTCTCATCGGGGCCGACGACTGCACCCTCCAGTACGAGCTACTCTCCCGCGAGACCGCTCGCGAGGCGCTCTCGACGTACGACCTTCGCCGGCCGTTCGAGAACACGATCGCCTTGCGAACCGTCAGCGTCGGGGCGGCCATCTCGCTGTTGAACGATCTCGACTGGTATCTCACCCGCTTCGTCGACGAGGCGCTGGTACAGGAACCGAGCGTGAGCGACGAAGAGTGGCTCTCGCGCGAACTCGCGACACAACTGCGAAACAGCGCAGTCGGACCCGATGAGACGGATGAGTTCTGCAAGATTTACGGCGTGGAACGTGCCGATCCCGCGTCTGCTCCCGGCGCTCCTGCCGCATCAGCCGCCGGAGCGAACACCGAAAGCGAAGGCGAACACGGTTCCGAGGAAGAAAGCGGAGGCGAGAGCGACGAGAGAGGGGATGCTGCGACACGAACGGGAGGAGGGCAGGCACGGACCGAGACACAGCAGACTGAAACTACAACTGAACCGACGACACCGACTCCACGCCGTCGACTCGTCGAACCGCTGTACGTCCGTCGGACAGGCGGGGACCTCCCCGAGTACGACCTCAGGGATGTCGACTCGACGCTCGTCGTTCGAATAACTGAAGCAGAGCACTCGCCGTAAGAAGCGTCAGGGGGACTAGCTCGTCGATGCTGTTTTTTACGCGTCCGTCTCAGCCGAATCGGACGCAGAATCGGTCGCACTGTCGCTCGCCGCAGCCATTCCGTGTTCTTTCCCGTGGCGGTCGGTGAGCGACACCGACACGTCCGTCACCGGATCGTCGTCGAACGTCGCCCGAACCACTGCACCGACAGTCACTTCCTGGTCAGCACAGGCCGTTTCCGGCGTCGACTCGTCTACCACCGCGGCCTCAACGACAACCGTGTCGTCCTCGAGTTCGGCGCGCTCGACGGCCAGTTCGTAACACAGGTTCGGGCCGCCGCCCTCGAGTGCGACGAGTACCGACTCGTCGAAGTCGGTTTCGTCCACGAACTCGGTGGTATCGTCGTCTACGTCGTCGCGTTCTGCGAGCCAGTCCTCGGCATCGTCGGCCGATCGTAGGTGTTCCATGGACGGCTCCTCACTAACCGCGGAGCGCTGGTACTGGTGGTCGTCGATGGAGACGCCGTCGGTCCCAGTTCCGTCGTCACCGTCGTCTTCGTCTCCGTTTCCGGTTTCGCCGTCTTCGTCCTCGTCACCGTTCTCCGCGCCGTTTTCGTCGCCGTTTCCATTGTCGCCGCCGTTCTCCGACTCATCGTCGTCACCGGATCCTGATCCCGGATCTGGATCGTCATCGTCATCATCATTGTCGGCGATACAACCAGCCGTCAGCGCGAGCAGTCCCGCCGTACTTCCGAGGAGCGTTCGTCTGGAGGGGTGTGTCATCGTACTCGGACATACACGGGGACGGATAAAGACGATTGCTCTAGGTGAAAGAGGTCTTTTGGCTACCTTAGTAGTCGAACAGCCCGGTCGACATGTACCGCTCGCCGCTGTCCCAGAAGACGGTGACGACGAGCGGGCAATCCTCCACCTGCTGGCCGCCATCCGGTTCCGGTGTGGCGAGTTCCTGGCGCTCGAAGGCGTCCGGAATCTCCGGGCACTCCCGTTCCGGTTCGGCGATTTCGCTCGCGATTCTGTTCGCAACCAGGCTTGTCGCACCGCTCGACTGGCCGACCAGAATCCCCTCCTCGCGCGCAAGCCGGCGACACTCGTCCTCGGCGTTCTCGAGTGCAACCGTCTCGACGCGGTCGATCAGGTCCCGATCCAGGTTGTCGCTGACGAAGCCCGGTCCCATTCCCTGGAACTCGTCGGTGCCGGATTCCCCTGTCGAGAGGACAGCGTTTCGCTCGGGTTCGACGGCGATGATGTCCATCTCGGGGAACTCCTCGCGGAGGCGACGGCCGGTGCCAGAGAGGGTGCCGCCGGTGCCGACACCGGCGACGAAGGCGTCGATTTCTCGGTCACCGACCTGTTCGATGATCTCCGAGCCGGTCGTCTTGTAGTGGGCTTCGGGGTTGGCCGGGTTCTCGAACTGGCCGAGCTGGACCGCGCCCTCGGACTCGAGTTCGTCCGCGCGCTCGCGGGCGTCTTCCATCTCGCCGTCGACGAGTTCGAGGTCTGCGCCGTAGGCGGCCATGACGCGGCGGCGTTCCTCGGATTTCGAGGCGGGCATGACGATGGTGAGGTCGTAGCCGCGGGCGGCGGCGACGAGCGCGAGGCCGATGCCGGTGTTGCCGCTGGTCGGTTCGACGAGCCAGTCACCGGGTTCGATTGCGCCGTCGCGTTCGGCGGTGCGGATCATCTCGAGGGCCGGCCGGTCCTTGGCCGACCCGCCAGGATTGAAGGATTCGACCTTCGCGGCGACGGTCGCCCCTTCCGGTGAGTCGACCTGGACGAGCGGTGAGCCGATGGTGTCCAGGATGCTTCCGTTCATTGGGTCCGGCTAGGGAGTCGAGACGTAAACCCGTGCTGGACACAGGCAGGACGTGCCGGTGGTGATGACAGCGGTGAGAAAGAAACCTGAGATCAAAACAGCCAGAACAGGCTAGTTCGACGGCAGTGCCGGCGTCACCGTGTCGGACTCGTCGATTCGTTCCTGGGCGTACGCTTCGGCAGCGTCGAGCACCGTGCTGTCGTCGGCCTCGGCGCGCTCGATCATCTCGCTCAGGCGGTCGCCGATCTTCTCCGACTCCTCGTAGGCCTCCTCGTACGTTCCGCCGAGGTACTCCTTGCCGACGGTGACGAGGCCGCCCGCATTGATCACGTAGTCCGGTGCGTAGAGGATGTCTCGCTCGGCGAGCGCGTCCGCGTGTCGTCGCTCCTTGAGGACGTTGTTCGCCGACCCGGCGACGATGTCACACTGCAGCTGGTCGATCGTCTCGTCGTTGACGACGCCGCCGATTGCACACGGCGCGAAGACGTCACACGGTTCCTCGTAAACCGCATCTGGCGCGACGACGTCGACATCGTACGCCGCGCTGAACTCGTCGACTGCCTCCTGGTTCACGTCCGAAATCGTCACGGACGCGCCGTGCTCGAGTAGCTCCTCCGCGAGCAGTCGGCCGACCTTCCCGAGCCCCTGGACGACGACGTCCAGATCGCTGACGGTGCTGGTGCCGTGGGTGTGTTCCGCGCAGGCGCGAATACCCGAGAAGACGCCGTGTGCCGTGACTTCAGACGGGTTCCCCAGCCCGTCCGTCCCACCGACGACGTGGTCCGTCTCGCGCGCGACGATGTCCATCTCCTCGGCACCGGAGTTGATATCGACCGAGGTGATGTACCGACCCGCGAGACAGTCGACCGCGCGGCCGTAGGCCTCGAGTGCCGCTTCGGTTTTGACTTCCTCGGGGTCGCCGATGATGACTGCTTTGCCGCCACCAAGCGGGAGGTCGGTTGCGGCCGCCTTGTACGTCATCGCCTCCGAGAGGCGAAGAACGTCCGTTAGCGCGGCCTCTTCGGATTCGTAGTCACGGATGCGTGTCCCACCGAGACTCGGCCCGAGGCTCGTGTCGTGAATCGCAACGATAGCCGTCAGTCCCGTCTCCGGGTCGGAGAAGTACGAGATCTGTTCGTGCCCTGTCTCGGAGATTGAGTCGAATACCATGCTGATAACTCTTGGGTTTGGTGTAAAAATGCTACCGACTCGCGGCCAGTAGCACTCGAAAGATAGTCCAAATGACCGACACCTGCAACGAGTGTCAAGAACACGCCCATTAAGCCCCTCGACTCAGAAGTATCGCGTATGAGTCTCGAAACCATGCAGCCGAATCCAGCGTGGGACGCCGCCTCCTACGAGGACGCGGTCGATACACTCGAAGTACACAACGACGAAGTCGTCTACAAAGTCTGGGGCGGCGACTGGTGTAAGGACTGCCGAAAGCTCCTCCCCGACTTCGGCGCTGCACTCGACGCCGCTTCCGTCCCCGACGACCGCATCGAGGAAATCGCCGTCGACCAGGACAAGCAAGGCTCCGGCGTCGACGAGTACGGTATCGAGTACATTCCCACGATTGTGGTCGAAACGGACGATGGCGAGGAAGTCACCCGCTTCGTCGAGGAAGAGGCCGTCCCGCCAGCAATCTGGCTCGCCGACCAACTCGAGAGCGAGCTGTAACGTGTAACTGCGCCGAACGATTCTTTACCTCTAGCGTCCAAGACGACTTGTATGGAGAGCCGTCTCGAACGGTTCGTCGCGGAGGACCTCTGGCTCCTGATCGCGATCGTAACCTTCGGCATCATCAGCATCCTGAGCCTGATCGGACTCGAGTTCGTCGTCGCTGTACTCGCGGTGATCGGCTGGTTCGTCCTGACACCTGTCTTTCTGTTCTGGGGAGAGGATATCGCGGCGCTCATGGCTGAGCGAAAGCAGTCGACTGGGTCGACGGGGACGACGTGGCCTGAATCGTCCGCAGCCGACACTGGCAATGACAGCGACACCAACAGCGACGCCGACGCGTTCGCACAACTCAAACACCGGTACGCGAGCGGCGAACTCAGCGAAGACGAGTTCGAACACCGACTCGACCGCCTGCTGGAAGCCGACGAGGCGTTCGATCGCGAGGCCGCAAACCGGTCGCGGGCAGCGCGTGATGGGCGAACACAGTCACCGAATGGACAGCAGGATCCCGAACGCGAGCACGAACTCGAGTAACGTCGACAGCAAGCACCACTACTAGAACGGACTCTCAGTCTGCTCCTCTCCCGCGAGCCACTCGAGTGCCTCACTCACGTCGTGGGTCGGCGGCGAACACGTCCGGTCGCGACAGACGTACAGCGTCGGCTCGCCGTCGCTCGCTTCCCGCCCGGCCCAGATCGGCGGCGCATCTGCGAGGTCGAGTTCGTCGAGCCACGACTCGAGTTCGTCGTCCGTCGCCGGTCGCCGCGCGAACAGCCGATCGGGCAGATATCTGCCGGCGAACGCCTCGCGCCACTCGTCGGGCAGGTCGTCCGCGGCCACCGTGATCTCGAGTGCACCGGACTCGAGTCGGTCCGCGGCGAGACAGAGCGTCGCGTGCTCGAGCGAGTTCGTCTCGATCCGGTTGGCGTGGGTTTCGAGCACGGTTGTGGCGATTTCCTCGAACTCGTCGCCTTGATCCACGAACCCCTCGAGCGCGAGCAGCGTCTCGACCGCGACGCCCGCCGCCGAGGGCGTCGACTGGTCGCCCAGTTCTTGCGGGCGAGTGACGAGCGATTCGCCGCTCTCTGGCGTGAAGTAGAGCGTTCCCCGGTCTGCGTCCCAGAACTCGTCTTCGATAACGCGCGCGAGATCGAGGGCGAACGCGAGGTGGTCGACCTCGCCGGTGGCCTCATAACAGCCCAGCGCGCCACGCGCGAGGAAGGCGTAATCTTCGAGGTAGCCGTCGATGGCCACATCCTCGTCTTTGTACCGGCGGGAGAGTCGCTGTTCGTCTTCGTCCCAGAGCCGATCACGAACGAACTCGAGTGCGTCGACGGCCATGGTGGCGTACTCGTCCCCATCCTCGCCCCCGCCGAGGACCAGAGCGGCTTCGGCGCAGGTTGCGATCATCAGGCCGTTCCAGCCGGCGAGCACCTTCTCGTCGCGGTTGGGTCGGGGGCGTTGCTCGCGAGCCGCGAACAGTTTTTCGCGGGCGGACTCGAGTCGCTCCCGAACGTCGGTCGCGTCGAGATCGTACTCGGCCGCGAGATCAGACACCGAGGCGACGCGATTCGGCTGGTTTGAGCCCTCGAAGTTGCCCGACTCCGTGATGTCGTACCGGTCGCAGAACAGGTCGGCATCGGTCTCGTTCTCGAGAACGTCGTGAACCTCGTCGGGGGTCCAGACGTAGAACGAACCTTCCTCACGCTCGCCGGTGTCGGGGTCCTCGCTCTGGGCATCGAGCGTGCTGAAGAAGCCGCCCTCCTCGTGGGTCAGTTCGCGCTCGACGAACGTCAGGGTCTCGGCGACAACTTCGGCGTAGCGCTCGTCCCCGGTCTGCTGGTAGCCGACGAGGAACGCACGCGGAATCGCGGCGTTGTCGTACAGCATCTTCTCGAAGTGAGGAACCGTCCAGTCGCGGTCGACGCAGTAGCGGTGGAAGCCGCCGCCAACGTGGTCGTAGAGGCCGCCAGCAGCCATCGCATCGAGTGTTTCGACGAACACGTCCTGGAAGTCGTCGCGTCCGGTCCGAGCTGCGGCGCGGGCGAGCACCCGGAGCCGCGAGGGCTGGGGGAACTTCGGTCCATCGGAACCGAAGCCGCCGAACTGGCGGTCCGCACTCCGGAGTGAAGCGTTCGCGGCCGCCTCGAGTACGTCGCTCGATGGTGGCTGCGATGCGCTGACTGAATCCGGAGTCTCCTCGAGTCGGTCCTTCGCGGCGTCGGTCCACTGCTCGGCGCGGTTCTCGACCTCGTCGCGGTCTCCCTCCCACGAGTTCGTCACGTTCTCGAGAATGTCGAGGAAGCCGGGCTGGCCGCGTTTGGCGTTTTTGGGGAAGTACGTCCCGACGTAGAACGGCTTCCCCTCGGGGGTGAGCCACGCCGAGAGGGGCCAACCGCCGCGGCCGGTGACGAGCTGGCAGACGGTCATATAAATCGAATCGACGTCCGGGCGCTCTTCGCGGTCGACCTTGATCGGAACGAAGTTCTCGTTCAGGACCTCGGCGACCTGTTCGTCCGCGAAGCTCTCGTCTTCCATGACGTGACACCAGTGACACGCCGAGTAGCCGATCGAGAGGAAGATCGGCACGTCGTGCTCGCGGGCCGTCTCGAGGGCCTGCTCGTCCCAGGGCTGCCAGTTGACGGGATTGTCCGCGTGCTGGCGCAGGTAGGGACTCTCCTCCTCGTCGAGCCGATTGCGATCAGTCGGCGTGGATGTCGTCATACCCACGCCTACGGCTGGTGGTTGTAAAAGACCGACGTACGTGCGCCGGCATCGCAGTACGCACACCCGCAGAACGCGCCGCCGCGCTACGCGATACCGAGCAGTGAGACACCGAACGCGGATGCGGCCGTCAGAATCACGGTCCAGATGGCGATGCCGACCGTCATCCACCCCGCGACGAGCCGATCCCTGCTCCCCGCGAGCAGCGCGACGAGCGCAGCGATGTGCACACCTGTGAGGATCGGGCCGCCAAAGGAGATTCCGGGCAGACCGTACTTATCCCAGAGGGTTCGTGCTCGCGCGTAGCGGTCGCTCGGCTCCGACTCGTCGTTCTTACGCCCGCGCCAGTTCGACCACCAGGTCGAGAGCCGCCCGTGAAACAGGATTAGCGCATAGACCGAGAGTATGTTGCCCGCGAAAGCGACGACCCCCGTCAGAATCGGATCGAATCCGAGTCCGATCGCAATCGGAATCACGACGAGGATCTCGACGACCGGGATCGCAGCGAAGACGAACACCAGCAGGTACTGGACGAACCCGGTGGCGTCCTCGAGTGTCGTTCCAACGTCGACCAGGAGCGGCGTGAGTGACATGCGATTGTGTGGCCAGTCGGTATGGGATTGTTCGGGTAGTCGGTATGGGGTTGTACTGGAGTCGGTATGGGGTTGTGTGGGCAGTCGGTACGCGATCGGATGGCCAAGTGACAGTCGGTGGGAGAGCGGGCGAATCGGACTGAGCAGAGCGTTGCCGACTGCAACGGCTGGCGTCAGTTACACGTACGGCGCGTCGGCATCAAATACGTGACGTTAACGGCTACGAGACAGCCAGAAAATATGCGCTCGAAGGTCGCCCGCCCGGGCTCAGACCCCTCGAAGAGCGCGCTCGATCAGTTCAGTTCCTCGGTGAGCAGCCGTCGCAGTACGAGGTGGAGCACGCCGCCGTTCTCGACGTACTCGACAGCCATCGGCGTGTCGACCTGTGCGGTCACCGAGAACTCGACGGTCTCGCCGTCGTCAGTCTCGGCGGTGACGTCCAGTTCGGCGTTCGGTTCGAGGCCGTCCTCCAGACCGGAAATCTCGAAGTACTCGTCGCCCTCGAGACCGAGTTCTTCCCAGCCCTCGCCGTCTTCGAACTGCAGCGGCAGAACGCCCATGCCGATGAGGTTGTCGCGGTAGATGCGCTCGTAGCTCTTGCCGATGGTCGCGCGGATGCCGAGCAGGTCGGTCCCTTTCGCGGCCCAGTCACGGCTCGAGCCGGTACCGAGTTCGTCGCCGGCCATGACGATGAGCGGGGTGTCCTCTTCGCGGTAGCGCTCGGAGGCGTCGAAGACGGTCGTCTCCTCGTCGGTTGGGTGGTGGACGGTGTAGCCGCCTTCCTTGCCGTCGAGCAGTTCGTTTGTGATGCGGACGTTCGCGAACGTGCCGCGCATCATGACCTCGTGATTCCCGCGGCGGGAGCCGTAGGTGTTGAACTCGTGGACCGGGACGTCGCGCTCGGTGAGCCACTGACCGGCCGGCAGATCCTCGCCGAACAGGCCGGCGGGGCTGATGTGGTCGGTCGTGACCGTGTCACCGAGAGTGAGCAGCGCGCGGGCGTCCTCGACGTTGTCCACGCCGGGCTTCTCGAGTGGGAAGTCCTGGAAGAACGGTGGCTCGCGGATGTAGGTGGACTCGTCGTCCCAGTCGTAGACCTCTCCCGTCGGTGCGTCGAGCGCCTCCCAGCGCTCGTCGCCCTCGTAGACGCTCGCGTACTTCTCCGCGAACATCTCGGGGGAGATGCTGTCGTGGATCGTCTGACGGATCTCCTCGGTGTCCGGCCAGATGTCCTCGAGGTAGACCTCCTCGCCGTCGTCGTTCGTGCCGATCGGCTCGTTTTCGAGGTCGATATCCATCCGGCCAGCGAGGCCGTAGGCGACGACCAACGGTGGGCTGGCGAGATAGTTGGCCTGGATCTTCGGGTGGATGCGGGCCTCGAAGTTGCGGTTGCCCGAGAGGACGCTCGTCGTCCAGAGGTCGTGTTCGTCGATCGCGTTCTCGATCGGCTCTGGGAGTGGTCCGGAGTTACCGATACAGGTCGTACAGCCGTAGCCGACGACGTGGTAGCCCAGCTCCTCGAGATCGTCGAGCAGTTCCGCACGTTCGAGGTACTCGGTGACGACGCGGCTACCTGGTGCGAGGCTGGTCTTGACGTAGTCGGGCACCTCGAGTCCCTCTTCGGCCGCGTTACGGGCCAGCAGCCCGGCACCGACCATCACGGACGGGTTCGAGGTGTTCGTACAGGACGTGATCGCGCTGACGAGGACGTCGCCGTGGCCGATCTCGACCTCGGTGCCATCCTCGAGTTCGACGGGAACCTTCTCGTCGAGCGGGAGACCCGGGCCGGAGCCGGTCGAGTCAGCAGCGGCCGCGCCGCTGCCGTCGCTGATTGCGGGCTCGCCGCCCGCACCGATGACACCCTGCTCCTCGAGGAGGGTCGGGAAGTGCTCGTCTAAGTCGCCCATCGGGATGCGCTGGTGGGGCTTCTTGTGGCCTGCGAGGCTCGGTTCGACCTCGTTGAGGTCGAACTCGACGGTTTCGGTGTACTCCGGCTCCTGCTCGCCGAAGAGACCCTGGGCCTCCAGGTACTCGCGGACGAGTTCGATGTGGTCCTCGTCGCGCCCCGTGAGTTCGAGGTACTCGAGTGTCTTCTCGTCGACGGGGAACATGCTGATGGTCGAGCCCTGTTCGGGGGCCATGTTCGAGATGGTCGCGCGGTCCGCGACCGAAAGCTGGGAGACGCCGGGGCCGTAGAACTCGACGAACTTGTCGACGACGCCGACCTGGCGGAGCTTTTCGGTGATGTGGAGTACGAGGTCGGTCGCGGTCGCGCCCTCGGGAAGGTCACCGGAGAGGCGAACGCCGACGACTTCCGGCAGGGACATGTTGATCGGCTGGCCGAGCAGCGCCGCTTCGGCCTCGATACCGCCGACACCCCAGCCGACGACACCGATGCCGCCGATCATCGGGGTGTGGCTGTCGGTGCCGACGAGCGTGTCGGGAACGAGCCACTGGTCGCCATCCACTTCGCGCTCGTGGACGACGCGGCCGAGGTGTTCTAAGTTGACCTGGTGGACAATCCCCGTCCCCGGTGGCACGACGTTGAACTCGTCGAACGCCTGCTGGGCCCACTTGATCGCACGATATCGCTCTTCGTTGCGCTCGTACTCGATTTCGACGTTCTTCTCGTAGGCGTCGTCGCTGCCGAAGTGGTCGACCTGCACGCTGTGGTCGATCACGAGGTCACAGGGAACTTCGGGCTCGACGACCGCCGGGTCGACGCCCTTGCGGTCCGCTGCCGAGCGAAGCGCCGCGAGGTCAACCACTGCGGGAACGCCGGTCAGGTCCTGCAGAACGACCCGCGAAACCGTAAAGGGGACTTCAGCGTCCGGCACGTCGGGCTCCCACGAGGCCGCGGCGCGGACCGAGTCCGCGTCGATCTGGTCGCCGTCAGCGTTTCGGAGGACGGACTCGAGTAGAATACGAATACTTACCGGCAGTTTGTCGAGGTCGCAAAGGCCCTGTTCCTCGAGAACGGTGAGGTCAGCCATCTTGTACGTCTCGCCGTCGTGTTCGAATTCCCGGATCGCGTCCGAGAACGTATCGGTTGCCATAGCTAGACTTCGGACCGGGGTGTTTTGAATCTCTCGAGAATCGTCCGGAGCGTGAGTCTCTGCCTGCGTTCGGCTGCTTTATATACTCAGTTGTGTCTCAGTTGCTCCGCGTCTCGGTCGCTTACGGCGTTCTGACGTACTCGACGAACGCGAAGCCGTCGTGCTCGTCGCGTTCAACTTCGTCGAAGTCGGTTCGATCCCAGTCGGGGAACTGCGTGTCACCGTCTGGCTCCTCGTGCACTTCGGTCACGATCAGTCGATCGAGCGCGGGCAGGTACTGCTCGTAGACGGTCGCGCCGCCCGCGACGAACACCCGGTCGGCCCCGTCGTGGCGCTCGTCGGCCGCGGCTGCTGCCTCCTCGACGGCCGACTGCAAGTCGTGAGCGACGACTGCGTTCTCGGGCGTCTCGAGGTCCCGGCTCGTCAGAACGACTGTGGTTCGCCCGGGGAGCGGTTCGCCGAGCGCGTCGACGATGCTCTCGTAGGTAACCCGGCCCATGATGACCGGATGGGCCATCGTGGTCTCCTTGAAGTGTTGCAAGTCTTCAGGGATGTGCCAGGGCATGTCGCCGTCCTTGCCGATGACGCCGTTGTCGGCGACGGCGACGATGCCGACGAGTTCGTGGTCGGGTTCGACGACCGGGTCGGTGTCAGCGCCGGTGTTGACGGTCATTCGGCGACTCCGAACGTGAGCCCGTCGTGTGACTCGTACTCTCGCAGCGTGACATCCTCGTAGGACAGGTCGTCGATCGTGGCCGCGTCGACCTCGAGCGTCGGCCGCTCGAGTGGTTCGCGCGAGAGCTGTTCGAGCAGTCCCGGGACGTGATCGAGGCGTTCGTCACCGTCGGCCTCGGCGGGTGCTTCGGACTCGAGCCACTCGCGGATCTCGCGGTACTCGGTGCGCTCCTCGACGTCGGCGAGTCGAGTCTGCAGCGCTTCGAGGTTGTCCGCGTACCACTCCCCGCGGTCGCCGCGGCCGCAGTAGACGTGGGCGTCGACGACGGTGTGGGCGAACGTGCCGGGTTCGAAGCCGGTCTGCTTGGCGACGAGTTTCGTCAGGAGCGCGTAGGCCGCGATGTTGAACGGGATTCCGAGCGCGATGTCGCCCGAGCGCTGGGTAAGGTGACAGTTCAACCGGTCGCCCTGGACGTTGAAGACGAACGAGTAGTGACACGGCGGCAGGGTCGAAACGGCCGCGTTCGCGGGGTGCCAGGCGTTGACCACGAGTCGGCGCGAGTTCGGCGAGTCCGAGAGCGTATCGATTACGTACTGCAGTTGGTCGAAGGTCCGCCGCGTCTCGCCGTCGGCGGTCTCCTCTGCGGTGACCCACTGGTGGCTCTCGTCCGGCCAGGACTCGCCCGGCAGCTGTGCGGGTTCCTCGGGAACCGGGAAGCGTCGCCAGAAGCGGCCGTAGGCGGTGTCGAGGTGGCCCTCCTCGTCTGCCCAGGCGTCCCAGATTTTGGTTTCCTCACGGAGGTCCTGAATGTGTTCCTCACCCGAGAGATACCAGCAGACCTCGTGGAGCATCGAGTTCCAGCGGTAGCCGTCCATCTGCTTGGTCGTCAGCAGGGGGTAGCCCTCCTGTAGGTCGACCTCGTAGTGCTCGCTGAACGAGGAAATCGTGTCGACGCCGGTGCGGTTGGGCTTGTACGCCCCCTCGCTGAGTGCCGCGTCGACGAGGTCCAGGTACTGTTGCATTGTCGGCCCGTTCTGTGTGCGTCGCCTTTAGCGTTGAGTTTCGAGGAAGTCACAGAATAGTTCGCATACGCCGCCGACTATTCATACATCAATCATGTTTGTGTATCAGCGGTTCGCTCCTGTATTGCCTGTCGAACGGCGAGACCCATGAGATAGGCCATTCCACCAAAGAGTACGGCACCAACTATCCCTGCCAGTGGTCCATTAGTCAGCCCCTCGATAAGTTCTCCACGAGGGTCGAGTTTGTACCCGAGTGCTCTCGGAGGAGTATACCGAGTGTCCATCGAGCCACGCAGATACCCAACGGCTGGTGGAAACACGAACAGCCAGAGGATGCTACTGAAAACGACACTGAGTCCCGAGAGCACACCCGCTCGTGACCAGCCGGCACAAAATGCAATCCCCACTGAGAGGAACACCAGTAGAACGCCGAGCCCGCTGTCGAAGCCGAGTAGAAAGAGGACTGACGCAAAGAGCGGCAGGAGGAGTGTCGCGATCAGAACGAGAATTCGGGGGCGTTTCTCTCCAAGAATCGCGTCCCGGAAATCCATGCTTGCAGTTGTGAGTGTAACAACAAAAAGACCGTCGCCGATTAGCTGATCAGTTGCTTGTGAGCACTCGATTCACTCACGAATCGCATCGCGCATTGTCTCGGCCTCCGCGTCGGTGAGCACTCCCGCGAGATCGAGCAACGACCGCTCGCCTGCGATCCGGTCGATCGTGTCCGAGATAGATTCTCCCCCTCGCTTCCGCGCGTTGAGCCGCTGATACGCGTCCTCGGTAAGACGGACGTTCCGGTACTCGGTGTCGCCCATGTAGACATAGACGTGGAGAATCGGCGTAACTGTCGTGCCGGTCTCCAAACGAACACTTTCACTCCGTTGTCCAAACCATCTTTAGCCCCGCGTCCCTGCCACCGACTACGACGACACTATGGCAGGTCCCACCGGTACTCGAGTACTCGCCCTCCCGCCGACCACGGTACTCGAGCGATCGGTTGCGACGCTCGAAGATATCGCGGCGACGGTCGGTCCGGATGCGGTCTGGCTGTTCGGATACGCGCGCGAGCCGACGGCGGCGGCCCGCGCGCGCCACGTTATGGGCGTGCCGGTGATTCACCCGCCGCTCGAGACGGCCGACAGTGGGGCGCTCCCTCGACACAGAATTGGTGACGAACTCGAGTTCGTTGTGGCGCAGCATCCGCGGGCGCTCGGTGCGGTTGCTGGTGCTGATTCTGGTGCTAATGCTGGCGCGATTGCTGGTGCTGAGAGGGCTGCTGATGTTGGGAACAGTGCTGGTGGCGGCGACAGCGACAGTGACGGTGACGGTGACGGTGCTGATAACGGGAGCAAAACTCAACCCACGAGCGCCGACGCCCTCATCTGCGACCAGATCACGACCACGACGCGGCCCACCGCACTCGAGACGACCCTCGATCACGCGGGCGAACTTGCGGCGGCGCTCCCGTCCGGTCAGGAGACCAGCGTGCTGACTGGTGGACTGCCCGCCGGCTACGACGAACGGTGGCACCTCGACGCCGGAACGGGAGCCGTTCGAACCGTCGCGCACGACCCGCTGCTTACCGCCGAGTCAGTCGCCGACGACGCCGTTGCGGTCCGCGTCCGGGGAGCCGGCCCCGTCGACGGCTATGGCGGCGCGAAATCCGTCGTGGCACTCGAGTACAGCGCCGACGGAACACTCTCGAGTACAGCCTACGCACCTGGTGATTTCGGACTCGAAGCGGTCACCGGAGTCGGCCAGAAGACAGCGAACCGCCTCGAATCGCAGGGAGTGACGACTCGGGCGGAGCTACTGGACGTATCGGTCGCAGCGCTCGCCGATATCGAGGGCATCGGGGCAAAGAGCGCGCGCAGAATGCACGACCACGCGCGGGTACTCGAGTCGGGCGAGCCGCGCCGACTCACGGACGAGCCACTCCCCGGCGAAGCGTGGGGGCGGCCGCCGCTCTGTCTCGACATCGAAACCGACGGGCTCTCGCCGACGATCATCTGGCAGATCGGGGTCTACGATCCTGAATCGGACACCCATCGAGCGTTCGTCGAGCGCGACGATCCCACCGACGGGGCATCGGTCGTTCGAGAGTTCTGCGACTGGCTGCTCGGCGTCCACCCGAATCGGGCGCTGCTCACCTGGAACGGCCGAGGATTCGACTACCGACATCTGGATGCGTTCGTCGCTCGCCACTGCCCCGAGTACGTTGACGACTGGGAGTCAATCCCGAAATTCGACCTCTACCGCTGGGCGACCGACCGTGAGGACACCGGCAACGCGCTCCTCCCCGGCCGGACGAACGAACTCGACGTCGTCGCGGCCGAACTCGGCTACGAGGGCCTGGGAACCGGACTCGACGGCGCGCGAACGGCGGCGGCCTACCAGCGATTCATGCGGACGGGAGAATCGGCTGTACTCGAGTGGGACCGCCACGAAGCCTACTGTGAGGACGACTGTCGGGCGCTGTGGCACGTCTACGAGCGGCTTCGGAATGCGCCGCGAGCGTCGGGTGTGGGGAGTGCAGCAGGATCGTCGCCAACTCGAGACGACTCACGCGACGACAGCACCGGCGGTTCGACCAGCAAGCAGACTGGACTTGGTGATTTCTGAATGGCAACGAACGAGGACGGAGATGGGGGAGATGAGGACGATCAGGACGAACAGGGCGACCGGGGCGACCAACAAGCGATCCCGATCACTGGCGAGGAGTTGCGAAAGACGTTCCCGCGCGCAGGGGCTCGCGAGTCCGGTGACATCTCCGTCCTCGAACTCCCCGGCCGGGACGCAGCGACCGTTTCGAACGCCGACGTCCTCCGCCCGGAACTCGCCGAGCAGTTAGACCACGACCTCTACGCTCACCAGGCCGAGGCGCTCGAGGAACTCGAGTGTGGGCAGAACGTCTGCGTCGCGACGAGCACTGCCTCGGGGAAGACACGAATCTATGCGCTCCAGATCGCGAGACACTATCTGGATGCGCGCGAGCGGGCCGCAGAGACAGGCGGGAAAAAGGAAAGACAGAACGGAGGCGAGAAGGCGGGTGCACGTGCAGCGTCGGCTCCCACGCCGACCGCCTACATCTGCTACCCCACGAAAGCTCTCTCGCGCGACCAGGAGCGCGAACTGAACGACTTCTACGACGATCTCGGTCTCGATATCACCGTCCGCGTCTACGACGGCGACACCGAACGCGGGGAGACGCGCCGCCAGATCCGCGAGGAAGCGGACGTCATCATCACCAACTTCGCCGGCGTGAACACCTACTTGCACGACCACGACCGCTGGGCACGCTTCTTCTCCGCCTGCGACCTCGTGGTCATCGACGAATCCCACACCTACACCGGCGTCCACGGCATGCACGTCGCCTGGATTATCCGCCGACTGAAGCGCGTGCTCGCCTACTACGACGCCGATCCGCAGTTCGTCCTCACCAGCGCAACGATCGGAAATCCGGGCGCACACTCGAGTACCCTGATCGACGACCCGGTAACGGTGGTCGACCAGGACGGTTCCCCGACGGGGCCGCGGGAACTGGTGCTGTGGAATCCGCCGCCGCAGTCGAGCGAGAAAGACGGGGACAGAGCCGGTGCCGAAGACGCCGTCACCGACCGCGTCCCTGCCACCGTCGAAGCACCGCGGCTCCTCTCGCATCTGACCTACCACGACGCCCAGACGCTGCTGTTTACGCCCTCCCGAAAGCTCGCCGAACTCTCGGTCAAGCGCGCAGCGAAACACCGCCGCGACCGGTCGCGATACTACACGAACCCGGACCGGGGCAGCGCCATCGAACCCTACCACGCGGGCCACTCGCGGCGGAATCGACACGGCACGGAACACCAGCTCAAGACCGGCGTGCTCGACGGCGTCGCCTCGACGAATGCACTCGAGTTGGGGATCAACGTTGGCAAGATGGACGCCACCGTCCAGTTGGGCTACCCCGGCCAGCGCCAGTCGTTCTGGCAGCAGATCGGTCGCGCTGGCCGTGGGGCAAACCGCGCGCTCTCGGTGCTCGTCGCGGGACACCGTACCCTCGATCAGTACGTCGTGAGTAATCCGGACTACCTCCTCGAGAACGACGTCGAGGACGCCGTCGTCGACACCGAGAACGACGCGGTCTTCGCACAGCACCTGCTCTGTGCGGCGGCCGAACTCGCGCTCGACGAGCGCGACGCCGGTGCAGACGGACTCGCCGACCGTGAGCGACTCGATCGGGCGATCGAGATGTGGCGACGCGCAGGGAAGCTGACGGGCCACCTCGAAACGGGCGTCTCCTACACCGGTCCGCCCAGACCGCAGGGATCGATCTCGCTGTACGCCACGACCGGCGAGGAGTATACGGTCGAACTCGCTGACGGCGTCGACGAGCGCCACGACCCCGAGATGGAACCGCTCGCCGAGGAGCGCGTGCTGCGGGACTTCCACGAGGGCGCGGTCAGGCTCCACGAGGGCCAGCAGTACGAGGTCTGTGCGGTCGATCACACGACGCCGCGGCCCTCGGTGACGCTGCGCCCGACGGATGTAGCGTACCACACACGGACGCGCACGGACGTGACGGTTCTCGACGCCGTCTCAGAGGAGTCGCGCGAGATTGGGTCCTTTACGCTCCACTTCGGCCGCGGGCGAGTGCTCGTCTACCACGACACCTACGACGAGGTCGCGATCCACGGCGGCAAAAAGAAAGCACAGCAACTCCCCACCGGAAACCCGCCGCTCTCGATGGAGACGCAACTGTGCTGGCTCGAAGTCCCCGAGCACGTCGAGTCCGCGCTGGTCGAGCGGTACCGAGACTTTTCCGTGCCGGGACTGGACAGCGACCTCGCAGATACCGCCCATCTCGGCTACGCGGGCGGCCTCCACGCCGCCGAGCACGCGACGATCGGTGTCGCCCCACTGGAACTGATGGTCGACAAGCGCGACCTCGGCGGACTGGCGACGCTGTCGATCGACTCGCATCTGGCCAGCGCCGCATCGGACGGGAACGGTGACGACGAGACGAGCGTCGGCGAAGATCCCGCCCCGCAGAACATCGCCGCTGCCGAGGCCACCGTCAGGGAACTCGCGATGGGCCTCGACCGCAAACCCGCGAGCGGCTGGTTCATCTACGACGGAATCGACGGCGGACTCGGTTTCTCGCGGGCGATCTACGAGAACTTCGAGGCCGTCGCTCGGCGGGCGCGCGCCCTGATCGAAACCTGTGACTGCGGCCGCATCGACGGCTGTCCCGCTTGCGTGATGGACGACCAGTGCGGGAACGACAACCAACCACTACACCGCGAGGCGGCCGTCGACGTGTTAGACCTCCTCCTAGCGAGTGCGAGTGGGGATGGTAAAAAGAGTGTACTCGAGTCCGATCTGCTGGTAGACGACGGTGAGAGCGGAGATGGGGAGAGAGGTAGAGATCGCGACAAGCATGACACTCGTGAGACCGATGACAGACGGCCGCCGCTATTCTACGCCTGATGGTCTACGTCTGAGGGTGAGACGACGCAGCAGCAACTGAGACACCAAGCTGATCGAAGACGAACGACCAGACGTCGAGTTGCTCCTCGACGACCATCCAGGTCGGCTTGCCAGTTCCGTGGCCGGTATCCCGGTATGTCTTACAGAAGAACGGACCACCCGCGGCGACCGACTGCATGCGTGCGGCCATCTTCCAGGCGTGTACCGGATGCACGCGCGTGTCGTCTTCGGCCGTTTTGAAGAGGACAGCCGGATACTCGGGGCCGGAGCCGTTCGTCCCATTGGTAACGTTGTGGTACGGTGAGTACGCCTTGATCCACTCGTAGGCCTCCGGATCGTCCGGTGACCCGTACTCGCTCGTCCAGGACGCACCGAGCAGGAAGGTGTGGAATCGGAGCATGTCGAGCAGCGGAACGTGACAGCAGACCGCTGTGAACAGGTCCGGCCGCTGTGTCAGTGCGGCACCGACGGTCAGCCCACCGTTCGAGCCACCCGAAATCGCCAGGCGATCGCTCGACGTGTACTTCTCGTCGATCAAGTACTCCGCGGCCGCGATTATGTCGTCGAACGTGCGCTGTTTGTTCTCGTGGCGTGCCGCCTCGTGCCATTCCTTGCCGAACTCGCCGCCACCGCGGAGGTTTGCGTGTGCGTACACGCCACCCGCACGAAGGAATTCGAGCCTGTACTTCCGGAAACTCGGCGTCAGGCTGTTTTCGAACCCACCGTAGCCGTACAGCAGCGTCGGGTTGTCGCCGTCGCACTCGAGGTCGGCCCGGTGGACGACGAACATCGGAACCTCGGTCCCGTCGGCGGACTCGTACCGGACCTGTTCGACGGTCAGGTCGAACTCGAGTGTAACGTCAGGCTGGTCGAGTTCCGTGACGGTGTCTGCCTCGAGGTCGTAACGACAGACGGCTGGCGGGTGGTCGAACGACTGGTAGCTGAAGAACGCCTCGGAGGCGTCAGGAGTGCCATCGAGGCCGGCCACCGTTCCCGTTCCCGCCCCCGTCCCCGTCTCCGTCTCCGTCTCCGTCTCGGCTCCGGGGAGATCGATCGACCGCACGTGCTCGCCCGCGAGGTCGAACAACTCGAGTTCGGAGACGGCCGCGCGCTCGTACTGTACCAGCAGGTGGTTGTCGACGACAGCCGCGTCTTTGATGATGCCGTCTCGTTCGGGGATCAGTTCTGGGAGTTCGTTGGGATCGACTACATCGAGGGACCCGGCGAGGTCGAGTTCGAGAAATCGGTAGTACGGTGCGTCGAGGTCCGTCTGCAGGTACGCACCGTCCTCGTGAATCAGTGGCAAGTAGACGTGGTCGGCGTCAGTGATGACTGGTGTCAGGTCGGTGTCGCCGACCGCGGCGTACAGCAGGTCGCTGCGGTCCCAGTCGGCGACCAACGCGACGAGCAGCTGGTCACCAGCTCGATCCGTCACGAGCAGTGGCCACGTCGACGCCTCGTCGATCTCGTAGACGAGGTCGTCCTCGTCACCATCGGGGTCGGCACCGTGTTCGTGGTAGTGGATGCTCTTCTCGAGTTGGGCCTCGCCAGCCAACCCCGTTCGGCTGTAGTAGAATCCGTCGGGTGTCCACGCAAGTGACTGGGGAGTAGTGCGGCCAACGGCCGACAGTTCCTCGATCACGGTTCCCGAGGGCACCTCGATGACGACGATGTCGTACAGTTCGTCGCCACCCTCGTCGACGCCGTACGCGAGGCGCTCGCCGTCCGGTGAAACGGTCCACCACCCCATCGCCTTCGTTCCGTCCTCGCTGAACTCGTTCGGATCGACGAGCACCTCGCGCTCGGACTCGAGTGACTCTCGAACGTACAGCACTGCCTGGTCGTCCTCGTCTGTCTCGATTTCCTGAAAATACCCCGTCGGCGCTGCTGTCACCGCGCCGTAGTCGGTCGTCCGGGCCAGCGACTCGAACTGCGGGCGCAGTTGTTCGCGAGCCTCTCGGGACTCGAGATAGTCGTTGGCGTACTCGTTCTGGCGGTCGACCCAGTCGTCGACGGCTTCGTCGTCCGATTCGAGCCAGCGGAACGGGTCGTCGACCATGTCGCCGTGGCGTTCGTAGCTCGTGTTCTCGCGCTTTGAGTGTGGGGGACCAGCAACCATACCAACCGGATACAAAGGTTGTCCTATTGAAACGACTGGTTTGTAACCGGGTATACCCCAGAACTGAAACCGAACTCGCGCTCGAAGAAAGCCGAAGGTGCAATATGCGACTTGTGTGACAGTCAACTAGTGCAATGTCTGCCCTCCGAACCGCGCTTCTCGAGTGGGACGCGGATCGCATCGTCACTGTCGTCACGGCTGGTGTGGCGGTATACAGCTCGATGCAACTGACGGACGGCTCGGTCACCGGGGTCGCACTGGCCGTCTGTCTCGCGGCTGTACTCGGCGGTTCGTGGTGGGGTGTGACGCGGTTCTTCGAGCACGCTCAGCATCGGTAATGGCGCTGCATGCAGTGTCGGTACACTGGCTGGGGCAGTGGCCAATGTACACAAACATGCGTACTTCTTGCTCGTGGAAAGAGCAACACTTACAGGTTCGTGCGTTTCGGTATCGACCATGTCAGAGACCGTGCTCCTGATCGGCGGCGGCGGTCGCGAACACGCCATCGCCCGCGCGCTGGAGAACAGTGAAGCAGACCTCTACGCCTGCGCCGGCAACCGAAACCCCGGCATCGCCCGCATCGCAGACGGCTTCGAAACACTCGAGACGACCAACCCGAAGGCCGTCCTCGAGTTCGCCGAGGAAGTCAACGCGACGATCGCCGTCGTCGGCCCCGAAGCGCCCCTGCAGGCCGGCGTCGCAGACGAACTCGAGTCCGCCGGCATCTACGCCTTCGGCCCGAAGGAGGCTGAAGCCCGCATCGAGACGGACAAAGCCTTCCAGCGCCGGTTCATGGCCGAACACGACATTCCGGGCTGCCCGGACTTCGAGACGTTCGACGACATGGACGCCGCCTGCGAGTTCGTCGACGAGTACGACGGCGACCTGGCGATCAAGCCCGCGGGACTCACCGGCGGCAAGGGCGTCAAAGTCATCGGCGACCAGGTCACCGCTGAGGAGGGCAAAGCGTACATTCGTGACTCCGACTACGATCGGATCGTCCTCGAGGAGCGCCTCATCGGCGAGGAGTTCACGGTCCAGGCGTTCGTCGCCAACGGCGACGTCCGAACGGCACCCGCCGTGCAGGACCACAAACGCGCCTACGAGGGCGACGAGGGGCCAAACACGGGCGGCATGGGCAGCTACTCCGATGCGACCACCGCGCTCCCGTTCATGACTGACGCAGACTACGACGACGCCGTCTCGATCATCGAGGCGACCGTCGACGCACTCGAGGACTACCGTGGAATTCTGTACGGCCAGTTCATGCTCACCAGCGAGGGCCCGAAGGTCATCGAGTTCAACGCCCGCTTTGGCGACCCCGAGGCGATGAACACGCTTCCGGTCCTCGAGACGGACTTCCTCGAAGTTCTGACAGCTGCACGGGACGGCGACTCGCTCCCGGCACTCGAGTTCGCGCCGCAGGCGACGGTCTGTAAGTACGCGGTTCCGGAGGGGTACCCAACGGAGCCGGAAGCGGGCGCGAAAGTGCAGGTGGACGAGGAGAGTGCCGGCGATGCGCTCCTGTACTACGCCAGTGTCGACGAACGCGACGACGGAATCTACACGACGACCTCGCGCTCGTTCGCCGTCGTCGGACGTGCGGACTCGATTACCGACGCAGAGGAGATTGCCGAAGACGCGCTCGAAGTCGCCGGCGAAGAGGGGCTACACATGCGCCACGATATCGGGAAACCGGAACTGGTGCAGCAGCGAATCGATCACGTCGAAGCGTTGCGCAGCGAGTAGCTGCAGTCGCGACTGCTGCTGTAGCGGTAGCGGCGTTTTTCAGTACTGTCTCGCGGCGACAGCGACGTTACTGGCCCGAGTCTGACTCGTCATCGTCGAACTCGATTGACTGTGCGTCGCCGCCTCGGATCGCGTCGCCCACGCCCGCTGGATTGACCGCCTCGCCGAGCGTTCCAGGGTCGGCGACCGCGCCGACCCCCTGGTCGTCGACGGCCGACTGGATTGTCTCGACATCGACTGCAGTGCTCACCCGCTCCGAATCTGCCGCCCTGTCGAGCGCCCGACGCAAGAGGACGTAACCGGCGATCGTGAGGAGGCCCATCGCCAACGCGCCCCGCACACCGTAGCGCCGGTAGCCGACAGTCATCGCCTTCTTCCCGACGGTAAGCAAGCCGATCATTGTGGCCGTCGTAGGACGAGTGCGGGCAAGAGCCTACGCCCTTCGTGTGGAGGCCGCCAGCAACGCACTGCTGTGGCAGGCCCACTTACACAACGATGACGAGCACCGCTGCCGCGCCACCCAGCAAGAGGAGGACGCTGTACACGGCAATCTGATTCCGAAAACTCTTGTTCATCGACGTCGCCGCCAGCATCGCCTTCACGACGATACTCGAGACGGTCGCGAGCAAGATCGCGATCGTTGCCTCCGGCGCGCTGAGCTGGCCGCCCCGATAGAGCACCACGGCGGACGTGGTCGCACCGGCACTCGAGACGAAGCCGCTCGCAACGGCGGTCGCGTAGAAGCCGAGGGTGCCGAACCAGGTTTCGGCGAGCGATCCGAAGACGAGCACGACGAGGAAGACGGCGCCGAACGCGAGTGCGTTCTTCATCGAGAAGGGGCTCTCGAGTTCCATCGAACCGGACTCTCGCCAGTCGGCGGTGAGACCGGCGATTGCGAACGCAATCACGATGACCGCGCCGAGGGGGAGGATCGCTTCGAAGAGAATACCGGACTCGGTTCCCATCGTGAACCCGACTGCGATCGCGAGGTTGCGGGCAGCCATTGCGGCGTTGGCGAGCAAGATGGCGGCGACGGCATACGAGGCCGCTTCGGGTCGCTGGCGGACGTGGTCGAGCATCGTGCCGACGACGGCCGTCGAGGAGGCGAGGCCGCCGAAAAAGCCCGTAACGGCGATGCCACGCCCGCCATACGTGGAGACGATGGCGTAGTTGACGATGCCGATGCCGGCGACGGCGACGACCATGAGCCAGATCACCTGCGGTTCGAGCGGGATCGTCACCGCACCGAGGTCGAGGGCGGCTTCGGCCGGCAAGAGCGGATAGATGACGAACGCGAGGATGGCGAACTCGGTCGTCGAGCGCATCTCCTCGCGGGTGAGTCCCCACGCGAACTCGTGGAGTTCGCGTTTGAGGACGAGCAAGAGTGACGAAAGGACGGCGACGGTGACGCCCTCGATAATGAAGCCGGCCGCGACGAGCGAGCCGACGCCGTAGGCGACGAGCATCGACACCGACGTGGTGAGCGAGAGACCGGCGTCCTCGTCGCCGAGTAGCCCCTGCACCGCAAGTAAGACGCCCTGGACGATGACGAGCAGCCCGCCGAGAACGAGCAGCCCCTCTCCAACATCGGTTTCGAGGACGAGAATCGTAAAAACCGCAGCGAGCAGGCTGATCAGCGAGAACGTCCGAATGCCTGCAGACTTCTGGGACCACTCGCGCTCGAGTCCGAGAAACATACCGAGCGCACCGGCGAGTGCGATCCGGACGACCGTCTCGTCGAGTGGTGCATCGCCGATTTGCAACGCGACCTCGTTCACTGCTGGCTGTTCTCCGCGACCGCACATAAGCGCCGTGCCGAGTTCAGCGGAGAGAGACGGTCAGTGGTCGTTCCCGTGTTCGGTGCTCGAGAGCCGTCACTTTCGTACTCGCAATCGCGCCCCATCACGGGGACAGAACTCGTATTCCGGATCAGTCGTTCGGAAGTCACAGCGTGGACAGCGGCGGACGGACGACCGTTCAGACCCGTGATAGAGATACGAGCGCATACCCCCGCCTGTTCGTTCCTCGGTTCCGACAGAGCGTCGGAACACTCGTCACTCACGGGAAGGCGGGGGTATGCGCTCGTATCTCTATCAGGACGAACTCGAGCGCGAATCTGTTCGGCTGAAAAGTACGGCCGCTCAGCGTTGAGCATTATCTCGACCACGTGACGCTGTGTGAGCTTTTTGTCGAGACTGTGTTCAATCCGGTTCTCGATCCAGGGCGGAAGCGTGGACATCGTCTCTGTAATCAGAGCATGAGGAAGGGGTAAGTTAAACCCACATCCGAATTTGGTGGGCGCCAAACCGGTTCCTGCGGGCAGATACGGGGGCTCGGCCCCGTCTATTCACCTCCCCGTCTGCTGGTCAACTCACCGGTTGCGTTGCCGATCGGGATCTCGTACTGGTCCGTTCCTGTGCCAGTGGTTCACGCCTCCTCCACCGAGCAGACACGCTTTTCCGCGGTGATACCTTATCCTCCCACGATGGACTCTGCCGCTTTGTTGGATCTACTGGGTAACGAGAACCGGAGGCGTATCCTCCGCCTCCTCGCTCGCAAACCCTGTTACGTGACTGAAATCTCTGAATACATCGGCGTCAGTCCCAAGGCAGTTATCGAACACCTCCGCAAACTCGAGGAGGCCGGTCTGATCGAGAGCCGCGTCGACGACCAGCGCCGGAAGTACTTCCATATCGCCCGCAACATCCGCCTCGAGGTCACGGTCTCTCCCTACGGCTTCGCCAGCAAGAGCGCCTATCCGACCAACAACAGCTTCGATATCACTACTTGCCGCCACCTCACTCTCGACATCGCCTGTGACGAACTCGACGAACTCGACGAACTGCTTGGCGCACTCGACGAACTGGAACAACTCGAGAACGAACTGTCGCTGGCACAGCGCTGGGTGCAGAGCCAGCTGTACGACGTGCTCGATCAAATTTCAGAAAGCGTCGGTGCTGGCCCGGAGAGTCGAATCTACGCCGACTTGCTGGCGACGATTCGGACGGAACCGAAGTCGGTGGGTGAGCTGGGTCGGGAACTCGACGCGCCGCGAGAGGTTATCGCGGAGCTGTTAGAGTCGATGGCCGACGAAGGAATCGTTCAGCGGACCGAGCGCGGCTGGGAGTTGACGACGAACGGGTAGTTCGTCCGGTTATTCTGCCACGCGCTCGATCAGTCCGTCACGCGCTCGAGAATAAGTCGTTTGTCGAACCGGCCTCGTTCGTCGGCCTTCTGTTCTCTCCGATCACGAAGTTCCTGCTCGGAGACTCCCTCGAACGCCCGTATTTCGTGGAGCACCTCGAGTACGTCGGCCAACTCGTCTACATCCCGGTCAGTGACGTACTCCTCGACCTCTTCGCGCAGTTTCTTGCAGAGGTAGGCTTCGTACTCTGCGTCACTGGCGGTTCGTGTGACTGGCGTCGCTCCACTATCCGCGATTATCTCCGGAATGTCGTCTCGAACGAGTTTGTCGTACTCCTGTGACATGTGTGGTAATTTCTGAAATCTGACGCAGGGGTGTGTGAGTGGCGGCTTACGGCACGTCTCGGACCAATCCGTCGCGAAGGTCGCGACCGAAGTAGTAGCCGGCGACGGAGGCGACGAACCCGATCGCTGCACCGATGCCGAGCAGTGTCAGGCCGGAGCCGAGTGCGAAGTAGACCGGGTCCAGTGTCGTCAGCATCCCGGCGGTGATTCCAGCGCCCGTTAGCTCCATATACCGCCGTTTCGACATAATGACGCCAATCAGGAAGGCTGCGGCGAAGATACCGACGAGCTGGCCGGCGACGGGGATCACTGCGCCGCCGGCGAACAGGCCAGCGCCGAGGGTTAGCACGAGGGCGAGAAACGCCTTGGGGGAGAAGTACTCCTCGAGCGAGCGTCCGCCTGTGAGGTTACCGAGGCGAGAGCCTCCTGAGCCAGTCTCTGCCCGTTCGCGTGATTCGAGCTCGGGCTCTGTCTTGGAACTGGAGCCAAACTCCGAAAATTCGTCCAGTCCCGGATCGGCGGTGTTGCTCGATGTGGCGTCGGTGGTGGCTGTCTTACCGGGATCATCGGGATCACCAGCACTAGCAGCACCAGCAGCACCAGCAGCACCACCGGTACCGCCAGTACCACCGCTACCACCAGTCTCCGAAAGCAGTTGCTCCGTTTCCGAGAGGAGGTCGTCGGTCGAGCGGGGATCACCGTCTCGCTGCTCGGTCACCTCATCCGAGCGGTCGTTCATACGCAAACGCTGGGCGGCTGGCACCATGGCCTTTTCCCTGTACTGTCACCTTCCGTGAGCGGGATGTTCCGTTTCGTGACCGGATGCTCGAGTAGGTCTGCCAGAGGCAGGACGGAGTTTGAGTTCGGGTTTGAGTTCGGGTTTACGTTCGAATTTGAATTCGAGGTCGAGTTCGATTTTGAGTGTGAGTGTGAGTTCAGTTTCCAGCCGTGACCGTCCTCATCGACACGGACGACGTTTATCATGAACGGGCTGGTAGAGAGGTGTGTGAACGTCGATCTGGTCGCCTTCGGAATCATCGCCATCGCGATCGGGGTAGGGGCGCTCTCTGCCAGTCGTCACTTGTACCCCCGACTCGAGTTGTCAGAGGATGCGATGGCGACGGTTCGGTTGCTGACGGCGATGATCGCGGGTGTGTTGGTGCTTTCGGGGCTGGGGTTGGTCGTGATCGGTATTGTCGGCTAGCACTCGCCCGTGTCGTGTTCTGTCGCAGGTCGCTCGACCCGAAAGCGTGCCTTCAAGTCCGCCGACGCGCAACGGTGTCGCATGAATCCAGGCGATCGCGTTCGCGTCGACCGCGCGGATCGCACGTACGAAGGCGTGTTGCTCCCCTCCAGCACGGACGAGCAGTTTGTGGTGAAACTCGAAGGCGGCTACAACGTCGGTGTTTCCCGGGACGGCGCTGACGTTTCCGTTCTCGAAGAAGCTGTTTACGAGATCGATAGTAACGGCGACGGCGACGGTGACAGTGACGACGAGACCACGACTGACGACACTGACGTAGACTCTGCAGTCGAGTTCGACGACGACCTCCCGACCATTTCGCTCATCTCGACCGGCGGTACCATCGCCTCGACGGTCGACTACCGGACTGGCGCGGTGACCGCCCAGTTCGACGCTGAGGACGTGCTTCGCGCCGTTCCCGACCTGGCTGGCCGCGCAAACTATCGCGGGCGCGTCGTCGCCAATATCCTCTCTGAGAACATGGAACCGCCGATCTGGCAGGACCTCGCTCAGGCGGTTCACGAGGAAATCGAGAACGGCGCGGATGGCGTCGTCGTCATGCACGGCACCGACACGATGCAGTACTCCGCGTCGGCGCTCTCCTTCATGCTCGAGACACCGGTTCCGATCGTCTTCACTGGCAGCCAGCGCTCGGCCGACCGTCCCTCCTCGGACAACGTGATGAATGCCGTCTCGGCCGTCGAAGCCGCAAAGAGTGACTGCGCGGAGGTCCTCGTCTGTATGCACGCCTCCGAGTCGGACGACGTCTGTGCACTCCACCGCGGCACTCGCGTCCGAAAGAACCACACCTCCCGCCGCGACGCCTTCGAAACCGTCGGTGCGCAACCGCTCGGCACCGTCGACTACCACAATGAAACCGTCAGCTTCCGCCGGGACTACCAGCAACGCGGCGAGGTCGACCTCGAGCGTTCGGACGCACTCGAGTCCGACGTGGAACTGCTGAAGTTCACACCGGGAATGGACCCGGCTTTCCTCGACGTAGTCGAGGGTGCCGACGGGCTGGTCATCGAAGGAACTGGACTCGGACACGTCCATACGGACCTGATCCCGCGAATCGAGGAACTGGTCGCAGACGGCACGACTGTCGTGATGACCAGCCAGTGTCTCGAGGGACGAGTCTGTGACAGAGTCTACGATACGGGTCGTGACCTCCTCGACGCCGGTGTCATCGAGGCTGGCGACACCCTCCCAGGGACGGCCAAAGTCAAGCTGATGTGGGCCCTCGCAAACGAGGAGTCGGTCGCAGAGACGATGCAGACCTCGATTGCCGGCGAACTGCAGGAACGGTCGGTTCCCTGGGAGTGATCGGGATGTCGGTAGGAATTCACATCCGGCGAGCGACGCACGACGATTACGAGGGCGTCAAGGCCTTCACCGACAAGATCTGGACGGACCGCGGCGGCGACTACATCCCGAAGGTCTACCACGACTGGCTCGAGGACGATGGCGACGATCACAAGAAGACGTTCCTTGCCGACGCCGGCGACGACGTCGCGGGGATCGTTCAGGCCGTGATGGTTTCGCCCGACGAGGCCTGGTTTCAAGGAATGCGGGTCAATCCCGACTACCAGCGCCAGGGCCTGAGCGGCCGGCTCAACGACGCCTGTTTCAAGTGGGCGCGCGAGCAGGGCGCGAGCGTCGGTCGCGTGATGATCTTCTCGTGGAACGCTGCGTCGCTCGGTGCGGCACGAAAGAGCGGCCTCGAACCAGCGACCGAGTTCCGGTTTGCGCATCCGAAACCGGATTCTGGCGCCTCCGGCCCGGACACCGTCACGAACGACCCCGCTGCCGCGTGGCGCTACTGGACCCACAGCGACGCCCGCGAGCACCTGAACGGACTCGGCTACGCGCCGGAGGAGACGTGGTCCATGCGCGAACTCACACGACAGGACTTTCTGGACTTCGCGTCCGATTCAGGCGGTGGGAACGGGGGGAACGGCGCAATCGACGCAGACGACGAGACCGAGGTCTTCGCCGTCGAACGCGACGGTCGATATGTCGGTGCCTCCTATCGCCTCCGAACCTACGAGCGCGAGAACGACGACGGCGAGTCCGAAACCTGGGCCGAGTACGGCGTCGGTGCCTGGGAGGACGTTGACGCAACTCGATCGCTGTTCGCGGCCATCAGCCGCGACGCCGCCGCTCTCGGCGCTGATCGGACGCGAGTACTGATCCCGGAGACGGCCGCTGTCGTCAGCGACGCCTCCTACGCGGGTGCGACGATTTCCGAGGAGCCGGACTTCGTTCTCAGCGGCGCGCTCTAATTGCTCTCCGCTCCTCGCTCACCGTCCTCACCCACCACTGACCGGCGGGAATAACGCAAGTTCGTCGCCCTCCTCGAGTTCCGTCTCGAGTCCATCCTCTTCGACGAGCACGTTCGTCCCGTTTCGCAGGACGTTGATCTGCGACCGTAGGTCGCCGTCGTCCGTGAGCACACGGTCTGCGATGGCGGGGCGGTCGTCGACGAGGTCGGAGAGTGCGTCGTCGACGGTGTCGCCGGCCGATGCATCTACGGTGACGTGTTTGTCCCCGGCGTGTTCGGCGAGGTCTGCGAACAGTTTCCACTCCGTTGGCATAGGTGGCGATATCGGTGCCGGAGGCAAGTAGCTACCGCTCTGTGGTGTGCAGTAGCGCTGCCCTGTTGGTCGAGGTGACCTGTTGCTCGGCGTGTTCAGTTGGTCGGCGTGTTCAGTTGTACAACAGTTGCCCGACGGGCCGTGACGGACGGAGACGCTTAACTCCACCCAGGCTGGAACGGTGTGTATAGAATGGTCGGCGACTGGGTGACCGAACGACTGCCGGAGAACTGGCGCTGGATCGTGACGACACGTGCAGCCGTCGCCCTCGTGCTGGTCGTCGCACTGCTGTCGGTTGCGACCGGTATCCTCAGGATCGACCAGGCGGCTGCCGACTTCGGCCCGCTCGCGCCCCACGTGCCCGTCGCTGTGCAGGATGCGGTCGGCTTCACCGGTGCACTCACCGGGTTTCTCATGCTTGGGAGTGTACTTGCACTCAGACGCGGGTTGCGAGCTGGCTGGTGGGCAACACTGCTGCTCTTGCCGCTAACTGCTGTGCAGGGACTTCTCCAGGCGAGTCCGTACTCGCTCCCGCTCGTCGTGCTCTCGCTCGTCTCGATGCCGACGCTATTGTTGACGCGTCGGCGGTTCGACCGCTCGCTCTCGCTGACGACGACGCAACTCGCTGCAGGCGGCGCGCTCGTCGGCGTGCAGGCCTACGGCACCTTTGGCGCGTACGCGCTCCGCGAGGACTTCGACGGCGTCGAGCACCTGCTCGACGCCTTCTACTTCACCCTGATTACGTCGAGCACTGTCGGCTACGGCGACATTGGCCCAACGACCGAAATCGCACAGCTGTTTACCATGTCCGTCGTCGTCCTTGGCGTCGCTAGCTTCGGTATCGCCATCGGTGCGCTCGTTGGTCCCGCGATTCAGGCTCGGATTTCAAAAACACTCGGAATTATGACCGACTCAGAACTCGAACTCCTCGAGAACCACGTGCTCGTCCTCGGCTACGGGGACCTGACTGAACCGATCGTCAACGAACTCGCCGACACGGACGAACAGTTCCTGGTCGTCACCAGAGACGAAACGGCTGCGAGCGAGCTGTCAGAGCGTGATATCCGCGTTCTCTCGGGGGACCCGAGCGACGAAGGACCGCTTCGGCGGGCGAAAATCGAGAGTGCACGCACCGTGGTCGTCACGACGAACAACGACGCCGAAGACGCGATGGCGATTCTCACCGCCCGCGAACTCCGGCCAGACGTTCGCATCGTCACCGCCGCAACCGACCGCGAGAACACGGCGAAACTCGAGCGCGCCGGTGCCGACGACGTCATCAGCCTCGCCGAACTCGGCGGTCACCTGCTTGTCCGGTCGGCACTCGGATCCGACGAGTCGTCCGTGGTCTCGCGGCTACTCGAGTCCGAGTAGCTCCAATACATTGCGTGCTGACGTGCTGACCCGGTGGGTCGCCGTTCCATACTCCTTTCTTTCAGACACATTAGAAAATATATTGTCACTATAGCGGCGAGCACCAGTATGGTCCCCATCGAAGTCTCCGGGTTGCGAAAGGCGTATCCAGGCGGCGTCCTCGCCGTCGACGACCTCTCCTTCAGCGTCGACGAGGGCGAGATATTCGGCTTTCTCGGCCCCAACGGAGCCGGAAAGTCGACGACGATCAACATCCTCCTCGGCTACGTTTCGCCGACCGCCGGCAGCGCAACGGTGCTCGGCCAGGACGTCAGCGGCGAGTTCGCGCCGACTCGCAAACGAATCGGTATCCTCCCCGACGGCTACAGCCTCTACGACAGACTGACCGCTCGCGAGCATCTCGAGTGGGTCATCCGAACGAAAGACGCAGTCGACGATCCCGACACTATCCTCGAACGGGTCGGCATTGCCGACGCAGCGGATCGCCGTGCCGGCGGCTTCTCGAAGGGCATGTGCCAGCGACTCGCCTTCGGGATGGCGCTCGTCGGCGACCCGGATCTCCTCGTACTCGACGAGCCGTCGTCCGGTCTCGATCCGACCGGCGTTCAAGAACTGCGGGCGACGATTCAGGACCTCGCCGCCGGCGGGACGACCGTCTTCTTCTCGAGTCACGTCCTCTCCGAGGTCGAAGCCGTCTGCGACCGCGTCGCCATCATGTCCGGGGGACGGCTGGTCGCGCTCGACGACATCGAGACCCTCCGCGACGACCTTGAGCACTCGTCTCGAATTCGCCTGGCACTCGAGTCGGTGCCGGAGTCGATCACCGCCCGACTCTCCCAACTGCCCGTCGTCGAGGCGGTTGCACTCGAGGGAGCGGAACTTCGCGTCGACTGCCACGACGCGGCTGCGAAGGTGGACGTGGTGAGGCACGTCGACGAGCGAGCGTCGGTTGTGGACATTGTCTCTGAACCGGCTTCGATGGAGGAGTTATTCAATCAGTATACGGGAGATGTGCCTGACGGGGGTGGTAGTGGTGATGTCGGTAGTGGTGGCGACGGTGGCGGTGGTGGTAGTGGCAGCGGTGGCGGTAGTGGTGGTAGTGGTAGCGGTGGCGGTAGTGGTGGTAGTGGCAGCGGTGGCGGTAGTGGCGAAAGTAGTGGGAGTAGTGACGCTACTGACGACGACGGAACTGGCGATGGTCGTCAGTCGTCCACGGAGGTGTCCGTATGAGTGCGCTCGACGTTGCTTGGAAGGACTTTCTGGACGCCCGTCGCTCGAAAATCGTCTGGCTTGCCGTTGCCATCTACGTCGGGTTTGTCGGATTCTTCATGTTCATACAGAGAAGCCAGGTACGGTTTCACGACACTGCCCGCGAGGGTGTCGTTTCGGTTCTGGCCGGCGTCGCTACGATTGGCTCGCTCCTGATTCCCGTCGTCGCGCTGGTCGTCGCCTACCTTGCCATCGCCGGCGAGCGAGAGACCGGCAGTATCGCGTTCCTGCTCGGGTTGCCGAACACGCGCCGGGATGTCGTCGTGGGTAAGTTCGTGAGCCGAAGTGCGGTGATCGTACTCGGCGTCGCCTGTGCCTCGCTCGTCGTCGCTGTCTCGCTGCTTGCGCTGTATCCGGTTTTCCCGGTTGGAACGTATCTCGTCGCAATGGGTGTGATGGCACTCTACGCTGTCATCTACGTCGCCATCGCGATCGGTATCTCTGCGTCGGTCGCCAGTAAGGCCCGTGCAGCGGCCGTCGGCTTCGGCGTGTACGTCACGCTCAACGTGTTCACACTGTTCGTCTCGGCTGGGTATCTGGTACGGCGGCTCCACGTAGACGTACTCGGCTTCGCCGAAGCGCCCATGCTGTACCGTTTTGTTTCGCAACTCCTCCCCAGCGAAGCGCTCTTTCAGATCACACGGACGATTGACGTTGACATCGCGGCGGGTAGTCTCCCGCCAGCCGACGCGCCGTTCTACGTCCAACCGGAGTTTGCACCCGTCGTCCTCTGTGCGTGGATCGTCGCACCGCTCGCCATTGGATACGTGCGATTCAAATCCGCAGATCTGAGCTAATTCTATCGGCAGTGTTCCTCGTTCTCGTTCTCCGTTTCGTTGCCTCCGTTCACTCCGTCTCCGCCGTCGGCGCACCCGACAGAATCTCGATCCCACTCGAGGCCCCGATTCGCTCGGCCCCGGCCTCGATCATGGCCATCGCCTCGTCGTAGCTGCCGACGCCGCCGCTTGCCTTGACTGGCAGGTACTCGCTCATCAGTTCGACGTCCTCGATCGTCGCCCCACTGCTCACGGTTTCACCGTTCGCTCGTTGATCCCCCGGATCAACGCTCGCGAATCCAGTCGAAGTCTTCACCATCGCCGCGTCTGCGGCCACGGCAGTCTCGCAGGCTCGGTGTTTCTCCTCCTCGGTGAGGAGTGCGGTTTCGATGATGACCTTGACCGGAATCGGAACCGCGGCGACGAGTTCGGCCAATTCGGCCCGGACCACGTCGTCCTCGCCGGCTTTCAGCCGCCCGACGTTGATGACGACGTCGAGTTCGTCCGCGCCGGCTTTCCAGGCGTCGACGCCCTCGCGGCGCTTGATTTCCTGGGTCTGCTGGCCGTGGGGGAAGCCGATAACCGTTGCAATAGTCAGATCGTCGTGGGTTGCAGCGGCGTCCTCGACCGCGTAGGGCGGAATACAGGCGTTCATACCGTGTTCGGCTGCCTCATCCAGCACGGCAGCCACGTCGGCGGTCGTCGTCTCGGGACCGAGGACGGTGTGGTCGATCAGTGGCGCGAGTTCGTCGCGGTCCAGTTCCGGAGCCATAGCGGACCGACTCGTCGAACGATCAAAAACCCGCCCGATTACTTTTGCCCGGTGGCGTGTAACGGTGTGACATGGACTCGGACCCGGACCCCGACCCCAACCACCCCGTCGTCGACCCGGCCGTCACCGACACGGCCGCCGACATCGCAGCGATGCGGATTCGCGGCGCTGCAGCGATCGCAGACGCCGCCGCCGCGGCGCTCGCGACGCAGGCCGAACGCTCCAAGGCGACTGACCCGGCGGCCTTCGAGCGCGACCTCCGCGCCGGCGCACGCGAACTGTACGAGACCCGCCCGACCGCCGTGAGCCTGCCGAACGCCCTCCGGTACGTCCTCCGCGGGATGGAGGGCGAGACCGTCGCCGCGCTCCGCGACTCGACCATCGAGCGCGCCGACACGTTTCGCACCGAACTCGAGCAGGCCCAGTCGACGCTCGGCGAGATCGGTTCGAATCGGCTCCGCGACGGCGACGTGGTGATGACCCACTGTCACTCGACGGACGCCCTGGCGTGTATCGAGGCTGCACTCGAGTCCGGCAAGCGTATCGAGGCGATAGTCAAGGAGACGCGCCCGAGAAAGCAGGGTCACATTATGGCGCGCCAGTTGCGTGAGCTAGGTGTTCCGGTGACGCTGATCGTGGATAACGCGGCGCGGCGGTATCTGGACGAGGCAGATCACGTGCTGGTCGGAGCCGACAGCATCGCTGCGGACGGAAGCGTGATCAACAAGGTTGGAACGAGCGGGCTGGCGGTGAACGCGCGCGAACGTGGTGTGCCGGTGGTGGTGGCGGCTCAGACGATCAAGTTGCATCCGGATACAATGACGGGGCATACGGTTGCGATCGAGATGCGTGACGAGCGAGAGGTGCTCTCGATGGAGGAGCGGACGGAGATCGAGCCTTCTGGCGAGACAGCTCGATCGGCTGCTGGAGACGGGAACGGCGATGAAGCCAGGAGGCAGGACGAGAACGGATTGACTGTCGAAAATCCGGCGTTCGACGTGACGCCGCCGCGGCACATCGACGCGATCGTTACCGAACACGGGCAGTTCCCGCCAGAGAGTATCGTCACGCTGATGCGCGAGTTGTTCGGCGAGACGACGGCAGAACCCTGGGAGGAGCGACGATAGGTGTCAGACGAATCGTCACTGATCGGAAAGTGTTAGTTACTGGTGTCGACAGTAGGGGGTATGGTATTGCCTGAGGGTTTCGTCCTCCCGGCGTGGTACCTTCTCGTGCCACTTCTCGCTGTGCTCGGGGGTGTCGTTGCGCTGCTGTGGACGTTGGGGCCGCCAGTCACCGACCGAACGGTGCTCGCATTTGCGCCGTGGATGTTGTTCGGATCGACGTTACACGTCCTCCATCGGACGGAGGCGTATCCGGATTCGATCGAAGTACTGTTCGCTGCGCCGAGTGTCTACCTGGTGACAGCGACGGTTGCAGGGCTCGTCTGGGTGCTGTCGATCTTCCTCTACAGCGGCGGCCTGCAGCAGACGATCGAGCGGCCGCTCGGGACGGTCGGCACCGGCTTCTTCGCCGTCTTCACGATGTTTCTGCTGTTCGAAAGCGTCGAACTTGGCACGTTCGAGCCGTTCTGGCCAGTTATCGCCGTCGTCATCTCCGGCGTCGTCACCGCACTCGCCTGGCTCATCCTCGGCCTCTGGTTCACCGACGTCGCCGCGGTCACGGGAGCGACGGGCGTGCTCGTCGTCTTCGGCCACGTCCTCGATGGCGTCTCGACCGCGATCGGCTACGACATTCTCGGCGCTGGCGAGGAAGTCCCGCTTTCCGAACTCATCCTCGACGCCGGGCACGCGCTGCCGACGGCCGACTACATCGGTGGCGGCTGGCTGTTCGTCGTCGTCAAACTCGCGCTCGCGATGGTCATTCTCGGTCTCTTTCGCGAGTACGTCGAGGAAGCGCCGCGACAGGCCCGACTCCTGCTTGCGTTCATCGCCGCCGTCGGCCTCGGCCCGGGCGCACACAACGTGCTCCTGTTCGCAGTTGCCTAGACTTTTCTCGCCCGCGGTCGTCGTTCCGATGAATGGTCAGGGTGCTCACTGCCGGTCACGTCAACTGGGACGTGACCCTCCGTGTCGATCGGCTCCCCGAAGCTGACTGTGAGTCTGCAATCCGCTCACAGCACCGTTCCGGCGGCGGCAGCGCTGCGAACGTCGCCGCCGCACTCGCGAATCTCTCCCTCGATACCGGTCTCATCGGCAGCGTCGGCGACGACGACAATGGCCTGCTCGCCAGCCGGGAACTCGAGTCCGCCGGCGTCTCGCTCGACGGGCTCCGGGTCGTCGAGGGTGCAGACACCGCGGTTAAATATCTGCTCGTCGACGACGAGGGCGAGGTCGCCGTCCTCGGGAACGACGGCGTCAACGAGGCCGTTACACCCGCGGATCTCGACCGTGATCGAATTCGCAGCGCGGATCACGTCCACCTCACGAGTCAGCGACCTGAGACCGCCGGTGCGATCGCACAGACGGCGAACGAAGCCGGCGTCGGTGTCAGTTTCGATCCGGGACGGCGACTCTGCGACCGCGACTACACCGACGCACTCGCCGTGGCCGACATCGTCTTCGCGAACGACCAGGAAATCGCCAGCCTTCTCGAGGACGAGTACGTCGGCTCGGCGTTCGACGACCGGATCGTCGTCGTGAAGTACGGCGGCGATGGTGCCGAAGTGCACACGCCCGGTGGCTCCTACGTCCATCCCGGGTTCGATGTCGACACCGTCGACACGGCTGGCGCTGGTGACGCCTTTGCCGCGGGGTTCATTGCGACGCTCCTCGAGCAACACGAGGGCGAGTCGCTCGCTTCTGACGCTGCGTCGGTGTCGTCGGCGTCATCGGTGCCGTCGGTGCCGTCGATACCCTCGGTCTCAGGCGTCGATATCGAACAGGCACTCGAGTTCGCAAACGCCTGTGGTGCGCTGACGGCGAGTGAAAAAGGCGCACGAAGTGCACCGACGCTGTCACGAGTGACCGCCTTTCTCAAAACGAGATTCTAACCGCAAAATACGTCATACAAACGTCTGACACCGATTGTGGTGCCGTCGTGCGGTTCTCACCCCATGTTGTCTGACGGTAGCTATATGGGCGACCCCGTTGGCCACTTGAGTAGATAGTCACGGAGACGTGACGGAGAGACATGACAGAATACAGGCCACGCAAGTCCCACGGATGCGAGTTCAGTCGGCGCGTCCGGTACACTCGCACAGCATCGGAACCGCCGAGTATCGCCGTCGCAACGGCATTAGCGCAGTACCGGGACGAGGACGTGACGGCGGCGAGCACCCGGCTGTACGACTACGTCGACCCGGAAGCCCTCGATGCCCTCTTCGAAAACACGAACATGGGTCGTGAACGTACAGTCGAGGAAGTGACGTTCCACGTCGGTGACGCCGCCGTTACGGTGCTCCCTGACGAGGTTGTTGTGGCGCCGAACTGACGGTACGGTCGCCGTCCGCAGTTGGTTCGGCTATTCGTCTGGTCCTCGCCGCCTGGCACTCGTCACTCGTAACCCGTAACCCGTAACTCGCAACTCGCACAATTCGAACGATCGGCTACTCGCTCGTCGCTCGTCGCTCGTCACTCGTCACTCGTCGCTCGCCGCTCACCGCTCGCAGACGCCGCTTTCTCGAACCTTTTTTCTCGTCACCCGCGGAAGGCGACGGTATGGCAACGCAACCGCATCTGCTGGTCGACGAGGGAGACCTGACCGATATCGCACTGCTTCCGGGCGATCCGGGACGTGTCGATCGCATCGCATCCCACTGTGACGAGGCCGAAACCGTCGCACAGAACCGCGAGTACAAGGTCGTCAACGCCACCTACGAGGGCCGAGAGCTGACGATCTGCTCGACCGGGATCGGCTGCCCGTCAGCGGCAATCGCCATCGAAGAACTCGCGAACGTCGGTGTCGAGACGTTCGTCCGGGTCGGCACGACCGGTGCGCTCCAGTCCGGTATCGAAATCGGCGACATGGTCGTCGCCAGCGGTGCGGCGAAGAACGAAGGGACGTCCAAGCGCTACGAGGACGTCGAGTACCCCGCCGTCCCATCGTACGACGTGCTCTCCTCGCTCGTCGACGCCGCAGAAGCCAACGATGAGGCTATCCACGTCGGTCCGATCGCCTCCGACGACGCCTACTACGCCGAAACCGACGAGGCAGTCGACGACTGGGAGGCCGCCGGCCTGCTCTGCGTCGAGATGGAAGCCGCCGCGATCTTCACGCTCGCCCGCCGTAAGGGCCTGCGTGCTGGCGCAATCTGCACCGTCGACGGCAACCTCGTCGAAGGGACCCAGAAGGGAACCGATACCGAAGACGACGAACTGCCGGAGAAAGCGAAGAACAACGTCGCCCGTGCGATCGACATTGCACTCGAGTCGGCGACTGAGCTCTAGTCCCTGTTAACCTGATTTCCGAGTCGTCCTCGTCTGCTGACTGTCTCTCCTATCGATCTCCACACGCTCCCTTGATCGTCTCGCTACTGTTCTGTCACGAGTTCGGCCGCGAGTACCGTCGTCCGGTCTGTGAGCCGCTCGGTCGTCGCCGAGGCCTCCTGCAGCGTGTCGTTCGTCGCCGAAAAGAGCCGCTCGAAATCGACTCCCGTCGATCCGGATCCGGATCCGGATCCGGACGCTGTTTGCTGCCAGTCGCTCGTCTCCGCGCTCAGTCGCCCGCATGTCGGACACGCCGTGGCTGTCACTGGTATCTCACCCTCGGAGAGTCCCCCGAAGCAGCCGTGACACCGACCGAGCCCCGCAGCCACGAGTTCAGCCAGCGACACGAGTTCTCGAAGCGTCTGCTGTAACTCTCTCGCTGTTTCGAGGAAGTCTGCGAGCAGGGGGGCGCGGGCGCCGGCCACCGCGTCGCATTCGAGTCCGCCCAGTCGAGCGAGGCGCTGATCGACGGTAGCGATAGCGAGCAGGATGGTTCGGCGGGTTGCGACGAACTCCTGGGCGGTGTCGGCGAGTGCTGTTGCTGGGTCTGTGGGTGGTGTTGCTGTGTCCGTCTGGGCTGCTTGCGTTCGTCGTTCTCCGTCGCTGTTGGTTTCGTTTTCGTCGTTGTTTGCGTCCTCGTCCTCGTCCCCGTTTACGCCCTCGTTCTCATCGTTTGTCCCGTCTGCGTCGCCCTCGTTCGCCGCCGCACCGGCAGCTGCAATCTTCGCTGGCAGTGTCGTCGTGAGCGAGGCGAACGAGGCCACGTCGGAGACGGTTGCGCCCTGTTTCTGGGTCGTCTCGCGGACGAGGCTGAACAGCTCTGCGGTTGTCACGTCTGTCTCTGTCTCTGTCTCTGTCTCTGTCTCTGTCTCTGTCTCTGTCTCTGTCTCTGTCTCTGTCTCCGCGTCGAAGCCGGCGGGTTCGAAGATGGCTGCACACGAGAGACAGACTGTTACGTACGCGCTGCTGTGTTCTTCGGCTGTGCTATCGGGTGTCTCTGTGTCTGCGCCTGTCTCTGTTCCTGTCCCTCTCTCTATCTCTGTATCCGCATTCCGTACGCCCGCAATCTCGTCGACCGGAATCACTCGCAGCGATGCTGCGTCGGCCGTCTGCTCGCAGTGCTGGCAGGTGTACTCGTCTCGGTCGAATACGACGCTCTGGTTCAGGTCCTGGTCCAGGTTCTGGTTCTGGTCGACGCGGCGCTCGCGGGAAGTCACGAGCGAGCGAAGACAGCGCGCCGACAAAAACACTCCGGCCTCGCTGGCGCTGGCTCCGGGATCACCCGTTCTCAACACCGGCAGATTGCCGACAACTGTTACGCCGCCGGCCGTCGTAGTACTCCGCTGGATATGGACACCGACGAGACACGCGATCATGACTCCAACACCGACACCGACACCGACACCGACGCCGACGTCGACCCCGTATCGGCCGAGATCGACATCGAACGCGAACAGACCGCAGACCGTGATGCGCTCGTCGACCTGTTTCACGACCTCGCCGTCGCAATCGACCACGGACGCCCGATTCACCTCCTCGACGACGACCAGACCGTCTCCGTGACAATCCCCTCACGCGTCGACCTCGAACTCGAAGTCGAACGCGAGTACGACGAGTACGAATCGGCTGCGGATGCCGACGACGACGGCGACGACGGCGACGACGACGAAGACACCGCAACCGACACCGACGACCTCCGTGTTGCCACCGCCGAATTCGAGATCGAACTCGAGTGGGAGGAGCCAGCCGACGAGGTGAGTGTGCGGATCGAGGAGAGAGTGGCTGGTGAGGACGAGGTGGCGGGATCGGGCGGCGGGGATAGTGAGGGTGGTGAAGGCGGTGAAGGCGGTGAAGATAGCGAGGCGCTCGGAGAGACCGGTAGCGGCGAAAGAGAGGGCGAGGAGTCGGAACACGGGCAGGGGCGAGAGCAAGAGTCGGAACAGGACGCAGAATCAGAACCAGAACCGGTAGTCCTCTCGCCGGGCGGAACAACTTCATCGTCCGATAACGACGGTGAGGCGGACGACACGGTCGATCCATCGCCAGCGACCGACACCGGCCGAACGAGTCGCTTCGAGGTCTACCAGGACCGCGCGGACGAGTGGCGCTGGCGACTGGTTCACTGGAACGGCAATATAATCGCCGACAGTGGCGAGGGATACACCTCTCGGGCGAACGCCGAGCGTGCCGTTCGCGGAGTCCGACGGGCGGTTCCGACTGCGACGCTCGTCGAGACTGACGGCTGAGCGAGACGGCACAACGGGAACCGTTATCCAGTCGGAGAGCCCGATTTCGGTCTCGTCCCGGTGTGCCGGTGCCGGTAGACCAGATAGGCGACGGCAACGAGCCAGACCGACCCGATGAACGTGTAGATGGCGTAGCCGGGCGGGTACGAGACACCCTGGTAACTTGCAGCGGCGTACACGAGTGCGGCTGGCCCGACCGCACCAAGGACGTGCAGCCGCCAGTTGGCCCATCTGGCGGTTCTTGCCGTTCCGAGCGTTCCGATATCTTTCGCGAGTGCGAGCATCGTTCCCACCGAGCCAAACACCATGGCGAACATCGAGAGCACGGCGACGGCAACCCCTGGTCCGGCTTCGGGGTTCACGACGAGTGCGTAGACGAGGGCTGGTGGCACGATCACGCCGTAGGCGGCGACGAACAGCCACCAGCGCGACCGGTGGGCGGTGTGGTCGGTGTGGCCGGTGTGGGCGGTGTGGCCGGTTTGGCCGGCGTGGTCGGAGCCTGTCATCGCCGCTGCTGTCACGTCAGCACCCGACTGCTCTGCCTTCTGACCCGTTGCACCCCCGTTCGCGAACCACTCGCCAGGGACCGCCGCAACTGCCGTCAGCACGACCGTAATCCCGACACCAAGAATTCCTGCAATCGGCGTCAGTACCGATGCGACGATAGCAATCTCGACTGGCTCCGTGAGCACTGCCGTGTACGTCGTCCCGAGGTAAACGATCAGTACCCCGATCGAACTCACGAGTCCGGTTCGAACGCTCGCCCGACGAGTTGGGGTCGGTCGGTCACTGTAGTAATAGCCGACGATGAATCCAGACAGGAGGATCGGCGCTCCCGAAATCGACCCGCCGACGGCTGTGGTCGGATCGCCCACCGTTTGCCAGGAGAGACCGACAAGAAACGGAATCGTGAGCAGCCCAACGAGCGTCGCCACTCGCAACTGCTCGTCTGTGAGCCGCTCGAGTACGCGCTGGTGGGGGGCGGTACGCATTGGACAGGTGTCAGGTACTGAAGCGAGCGCCTTGTAGATGTCGCTGTTGACTGTGGTCTGACGGTGGCGTTGTGAGTCGTGAGCCGTGAGTTGTGAGCCGTGAATCGGCGTATTCTGACCGATGCCGGGTCCGGTTTTATTTTGTCACTCGTGGTTTGTTTGCCCGTGAACATCAGCAAGGGCTATCTCCTGACGCTCGTGCTCATCTTCGCGTATCTTTCCTGGCAGCTCGTCGTCCCGTTCCTGCAGTACGTCCTGCTTGCCGTTCTCCTCGCATTCCTCCTGTTTCCGCTGCAGCAACGGCTCGAATCGTACGTCTCACCCATGCTCGCTGCGCTGTCACTCGTCCTCCTTGCAATCATCGGCTTCATCATCCCATTTCTTCTCATCGTCGCTGTCGTCGCAGACGACGCGGCAAACCTTCTGGAGTCACTCGACGCGGAGACACTGCAAGTGAGCGAACTCGAGTCCACCATCGAAGATCAGACCGGGATGGAGGTGGACCTGATAGAGACGGCTGCTGATTCCGCACAGGAGGTCGGCACCTTCGTCCTCGAGCAGGCGACCGCCTGGTTCAGCGCGCTCACACACGCTCTGATCGGGTTCGGGCTGGCCCTGTTCTTGCTCTACTATCTCCTCAAGAACGGCGACAACCTACTCGAGTGGATTCGCGAGGTCACTCCGTTGCCGATGGACGTGCAGGACGACCTCTATGGCGAACTGAGCGACGTTATGTGGGCGGTCCTCGTCGGCCACGTCCTGATCGCCATCATCGAGGGAGTGATTGCGGGACTCGCGTTGTTCGCCGTTGGGATTCCAAACGCCGCGTTCTGGACGTTTATCATGGTGATTCTCTCGCTGGTGCCGCTAA
Organism: Natrialba magadii ATCC 43099; assembly: GCF_000025625.1. Taxonomy (NCBI): domain Archaea; kingdom Methanobacteriati; phylum Methanobacteriota; class Halobacteria; order Halobacteriales; family Natrialbaceae; genus Natrialba; species Natrialba magadii. The sequence goes on along the minus strand of NC_013922.1, from coordinate 3,045,851 downwards.
TCGGCGCGCCGCTCGTGTGGATTCCTGCCTCGATCTACCTCGTCGTGATCGGCGAGCCGCTGCTCGCAGCCGGGTTAGCGGTCTACAGCGCGATCGTCGTCGGTGTTTCAGACGACTATCTCCGACCGGTCGTCGTCGATCGCTACGCCGAGATTAGCCCCGCGGTCATCATTCTCGGCGTCCTCGGGGGGATCTACGCCTTCGGAATTATGGGACTGTTTTTCGGGCCGGTCGTCGTTGGCGCGCTGATCACCGTCATCGAAGTCCTCGACGAAGAGTACGACCGGCTGGCGGAAGAGTACGGCATGCTGTGACGTTGGGCGTGTCCACTCGCGTTCCAGCAGACGTGTCGGGAGTTATAAGTTTCCGGGGACACCGATGCTCGGTATGACGCAGTCAGTCCCCGACGCCGCGACGACGGCTACCACCGTCGTCGACGAAATCCTCTCCGCCGTCGTCGCCGACCGCGCCGTCCTCGAGGACATCGTCGCTGGCGTCCTCGCCCGTGGCCACGTGCTCTTAGAGGACGTCCCTGGCACCGGAAAGACGCTTACCGCCCGTTCGTTCGCTACCGCACTCGGACTCGAGTTCTCCCGGATTCAGTTCACGCCTGATCTCATGCCCGCAGACGTTACCGGCTCCTACGTCTTCGAGGAGGAGACTGCCGACTTCCACTTCACGCCGGGACCGGTGTTCGCGAACGTGGTCCTCGCCGACGAAATCAATCGTGCGCCGCCGAAGACGCAGTCGGCGCTGCTCGAGGCGATGGAGGAGGGACAGGTGACGGTCGACGGCGAGACGCACGAGTTGCCGGACCCGTTCATCGTCATTGCGACCCAAAACCCGGTCGAGCAGGAGGGGACCTTCGAACTGCCGGAGGCCCAGCGCGACCGGTTCATGATCAAGACCTCGCTTGGCTACCCCGACGCCGACGGGACGCGGGAACTGATTGATCGCCGTGCCGACCGCGACCGACCGGATCCAACCGTCGGGCCAGTCGTCGACCGCGAGGCAGTCCGTTCGCTCCAGCAGGTTCCCGAAACCGTCACCGTCGAGGGGCCACTCCGGGACTACATCGGTGACCTCTGTCGCGCGACACGAACTGACGGCCGCGTCGACGTTGGTGTCTCGCCGCGTGGCGTCCAGCGACTCTTCGAAGTGAGTCGTGCCCGCGCCGTACTCGCCGGCCGCGAGTACGTCGTCCCCGACGACGTCAAGCGCATCGCCGCTCCCGCCCTGGCTCACCGCCTCGTGCTCGATCCGGAGGCGAGCATTCAGGGGTTGAGCCGTCGCGCGGTTATCGACAGCGTCCTCGATACTGTCGACGTGCCGGCGATGGATGCGGAGACAGGGGCAGAACCAGAAACGCCCTCAGCGCAACAGTAACCGCGCTCCAGCTACCAACACTCCGAATCCGGCGACGACACCCACCGTCGCCGGCACGGACAGCGTCGGCTGGAACACCGTTGCAAGCCAGAATCCTCCGGTTGCGACGACGACGCCCACGGTCGCAACGACACCACTCCAGCCAACGCGAACCAGTTGCGGCATCGGTGCGGCACCGGCGGTCCCGATCTCTCGCGTGAGACGCCGTCCGTACCGGCCAAGGTCGTAACACAGCAGCGCCGCAGCGATTACGACGAACGTCGGTACCCCGGCCCCAACCGCCCCTGCCCCCACACCCGTCCCACTCGCTTCGCTCTCGGCGAGTAAGCCGAGACCGACACCTGCTGCAGCGAGTGCGACGACGACCACGTACGGCGATCTCGGGAGCGTACTTCCCCCCATTGCGCCTGCGTGCCAGGTGACGACGCTTGCGAGTACCAACACGACCGTCACGACACCGAACAGGATCCCAACCGACTCGAGTTCCCCTGCCCGTGCGCCGAGGGCACTCACAAACACGAACGAAAGTAGCGTTCCGACCGCCGTGCCGACGGTTATCGGAACAATTCCGTTCGTCTCGGGTGACTCACTCGGCTGGTTCCAGAAGCGACGGACGACGAGTCCGAACGCTGCGAGTCCCCCGCCTCCGAGTGTGAGCAGAGCCAGGAACCCGCGAACGAGGTCGCTGGCGACGAGCGTTCCGATCAGCCAGCCGACCGTCGGTAGATACCAGCCGACGACGGTCACTGCTGCGAGACTTACAAGTGTGGCGACCAGAAGGACGCCGAACAACTGCGCGAGCGTATACCGCCTCGTCTTTGCTGCATCCCGCCGTCGTGCAGTCGTGATCATCGCATCGGGAAGCGCGACCAGGGCGGCGACTCCCGCAAGTGCCGCCACGACTAGGGCGATGAACAGCCCCGTCAGGCCGTCGCCACCCAGCCAGCGCAGGGACTCGAGTGCAAGCCGCCAGTGGCCGACTGCGTCGACGGCGAAGGTGATGATCGCGGCGATGGCGGTGAGCACTGCGGCGAGCACCATGGCGACCGCAGCGCGGTCACGCGCGGTGGACGACGGGGAGCCATAGAGCGTGCCGCCGACGCCTGTGCCGAGGAGGAGTCCGAGCCCGGCGAGGGCGACGACGGCTCGTGTGGCTGGCTGGATGACGACGACGGTAGTCACCAGCACGAACGCAGGGAGCAGCGTCGCTGCGAGCGCGATGTGCCGATGTGATCGGTCGAACCGGGTGAGTATACCGCTGAGAAGCAGGCCACAGACGACGGCGACGGCGATTACGGGATCGACAGTGGCGAGCGCGAGGGTCGCGATGGCAGCCGTGATAGTGATCGCCCACGCGGTCGGTTTCGGGAGTCGTGTGAACTCACTCATCGGTGCTGTTCCCCTCCGAGTGCCTCTTGCAGCACGAGTCCGATCGGTCGCGCAAGGTCCCAGTCGACGACTCGAGCCCCCGCCGCCCGTGCCTGGGCGAGTCTGGCTTCGCGGTCGAGCGCCTCGAGTCGCGCACCAGTGTCGTGTCTCGTCTGGGTTGCATCGCGTTGTCTCGGTTCCGAGCTGGCGGATTCACCCGCAGTGTCGCCGAGCACGTCAGGGCTCACGACCCGAACCTGATAGCCGAGTTGTCGCAGCCGTTTGACCAGCGCCAGTGGCTCGTCGTCGACGAACGAGGAGAACAGGAACACCTGCGCCTCGTCGGGCAACAGCCGCGGAAGAGTCTTGACCGGCGACCCGACCAGGCGCTGCAGGTCGGCGGACTCGTTCGCGTCGCGATCACGAACACGCTGTAGCTGTTCGGTCAGTCGCTTCCGGGTACTCGAGTCGGTCCCCGGCGAAAGCGCGGCGACCGTGCGAACGTACAGCGTCGCAACGCCGGTCGGATACCCCGCATCGAGCAGCGACTCACTGGCCCGCTCGGCCGCACTCGCAGACAGTTCGACGCCAGCCAGTTCGGTAGCTACTGACGCCCGCCGCTGACTCGTCCGCGCGTCGACGACGCAGACGATACGCGTCGAGCGCTCCGCCCGGTACTCGACCGTCGCTAACTCTCGCGTTCGACCGTACCGACGCCAGTCGATCGACCGCGCCGGGTCGCCCGCGGCGTACTCTCGCACCGAGTGGAACTCGAGGCCACTGCCGCTCTCGTCTGTCGGCACCTCGCCTGCGTACTCGTCGCTGCCGCTCGTCAGCGGGACGTCCTCGACGGACGGCCAGCAGCGCAGGCGCGTGGCCCCGCCGACCGGCTCCGTCCGCGTTTCCGTGACCGTTCCCGTCAGATCACGCGCCCGCAGCGCTGCCGTCCCGAACTCGTGGTCGCCCCGGCGCAGTTCGACGTCGTACTCGAGTGTTGTCGTGCCACCGGGCTCGAGTGTGGTTGCGTGGCGCGGGGTTCCAGAGACGACCGGGAGGGCGTCGGGGACGCCGTCGACGAGTCGAAGGTCGACGAGTGCTGTGTGACCGGTGTTTTCGACGGTGGTGTGGACGGTGACGGTTTCCCCGGGGTTGCCGGTGACGGTGGTGTCTGTGGTGGCTGTGGAATCCGTGGCGGCTGTGGAATCTGTGGCGGCTGTGGCGGCTGTGGCGGCTGTGGAACCCGTGGCAGCTGTGGCGGCTGTAGTGGTGGGAGAGGCGGTAGTGGTAGCGGTAGTGGTAGTGGTAGCGGTAGTGACGGTAGTAGTATCCCCATTCTTATCTCCATCTGCACACTCGCTCCCGCCTGAGCGACCGACACCGCCGTCCGTCTGGAACTCCCGTCGAATCCGAACGGACGGCTCCTGCCGCGTGCGAAACACCGCCGCCGCAACGTAGCACAGCGGCACCGTCGCCGCCGCGACGAGCACCTGACTCCCCATGAGCAACCCAACGCCTGCGAGTGCGAGCGAGGCGAACAGCGCCCACTCGCCCCGGTCGACTCGATGGCGACGTTCGTGTTTTTCGTGTGCTCCGTGGTTTCCGTAGTCTCCGTGCTGTTCGCGTCCCGATCCGTCTCTATGCCCACGTCCGCGTTTCATTCGTTGTTCATGTTCGTGTTCATGTTCACGTTCACGTACACGTACACGCTCACTCATCGACTCACCTCACCGGACTCGAGTTCCTCGTCCGTCGTAATCGCCGTCGCCGACCCGCCACGGTCGCTCGCCGTAGCGCCACTGTCGGTGTCAACGTTCTCGATCGCTGAAATCGTCCGATCAACGCGCCGGTAGTAGGCCACACCGGGGTCCAGCGCGTTCCGGAGTTGCTCGCCGAGGGGTTGTGGCCGATCAGCTGAGAGGAACGCTGCGGCGACCGGGTCGTCGGTCCACGTCCCGTCGTCGACCTGTTCGCGGGCCGTCTCGCGGTCGAGTCCGCGTCTCGTCCGGACGACGCGAACAGCGCTCTCGATGAGTCGAGACCGTATCTCGTGGGCCGAACTGGACGCGCTACACCGGTACTGGGCGTGTGCGGCGATCTCGAGGGAGTGGGCCGTACTGCGGCCGACGGGTTCGAGTCTTCCAAGCTCTCCCTCCTCGGGGGCCCCACCGCGGTGAATCGGCTCCGGTGTGGTGTATCGCGTGTTCAACACCCACCAGAACGTGACTCCGAGTATGGCGAGTCCGAACACCGGGAACAGGAGTGCAAGCGGGTACAGTATCGAGACGCCCCACGAGCCGGCTGTCGGCAGATAGCCGCCAAGCGCGATCACCGAAACGGTGAGCAGACTGCCCAGCCCGACGATCGCCACCGCCACCACTTCTGCGTCGGCTCTGTCCGTTCGCTCTCGCAGCCGCTGTATCGAGTGGAATCGGCTCATTCGCCACCCTCCATACGATCCTCGTCCCTGTCTTCGCCACCTGTCTGTGTCACAGCACCCGTCTCCTCCGACTCGTCGGGCTCGTATTCGACCAGGTTCGCCGCCGCAGCGCGCGCATGCAGCACCTGGTCTGCAGACGGCTCGCGGTCGCCGTACTCGAGTTCCCGGAAAATTGTGACGAGTCGGCGCATGCTCACGGCGGGATACCCCTCGTCGAGGGCGTCGCGGGCAACCTCGCCGGGTGTCCGTGTCTCGCGGTTGCGAACGCCGAGTCGGTCGAGGACGGCGTGCCAGATGGCACGAACCTCTGCCTGGGGTGATCGGGGCTCGAGTAGCTTCTCACCGAGGTGGGAAGCGCCCGATTCACTGGCGACGGTGCGATCGGTGTCGGCGGTCGTGTCTTCGGCCGTCTCCTCATCGTTGCGTCTGAGAATCGAGCGAAAGCGCCGGTCGCGATCGGACGAGTTGCCCCAGCGGAGCGTCCAGAGCGACGAGAGCGTGCTGCCAATCGGCGGGGTCGACGGGAGCGATGGGACGAGACGTGAGAGTGTGGAGAGCGAAATCCCGAGACGCGGACGCAGTAGTGCCCACTCAAATCTGGGGCGTGATGCGTGTCGAAGGGAGTGAGCAAATCCGCCGACCACGCTTCCGAGGTTGGAAAACGCGCCAGCAAGTCCGACGAAGAAGCCAGAGAGACGCTGTTGACGCCGCTCCTGCCTGGACGGGATGTACCGTATATACGTCAGGACTCCCCCGAGAACGAATCCGGGAACGATCACGACGATAGCGGTCAGCCGAAGATAGAGGTCGTCTACCGTCGCCGTTGCGGTCTCCGAACCAAGCGTGGTGGTCACCGTCGCCTCGTCGTCGAACGGAAGGCGGACGTAGGTCGTCCCATCCGAACCAGTCGTCCCAGAACCGTCCGAGGCGACCGACACGCTCGCATTAGGGACCCCAGCACCGTCAGCAGAGACGTGCACCGGAGCCGGCATGCCGGGGAGCAACAGCGGCGAGGCGAACTCGACCGTTGGCTCCGCCACGTCGATCGTTTCTGTACCGGTTACGGGGCCGCGTTCGACGCGAACCGTCGTTGGCTCCGCACTCTCCGGCAATGGAACGGTCGCCGTGCCGTTTTCGGCGGTCGTCCCGACCCGTTCGTCCTCGATATACACTGTTCCGTTTGCGACCGGCGTCGAGCCGACGGCCGTCGCGATTTCGAGGTCCCGGGTCGGTGCCGCACCGGGTTCGTGCTCGATGGCGGCCGCTGTGTCGATATCGAACGTTCTTGATTGATCCGTTTCGGTGACGTCGATCGTCATCTCCTCGGCGTAGGGGACGGTGATCGTGGCCTCCCCGAAGTGGTCCGTCTCGCCAGCGTGCTCACCGTTGACAGTGAGCGTCCGCTCCGTGAACGCACCCGTGTCCTCGACCGTTACCGTCCGCTCGCTCCCCGGTTCAGGATCGCCCTCGAGTTCGATTGCACGGGTCGGCTCGTCGGTTTCTGTGCTGTCCGAGTCCGTGTCCGTGTCCGTGTCCGAGGACCCCTCTCCGCCCGTTACCGAGGTATTGGTCACCGCAGCCATCGGATCAAAGGGATCTACGAGTGTGTCCCAGCTTCCAGTCGTCACATTCTCCTCGCTCCCCGGCGCATCGAGTCGCGGATCGGCCGCCGGTAACGCGCTAGCGACCGCGAGCAGGCAGACGAGACACCCCGCGACGAACAGGATGCGTCGCGCGTCGCTCACGTCCGTCCCACCTGCGTTCGTACTCGTACTCGAGTTCGTTCCTCGCCAGCCGCGAGCGCGGCGAGTCGTTCGACACGTTCGTCGACTGCGGGATGCGTTTGTGTTTGTGTTTGTGTTTGTGTTTGTGTTTCAGCCGGTGTCTCATCGCCCGTTGCTGGCGTGGTTCCGTCGAGCCACGCCCGGACTCGCTGTTCGCGGTCTCGGTCTTCGTCGGCCGCTGGCGGCGACACCGCCGGCAGTGCGGACGCCTCGCGGCCGTTCACGAGTTCCGAGGGGACGATACACAGCGCACGAATTTTGGTTGTCCGGAGGTCCGTCGCGGGCGTCTCCGATGCGTCGGTGAGGTCGATCAGTGCGGTCGCGAGCGCGAGCGGGTTGCCAGTAATCTCAGCCGCCGCAGCGTCGGCGGCGAACTCACGCGTCTGTGAGAGCGTCCGTGTTGCCCAGTCGGCCACCCGCGGGAACAGCCAGAGGATCGGCGCGACGAACACCGACGTGAGCGCGACGAGCGGCAGGAACCACGTTAGCGCCGCCCGGTCTTGCTCTGAGAGGCTGCCGGGATTCAACACCGCCCGCCGCGCGAGCATCGAACTGTGGTAGACCCGGTCCGTAATCTCCAGAAAGAGCGTCGTGACCGTCATCAGGGTCACGTCCCGGTTTGCGATGTGGCCGATTTCGTGTGCGAGAACGGACTCGAGTTCGGCTGCATCGAGGCGGTCGATAAGTCCTGTCGTGACGACGATGGTTGCGTCGGTGAATCGGCCGATAGTGTAGCAACTGGGAGTGTCGTCGTCGACGACGCGGATCGTGGGTTCCGGGATATCAGCGGTCATCGACAGTCGCCGGACGATGCGGTCGACGTTGTGGTCGTCCGTGTCGTCGGTGGTGTCTGTTCTAGCTTCGTGCTCGCCGGCGCGCTGGCCAGTGTGTGCGAGCACTCTCCGGTAGCCGTAGTAGAGCTGCCCGGCGAGGAAGAGACCGACGAGGAGGAGGGCGGTCGGCCACGAGACCGGAAATTGGGCTAGTCGGAGGGCAAGCCGGCCGTCGGAGAGGAGGACGAACGTGCCGCCGACGATCGCCGGGAGCAAGACGCCGTAGGCCCACACGACTGCGAGGACGAAGAGGGCGTTTACCGCGACGAAGACGCCAAGGACGGCAGCGATCCGGAGGCGAAGACGCATGGAGGGGAGTTTTCTGTAGGTTCTCAGTGAATTACCAAAAATGTTGTGTGACGGTCATCTACTCGCTGGAGCCAGCGTGCACCGCGGCCGTGATCCGTCGGGCTTTTGGCCGCCCGGATCCGATACCGGTGTACGACGATGGCCCGGTATCACATCGAAACGTACGGCTGTACGTCCAATCGCGGAGAGAGTCGCGAGATCGAGCGACGGCTCCGTGATGCCGGCCACTACCGGGTCGACGGACCGGACGAGGCCGATGTCGCCATTCTGAACACCTGTACCGTCGTCGAGAAGACCGAGCGCAACATGCTCCGCCGGGCTGAGGAGCTCTCCACGGAGACGGCAGACCTCTTCATCACCGGCTGTATGGCCCTCGCGCAGGGCGAGGAGTTCGCCCAGGCCGACGTCGACGGGCAGGTGCTGCACTGGGACGAGGTCCCCGAGGCCGTCACCAACGGTGAGTGTCCGACGACGACTCCCGACGCCGAGCCGATTCTGGACGGCGTCGTCGGCATCCTCCCCATCGCCCGGGGCTGTATGTCCGACTGTTCGTACTGTATCACGAAGAAGGCGACCGGCAAGATCGACTCCCCTTCAATCGAGGAAAACGTCGAAAAGGCCCGCGCGCTCATCCACGCCGGCGCGAAGGAAATCCGCATTACCGGCCAGGACACCGGCGTCTACGGCTGGGACGAGGGCGAACGAAAGCTCCACCGCCTGCTCGAGGAAATCTGTGCCATCGAGGGGGACTTTCGCGTCCGCGTCGGCATGGCCAACCCCAAGGGCGTCCACGGCATCCGTGAGGAGCTGGCAGACGTCTTCGCCGCCAACGACGAACTCTACGACTTCCTGCACGCCCCTGTCCAGTCCGGCAGCGACGACGTCCTCGGCGACATGCGCCGCCAGCACCAGGTAAGCGAGTATCTCGAGGTCATCGAAACGTTCGACGATGTACTCGAGTACTGGACGCTGTCGACGGACTTCATCGTGGGCTTCCCGACGGAGACGGACCACGATCACGAGCAGTCGATGGCGCTGCTGCGCGAGACGCGCCCGGAGAAGATCAACGTCACGCGGTTCTCGAAGCGGCCGGGCACCGATGCGGCGGAAATGAAGGGTCTCGGCGGCCAGGTCAAGAAGGACCGCTCGAAGGAGATGAGCGCGGCGAAGCGCGAACTCGTCGGCGAGGCCTACGCTGAGATGGTCGGCGAGACACGTGAAGACGTGCTGGTCGTCGAGCAGGGGACTGCCGACTCTGTGAAGTGTCGGGACGCCGCCTACCGGCAGATTATCGTGCAGAACGCGAGTGAGTACGGACTCGAGCCGGGCGATTTCGTCGACCTCGAAGTGACGGCCCACGAGACGATGTACGCGTTCGGAACGCCAGTCTAATACTTGAGTGTCCGACTGGACTCCAGTTCGTTTGTGCGCGTCATCGATACTATGTCGCAGCAGGTGGAAGAGATGGTTTACTCCCTGGATTGTGGATCAACCACGTCAAAGTAAGTCCTCAGGGATATGATGGAAGTAATCCAATTTGCCACCCTGGAGAGCCTTGTCTATATAAAGTGGAAAATGTAGTTAATTTTTAACTAATATGTTCACATACATTTCATGGACGTATTTGAACCAGATTCGACCCAATTATCATCAGATATCGCAAATTGGCTGTTTCTGAGATCCACGATTCTATTTATTCTCTGTCTTAATGGTGCTATTTTCGCTGAATCCATGGTTGGTACTGGTATACCTATCTGGGTGATTGGGCTTTGGTTCTGGCTGCAGTTGCTGTTCCGGTCGATTGATGCGTATCTGGTTGACAATGAGGTGAGCCCCGCATAAACATCGATTGTGAGAGTAGTAGTTAGTTACACTCGGGGTGAACAATAGGGATCGTGATCGCTCAAGCGAGTCCAGCTACAGTGGTTCCGGCCGTCGGCCACTACAACCCCGACCAGTGCGGCGGTTGTGCCGGAAATGACTGACAGGAAACCGTCTCAGAGAAGGAGCACCATCGCGACGAGCATTATCGCGATGAACACCACGCCTGCGCCGATCACTACGCGTGAGAGATTACTATCGCTGTCGTCAGTGTCGCCGTCGATGACCGCTGCGCCGCGCCGAAATTCCGGACCGAGTGTCTGTACCTGATCGAGGTGTGGACACTGATGGTTCTCGGGCAACCGGTGGGCGCTGCAGTAATACTCTCCACAGTAATTGCAGGCGTTCGGCAGGGAGAGCTGCTCGTGGCACACGTGACAGTTGGCCATCCTACGTTGTTATTTCGTTCGTTCAGGCATAACGCTACCTCCAACGACGGCAGGTGGTCACTCGAATCGCCCCGAAATCGAGAGCAGGTAGCCGATGATGACGACGCTGACGACGAACCCCAACAGTTCGCCCGTCAACAGATCGAACAGCGCCCCGAAACTGTAGACCACGAGCGCGAGTACGAGCGCCCAGGATCGCAATCCGAGGAGTCCAATGAGTACGACGACCTCGAGTGTAGTCAATGCGAGAAGCAGCACGCCGATGGTGCCTGCCCCTTCGCCAATGAGTGCGAGCGAGGCGAATAGGCCGAGCAAAACGCCGAGGAAGCCGATGCCGACGATAATCCACAGTCCGAGTGGTATGCCGTCGTTCGACCGCGACGGTGAACGCGACCTGTCGTTCGAGTCGTCGGTCGGCCACGACCCGGAGGAGGGTGGGGACGGTGGTGAGGATGGCGGGGCCATTAGTTCCGGGTGCCGCTGCCAGGTAGAAATATATGTTGGTCCGCCAGTAGGTTCGCTGTCTCCGGGGCGCTGCCACACTCTCTGCGTTCCACCCACTCGAGTTTCTCACGACAGCGAGTCGATTGCCGCCTCAATTTCGTCTCGCGGCAACGGCGAAATCCAGTCGTCTGCTACGAACGCGTACTGTACCCGGCGATCCGAATCGAGCACGAACGCCGCCCTCCACGGCGTCGACACGTTTGCCATCCCGTCTCTGGACGTGCGTAACTCGAGTACATCGCTCACGACGCCGTCGACATCGGCGACGAACTGGAGGTCGGGAGAGCCGAGCCAGCGGAGAAACTCGTTCTGGGCGTAGGGGCCGTCGCGGCTGACGCCGAGGACGGACACGTCGTCGAACTCCGCCCAGCCGGCAGCGACGAGGCGCGTCCACCAGTTCTGTGCGATGGCGCTGAACGCGAAGCCGGTGCAGACGAGCACGCCGCCGCGCGGTCCGAGCGCGTCGGAGAGTGCGGTCGACCGGAACGTTTCGCCGTCACACAGCGGCGCCTCGACGTCTGGTATCACGTCTCCCTCGGTCGGTGCCATAGCTGGTCGTTGGCTGCAGGTGACAAAAAGCTCCGGTCGCTCCAGACCGCCGCCCACAACTGGCGGGGGACGGTCGACACCGCCACCTACGCTTTTACGACAGCGCCACGAACGCGGGCGTATGGTTACGCTCTACCGGCTCGAGGGCTGTCCGTTCTGTGAGATTATCGTCGACGAACTCGAGGAACTCGACGTAGCGTTCGAGAGCGTCTGGGTCGAAGGGCTGCACTCGAAGCGAAACGAAGTCAAGCGTGTCTCCGGCCAGCGTCAGGTACCGGTCGTCGTCGACGACGAGTACGGCGTGACGATGGCCGAGTCCGAACGGATACTCGAGTATCTCGAGTCGACGTACGCCTGAGTGGCGCACACGGCAACGAACTCGGGTGTGGACACTGCCAACAACCGACTCCCGTGAGGCCGATCAGTCGTCAGCGTCGTCAAGTTCGTGTGGATCCAGGCCTGGATCATCGACCGCTGGTGCACCGATCGCAAGCACGACGCCTTCTTCGTCGCCGACGTTCCGATGCCCGTGGCCGACTTCGGGCTTGGCAACCCAGAACGTACCCGGTCCGGCCTCGACGTACTCTTCCGCGCCGGAGCGCCCGAGTTTCAGTGAAAACTCGCCCTCGAGCACGTAGTACAGCTCTTCTTGCTCCGCGTGAGCGTGATACTGAATCTCCTCGCCGGGCTCGAAGTACCAGAGCTTGAGCTGGAGATGGTCAGTCGGCAGAAAGTCGTCGATGGCCCTGATCTGGAGATCCGGTGGTACCTCGTCGGTCTCCGAGAGATCCGTCAGTGGGACGTCGTCGGTGTGAACTACGTCGTACTCCATACTGTCTGTGGACACGGGACACGAGTGCAAAAACGTACGGCCAACTGGGGTGTCAGGCCTGTTACAGTGGCGTCTTGGTCCTCACGCGCTCACTCAAAGCTGACTGCTCGCGACTCGTCGGTGACGGTTGCCCCATCCTGTGCGGCAAAGGCGTCGTGGAGATGCGCGTAGGTTTCTGCAAGCGCCTCGATGATCACCGCCGTGTCGCTGATCACCGGCATGAAGTTTGTATCACCCTGCCAGCGCGGGACGACGTGCGTATGGAGGTGATCGCTGATCGAGCCACCGGCCCCGTCCCCGAGGTTGAGGCCTGCGTTGAAGCCATCCGGCTGCAGGGCGGACTCGAGTGCATCGAACGTTCGCTGTTTCAGCCGAGCGTGATCGAGCAGTTCTTCGTCGGTGAGCGCGGTGTAGTCACCGGTGTGGCGGCGCGGGATCACCATTACGTGACCCGGATTGTACGGATAGTTGTTCAGGAGGACGAACGCGTGCTCGCTGCGGGCGACGATGCGGTTCTCTCGGTCATCGTCCTGTGCCGGAAATTCGCAGAAGACACAGCCGTCGATGTCGGGGTTTTCCTTGTCCCGTTTGACCCATTCGATTCGCCAGGGTGCAAACACCTGTTCCATGGGATGTGTGAGTCGTGGCAACCGTATACTGGTTGTGTCTCGTGAGCGTCGTGGCTGGGGCATGGCACTCGGAGTTCGGCAGTCTATCCGGACGCCAATGGAAATACCCAACTGTTTTATGGGTGGTTGTTGACTGTTGTCTTGGTAACTGGTGGCTCGAAGTGAGAACGAGGGTTGCTGGACGCTCTATACCGTTTCTTCTCCATGATGCGCCCGTCGACACACATGTCAGAACCTATGACTCAGAACTCGAAATGAGACGCGCATTTATGAGTTCACTGTCGCAACTCTTTCGCCAATGGCAACGACGGACGACTCTATAAACGGACTTACAGAGTACTGCGACGATTGCGACCTGAATACGCTTCACGAAGTGTCGGTGCAGATTCGAACGGAGAGCATCAAGAAGGAGAACGCACAGTTCTCCCGTGAACCGTATCGCGTCAGCGAGTGCCAGCGCTGTGGCAACCGCACGAGTCAGCGGATGAACAACGCCTGAGCGACTGACCTCGTTCCCGATTCGATCGCTGCAGAATCGCATCCCCGTCCGTGGTCTGTCTCCTCTTCGAGGATTCGTCGACCGCTTTGTGTCCTCCCAATTCGACACACAACACGATCCGGCAAGCACAGCGGCCGGCCCTGTGTGACTACCTGGTCGTCACTTCACACCCATCTTCGGTGACGATCAGCGTGTGTTCCTTCTGACTGACGAGGTGACCCTCGTCCTCCTGAAGCACCGGGTAGCCGTGGACGATGTTGTTGCGCTTGAGTCTGCGCAGCGCCATCTCTGCGCGGTCGGTGTCGAGCCAGCGAGTCGCAAACGGCAACGTTCGGAACTCCTCAGTGATCTGCTCGAGTGCCTCGCGGGCCTGTCGGTTTCGGACAGTCCCTTCGCGTTCGAGTGCGAAAATTTCCTCGCTTGCGCCCTCGGTGACCTTCCCACCGCCGTCGGTGGCGAACGGCTCGATGGCGACCACGTCGCCGACTTCGAGCGTTGCACCCTGTGAAACCGCTCGATTCGGGATGTTCGGACTGGTGTGCTGTTCCCAGTGATCCAGTCCGTGGCCCGTCAGATTGACGACCGGGTTGTAGCCGTAGCCGTTGATCACGTCCTCGATCTCCGCACCGATCTCGCCCGTCTCGACGCCGGGTTCGACGACCTCGAGGGCGGCCTCGAGCGCCTGCTCTGACGCCTCGGCGAGTTCCGGGTTGCCCGAGAGGTCGACGGTGATCGCGGTGTCGGCGAGCCAGCCGTCGACGTGGACACCGATGTCCAGGTTGATCATTTCCTCACCGAACGTCGAGTCGTCGTCGATCGAGGGGGTCGCGTGGGCTGCCTCCTCGTCGATCGAGATGTTGACCGGGAACGCCGGCTTCCCGCCAAGTTCGCGGATGCGGTCCTCGGCGTATTCGGCAACCTCGAGATGGCTCGCGCCGACCTCGACGCGGTCGGCTGTCTCTTCGCGCACCTGGGCGAGGATTTCGCCCGCTTCACGGTGCTTTTCGTACTTCTCGGACTGAAGATCCACGTCCTCGGATTCGGCCATGCCTTCGGGTTGGACCGGTCATCAAAAAGAGGTTCCGCCTCGCGTCGTCGCAGACGTATCGAAACCGCTTTTCAGCGCTTCGTCGCCCGCGCCGTCTGCATCATCGAACTGTTGAACGCCGATCCGAGCGTCCCACTCGAGTCCACTGCGATCACGCCGGCCGTCGATCCGGTGAGTTCGGCGAACTCGTCGATCGCGAGTTCGGCTGCCGCGTCGGCGTCGAGTCCGCGCTCGACGTGTCGCGCGACCCGCCGGGAGAGCGTGACGCGGGCGATGTCCTCGCCGGCACCGGTTGCGCTGACCGCAGCAGCGGGCGAGCAGTAGAAGCCGGAGCCGACCTGCGGTACGTCGCCGACGCGGCCCGCGAGCGCGAGCCAGCGCCCGCCCGTCGAGGTCGCCGCCGCGAGGTGCTCGCCGTCGAACGCCACCGCACCGACCGTGTCGTGGTCCAGATCGCCGTCTCGCGAACCGGTCTCCGTCTGTTCCGTGGTGTCTGTCTCCCTGCCGCTAGCTTCGTCACGCCCACCCGGATCCGTCTGTCCGTACTGGTTCTGGATCCACTCGAGTTCGCTCGCCACGCCGTCGGTCGGTCGATCTGCTTCGGTCTCGGCCCACTTTTCGCGCGTGCGTTCGGACCAGAGGTCGACGCCGGTTTCGACGTCGAACGCCTCGGCGAGTGAGACGGCGTGCTCGCCGGAGACGAATCCGTGGGGGGTTTCCTCCATGACGACGCGGGCGACGCTGACGGCGTGTTCGACGCTCGGCATCGAGCAGGCTGCGCCGACTGCGCGGTCGTCGGTCATGATACCTGCATCCGTGCGGATGTTGCCGTCGCTCTGGACGGCGCTGCCGACACCTGCGTTGAACCGCGGCGAGGACTCGAGAACGTGAATCGCTGCCTCGACGGCGTCGACCGGGTCGCTCGTCGCTGCGCCGGTTTCGGCTGCCTCGTCGAGGACGGCCTGTCGCGGCACTGGTTCGTCGGGATCGCTACCGGCTCCGCCGTGAACGAGTACGTGCATGGGCGGGCTTTCACAGACGTATTATAACGGCCTTTGGGTTCCAGCGATCCAGGCACGGCAGGCACGGTGACGGTTCGCGACGGGCCCGAATCGGGGAACAGACCGGCCGAAACCCACACACTTACGGCCGATGCCTGAGAACCGATGACGACGATGACGCCAGCCCTGTTGCTCGCCGGGTTCTGCGCGGTGCTGTCGCTTCTCGCAGCTGGGCGGCTGGTTGTCGACGACGAGGCGGATCAGGTCGACCTCGGCTCGGCCGTCGTCATTCTCGGAATCACGCTTCTCGCGACGTTCTGGGCAACGTATCAGGAGGGCTTGCTCTCGACTGAGTTACAACTCTTGCTGGGCCTTTTCGGGATCGGAACCGTCGCCGTCGGTGTCGGGGTGATCGTCCGCTACTGGCACGATACGACGCCGATTCGCCAGTCAAATAGCGGTCGTTCTCGCTCCGAAAACGAGGACAGAGACGGCGGCTCCGACGACCTGCAATCTGACTGAGAGAGCCAGTTCTGTCACCGCACGGTGTCGATGGTCACACCGACGTCTGCGATCGAACCGCCATCTACGAGCCTCTCCGAAACGATAGACTCCACTCTAGACGAATCCTGACAGCGGCCCGGCCTGTGCAATATTTGCCGTTCTTCGAACGAAATGGTAGCCCTTTTACCCCAGTCGAAGAACCGTATAGACGAGATGAGCTACGACAAGATCGAGGTCCCTGAAGAGGGAGAAAAGATCACGCTGAAAGAGGGAAGCGAGAACGAGCTCGAAGTCCCTGACAACCCGATTATCCCGATCATCCACGGCGACGGCGTCGGTAGCGACGTCGGCCCTGCCGCCCAGAAGGTCCTCGAGGCCGCTGCAGAGGAAACTGGTCGCGAGATCAACTGGATGCGCGTCTACGCCGGCGAGTCCGCCCGCGAGAAGTACGACGAGAACCTTCCGGACGAAACCGTCGAGGCGATCAAGGAACACCGCGTCGCCATCAAGGGCCCGCTCACGACGCCGGTCGGTGCCGGCTTCCGCTCGCTGAACGTCGGTCTGCGCAAGCTGCTGGATCTCTACGCAAACGTTCGCCCGACCTACCACCTCGACGGCGTTCCATCGCCCGTAAAGGAGCCGGAGAAAATGGACATGGTCACCTTCCGTGAGAACACGGAAGACGTCTACGCCGGCATCGAGTGGGAAGCCGGTACCGACGAAGTCGAGCAGGTCAAGGCGTTCGTCGAGGACGAGATGGGCGATGACGACGTCATCCACGACGGCCCTGTCGGCATCGGCGTCAAGCCGATTACGGAGTTCGGAACGAAGCGCCTCGTTCGCCGCGCAATCGACTACGCACTCGAGCACGACCGTGACTCCGTTACCCTCGTCCACAAGGGTAACATCATGAAGTTCACCGAAGGCCAGTTCCGTGACTGGGGCTACGAGGTCGCCAACGAGGAGTACGGCGACGAAGTCATCACCGAGGACACCCTCTGGGAGGAGCGCGACGGCGAGGCACCAGAAGACGCCGTCGTCGTCAACGACCGCATCGCGGACAACATGCTCCAGCAGATCCTCACCCGCACCGACGAGTACGACGTCGTCGCGACGATGAACCTGAACGGCGACTACATGTCCGACGCCTGTGGTGCCCAGATCGGTGGTCTCGGCATCGCACCCGGCGCCAACTTCGGCGACGGCCGCCTGCTCGCAGAGCCAGTTCACGGCTCCGCACCGAAGTACGAGGGCCAGGACAAGGTCAACCCGACCGCGATGATCCTCTCGGGCCGCATGATGCTCGAGTACATGGGCTGGGACGACGCCGCAGACCTCGTTCGCGACGCCGTCGAGGAGACGATTTCCTCGGGCAAGGTCACGTACGACCTCGAGCGCCAGCTCGACGACGCAGAGAAGCTCGCAACGAGCGAGTTCGCCGACGAAGTCGTCGCAAATATCGAGAAGCTGTCGTAGAGCGCTTCCCGTCCGCTGGCGGCGTTGCCGCCAGAACGTTGAAACGCTCTCGGAGAGCGTCTACACACTTCGGAACTCGATTTTTTGTCGCGTCTCCCTCTCGGACACGCTCACGGTTACACCCACTCCAACCCACAGCGTCCCGTAACGCTCTCCACATCCCAGCCAGAACACAGACACAATGAGGCCGAACGCAGACGCAGGCACAGCCGACCTCGCAACCGTCCGCGTCGCCACCACACAGACCGAACTCGAGGACGCCTTCGATGTCCGCTACGATGTCTTCGTCGAGGAGCAAGACGTCGACGAAGAACTCGAGTACGACGTGCACGACGAACCGGAGGCAGAGGCGGTGCACTTCGTGGCGTACGCTGCCGACAGCGCCAGCGCAAGCGACACCGAACCCGAGACGGCCACCCCCATCGGCGCTGCCCGCCTCCGCGCCGTCGACCAGACGACCGGGAAGGTCGAACGCGTCGCCGTACTCGAGTCCCACCGCGACACGGGCGTCGGCCGCGCGCTCATGAAGGCACTCGAGGCGGAGGCCCGCGAGCAGTCACTCGAGACGCTCACATTGCACGCACAGACACACGCCGCGGGCTTCTACGAGGGACTCGGCTACGAGACCTACGGCGACGAGTTCGACGAAGCGGGGATTCCGCACGTGGCGATGGAGCACTCACTCGCGTACTCGAGTACGGGAACGGAGACGTGAGGTGATGCCGTCGTCCGCTTCGGCGACTTCTCCTGCCGATTCCGGGTTCGTTTCTCCCGACGTTACGCCGCGGAGGACTCTATAGATCGCGTACCCAGCGACTGCGCCCAGGCCGGCGAGTGCTGAGGTTGGAACCGATCGCCGCTGGGTGAGTCTCGTGTAGAGGCTCGTCTCGGCAACGTGGCCCTCGTACTCGCCGCGTTCGGCGAGTTCGCCGCCCGCGGAGGGTTCCTCGAGGCCGCTGTCCGACTCGGCTTCGGTCCCCTCGCTGGCCGGTTGGTCCCGTTGTTGCTGCTCGATAAACATCGCTTCCATGACGCGGTCGAGGAGCCGCGGTGCGTACTGGCTCGCGACGGTGAGGGCCTTGCCACCGCCGCCGACGGTCACTTCGCGCTGTGGCTTCTCGGCTGCATGAAGAATCGCTCGTGCGACCGTTTCCGGGGCATAGACGGGCGCTGGAACCGTCGCCTCCTGGTCCATGTAGTTCTTCGCGTGCTCCGGATACGGCGTGTCGATCGCACCGGGTTTGACGAGCGTCACCGACACTGGCGCGCCCTCCTCCTCGAGTTCCATCCGCAGCGCGTCGGTGAACCCCTTCACAGCGTGTTTAGCTGAAGAAGAGGGCGCTAAGCCCCCGTCCTCAAGGAGCGAACGGAGTATCGTGACGTCGACTTCGAGGGGTACGCGATGATCGGGATTGTCAGTAGTACAGGTCAGATCAGCAACGGCCTCGTCGACAGCGAGAATCAGGCGCTCATCGACCGGCAAAGCGACATTGCGGAGTTCGTAAACGACGGCGGTGGACTCCTAGGCAAGACACAGGATGGCCTGGACGACTCCTGGGCCTATGTCAGCGAGATCGCAGACATAGATCCGATCGAAACCAGCTTTTCCTCGGTGGACGTCACGGCAGCAGGCGAAGAACTCGGCTTGACACAGAGTGGCATGGGTGGCTGGTGTTGCTATCATGAATCGTTCGAGGAGGACTCAATACCCGATTTCCTCGATGTTCTAATACGGAACGCACAGCAAAGCGATCGGCCGCCTGCTGCGATCGGCGGCGATCAGGTCGTCATCCAGACCGCGGTCGACCTCGATATTATGGCGCCATCCGTCGTCGAGACTGGGTCCTTCACCGACCTCGAATTCTCACTTGCCAATAGGTCAGACGAGGCCGGTGGCGACATCCGACTCGAAATCGAGATCACGAGCGAAGAAGGTGTCTCCGAAACTGAAGTCGAATTCGCGAGCGGGGAGGATCTTGAGGAAGACAATGGTACGCTTATCGGCACGCTCACGGACGAACCGATCGAGTTCCCACCGGACATCGACTTCGACCTCACCCAAGAACTGGTGTTCAACACGACAGGGTCCTACGATCTTGCGGTCACCGTCGTGGACGATGGTTCGGATGAGCCAGTCGTCGCGCTTCCGTTTGGGATCAGGAGTATTGACACTGGTGAGGAGTTAGAAATTTGCGAAAGATAATCCACACGAACCCGCTCCGCTTGGCAGAGGCCGTCTGAACCGGCGGTGGCTATTGAGGTACGGGTTCAGTTTCGGCCTCGAGACCAGAGTCGTTGCCGTCGGGAGAGCCGATTCGGTTCAGGTTAGAACTCACAGCGATCGTTCCCGACACACTGATTTACCCACGCGGGCGTCTCGATGTCATCAATATAGGGATCGGGGTCGTACTCGTATCGTACGTCTACCGTCGTTGTTTCGCCTAATCGAAGCAGAGATTCCCCGTACGATGACGCATTGGTCAGCTGATACTGCAAGGACGCTTCCCGTAAGACCCCAGTTTCTGTGTCGACGCTGAGCTCACCCACCTCTGGACTGGCATGCATCGTCTCTGTATTCACCGTGGTCCACGTCGACGACGGAACGTAGACCGTCCGGTTGTCCTGCTCGTTGCTCTGCTCGTACTCCAGATTCTGCAGGTGGTGACTGGTCTGTGTGCGTACGAACGTCATATCCGAGGAGTCTACGGTTCCGTTCTCTTCGGTTATCCGGACGACCCTGTCCTGGTGCTCTCCGAAGTGTATCTCCTCCGCGTCGGTTGACCCGATCGACTCTATCCAGTCCTCGTCGGTGGTGTTGGTCTCGTACTTCGTGTAGATTGTTTCGTCGTCGTAGACGTGTTCGATGGTCCTGTTTCCGTATTCAAACGTAAGGTGTGCGTCGTCGTCAGCGAGGACCGTCCCCTCGTGTGCGACTAGTACTCCATCGTTCTCCGCCGATATTTCTCCCGAGGTGATGTACGACTCGGACTCACCAAGCTCCACCGGGCTATCTGTCGAATCAACGCTCAAAGGGAGCAAAAACATGGATGTGAGCCCAATGAACATTAGTACGATTGCCACACTTCCGATCAAAACCCGACGGTTCATATCTGTGTAGTTATTATAGGATACTATTAACTTTCTCAAGAACCGTATAGTTCAGCAGTCTTGAAAAACGAGCAGGTCGTGATGATCGAGCATTGGGTACGATGTCCAGTCGGATCTACCCGACGATGCATCTTACGTCTGCCCGCTCAAGGAGCCGCCCGTTTGCCGGGTTCTGGATCGGTCCCGTTCCCGCCTCCGCTCTGAGGGCCTGGATTTGGAGCCGACTCGTCGCCGAGCAATGCCGTTGCGATCGATCCGACAACCCGCGCAACGCCGTTCGTGACGTGCAAGAACACCAGCCCCAGCACGATCCCCAGCGGCACCGCAAGCAGTGACTCGGCGAGTGTGTCGATCTCCCACCCCAGCACGATGGTCGAACTAGAGAACGGTGCAAACACGAGTGCGAGCGAGACGAAGCCACCGAGTATGACCAGAAAGAGGACGACGAGGGCGAGAAACGACCGCAGAACGAGAAAGCCGACGCCCTTCCAGGTAACCTCCGAGATGATGATCCCCTTCAGCGAGCCGAGAACACCGGCGTCAGTACCGCGTATCGGACCGCCACCCGGTCGTTGGATCTCCGTCCCTAACAGGCGGTTTGCGAGCAGGCGCTCGAGTTCGGCGAGATATCGCGAGCCAACGATAGTGCCGACCAGAATCGGGATGCCAACGAGCATGAACGTGAGGATGAGTCCGCCGAAAAAGCCGAGCATGAGTCCGAACTGGTACGCAATACCGATCGGAATCGCCAGCAGCAGGTAGGCGAGGTTGCGATAGGTCTGGGGCTCGCCGGCGACGCCGACGAACGAGCGAAGTCGGTTCTCACCGCCCCGAGCAGGGGCGTGATCACTCATGGGAGTGTATTCGGCTGGCGGTCTCAAAAGCATTCGTCTGTTGTCCGTTATCTGTTGTCTGCTGTCCGTTGTCCGTTGCCCGTTGTCTGCTGTCCGTTGTCCGTTGCCCGTTGTCTGCTGTCCGTTGTCCGTTGTCCGTTGCCCGTTGTCCGTTATCTGTTGTCTGCTGTCCGTTGTCCGTTGTCAGTACCGTTCGCGGACGTATCGCACAGCGAGACCGCACATTGCGAGCCCCATCGCGACCGCGAAGGCGACGACGAACAGCGAGGATAGCTCGCCGTCCATTGCGCCGGGGAGTTCCTCTTGGACGAACTCGGCGGCGAGGACGGTCGCGATTCCGAAGAGAACGACACCGCCGAGGTTCTCGAGCCACGAGTTCGTCTCCGGGACGACATCAGGGTCGTTGAGCAGGTAGAGGATCACGGCGAGCGCGAACGGCGTGCCGACGAGGCCGAACGCGAGCATGATCACGAGCAGCTGGAAGAACGCGCCCTCGAGGAACACGCCGACCGCGGAGGCGAGTGCGACGACAACGATAGCAGCCCGGTAGCGCGGATCCGAAACGGACTGTTCCCAGCCGAGCTTGTCGGCCAGAAGGTACGGTGGGACGATCGTGTTCCCACCAAGCGTCGAGACGGCCGCACCGAGCAGTCCGAGCAGGAACACCCACATCGCGTGCTCGCCGGCGATTGGGCCGAGTGCCTCTGCGGCCTGGATTTCGTCGATCGTCGCCGGATCGAGGCCGCTCTCGGGGAGCACACTCGCCGCGACGAGGAAGACAGCGAGGCTGAAGATGCCGAATGCGACGAGCATCGAACTCACAACGTCGAAGATGGCGATGTCCCGATCGGCTTCGGTCCAGCCGCGAGTCCGCATCGTGTAGCTCTGCATCGTCAGTAAGGTGATGTGGACCGCACCGCCGAGAACACCGGCAGCGACGACGGCGCCACCGACGCCGGGCAGCTCGGGAACGAGTCCGGTTGCCGCCGCAGCAGGATCGACCGGCACCACGAACAGCGAGGCGACGAACGCGAGGACGACACACGAGACGAGCACCTTGGCCCCGATTTCGGCGACGCGATAGCCGCCGCCCGCGAGCCCAAGTGCGAGGATGATTGCCCAGAGAACGCCCCATATCCGCGGGTCTGCGAGCGCTGCAATGCCCGCGCTCGCGATCACCGTCGCGCTGACGTCCGCGAGTGTCTTCATGATCACGAGCTGTGCGAGCCCCGCCGCGAGGACGACGTCGATCACGAGCACCCAGGCCCAGAACGAGCCGAGGTGCGCTTCGACGACAGAAACGATTCCCGCCTCGGTGAGCAGCCCCAGTCGCATCGCGAGGTACTGGCCGACGGTTCCGAGGACCGCCGCGAGGACGACGACCCAGAGTAGTGTATAGCCGTAGCCCGCGCCCGCTGCCAGTAAACTGACCATCGTTGCCGGCCCGGCTGCGATCGCGCCCGCAAGCCACGTCGGCCCCAGTCGTCTGACAAACGACTCAATCCGTCCGAACGACCAGTCGGTCGACTGCGTCTCGGCTGCCATCGGACGTGCTTGCCAATGGGTGCATATAACCTCGTGGTATTCGGGTGTGGTTCGGGACCTGAACGGCTACTCTGGTGCAGCGTCAGAATCGGACGCTGACTGCCAGTTCGGATTCTCGCGTGGCGGGCTGAAGATGTCTACCCCGCGAACCGGTTCATCGCCGCGATTCTCGGCTGCGTGGGGCTGGTTACCCGGCAGCGCGTAGGAATCGCCGGGACCGCAGACGATTTCCTCGCCATCGGTCAGGAAGGTTAGTTCGCCCTCGTAAATGAAGCCGGCCTGCTCGTGGGGGTGGCTATGCTCCTCGACGGTTGCCCCGGGTTCGATTTCGAAGTGCTGGACGTTCATCGACTCCGAGCCGGCCATCAGTGCCAGATTGACGCCGTCTGCCGCTTCCGACGGATCGAGGTCGGCGAGGGAAACGCGTTCCATGTTTCCGCATTGACCGTCGGCCCCATAGCTATTTGCCCACCAGCGGACCACTTTCGCTCCGGTTGCCTAACCTTGAACTACGTCGCTCACCCACGAAGAGCCATGTACGCCGTCGTCGGCTGTAGCGAGTGTTCGAACCTCTGGATCATCGAGGGACGCTCGGAAACCACGCAGTGTCCCCGCTGTGGTGCCCGTCGCCCCTACGAGCGCCGGAAGAAGTTCGTCGAAACTGACGACGCCAACCACGCCCGCGAGGTCCGCGCCTCGATGCTCGCGAACCGGCAGGGCCAGGGCGAGGCCTTCGCCGAACTCGAGTCCTTCGAGGTACTCGAGTCCAACGTCGCAGACGGGGTGGTCGACGACACGGAATACCTGGCGGAGTCCGGCCTCGACGTGGACGAGGTCGAGGCGGCTGGTGACCGCGACCCGCGCGGGTCGACACGCAGCGGGAGCAAGAAGGAAATTGTCGAACGGGCGCTTGCTGAACTCGACTCTCCCACCGAGGACGAGATCATCTCCTACGCCGGCGAGCGCGGGGTCTCGGCCGGGTACGTTCAGCGGGCACTCGAGAAGCTCACGAGACAGGGAACAGTGAGCGAGAGTCGAGGGGAGTATCGGCTGCTGTGAGAGGGTGGTGATTTCTGGGGAGGAGTCCGTTGTTCGCCGGACTCGAACGGCAAAGCTTTCCGCCGGGCGCGAAAACGTCAGCGCAGACGCAATGGCCGAAATGGTGGATGTCCAGCAGGAGACGATCGGAGTCGGAACGGTAGCCGCGCTGGTGCTCTATGGCTACGGAACGTTCGTCGACGAGACGCTGTTCGGCTACGAGGCGACGACGCTCGCGATGTGGGTCTTCGTCGGGACGTTCGCCGCAGTCGCCGTCTTTCACGGCGCGTACGGCCGACGGGACTTCGCGGCCGCACACGGAACCGCCGCACTCGGATTGGGAGTCTTCTTGCTTGCCTCGGACGGCCGGCAGGCGCTTCTGGGACTACTGTTACTCCTCGGCGGCGGTATTTACATCGCGATCACGACGATTCGCGTGCGACGGGAACTGAACGAAGCGGCCGGTTCAGAGTAACCGAGACGGACAGTTCAGACAGAACAAGATGGACGTTTCAGACGAAGCGGGACGGCATTCAGCCTGATTCTTCAGTACTGTCTCTGCGGATTTTCGCCGGCTCTATCGGCCGAGATCCTCGTGTGCACTCGCCAAATGCCGTGAGGAGAGTGCAGCGAGCAAGGAGAGCTCACCAGCCAGCGCACCGACCGCGATGATTTCTGCCAGCGCGTCGGCGTTCGATCCGGCTGGGTCGCCGCCGCCGCGGAGCCCGAGGATCTCGAGTGCCTCCGCCTGTGTCGGGAGCTTCGTTCCGCCGCCGACGGTGCCGACCTCGAGCGAGGCGAGCGAGACGGCAGCATAGAGGTCCGTCGTGCCGTCCTCGCGCTCGCGGGCCTCCATCGTGGTGATGGCGTTTGCGCCTTCGACGACCTGGGCTTCGTCCTGGCCGGTCGCGAGGAAGGCCGCGGCGATTACGTTCGCCGCGTGGGCGTTGAACCCGAGGCTGCCGGCCTTGGCGCTGCCGGTCAGGTTCTTTCGGGTGTTGGCCTCCGCAATCGCGTCGGCGGTCGTGTGCAAGCGCTCCTCGACGAGTTCGCCCGGAATCAGCACGTCGGCGGTGACCGAGCGCCCGCGGCCCTCGACGGCGTTGATGGCCGCCGGCTTTTTGTCCGAGCAGAGGTTGCCCGAGACGGCGACGAGCGAGGCGGGCGTCTCGGCTTCGACGAGTTCGCAGGCCTCGCCGGTGGCGATGGTGACCATGTTCATTCCCATCGCGTCCTTCGTGTCGTAAGCAAAGCGCAGGAAGACCGAGTCGCCGACGACGTAGGTGTCGACAGCGAGCAGTTCGCCGTGGCTGGTGGTCGACTCGGCGGCCTCCCGCAGGGCATCGACGTTGTCGTCGACCCACTCGACGGTTTCAGCAGCCTCCGCAACGCCCTCGACCCGAAACACGGGGGCGCGGGTCATCCCGTTCTTCGTCACGCGGGCGTCTGCGCCGTCAGCCGACCGGATCACCGAGAGGCCGCGGTTGACCGACGCCAGCAGCGCCCCTTCGGTCGTCGCCATCGGCAGGTAGTGCTCGCCGTCGGCCGCGCTACCGGAGACGTCGACCGGACCGACGACGCCCATCGGGATCTGGGCCGCGCCGATCATGTTTTCGACTGCGGAGTCGGCCTCCTCCGCGGGGAAGGCGTAGTCGCCAGTGGTGCTGAGGTCGGTTCCCGTCTCGCGTTCGACGAACAGGCGGCGGGCCTCGGCCGCGGTGTCGGCGTCGACATGCTCCTCGAGTTCGTGGATGCGGAGGTCGCCATTCTGGACGCGGTCGGCGAGAGCCTCCGGATCGGTCGTGGTCATGCGTTGGTGGAGACAGCGGTGTCTCCTAAGGGTTGCTGATTCGCGCGGGTGCTTCGTGGGGCCCCACCACTGAGACGATCACGAATCAGTCGCATTCCAAACCGGTTTCTCTTTGCCCCTGGTTTCCCACACCACGATCATGACCGAAGCCGCCGATCTGCTGCTCACGAACGCAGAGATCCACAGCCTGACGGAGCCAGACACCGTCCACGAAGCCGCTGCAATCCGCGACGGCGAACTCGTCCGTCTCGGCGACACCTACGAAATCGAGTTCCTCGAGGGCGTCGAAACCGAGGTCATCGACTGCGAGGGCCGCACCGTCCTCCCGGGATTCATCGACGCCCACACCCACCTCGACCACCTCGGCGAA
This sequence comes from Natrialba magadii ATCC 43099, assembly GCF_000025625.1. Taxonomy (NCBI): domain Archaea; kingdom Methanobacteriati; phylum Methanobacteriota; class Halobacteria; order Halobacteriales; family Natrialbaceae; genus Natrialba; species Natrialba magadii. The sequence continues at coordinate 3,019,697 of NC_013922.1, read as the reverse complement.
CACATCGTTCACGCCGACCTCTCGAACGTCGACTCGCGGGAGGCGGCACTCGAGTCCCTCGCCGCGCGCGGAGACGAAACAGCGGGCGTGGAGGACGCAGTGGGCGTGGAGGATGGGGCTGCCAGCGCCGAGAACGACTGGATTCTCGGATTCGGCTACGACGAGAGCACGTGGGGCGGCGAAGGGGAAACCGGAGCAGAGTACCTCACGCGCGAGGACCTCGATCAGGTGTCCGAGACGCGCCCCATCGCCGCGATTCGGGTCGACGGCCACACGGCCTCGCTGAACTCCGTCGCACTGGAGCGACTCGAGGACGACCTGCCAGACGAGGAGGTCCACGTCGAGGCCGGCGAACCAACCGGCGTCATCGTCGAGGACGCAATCGGTGTCGTCAAAGACGAGGTCGCAGCCAGTCGCGCGGAGATGCGCGAGATCATTTCGGCGGCCGCAGAACATGCGGTCGAACTCGGTGTGACGGGCGTTCACGACATGGTGCAGCGCTCGACGGCCGCTCGGGCCTACCGCGACCTGGCAGCCGACGGCGACCTGCCGCTTCGCGTGCGGATCAACTACTGGAGTGACTTCCTCGAGCACCTCAGCGCGGCTGGCATGCCGACGAACGCGGGCAGCGAACGCGTCCAGGTAGGTGCGATCAAGTCCTTCTCTGACGGCAGTTTCGGCGGTGAGACGGCGAAGGTGTACGAGCCGTACGTTGGTGCAGGCGGGGACGAAGACGGAGATGAAGATGGAGATGGAGATGGAGATGGAGATGGAGACGACGCAAGCACAAGCGCAGACACGGACGCAGACGACGGACGCGGCCAATGGGTCGTCGATCCCGACGAACTCGGCGACATCGTCGACCGTGCCGACGAAGCCGACTTCCAGCTCTCCATCCACGCCATCGGCGACGAGGCCATCGAGGAAACGCTCACCCTACTCGAGTCCACCGACGATCCGGCCGGCTCGCGCCACCGTATCGAGCACGCCGAACTCGTCGACGACGACCAGTTGGCCCGGATGGCAGACGCTGGAATCGTCGCCTCGATGCAGCCCAACTTCCACCGCTGGGCCGACGAGGGCGGGCTCTACGATCAGCGCCTCGGCGAGGAGCGGCGCAAGCAGACCAACCGATTCCGCCGTGTTCTCGAGGCCGGTGCCCCGCTCGCGTTCAGTTCGGACTGCATGCCGCTCGACCCGCTGCTCGGCATCCACCACGCGGTCACCGCCGGCACGGACGCTCAGCGTCTCTCGGTCACCGAGGCGATCCGGGCCTACACGTGCGGCGGTGCGTACGCCGGTTTCGACGAGGATCGACTGGGAACCGTCGAGGTCGGCAAGCGCGCCGATCTGGTCGTCCTCGAGGAGTCGCCGTGGGAGCAGCCCGAGGCGATCGACGAGATTGACGTGGCGATGACGCTGGTCGACGGCGATGTGGTGTACGACGCCGCTGAGTGACTGGGACTAACTGTGACTGACTGGGTGCGACTGGTGGAACTTGACGCACTTGGACCAGAGCGAACGACAGTCCAGCGGTCAACGTTTCGCCGTCTGTATACCAACCGCTCGATTCTCACGCCTGTTGACCGATTGAAACGACTAACTGGCTGTACGAGGTAGCGAGCGCCATGCGCTCGCGCGGGCCGTGGTCGACATGAACCTACTCGAGAGTCTCCGAATTAGCTGGCGGTCGATCACCTCCCACAAGCTTCGCTCGACGCTGACCACCATCGGCGTCATCATCGGTATCGCGGCGGTGATCACCTTCATGGTGCTCGGCTCGGGCTTCTCCGAGAGCATCGTCGGCGATATCGAGGACGACCAGGAGCCGGTAATGCTCGTCCAGACCCAGACCGAACCGGAGGACGGATTCGGCATCATGCCGGTCGAGACGCCGATCTACACGGAGAGCGACATCGAGGCACTCGAGGAGATCGACGGCGTCGAGTTCGTCGCGCCAGAGGGATCACTCGACGTGGTCCAGACCGAAACAGACGAAGAGCAGATGACCGGCCTCGTCGACGTACAGGCGACGACGGACGATGCGTTCGAGTTCACACCGTTCGTCGACGGTGAGACCTTCGACGGCGACGCCGAGGACGAGGCGGTAATCAACGAACCCGCGAGCCAGGTCTTCGAAGAGAACGCTTCGGCAGGCGACGAACTCACGCTCACCTTCGAGGACGGTGAAACGACGACTGTAACGGTAACTGGCGTCGTCGAGGAAGAGTTCGGTGGCCAGACGCCGCCACACGTCTACGTTCCCGCCGAGTCGTACTACACGACGACGATCGAAACGCCCGACGGCGACGAGGAGCACGCGTATCCGCTCCTCCAAATCGGTGCTGAGGACGTTGAGGCGGTCGAACCCACACAGGACGCTGTCACCGACTATCTCGAAACAGACTCCCACGCCGCCGAACTGAAACAGGATGGCGACCAGATCGAGGTCCAGACCGTCGAGGACGCTATCGACCAGTTCATGGACCTCGTGAACCAGCTCACCGGCTTCGTCGCCGCCGTCGCCGCCATCGCGCTCGTCGTCGGCTCCATCGGCATCGCGAACATCATGATCGTCAGCGTCACCGAACGCACCCGCGAGATTGGGGTCATGAAATCCATCGGCGCAACGAAGCGAGACATCATGCAGCTGTTCCTCATCGAATCCGTCATCCTCGGGCTCGTCGGTGCCGTCTTCGGCATCGCACTCGGCCTCGGCGTCGGCTACCTCGGCGTGCAACTCATCGGGTGGCCGATGGTCTACCCACTCGAGTGGATCGCCATCGCGGCGGCGGTCGGGATCGGTGTGGGTGTCGTTTCGGGGCTGTATCCGGCCTGGCGAGCGGCGAGGGTGGATCCGATCGAGGCGTTGCGCCACGAGTGAGCCATCCGGTGTGCGTGTCGGCACATGCCCAAGCGGACGACGAATGGGGGAATCGCTATCGTTATGGTCACAAACTGAGACGTTCCGCCGATGATTGGACCCGCAGTACTCCTCCTCGGCATCGCCGGCTTCCTCTACACCGGCTACCGACTTCGCCCCGCCTACCACGTCTACCGCGGCGACACCGACGACGTGATCGCCGCCGAGCGCGCCGACGGCCCGGTCGAACTCGAGGGCACCGCGAGCGAGATCGACGGCACCGTCGAGGCCCCGCTGACCGGCACGCCCTGTCTCGTCTACGAGTACGAGGTCGAAGAACTCCAGTCGAGCGGGAAGAACTCCTCGTGGGACACCGTCGACAGCGGGATGGGCGGGCTCCCGTTCCGACTCGAGGACCGCACGGCGAGCGTCCGCGTCGAACCGGCCGGTGCCGACCTCGCCCTCTCTACGTCGGCCAGCACCAGAATCGACGGCGGCGAGCGTGAACCCGAGTCGATCCGACGGTTCCTCGAGCACGAGTCGGATCTCGAGTCCGAGAACACCTCACTCGATCTTGGCGTGGTCGAATTCGCGACGGGGAACGATCGAAAGTACCACGAACGCCGGCTCGACCCCGGCGAGGAGGCGTACGTCTTCGGCCAGTCGCGCTATGACGTGGAAGCTCGGGAGACGATGCGCGACATCAGTGCTGTCGTCGGCGATGGGCCGGATACGCCGGCGTTCGTTGTCGCGGACTCGTGTCAGGACGGGGCCGCCAGACTGCTCGTCAGGCAGAAACTCTCGTGGCTCGCGATCAGTTCGATCGTCTTGGTCTTCGGGCTCTGGATGACGGCTGCAACGGTATTCTAAACTGGAGCAGGACTTCCAAAGTACGATTCTTCTGCGTACGGAGAGGAGATTGACTCGTGTTGTAGAGTGATAGCGAGCCAGCGCAAGCAGTGCCAGTCTTCCTGAAAGATGGAGCACAGATCGAAGGCAACGCTGTGAGTAATACTTATTCAGTATTACTCCGTAGATAGATGTAATACATGCCACGCGTCACTACCAAGGGACAGGTCACCATCCCAAAGGAAATTCGAGAGGCGCTCGGAATCGAACCCGGTGACGAAGTTGCCTTCGAAGAGGTCCGCTCCGGCTACAAAATTCGGAAGAAGGAACCGACGACTGCGGATGGTGAAGATCCCTTCGAGAAATATCGCGGGAGCGCAGACAGTGATGAAACGATGCCCGAACGAATGCGCCGACTTCGCGGCGAATACCCCCGTGATGTCAGTGATGAATCCGATGACTCTGGTTCGGAGGAGAACGCGTGACGACAGCGACAGCAGTTGATACGAACGCTCTTCTTGCGCTGCTCTACGAAGACGACTACGCGAACGCTAGCGAAGCGGAACTACGGCGGGCCTATCGGCGGGGACGACTCGTTATTACCTCGGTCGCGTACGCTGAGCTTGCAGCAGACGGTCACTTCGATACGACGGTCGAGCTAGATCGGTTTCTGTCCGACTTCAGTATTCAGGTCGTCGACCCGTCACAAGAAGCGTTGTTCCAGGCAGGCGAGGGATTCCAGCGATACACTGAACGTCGACCCGATGGTCTCCAGTGTCCATCCTGCGGGACGAAACAACGCATTCACTGCGAAGAGTGCAGTAACGACCTCTCACCGCGCCAGCACATTGCTGCGGACTTCGTTATCGGCGCACACGCGACTGTAGACGCTGACGCGTTGCTCAGTTTCGATACCGCCTTCTACGAAACGTACTATCCGTCGTTGACTGTCTACCCTGAGTGAAACGATCTATTGCGATTTGGTATCGACAATCGTTCGACCGAGGACGTGACTACCAGTGAAACGTCGCATCGACCCGTCTCACTGACTTTTGTCCGACAGTATGCGAACCACCCAGACGTATGGGTTGTGTTGGGACCGTCTTCACAATGTATCTGTCACCGCTCCAGCGTGGAGTGAGTACGGACACTTTTATCAATTCGCATGTATCCTCCGGCCATGGACGTAGGACTCATGGTCACGTCGTTCGGTGACGTCGACCAGGCAGACGTCGCCGTTCGGGCGGAAGAACGCGAGTACGACGCCGTCTGGGTCGGGGAACTCTGGGGCGCGAGCGGCGTCGTCCAACTCACGAAGATGGCCTGTCGGACTGACGAAATCGACCTCGGCAGCGCGATTTTGAACGTCTACTCCCGGTCGCCGGCCGTGCTCGCGATGACCGCGGCCTCGCTTTCGCAGGCCTCCGACGGACGATTCAGACTTGGGCTCGGAACGAGCACGCCGAAAGCTGTCGAAGACCTCCACGGCATGTCCTTCGATCGGCCCGTTCGGCGCGCCCACGAGACGATCGAGCTGGTCCGCGAGTTCACCACAGGCGACGGCGAGCCGGTCGACTACGAGGGACAACTCCTCCAGGCCGCGGACTTCCCTTCGGTCGACGCCCCGGTACCGATCTACCACGCGGGACTCGGCCCAGCGAACCGGCGCGTCGTCGGTCGCCTCTGTGACGGCTGGATCCCGCACAACATCCCATTCTCGAATCTTGACTCGGCCTTCGAGGAGGTTGCGGATGCCGCGCGCGAACGCGACCGAGATCCCGACGAGATCACCATCGCACCGTACGTCCCATCGGCGGTCAGCGCGGACGCAGACGAGGCCCGAGAGACGCTACGCCAGCACGTTGCCTACTACGTCGGTAGCGGCGAGGGCTACCGGCGTGCGGTTTCGACGGTCTATCCCGACCGGGCGGACCGAATCGCGACGGCCTGGCGCGAGGGAGACCGGGCGACCGCCACAGATGCAGTTTCCGACGAGATGCTCGGAGACCTTGGCATCGCAGGCACGCCCGACGACGCACGCGACCAGCTCCGGTCGCTGGTGTCGGAGACCGGCATCGACCACCCAATCGTCGTTGTGCCAGAGCCGGCCTCGAACGCCGTGACCGAGGCGACGATCGACGCGTTGGCGCCTACGCGCCTGTAACCGGCCGGGAGCGGTCTGCAAGTCACAACTGCTGTCTATCTGCCAGTTTCCTCCATCATCACTACTCCAGCGCTCCACCGCCTCACCGCTCCACCGCTCCACCGACCCACCGCTCCACTGCTCCACCGACCCACCGCCTCACCGCTCCACTGCTCCACCGACCCACCGCTCCACTACACTCAGACCCCACAAGCAGCGCGTCTCGTCCGCCTTGTGCACCATGATCTTCTTCCGGGACTCACACCACTGCGCGGCGGGGTACTCGAGTACCCGTCTCGAGTTACTCTGGTAGCCGACCCGAAAGCTGCTTTCAGCAACAGCGGATCAGCCACGAATTGAACTTATCGTGCAGCCTGATTTACGGCAGTTTCCGTCTCAATCGTGGACTTACTACTCTCGAACACAACCGGTGTGCCGAATTGAAGGAAAAAGTTATTCAATACTGCCGTGTGTGGTCGAAGTACCGATAGGTACCATACAATGGTCACGATGGAAACTGCGGAACTGGAAACCGACCTGAGTCTGTTCAAGTACGACTCGTTAGAACAACTCCCGGCAGCCTACCGGGAGTTAGACGAGGCAGAACGAACGGACCGCATCGAAACGGCGCTCGCCGAACTCGGCGACGATGTCGTTATTCTGGGGCACAACTACCAGCGACGCGAGATCGTCGAGCACGCCGATTTCGTGGGTGACTCCTACCAGCTCTCGAAGGAGGCCGCCGAGGCGGACGCCGAGTACGTTATCTTCGGCGGCGTGACGTTCATGGCCGAGAGCGCGGACATCATCACCGACGACGAGCAGACGGTAATCCTCCCGAGCATGGAGGCGTCCTGCCCGATGGCCGGCATGGCCGAGGCGCTCCAGGTCGACGCCGCGTGGGCGGAGATCACCGCCGCCGCGCCCGACGAGAACATCATCCCAATCACGTACATGAATTCCTACGCCGACCTGAAGGCCTTCTGTGCCAGCCAGGGCGGCCTCGTTTGCACCTCCTCGAACGCACACCGAGCCTTCGAGTGGGCGTTCGACCGCGGCGACAAGGTGTTGTTCCTGCCCGATAAGCACCTCGGTGAGAACACTGCCCACCGACTCGGCATGGAAGACGCCATCGCCGAGTGGGACCCCTGGGATCCCGAGGGCAAGGACGCCGAGGAAGTCGCTGAGAGCGACATCATCCTCTGGGACGGCTACTGCCAGGTTCACGAGCGCTTCCGTGAGGAGCACATCGAACAGGTTCGCGCGGACGATCCGGATGCGAACGTCATCGTCCACCCTGAGTGTCGCCGTGAGGTCGTCGAAGCTGCCGACGTGGCCGGCTCGACTGCGACCATCTGCGACACTGTCGCGAACGCCGAGCCAGGCGACACGTGGGCGATCGGCACCGAAATTCACCTCACCCGCCACCTCCAGCGCTGGCACCCTGAGGTGAACGTGCTTCCCCTCTGTGGCGACGCCTGTATGGACTGCAACGCCATGCGCCAGATCGACCCCAACTATCTGACGTGGGTCCTGGAAGAACTCGTCGCCGGCCGAGAGCGAAACGTGATCGAGGTCGCACCCGAGGAAAAGGAGCTTGCACAGGTCGCACTCGATCGAATGCTCGAGATCTGAGACGATGACCGACACACAATCCTCTCCGAACGTCGCAGCGACCACCGAAACCGCAGCCGTGCTCGTCGTCGGTAGCGGCATCGCGGGCTGTTCGGCCGCACTCGCCGCCGCTCGCGAGGGAGCCGAAGTGCTCTTGCTGACCAAAGCGACGAAACCCGACGACGCCAGCACCGACTGGGCGCAAGGCGGCATCTCGACCACCCGCGGCGATCCCGCCGCGCTCACGGAGGACATTATTGCAGCCAGCGACGGCACTGCCGATCCCGACGCCGTCGACGTCCTCGTCGAGCACGCCGATGCGGCGGTCGAGGACGTACTCCTCGACACACTGAAGATCGGGTTCGACGAGACCGACAGCGGCGAGTTCGACTACGCTCGCGAGGCCGCCCACTCCGAGAATCGCATTCTCCACGTCGACGCGGCGACGGGCACCCACATCCTCCGTCCGTTTCTCAACTACGTCGACGACCACGAGCGGATCGAGGTCCGCCAGGATACGGCTGCACTCGAGCTCATCACCCACGAGGGCCGAGTCCACGGCGTGGTCACGGACGAAGCGCCCGACGGCCACCCGATCTACGCCGGGACGACGATCCTTGCGACCGGCGGAATCGGTGCCCTCTACAGCCGGTCGACCAATCCCGACGACGCCACCGGCGACGGAATCGCGATGGCCGCACTCGCCGGCGCGGACGTGGCCGATCTCGAGTACGTGCAGTTTCATCCAACGGCCTACGCCGGCAACGAGGCGCGTAGCACCTCGAGGCGACGCGACGGTGCCGCAAAGCAGGACACGTTCCTCCTCTCCGAAGCCCTCCGCGGTGAGGGCGCACTCCTCCGCAACGCCGACGGAGAACGGTTCATGCCCGACTACCACTCCGACGCCGAACTCGCGCCGCGAGACGTCGTCGCTCGCGCAGTCGAAACCGAGCGCGAGGCGACCGGCGAGGTCGTGCTCGACGTGAGCCCACTCGAGTTCGACGCCGAGTTCCCGACCATCGCCGCAAAGTGTCGCGACCGCGGCATTGAGGGCGACGAAATTCCCGTCGCGCCCTGTGAGCACTTCCTCTGTGGCGGCATCGCGGTCGACGACCGCGGGCGCACCTCGTTGGACCGGCTCTACGCCGTCGGCGAGTGTGCCCGGACGGGCGTCCACGGCGCGAACCGCCTCGCGAGTACGAGCCTTCTCGAGGGGCTCGTCTGGGGACTGCGGGCGGGAGAGGACGCGGCCGGGGCTGGGGCGGACTCCGACCCTGACCCCACAGGCGTCGATGCGCCGGACCTCCTGAACCGTGATCCCGACCTCCCCGAGCGCTTCGCCGCCGAGAAGTTCGAACGACTTCAGCGGACGATGGACGAGTACCTCGGACTCGAGCGCGACCCCGAGGAGGTCGCTCGCGCGGGTGCCGTCCTCCGGCGACTCAAGGGCGAGGTGGACGCCTACACCCGCACGCGGACGGCGCGTGATCTCTACGAACTGCGGAACGCGAGCGTCGTCGCGCTGTTGATCGCACGCGCTGCCAGCGAGAACACGGAATCCGTGGGGTGTCATCACGTCGTCGGGGACGAGCAAGCGCCGGAGCAGACAGCGGACGACTGACGACCGATGATCACTGATCACCACACCCATCACCTACCATGATCACCGACCAACAGATCGACCGCTGGCTCCGCGAAGACGTCGGCCACCACGACGTGACGAATCAGGTGCCCGGCGAGACGACCGGCCGACTCGTCGCCAAAGCGGACGGCGTCGCCGCCGGCCTCGAGGCTGCAGCCGCCGTCTTCGAGTACCTCGGCGTGACAGTGACGGCCCAACTCGAGTCGGGCGCGCGAATCGAGGCGGGCGACGAACTGCTCGCCGTCGAGGGGAGCGCCCGCGATGTCCTCCGCGGAGAGCGCGTCGCGGTCAACCTCGCGGGCCACGCCTCGGGCATCGCGACGCGGACGCGTCGAGTCGTCGACGAGGCGCGCGAGGCACAACGCGCCCCGCAGACGCAAGCGGCCGCAGACCGCGAGCAGGGAACCGAATCCAAATCCGACTCCGATTCCGGCTCCAGACCCAGTTCTACCGACGTGCGAATCGCTGCAACCCGAAAGACGACGCCCGGCCTGCGCGGACTCGAGAAGCGCGCCGTCGTCGCCGGCGGCGGCGACACCCACCGGCTCGACCTCTCGCACATGATCATGGTAAAGGACAACCATATCGCGGAGATGGGTCTCGAGGGCGCAATCGAGCACTTCCGAAATCGCGCGTCGTTCGCGACGAAACTCGACGTCGAAGTGGAAACAGTCGAGGACGCACCGCGAGCAGCGGCGGCGGGTGCGGATATCGTCCTGCTCGACAATATGACGCCGGCACAGACCCGCGACGCCGTCTCGCTGCTCGCAGAGTACGAGGGCGTGCTAGCCGAAGCCAGCGGCGGGATCACACTCGAGTCCGTCGCCGACTACGCGGCCACAGGCGTAGACGTGATTTCGATGGGATCACTGACTCACTCCGCACCGTCGCTGGACCTGTCGTTCCGGACGGGGGAGTGATCGACCCACTCGTTACAAGTCGCCGTTTGTAACTCGACGTCCGTTGCTGTCGGTCCCTCCAGTCGACGCCCTGCCGTTGGAATCCTCCGTCTCTCGATGAAACGAAAAAATGATGGTGTAAGGACCTGTCTACTGCTCATGGAAGACGTTCACGAAACAAACACTGCGCAGTTCGAGGATGGTCCCGTCACACCCGAGCGAATCGGTGCGGCAGTGGGGCTCGTCGACATCGGTGTCTTCGCCGTCATCGGCCACTTCACGTTCGAGGACCCTGCACTCGGTGCGCTCGCTGGCGCCTTCGTCGGCGGCGGTATCTTCCTGTTCCTCCCGCTGTTCATGTGGGCGGAGCCACACGGTGGCCTCGAGAACATGGTTCCTGAGAACGGCGGCGGGCCGTTCCGCTCGTTCCACCGACTCGCCGCCGGCATGGCACTCCCGCCCGCCGGCATCGTCCTGTTTACCACGCAGTTCGTCGAGCTCGATCCATTCCTCGGACTCGCTATCGCACTCCTCGCCGGTGCCGGCCTCTACGTCCCGCTCGCGTGGCTGCTTCCGAACGCCCAACTCGAGTAGCCGGACGCTGCTCCCGCCTGCACGCTCTCCCCCGCAACCGTCTCTGTTCACCGCCCTTTCCAGGTTGCGACTGCCGGTCAGTCGTTTTTCGTCGCTAGTCAGGTAGGCCGGGCCATGACGGAACTTCCCCTTTCTCCCGACGCCGGAACCGATGCAGAGACTGACGGCTGGAACGCGCTGTATCTCACCGGCGAGTGGACCGAACAGGGTGACCGAGACTCGATTTCCGTCGAGAACCCATTCACACGAGAGGAACTCACGACGGTCCCCACCGGCACGCCAGACGACGTGGATCAAGCCTACGAAGCCGCTGCAGCGACACAGGAACAGTGGGCCGACCAGCCACCGCAGGACCGCGCCCAGGTCGTCACCGCCGCACTCGAGTTCGTCCGCGACAATCGCGAGGCGGTACTCGAGTTGCTCGCACTCGAGGCAGGGAGCGCGCGGGTCAAGGGAGTCGCCGAGATACAGACGGCGACGGGAATGATGCAGCAGGCGGCGAGCTTTCCGTTCCGAATGGACGGCCAGCAGGCGGAATCGATCGTCCCGGGCAAGCAAAACACCGTCGAGCGCGTCCCGGTCGGCGTCGTCGGCGTGATCTCACCGTGGAACTTCCCGCTACATCTCTCGATGCGGGCGGTTGCGCCGGCAATTGCGGCGGGCAACGGGGTGGTGCTCAAGCCAGCCTCCAACACGCCGATCACGGGTGGTCTCTTGCTGGCCCGCATCTTCGAAGAAGCGGGCGCGCCGGAAGGACTGATTAGTGTCGTTCCCGGTTCCGGCTCCGAAATCGGCGACGAAATTGCTGGCCACGATATCCCGCGCGTGGTCGCGTTCACCGGTTCGACGCCGGTCGGCCTCTCCGTCGCCGAGCAGGCCGCGGGCAACTGCGCGCTGCCGGCGCTCGAACTCGGCGGGAACAACGTTCACGTCGTCACTGACCGGGCAGACGTCGAACAGGCCGCCGACGCCGGTGCCTTCGGCTCGTTCCTCCACCAGGGCCAGATCTGCATCTCGGCCAACCGCCACCTCGTCCACGAGGAGGTCTACGACGAGTACGTCGACCAGTTGGCCGAGCGCGCCGCGAGCCTGCCGACCGGCGACCCGACCGACGAGGAGACGATCATCGGTCCAATCATCGACGAGAGCCAGCGCGACCAGATCGTCGAGTACGTCGAGGACACCGTCGCGGAGGGTGCCACAGTCGAAGCCGGCGGCGACCACGACGGCCTCGTCGTCGAACCAACGGTGCTCTCGGACGCCAACAACGACATGCCCGCCGCCTGCAACGAGCACTTCGGCCCCGTCGCGCCAGTGATCCCGTACTCGAGTACCGAGGAGGCGATCGAACTGGCGAACGACACGATTCACGGGCTTTCGGGTTCGGTGCACAGCCAGGATCTCGCCCAGGCGCGCCGGATTGCAGACGGGATCGAGACGGGGATGATCCACATCAACGACCAGCCGGTCAACGACGAACCTCACGTTCCGTTCGGCGGGATGAAGCAGTCCGGGTTGGGACGGTACAACGGCGAGTCGATACTCGAGGAGGTAACGACGACGAAGTGGATTTCGGTGCAGCGTGAGCCGCGGGAGTATCCGTTCTGACTTGTTGGGTCTATCCCGGCGGCCTGGCGGGTCACCCTGCAACTTCTGCTAGAGCGTGTAATCCTTCTCCGAGGCCGCAAACGGCATGACAGTCGCGTTTCGTTGTGCGACCCACGAGAGACGCAGAACGAACGAGGCGAGGATCGCGAGCGGTGCGAAACAGGCGATCATGGCGACGAGCGTTGCACCGACGATGGCGGCCGCCGGCAGCGCTTCGATCGCCGCGAGGTCGTACACTGCGAGCGTCGCGGCGGTGAGAAACTGCGCTGGGAGGCCGACGAATAGCAGCGTCCGCGAGAGGAACGAGAGCTCCTTCGTGATGTAGACGGTTCGAAAGTACTTCCGTGCCACGTCGATGTGGAGCAGATGTTCACGGATCGACTCGAAGAGCTCTCGCTGCTCCTCAGACAGTTGTTCTGCGTACTCGGTTTCGATCCGTGTGAGTTCGTACAGTTGTTCGGCCTGCGTCGTCCCGAGCGTCGCCGCAATTGCACCGAAGATTTGCTCGTCGGCTGCGGGTGTGTCGAGCGCTTGCGTCACCCGGCGAACGTCCTCCCGAAGCGCGCGGATGAGTTCGTCGAGTTCGGCCGAGAGGGTGTCCGACTCTCCGCCCGTGTTCGTCTCGCGTAATTGCTGCGCCCGGTTCCCCAGGTTCTCGTGGAGGACGAGCAAGAACGAGCCGGGCATCACCGGACTCACCTCGCGGTCCATCACCGACTGGACTTCGTTCCTGTACTCGACAGCGTTCCGTGTCCGCTGTTCTAAGTCACCAGGTGATCCGAGTTCCCGCGAGAAGACGAGTTGGTTGATCGCGATGACGACTGTGATCAGTGTGAGGTTGCCACCGAGAAATGCGCTGAACAGCAAGTACAGCGGTTCGCCGGGCTCACTGGGAAAGAGATTCACGGCGAGGAGTGCACAGAGGAGGACGAAAATCCCGCCGAGGAGTACGCCCGCGACCGCGAACCGGTTTCCTTCGATGACAGTCCAGTGAAAGACGTTGCGGCCTCGCTCGTTCGCGTCGTCGGACATAGCCGGACGTTCTATCGCGGCCACCCTCGTGAAGCTTTTACCGGCGATGCAAACAGACGCTGTTTGGGGAGCGTGTGGAACGAGAGCTGACGGACTGAACTATAGTAGCCCCTGCAAGTCGATGAGCACCTGGTCGTGTGACTGCTGTACGGTCCGTGTGTAAGCAGTTGCAGTTGTTGCTATAGCGAACAGGTGACAAATACCGGTTGGAGTAACACGCCGCGAGGGAAGGGATTTGAACCACCTGAACTTCGGTCGCTTCGCTCCCTCGTTCCGTCGTTCACATCCCGTCATCTCGCAGTCACCGCTCACGGATGTTCGCGGTAACATGCGAGGGAAGGGATTTGAACCCTCGGACCCCTACGGGAGCGGGTCTTAAGCCCACCGCCGTTGGCCTGCTTGGCTACCCTCGCACAAAAGGCACTCGTGGATATCCGCCCCGCTAAAATGTGCGTTTCGGTGTTCGTCTCTCAGAAACATCACTGGAATCACTGGAGTCACCCGCAGTGAACGTAACCGGTGCAACTGGTGCAACCAGTCTCCCGGCCTACCGGCCTACCAGTATCCCAGTCTACCAGTCGACGCTCAGCGTCCCATCACCGTGTGGGTCCGGCGCGATTTCCTTGTCAGTTCGGCGATCGATGACGTGGATGCAGCCGTCATCTTTCTTCGCTGGGCAGACCTCCGCCGCACGGACGTTGTGGTCCAGCTCTTCCTCGTCGATGAAGTACTCGTTCGGTTTGGCGATCCCGGACGCAATCGACATCTCCCAGTTGTCACTGACTTCGGCGCACTTCCCGGCCCCGAAGCACTTGTTCGCCTCGAAAATGATCTTGTAAGGCTTCTCCTCGATCGGCGGCGCGTCGGCTGAGCCGACGTCGCTCGCGCGCTGGATGCCGTCGTCGCCGTCGTCAGTCATTATATGGCTGTTCGGCTACGTCGCCTTTCGCGTTACGATTGCGGTGAGCTGCCAGCCGGTGTCGACGACTCAGAGTCTGGCTGTGGCAGGTCGTACGTGACGCCGGTCAATTCGCGCGAAACCTTCCAGAGACGGCGGGCTGTCTCCTCGTCGTACGACCGACCTGCGGAAGCCTGTCGCTCCGGTGTGCCGCGCATATTTGCGAGTCCACCGGGACCGTAGTACGCCCCACCCTTGGCGTCTGGGACAGTTGCAGCGTACAACGTCGGAAGCGCCCCGCGTTTAGACGACTGCGCAAGAAGAGTGTTGAGCAGCCACCGCACTGCTTTTCTCCCCCGCGCGCCCGTTTCTTCGGGACCACGAAACTGGAGCTTGGTCGCCGCGTAGCCTGGATGGACAGCAATACTCTTTGCGTTCGCATCCGCGGTGAGCAACCGCCGCTCGAGTTCGTACGCAAAGAGTACGTTCGCGAGTTTCGACTGCGCATAGGCATCCCAGGGGTCGTACGACGACTCGTGATGGAGGTCGTCGAAGTCGATATCGCCGCGTTCGTGCATACCACTCGAGACGGTGACGATACGAGCGTCGTCCCCGCTCTCGTCGGCGGCGGTCTGTAACCGATCAAGCAGCAATCCGGTGAGTGCGAAGTGACCGAGGTGGTTGACGCCGAACTGCGTTTCGAAACCGTCCGCCGTCTCTGAGCGCGGGATTGCCATTGTCCCGGCGTTGTTGATCACGACGTCGATCGGATCGTCAACACGCGCCGCGAACTCCCGGACTGACTCGAGGCTGGCAAGGTCACACTGTTTGACGCGGAGGTCTGCGTCCGGAACCTCCCGACAGATGTCGACGGCGGCCTTCTCGCCGCGGTCGAGGCTCCGACATGCCATGATCACGGTCGCACCGTTGCGCGCGAGTTCGCAGGTGGTCTCGCGTCCGATACCGCTGTTCGCGCCCGTAACGACGGTTGTCCGGCCCTGTTGGTCGGGGATGTCGTCAGTTGTCCAGCCCATACGCGTCGAACAACCAACGGTAGCTTTAAGCACTGGTGTAAAGTACGCTTTACTGTAAAGCATGTCCGACACCAGACAGCAGGTGAACACGGTATTCGGAATCGGGAGGCAAACGTACGAACGATCAGTCTGGGGACTCGTTGGGATTGGTTGCCTCGGCCTTCTCGCTGGCATCCTCCTTGGCGAGCAGCTTGTTGGAACCGCCACGTATCTCGTGACGGTGTGGGCGGCGATGATCGTCGCAGTGGCGGTTCCATACGTCAGCGACACGAAACTCGTCGACGAGCGCGACGAGCGCCTTCACAACCGCGCGAGCGGGATGATGATCGGCATCGCGTTCATGGTCGGAGTCGGGATCATTCCAGCGCTCTACGTCCTGAACGCGGGCAACTACATCACGATCTCGCCGACAGTCTGGGGCGGGATCTACCTGTTCTCAGCCTTTGGGCTCTTCTACGGTGTCTGTTATACGATCGTCAGTCGTCGCTCCTGATTGCTCCAGCATGGAAAACCAACTCACCGAACGGCGGGAAGAAGCGGGACTGAGTCAGGGCGACCTCGCCGAGGCCGTCGACGTGACACGCCAGACGATCAACGCAATCGAGCGCGAACGCTACGATCCGTCGCTGGAACTCGCGTTCAAACTGGCCGCCTTCTTCGAGTGTCACATCGAGGAGCTCTTCGAGCCGGATTTTGAACTCGACCTCACTCCCGTTTCTGAACTCGAGTCCAACTCCGGATGACTGCAGGACTGTCCCAGTTCACCGCCCGCAAATAGCGTTGTCACTCGATACAGAGTGGAACTGAACGAAACCGGACTGGACCGAACTGTGCCAGCCCGAACAACACTGCTTATTCGTAGTCGACCGAAACCGACTCGAGTACGACTTCTTCACGCGGCTTGTCGTTGCGGTCGGTGTCGACGCTGCCGATCTCTTCGACGACGTCCATGCCGTCGGTGACCTTGCCGAAGACGGAGTGGCGGTCGTCGAGATGTGGCTGGGCGTCGAGCGTGATGAAGAACTGCGAGCCGTTGGTGTTCGGGCCGGAGTTCGCCATGCTCAGGATGCCGGCGTCGTCGTGGCGCAGTTCCTCGTGGAACTCGTCGTCGAACTGGTAGCCCGGGCCGCCGCGGCCGGTTTCAGTTGGGTCACCGCCCTGAATCATGAAGCCCTCGATGACGCGGTGGAAGGCAACGTCGTCGTACAGCGGCTCGCCGTCGACTTCCTCGCCGGTCTCAGGGTCTTCCCAGGTCTTGCCGCCGGTCGCGAGCCCGACGAAATTGTCGACGGTGCTTGGTGCGCGCTCGTCGTAGAGTTCGACCTCGATGTCGCCCCGGTTCGTGTGCAGGGTTGCAGTAACGTTGCCCATACGTCGGGGTCGACGGGACGAGTGAAAACGGTAGTGGTCTCGACTCGCTACTGGACAGCCGCTGGCTGTCCCTCGCGGACCGCAACTACATACATCAGGCGGTGGTATCGTCGGGTATGACCGAGACGGAGCATACGTCCGAGACGGTGACACTCGCACGGCTCCCGTCCGGCGTTGCGCTTACGACGACGGTTCACACCTATCGTCCTGCCGGCGCGGACGCCGACACGGCTGACGACCCCAGCACCGACGACGCACCGACGCTGTACATCCAGGCTGCCCAGCACGGCCGCGAGGTGAACGGTACCGAAACCCTGCGGCGCTTTCACGAGCGGCTCCTGCAGGAACCCCTGTCGGGGACCATCATCGCCGTCCCTGTCGCGAATCCACTCACCTTCGACCGCGTCTCTTACACCGCCCCAGAGGCCTTCGACAGCGTCAACAGCAATATGAATCGGGTCTGGCCGGGCGACGCTGATGGCAGCCTCCACCAGCGCATGGCCGCCACGCTCTGGGAGTACGTAACACAGGCCGATGCGATCGTCGACCTCCACACCGGCAGTCCCGACATGTACCCACACGTCGTCTACCGCGAGGGCGACGACCGTGCCCGCGACCTCGCCACCGCGTTCGGGACCGACTTACTCCTCTCAGAGGAGGCGAACGACGACGCCTCCGAGGAGTGGCACCGCCGCGGCTTCGCCGGTAAACTCCGCGTCGCCGCCGCCGAGGAAGGCATTCCGGCGATCACCCCCGAACTCGCGCACAACAAACAGATCGTCGAGAGTGCTGTCGAAACCGGTGTCGATGGCCTGTTCAACGTCTGTCGCACACTTGAACTCCTTCCAGGCGACGTCATCGACCACGACCAGACCATCGCCCGGAACCACCTTGGAAAGGTGACGACACCCGAATCCGGCCTCTTCCGTCCCGAGCAGGCACTCGAGTTAGGCGAGTTCATTTCGGCGGGGACGACCCTGGGGACGGTGTTCGATCCGGCGACCTACGAGCCGTTGGCGACGGCGACGACGGAGCGATCGGGAGTGTTGTACGCGCTTACACAGGAGGCGACTGTTGTGGAGGGAGAGACGCTTGCGAGTGTTGCGCTGGTTCGCGAGTCGGAGAACTGATGAGAGCGACGGGGTGTAACTGCGACTGGAACTGAAACTGGTGCTGGAGCTGAAACTGGAACCGCAACTGCAACTGCAACTGCGCCGGGGTCGCGGGTTGGTGAAACGGTACCCGCGGGACGGCGCTATGCCGAGAACCCACCGTCGACGACCAGTCCATGGCCGGTCACGAACGAGGCCTCGTCGCTTGCGAGGAAGAGAATCGCATCGGCGATTTCCTCCGGCGTGGCGAGGCGTTTCAGTGGGTACTCTTCGGCCATCTGCTCGCGCGCTGCCTCGGGGTCGTCTCGAGTGGCCAGATACTGGTCGAGCAACTGCGTTTCAGTAAAGCCCGGACAGACCGTGTTCGCGCGGATGCCGTAGGGACCAGCCTCGGCCGCGACGGCACGAGTCATGTTCAGGACGGCCCCCTTCGTCAGCGAGTAGGCTGCCTGTTTCGGGAGTCCAAGGAGGCTCGCCAGCGAGCCGACGTTGACGATTGCGCCGTGGCCTTGCTCTTTCAGGTGCGGTAACGCGGCGTGACAGCCGTTCCAGACACCGTTGATGTTCACGTCGACGACGAAGTCGCGGATCGACTCGTCGATGGTTTCCAGACTGCCACTGGGGTGGCCGGTGCCGGCGTTGTTGACGAGAACGTCGAGTCCGTGCTCGGCGACGATGTCGTCGATTACGTCGTGGAACTGCTCGGCGTCGGTCACGTCGAGTTTGTAGAACGCGGCGGAGCCGCCTGCCTCCTCGATGGCCTCGGCGACGGCCACGCCGTCGTCGTTGATGTCCGTGACGATGACGTGTGCGCCCTCCTCGGCACACCGTTCGGCGGTTGCCCGTCCGATCCCTGCCGCTGCACCGGTGATGACCACGGTTTTGTCAGCGAGTCGCATGGGTACGCCATCATCCGGACCATATATAAATTCGTTCATTGTTTCCCCGCCAGAGATTGCCGTTGTTCGGCAACGGCGTCTACTCTGGAAACAATGGTAGCGGATGTGCTAGAGACAGTCGGCTTCTTCAGCACGACTCTGACGGGATGGTGCTGGCGTCGTCTCACGGTCGGCATCCAGGTCGTCCTGGCTGTCGGCAGCGATGTCCACAGCGTCGATATCACAGGGTCGCTCCGGCAGGATTCGGTAGTCGAGCAGTTCGTCGTCCGCGATGATCACGGCCAGAATATCACTCTCGGAGACGGTATCGAACTCTGACCGTGGAACGACCAACTCGTCCACGATCTGGCCGTCCTCCTCGAGTAGCAAGACGACGTGTTCGCCGTCGACGATCCGGTCGACGACGGCGACGTACCGTTCGGTATCGGCAGGTCCATCGGAGTCTGCGTCGGTTTGTGCACCCACGGACCCAGCGACACTCGGACCGCCGAGTGTCAGGCCAGTTGCGAGGGTGGTCAGCGTTCGGAGTGCAGTGCGTCGCGATGGCGTCTTCTGTGAGGCCATAGCTTCGCTGGTTGCGTTATTGTATATAAACCACCAGATGGAATGGATCAAGAGATAACAGGTGGCATAGAAGTGTAGGCCAGAATTTAATACTACGTACCCAATTGTATTTTCCATCGATATTTACTGATATGTGTTTGTATCCTGATTAATTCACCACAGTCTCAGTTTTGTCCCACGCGTTTCCTGCAGACAGAGATATGCAGGTTATACGGTATATACCGACTACTATGGAGGTAGCCATACTGTATGCATACCATCGTTCGAGAATAGCACCTTATACATAAGAAAGAAATATAACTAATCTCTATAACACTTCTATATGTGTTCGCGGTAACTCGGCGGTTCCTCGGTCGAGTCCCCACCCACACTTATCGTTCCCCTCCAAAGGTTTATCACTCGGCTAGGAAGTTATTCGAATGATGGCTACACAGGAGTCGATTGCCCACGAGGCGCGATTACGGGCGCAGAACATTGGTGGGATCGATGAGACGACAGTCGAACTCGAGTCGGGTATAACCGTCCTCGCCGGGCGCAACGCGACGAACCGAACATCGCTTCTCCAGGCGTTTATGGCCGCACTTGGTGGCGAATCTGCCTCACTCAAGGCCGACGCCGAGGAGGGGTATGCCGAACTCGAACTCGACGGCGAAACGTACACTCGGACGCTTACACGCACGGGGAACTCTGTCGTCACCGACGGCGACCCGTATCTCGACGATCCGAAACTCGCCGACCTCTACGCGTTCCTTCTCGAGTCCAACCCGGCGCGCCGCGCCGTCACGATGGAGGACGACCTGCGCGAGATCATCCTTCGGCCGGTCGACACCGACGAAATCGAACGGGAAATCTCGCGGCTGACCGACGAGAAGAACGAACTTTCGAGCGAACTCGATCGACTCGAGTCGCTCAAGAACGAGCTCCCGGGGCTCGAACAGGAGCGTACCGACCTTCAGAACAAAATCGAGGACAAGCGCGAGGAACTCGAGGTCGTCAAAGAGGCGATCGAGGAGGCCGAAGCTAGCGCCGACGCCCAGCAGGAGGGCCAGGACGAACTCGAGGCAAAACTGAGCGAACTCCGTGAGCGACGGTCTGCACTCGAGGACGTCCGCTTCGATCTCGAAACTGAACGGGAGAGTCTCTCCGCACTGCGCGGAGAGCGCGAGGAACTCGAGGACGAACGCGCAGATCTCCCCGATCTCGACTCACTCGACCGCGAGGAGGTCGACGACGAAATCGACCGCCTCCAGCGCCAGTCGCAGTCGATCGACGGCGTCATCAGTCAGCTACAGAGCATCGTCCAGTTCAACGAGGAGATGCTCGAGGGATCGCACCCCGAAATTCGGCAGTTGCTGGCCGACGGCGTCGAACACGAGTCGGACGCCGAATCGCTCACCGACCAGCTCGTCGAGGACCAGGAAACCGTCCGCTGTTGGACCTGCGGAACACAGGTCGAGCGCGACGAAATCGAGGGCACGATCGAGCGCCTGCGCGACCACCAGGAGACGAAACTCGCAGAGCGCGACGACCTCGAAGACCGGATCGAATCGCTTCGTACTGAGCGCCGTGAGATTAACCAGACACGCCAGCGCCACGAACGCGTCGACCGCCGTCTCGAGTCCGTCAGCGACGAGATCGACCAGCGCGAGGCCCGTCTCGACGACCTCACCGACCGCCGCGAGGAACTCGAAGCCGAAATTGACGCCCTCGAAACCGAAGCCGCGGAACTCGAGGCTGAATCCGACGACGAGAGCGAGGACGATGAGGAGAGTCTCCTCGACCTCAACCGCCGCGCAAACGAACTCGAGTTCTCCCTCGGACGGCTCGAGCGCGACCTCGAGACGACGACCGAACGCATCGAGGAGATCGAATCCGACCTCGACGAACAGGCGCGTCTCGAAGCGCGCCGTGAGGAAATTCGCGACGAACTCGAGGAACTGCGCACTCGTATCGACCGAATCGAACGCGAGGCCGTCGAGTCGTTCAACGAGCACATGGACGCCGTGCTCGAGGTACTCGAGTACGACAATATCGACCGGATCTGGATCGAGCGGGTTGGGAAGACGGTTCGGGAAGGTCGCCGGAAGGTCGAACAGACGGCGTTCGATCTGCACATCGTCCGCAGCACGGCAGATGGGCGGACTTACGAGGATACAATCGACCACCTGAGCGAGAGTGAACGGGAGGTGACGGGCCTGATCTTCGGACTCGCGGGCTATCTCGTCCACGAAGTCTACGAGGAGGTGCCGTTCATGCTGCTCGACTCGCTGGAAGCGCTTGACTCGAACCGAATCGCATCGCTTGTAGAGTACTTCGAATCACACACCGACTTCCTCGTCGTTGCCTTGCTGCCCGAGGACGCAGCGGCGATCGACGACGAGTACGACCGCGTGACCGAGATTTAATCACGGCCCGTTGGACGTATCTCGTAACACCGGTATCGGTGTTATGGGTTCAGTATCCGAACTAGCTCGACCGCTGTTTGCAGTTACGTCTCGAGAGCGGCGCGACTGTCGGTATTCGACGGTATATGGCACATGGCACGTGACACGTAACACATGACACGTAACGCGTAACACGTACCATCTACGCCCGACAGCCGGTCCGTGCGCCAGTCCTCAGGACTCATAACAGTCACACGAGCCCGCATCCAGCAGATCTGCCACGTCGTACTGCTTTCCACAGCGCTCGCAGAGTACCTGCACGTCTGCGAACACTCGATGTGGACCCACTCGTAGCTGGTCGGTGTCCTGTAATCGGTCGAGTTTACTTTCCGTAACGGCGACCGTCCGCTGGCGAAGGCCATCGATCGTTCGGGCCGTCGTCGCCGCGTTCGCCCGTCCGTCGGCCGGCGGCGGTGACGCGTTTCGGTAGCCGGTCAAATACGACCGGATCGCGCCGTAGGAGACGAACTCGTCGGTGAGTGACGCCACGTCGACGCCCTGGCGCTCGAGTCGACGCTCGATCTGTGTTCGTTCGCCGCGACTCCCGGTATCACCTGCGAGCAGCGAGTAGAGCTGTGAGACGTCGTCGGTGACCGTCTCGACGCCGGCGTCGGCGAGCGCCGCCTGTAGCAGTTGCTCGTTGAACCAGTCTGCGAGCGTCCGCAGGCTGTCGTCGGTCTCGGGGTCCGTCCACCGTGCCTCGAGTTCCTCACCGATTCCAGCGAGTTCGGGCCCGTACGCGTCGATGAGACGGGCGACTTTCGGCTTCGGACCTGGCGTCGACGATTCGTCGGTCATGGTGAGCTGGCAGCTCCCGGCTTCGATGGCTGTATCTCGCGTTGATTCCAACCCCACCGATCGTTCTCGTGATCCATCGTTTGCGACGACTTTCGGTCAGCCCCCGAAAGTCGTTTCGGTGGTGGCACGCCCGTCCGATAAGACGCTCGTTCCGCATGGCGGACACTTGCTACCACCATCTGGGATACTGGTGAAACAGCGACGGCTGATAGTGTCCCTTCATAGCAAGGCGGTAGTCCCCAGTCCGACACTCGCTGGGGCTCGTTTCGTATGCCGAAATTGGACTGGCTGGTGCCTTTCGTTCAGGCGGGCTATGAGGTGTATACAACGGATAGACAGAGAGCAAGAGCAAGAGCGAGAACGAGAACGAGAACGAGAACCGAATACTGCGACCAGCGCCTGTAGCTCAGCCGTACGCCAGCGTCACTTTGATTTCGCCCGCCTTGTCCCAGAGGCGATTTGGCAGTTCCTCGTGGACGTACTCGTCCTTGAACCGACTCGTCGGCCCGAACACACTCAGTGCACCGAGCAGCGTCTCGTCCGGTGTATAGACCGGGACGGCAACGCCACGGAGGCCGGCCATGTGCTCCTCGTTGTTCACCGCGTAACCGCGCTCGCGAATCGTCTCGAGTTCGGCGTACAGTTCGTCGGGATCGGTGATGGTGTTGTCCGTGCTGGGATCCAGCCCGACGGTGTCGATGAACTCGGCGACGGCGTCGTCGTCCCACTCCGAGAGGATCGTCTTTCCGGCGGCCAGTGAGTGCAGCGGGCGGCGTTTGCCGATCATCGTATCGGAGAGGCTTCCATATCGGTGGATGTAGACCCCCTCGTAGTCCTCCTCGACGATGAAGACGGCGCGCTCGTCAGTCTCCTTGCCGAGTTCGAACACCTTCCGTTTCGCCGCGGTGTACCCCTTCTTGCGGCCGCGGGCCTGCTCGCTGATCTCGAGGAACCGAAAACCAACGAAGTACGCGCCGTCGCGCTCGACGACGTAGCCGAGGTCGACGAGCGTCGAGAGGTGGCGGTAGACGGTGCTCTTGGTGAACGACGTTCGACGGGTGAGTTCCGTGATCGTCACGCCGTCCTCGTCCGCGAGCGTTTCGAGGATTTCGAACGTTTTGCGGGTCGTGGAAACCCCCACATCGTCCCGGTCGGTTCGGTCGGTGCGCATAGCAGCGCGTTCCGGCGGCGCGCCAATGAATGTTCCGGAGAGTAAAACGAGACTACCTCAGCGTGAAACAGACGATGGCAAATGTGACGCTTGAGCCTGTTTGCGACCAGTGCTGGCTGCTACCGTGTAACGTCCATTTCACACAGTAACTGCGGTGTTTCACCATGCGAACTGGTGTGTCCGCTCTCTGGAACACGAGTCCAGATTCCAACTGTCGAGTACGACTGACCGGCTCCACGCGCCCGCTTCAGTGTCTCGAGTACAACTCGTTTGGCACCGTCGTTGGAGACTACTGTTGTCCGCTGTTCGGCCCTGCTCAGTGTGAGGTAGCATATTTCGGAGCGTGCAACGGACGGGTGTCTAGAACCGAGTTAGTGAGAGGCGAGCAGAGTGAGAGACGAGCAGTGTGAGCGGAGACGGAGAGAGACAAAACGAGCAGAGCAGAGAAGACAGCGATGTGGTAGTCGGAAGTCGAAGGTGAAGGTGAAGGCGCTGACGCCAGCGTTCGCTTACTGGTAAGCCTTGATACCGGTTAGCTCCTCGCCGAGCACCAGCGTGTGGATGTCGTGGGTACCTTCGTAGGTGTAGACCGTCTCCATGTTCGCCATGTGACGCATCGGCGAGTAGTCCGTGGTGATGCCGTTGCCGCCGAGCATCTCGCGGGCGACGCGGGTCTGGTCGCGAGCCATGCGGACGTTGTTGCGCTTGGACAGCGAGACGTGGTGTGGCTGCATGTCACCGCGCTCTTTGAGCTCGGCCAGTCGGTAGGCGAGCAACTGTGCGAGCGTGATCTGGGTCGCCATCTCCGCGAGCTTGCGCTGCTGGAGCTGGAATCGACCGATCGGGCCGCCGAACTGTTCGCGGTCCTGTGCGTACTGTCGTGCCTCCTCGAAGGCGTCACGCGCTGCACCGATCGCCCCCCAGGCGATGCCGTAGCGGGCCTGCGTGAGACAGGAGAGTGGTCCTTTCATGCCGGAGACGCCCGGCAGGACGTTCTCCTCCGGAACGTGAACATTGTTCAATCCAATCTCGCCGGTGATCGACGCGCGCAGCGAGAGCTTCTCGGTGATCTTGTTCGTCGAGACACCGTCGCGGTCGGTCTCGACGAGGAAGCCGCGAACGGGATTGTCTTCACTCGAGCGGTCGCGCGCCCAGACGATGGCGACGTCCGAAATTGGTGAGTTCGTGATCCAGGTCTTCGAACCGTTGAGAACGTAGCCGTCGCCGTCCGCTTCGGCGTAGGTCTCCATTCCCGACGGGTTCGAGCCGTGTTCGGGTTCGGTGAGGCCGAAACAGCCGACGGCCTCACCCTGACCGAGCTTTGGAAGCCACTCTTCCTTTTGTTCCTCGCTGCCGTAGGCGTGGATCGGGTACATGACGAGCGCACCCTGTACGGAGGCCATCGAGCGCAGTCCCGAGTCGCCGGCCTCGAGCTCCTGCATCAACAGCCCGTAGGCCGTCTCGGAGACGTTCGGTGAACCGTATCCCTCGAGGTTGGGCGCGTAGAAGCCGAGCTCGCCCATCTCGGAAATCAGTTCGGTTGGGAACGTTCCCTCTTCGAAGTGTTCGCCGATGTCAGGCTTGACGTGCTCCTCGACGAACTCCCGGGCAGTGTCCCGGATCAACCGTTCTTCCTGGTCTAAATCCGCTTCGAGCTGAACGAAATCCAGCATGGATTGAACATCAGCCAACGGAAGCATAGGTATTATGGTTTGCCTGTCATCCACACGCCTTCGTGTAGCCGACGTTTGATTTTACAAAAACTGTGAACTGATTTCCTGTGCTTAGGTTTGTTTCGGTACATATATAATAATGGCTTACAGACGTGCATGGCATGGCACACCAACCGAGTGGTCAGTCCAAACTGACGAGTCGACGCGCAGTGTTGAGCGCCGCCGGTGCCGGCGTGACGGCAGCACTCGCGGGTTGTTCTGACAGTCAAGATGAGGACCCCGTTCGAATGCGAACCGCCACAGAAGGGACGACCGCCTACGCCGCCAACCAGGGAATTACGGCGGTTGTCAACGAATATACTGACAACCTCTTCGCCGAAGCCCAGACGAGTCGCGGAACTGAAGCCAACATCGGCGCACTCTCCAACGAGGAGGCCGAAATGGTTTATCTCCAGAACTGGTCGGCGCACGAAATTTCCGAAGGCACCGGCCAACTCGGTGATCTCGACTTCCAGATCTCGCAAGTCTTTCACTACTACGACCTCCCGTGGTTCTTCTGTACCGCAAACGAGGACCTCGAGACTCTCACCGACATCACCGAAGACCACGGCGTTTCACCAACGCCAGAAGGGTCTGGGACTGCACCCGCACTCGAGCACGCCCTCGACGCGGCGGTCGATGACTACGAACGAGAGAGCCTCACCTACGGCGAGCAGAGCAGTGCGATGCAGGAGGGTCGCCTCGATGTCGGCGTCGGCACCTACATGAACTTCGACATCGAGCCCGGCTGGCTCCAGGAGATGATGAGCACGGTCGATCTCTCGATTCTCGACGTCGACGACGATGTGCTCGCCGAGTGGGAAGACGACGATCGCCTGCTCATCGAGTCCTTTGACGGCGCGGAACTCGAGGAGGGCGAGGCCACGCCAGCGTCGGTCCCCGACGAGGTCCACTGCCCGACGTTTGCGTACAATTTCATGTCGCGGGCTGACCTCGACTACGACCTCGTCTACAACTTCTTAGAGCTCATGCACGAGCACCGCGCGGAACTCGAAGAGTACAGTGCTGTGCTCGCACCACTCGAGGACGAGGAGTTCTGGCTGGAGAATGCCTACGACGATATTCCGTTCCACGCGGCGGCGGCGGACTTCTACGAGGAACTGGGTATCTGGCAGGACGAGTTCGAACGCGCCGACGAGCCCTGAGACTGAGTCACGATGGAACTCCCGATTCCACTTGCAGCTCCGATCAACGACCGGTTGCCGCCGTTCGTAGCGACGGATATCCCGCGGCGAGTGACGGTAACGCGGTTGCTCGTGCTCAACGTGTTGGTGACGCTGTTTGCAATCTCCTTCACGGTGTGGACGATCTACTACGCGTACTCGCTGATGTGGATGCGGCTTCGGTACTCGAACGTGTTTCTCGGTCTGGGACTGGCGCTGTACTATCTCGATGTGGTGAGACGGCGGTACAAAGCCGAAGCCGAAGCCGAAGCTGAAGCTGAAGCTGAAGCTGAAGCGGAGGCCAAAGCTGAAGCTGAAACCGAAGCAGACAGTGGCACTCCCGCTGACACTGACACCGACACTCCCGCTGACACCGACACCGACACCGCCAGTGTCTCAGCAGCCGAATCCGAACCCTCGTCGTCCGCTGCGGCAGAGTCGAACGCACAGTCGAGCTCGAACTCGAGTGCGAGTTCGAGTGCGGATGTGGGCTCACCGAGTGTTGCTTCGCGTCTCGGTCCGCACTGGAGCGAACGGGTTGCTCGCCTCCGAGCGGCGTACGATCGCATTGACCCGTACGTTGCGCTCTCGTTCGCCGCGCTCGCGTTACTGGCGACGGCCTACGTCGAACTCAACTTCCAGCGGCTCCACGAGGACGTCCACCTGATGGGGCACACCCAGACGGACCTCTACGTTGGTGCGCTGTTGATCCTGCTCGTCGTCGACGCGACGCGGCGGGCGTTCGGAAACATCATTGCCGGCGTTACCGTCGTCTCAATCGCCTACGCACACGTTCTGTTCGCGACGATTCTGCCAGGCGTGCTCCGCCACACCGGCTACGGCTGGGAGCGCATCGCGCGACAGGGGGCGATCGATCTCACCGGTGTCTACCACGATACCCTGATGGGGATCGGTTCCACCTGGGTCGCGATCTTCATCATGTTCGCCGGGATCGCGAAAGCCTACGGCCTCATGGATTTCGTCCTCGATGTGGGTCGTGAACTCGGCAAGACGCTCCGCACTGGTGTCGTCCAGATCGCAGTCATCGCCAGCATGGTGATGGGGTCGATCACCGGCAGCGCCGCGGCGAACACCGCGACTACCGGGAGTTTCACGATTCCGATGATGCAGGATCAGGGGGTCCGCGACGACTTCTCTGCGGCGATCGAGTCTGTCGCCTCCGCTGGCGGGCAGATGCTCCCGCCCGTGATGGGTGTCGCCGCGTTCCTGATGGCCGACCTGCTCGGAGAGAGCTACCTCACTATCGTCCAGGCCGGCGTGATTCCGGCCGCGCTGTTCTATCTGAGCGTCGGTATCGGGATCCACTTCGCGATCCTCAAATTCGGCTGGACGACGCCGAACAGGGGCTCGTTCGACTGGCGGATGCTCCTGCAGGGCATCCACTTCGCGGTCCCGCTCGGTGTGTTGATCGTGACGCTCGTCGTCCTGCGATACACACCGCTCTATGCGGGGCTCTACACCATCGTGACGATCTTCGTCGTCGGCAGCCTGAAGCTCGTCGCGGTCGACATCCTGGAGGCTCGCAAGACGGACGCCGAGTACTCGTCGATCGGCTACCGCGTTTACTGGGTCTTCCGCGAGTGCTATCGTGTGATCGAGCAAATCGCCCTCGGCCTCCGGCGAGGTGGACTCGAGATGGCCCCGCTCGTCGGTGTCCTCGCCGCGATGGGTGTCATCATCGAGATGCTCACGTTTACCGGGCTCGCACCGCGTGTGAGCACCGGTATTCTGGGTCTCGGCGGCGGACTGCTGGTCGTCGTGCTCGTCCTCGCGATGATCGCGAGTATCCTGTTCGGGCTCGGCATGCCGACGCCCGCTGCGTACGTGCTGGTCGTCGTGCTCGTCGTTCCCGGCGTCACCGAGATGGGTGTCCCGGACATCACGGCACACATGTTCGTCTTCTACTTCGCGATGCTCTCGGCGATCACGCCGCCGGTCGCGATCTCGGTCGCGATCGGATCGCGCATCGCCGGCACGGACTTCGTCCGGTCGTGTATCCAGGCGCTTCGTATCGGTGCACCCGGATTCATCATCCCGTTCGCGTTCGTGACGAACAACAGCCTCATCTACTGGACCCAGGAGACGCTGCTCGCGTTCCCCGTCGTCCTCGCCGGAACGGTCGCGCTCATCGTGGCCACGATTGGCTTCGACGGCGCACGCGACCTCTCCTATCCTGCCCGCGGGCTGTACGCTATCGCCGCGTTCGGCGCGATGTTCGGCTCGCTCGCCAGTGTCCTGGTGCAGGTCGTGGCTGCCGCCGCCATCGTTGGCGCGTTAGCCCACGCGAAGTTCGTTGTCGGCTACGCCGTCGACGCCGAAACGGGGGCTGGAACCGAGTCCGACCGCAACGCTGAGTCCACCTTGGACTGAGTCCGGCACCACCCGGCAGGTCGGCTCCGTTCTCGCATCGGCTGTCTCGAGTCCCCGCAACTCGAGTACCCGCCTGTAGCCACTGCAGCCGTGGCCGTTCGCAACTCTCCACGCTATTGGACAGCAATCCTTTAGTAGTTCTCACGCAACTCACGAACAAGCGAATGACCAATCTCGTCACAACTGTCGCCGAGACTGTCGAATCGAACTCGGATTCCCCCGCAATTGTCTACGACGGTTCCGAACTCACCTACGAACAGTTCTGGACGCGCGCGGGGCAGTTCGCACAGGCACTCGAGAACAACGGCATCGGCGAGGACGACCGCGTCGGTATCTACCTCCCGAATCTGCCGCAGTTCGTGACGGCGTTCTACGGCACGCTGCGTGCTGGTGGTATCGTCGTGCCGATGAACCCGCAGTACAAGGCCCGCGAGATCGGCCATCTACTGGGCGACAGCGGGGCAAAAGCCGTCGTCTCGCTCGCGGATAACGTCCCAAACGTCCGTGATGTGCTCGACGACACTGACGTCGAACAGGTTATCAGCGTCGGCGGCGACGCCGAGGGCGCAACGGCCTTCGAGGACTTCCTCGCAGACGAGACGAAAGCGATCGTCGACCGCGCGGACGACGACGTGGCGGTCCAGCCCTACACGTCGGGCACCACCGGCACGCCGAAGGGCGTTCTGCTCACCCATAACAACATCCGCTGGACGACCGAAGCTAACGCCGACGTCCCCCACGGCGGCTTCCAGGCGACAGACCGCCTCGTCGGTACCCTGCCGCTCTTTCACATCTACGGCATGTCCGTCGTGATGAACGGCGCGATGTACAGCGGCGGTGCCTACTATCCGATCCCCGAGTGGGACGCACCAACTGTGATGGACCTGATCGAGGAGGAAGACCTCTCCATCATGTTCGGCGTTCCGGCGATGTTCAACGACATGATCAACCAGCCCGACGCCGCAGAATACGACCTCGAGGCGCTCCGGTTCGTTAACTCCGGTGGTGCCAGTCTCCCACACGAGGTGCTCGAGCGCTTCGAGGAACTGTACGGTGTCGAACTCTACGAGGGCTACGGCCTGACAGAGACGAGTCCGGTTACGCACGCAAACCACGAAGGGGCGCGCCGGAAGGGCAGCATCGGGACGCCGCTCGACGGCCCCGGCGACACCAGCGTTGAGGCGAAGGTCGTCGATGACGACTTCGAGACGGTTCCCCGCGTCGAGGAGGGACCAATCGACGAAGAGGAGGCAGACCTCCACGAAATCACGGGCGAACTCGTCATCTCAGGACCGAACGTGATGCAGGGCTACTACGAACTGCCCGAGGCGAACGAGGACGCCTTCACCGAGGAAGACGGGACGACCTGGTTCCACACCGGCGACATCTGCTACTGGGACGAGGACGACTTCTTCTTCGTCGTCGACCGCGAGAAGCACATGATCGTCACGGGCGGCTACAACGTCTACCCGCGCGAGGTCGAAGAGTTGCTCTTCGAGCACGAGGCCGTCGCCGACGCCGCCGTCGTCGGCGTGCCGGACAAACGCCGCGGCGAGACGGTGAAGGCGCTGGTTGTGCCGACGCCGGACGCCGACGCTACGCCGGAAGACCTCAAACAGTACTGCCTCGAGAGCCTCGCGGAGTACAAGCACCCCCGTGAGGTCGAGTTCGTCGACGAACTGCCACGAACGACGACCGGAAAGGTCCAGAAGTTCAAGATTCGCGACGAGGAGTAAGCGAACCCGCATCCACGGGTAACTCGAGTGCGAGTGTACGAGTGTACAGGTCACCGTCGAACACACGGTCACCGTCGAACACACGGTCACCATCGAACACACGGTCACCGTCGAACACACGGTCACCATCGAACACACGGTCACCGTCGAACAAACCACCGTTCGACACGACTCGAGTTCGGTGGCGAGCAGCCCTAGCCGGTCGACCCTCGCCAGTCGGACGCTGGTGATCAGACCTCGTCGTACTCGAGTACAGCCGGGCAGAACGCGACTCCCGACGGCGACCCCGACTACAATTGACGCAACCCACCAGTGTCACCGTCTCTTGACCACGTGGTGGCACCGATAGCCACTTGCATCTGACACCGAGGTTACTTTACAGTGGTAATATACTGGCCAGAATATTTTGCAGCGTTTGGAACCATCGAAGCTATTTTGTAACTTGCCCACGAGCATCCCGTATGGCTTTCAGTCTATCCGACGAACACGAAGCGATTCGCGACGCCGTTCGTGAGTTCGGTGAGAACGAAATCAAGCCGGTCGCAGAGGAGTACGACCGCGAGGGGAAATACCCACTCGAACTGCGCAAGAAGGCCGCAGAGTACGACTTCGTCGCGCCGGGCATCCCGATCGAGTACGGCGGTGCCGGCATGGACAAGATCTCGAGTACGATTGTCACCGAAGAGCTCTGGCGAGCGGACCCCGGTATCGGCTCGGCCGTCGGCTCCGCCGGCTTCGGGACGAACATGATCATCGAGTTCGGTGACGAGTGGATGAAAGAGGAGTGGCTGCCGAAGGTCGCAAACGGCGAGACGGCCTCCTGTTCGATGATCTCCGAGCCCGCACACGGCTCGAACGTCGCCGGCATCGAGACGGTCGCCGAAGCGGACGGCGACGGCTACGTCCTGAACGGAAACAAGATGTGGATCACGAACGGCACGGTCGCCGACGTCGGCGTTCTGATGGCCAAGACCAGCCCGGACGAGGGCCACCGCGGGATCACCGCGTTTCTCGTCGAGATGGACACTGACGGCATCTCGACCGAGAAGATCGACAACAAACTCGGCATCCGCGCCTCGGACCTCGCAGAGGTCGTCGTCGACGACGTGCGCGTCCCCGAAGAGAACGTCATCGGCGAGGTCGACAAGGGCTTCTACCAGCTGATGGAGTTCTTCGCCTCCGGCCGCACGAGCGTCGCCTCCCAGGCGGTCGGTGCCGCACAGGGTGCACTCGACGCCGCGATCGACTACGCCGGCGAGCGCGAGCAGTTCGGCCAGAAGATCAAGGAGTTCCAGGCCATCGAGCACAAGCTCGCCGAGATGGCGACCCGCGTCGAGGCAGCCCGCTCACTGACCTACCGCGCTGCAACCGAAGTCGAGCAGAACAACCAGGACGTCGCTGCGCAGTTCTCGAGTATGGCGAAGCTGTTCGCTAGCGAGATTGCGGTCGAAGTCGCCGACGAGGGTATCCAGGTGCACGGCGGCTCGGGCTACGTCACGGACTATCCCGCAGAACGCTACTACCGTGACGCCCGTATTACGAAGATCTACGAGGGTACCTCGGAGATTCAGAAGAACATCATCGCGGATCAGCTGCTGTAAGCGCCGTTCGAGACGCTATTTTTCGTCAGGCACGCGGAACTCGACTGCAGCCCCCTGTCCGTAGCCGACACACATCGTCGACAGACCGAGGCCACCGCCCTGTTTCTGCAACTCGTGGAGCAACGTCACCGGGAGCCGCGCGCCAGAGGCACCGAGCGGGTGGCCCAACGCAATTGCGCCGCCGTTGACGTTGAACACGTCGTCGTCGAAGCCGAGTTCGTCCTGGCAGTACAGCGTCTGGCTGGCGAAGGCCTCGTTGAGTTCGACGAGGTCGTAGTCGTCGGCTGAGCGGCCGTTTCGCTCCCAGATACCCCGAACGGCTGGGACGGGCCCGATCCCCATCACTTCGGGATCGACGCCGGCGACGTCGTGATCGCCGACTTCGGCCATGATCTCGAGTCCATTGTCCTCGGCGAACGCTTTGCTTGTGAGCATGACGGCCGCTGCGCCGTCGGATATCTGGGAGGCGTTGGCGGCAGTAACGGAGCCGTCCTCTTCGAAGGCGGGTGGTAGCCCCGAAATCTTCTCCTGGGTCGTACCGGGCCGGAGACCCTCGTCTTCTTCGACGACCTGTTCGCCGGTGTCGATCGGGACGATTTCGTCGTCGAAGCGGCCCTCCTCGGTGGCCTCACAGGCGCGCTGCTGGCTGCGTGCGCCGTAGGCGTCTTGCTCCTCCCGGCTGATATCGTATCGGTCCGCGACGGTCTCGGCCGTCTGGCCCATCTGGAGGTCCGCGGCGTCGTACTGTTCGGCGATGCCGTCGTAGGAGCCGATCCCCTTCCGGCGCTCGGTGCGGCTCATGTTCTCGACACCGCCGGCGATGATGACCTCACGCTGGCCCGCGCGGATAGCGTCGCTCGCGCTCATGATCGCCTCCGCGGAGGAGGCACAGAGCCGGTCAATGGTGGTCCCCGGCACATCCTCGCCGAGTTCGGAGCAGAGCGCGATCACGCGGGCGATGTTGTTACTCTGCTCGTCGACCTGCTTCGCACAGCCCCACCGGATGTCGTCGACGTCTGCGCCCGTGAGCCCGGTGCGCTCGAGTATCGTGTCGACCAGCGGGACAGACAGTTCCTCGCTGCCGGTTTCGGCGAAGACGCCGCCGTGTTTTCCCTGTGGAGTCCTGACTGCTTGGACGACTACTGGCTGGGTGTCGCTCATCGGTTGTCACGGTGTTTCAGGGGGAGGGGTAAAATCGCTCCGTTCTTCGCAGACATCGCCTGTGTGCCTACGTTGCAGTCTGGTGGTCGGGGCGGGTACTCGAGTGCGAACTGCGCTCCCACCGAACCGGCGGTTTTCCTCGGCTGGCTCATCATCCGTTCGTCTCTCGACGGCCTTCAGCGATTCACTGGCAGGACCGATTCACTGCCCGGCCGAGGCGCGTTCTGATGACGCCATACCAGAGGGCTGTCGCACCGATGCCACCGAGTGCGGCGACTGGAAGGTACAGGACGGACATATTCAGCCCCAGCGTGTACCCGGCGGCGACGACGAGCGGCCAGCAGAGTAACAGCACGCCGTAACCCGTACAACCAACAACTCTGGCGGGCTGTGAGTCGTGATAGTGAATCGCCGTGAGTCCAAGATAGAACGCGTACAGTATGACCGAACTCAGCGCAATCGGGTGGACAACGAAAAATCCGAATCCGAGGCTGGTTACGTCTCGCGTTTCGACGACGTACTGCTCGTCGTCGGCCTCGACGAGTCCGTAACTGTTTCCAGTTCGCGCTCCGGGATCCGTCATTCCGTCGCGCGGGAAATCAGGAGGTTCGTCGTAGACCGGACAGACAAGCAGCGAGTCGTGACAGACCGTCACCGTGACCGCTTGCCAGCCGGATTCGCCATCCGTCAGTTCCGAGCGGGGTTCGTCGAACGCGCGCTGCGTCGCGGGCGAGAGATCGCTAACTGCCGTCGCGTCCTCCCTGTCGAGATCGGCTTCACCGACCGTCGTGTGAAACGCGACAGTCGACTCGTTGGCGACGCCGTAACTGTGGGACTCGAGTGGGACGTAGTACACGCCGGGTGACGCTATCAGTGCTCCCGGGAGCAGTATCCCGACGAGGAAGGCTGCGATCAGGAGGGCGCGGGAGTTCATTAAGTGCTATTGACGTGTGCTTGGTAAGTGTTTTTTGACGGTAACTATATGGCATCCACATACCGTAATAGACTGGCGCGGTGTGCGAACAGGAACGCTTTTGATCGATTCCTGTGTGAGTTTCGATCATGCAAGTCACGGTACTCGGAGCCGGTAGTATGGGCCATGGAATCGCACAGGTCTCCGCGATGGCGGGCTACGATGTCGTCCTGCGAGACATCGAGGACGACCTCGTCGAGAAGGGACTCGAGGGCATTCGCGAGAACCTCCAGGGCGGTGTCGATCGAGACAAACTCACCGAAGACGAGATGGACGCCACGCTCGAGCGCATCGAGGGGATGACCGACCTCGCCGACGCCGTCGTCGACGCCGACCTCGTCATCGAGGCCGTCCCCGAGGACATGGACCTGAAGAAGGACGTCCTCTCCGACGTGGAGGCAGAAACCGGCGACGAGACGGTGATCGCCTCGAACACGTCCTCGCTCTCCGTCACGGAGATGGCGAGCGCACTCGAGTCCCCCGAGCGCGTCGTCGGGCTGCACTTCTTTAATCCGCCGCATCTGATGGACCTGGTCGAGATTGTGATCGCAGAGCAGACCGACGACCGGACTGAGGAGTTCGCGGTCGAGTACGTCCGCGAGATCGAGAAGGAGGATGTGGTCGTCCGCGACAGCGCCGGCTTTGCGACCTCTCGACTCGGACTCGTGACGGGACTCGAGGCGATCCGAATGGTCGAGGAAGGTGTCGCCAGCCCGGCGGACATCGACGAGGCGATGAAACTCGGCTACGGCTATCCGATGGGGCCGATCGAACTCGGCGATCACGTCGGTCTCGACGTGCGCCTGCACATCGCCGAACACCTCCGCGAGGAACTCGGTGAACGATTCAAGCCGCCGCAGGCGCTGCGCCGGAAGGTTCGCGCGGGCAACCTCGGCCGGAAGTCCGGTGAGGGCTTCTACGTCTGGGAGGACGGCGAGCGTGTCGGCATGAGCGGCGAGTGGGGTGAAGACGAATGAGCGACCTCGCTGCGCTCGAGACCGAACTCGAGTTGGTCTCCGTCTCAGTCGGCGAGCACGCCGAGAAGGTCGCGACGATCGCAATCGAGCGTCCCGACGCGCGCAACGCGCTCAACGGCCAGGTTCGCACAGAATTGAAGGAGGCCGTCGCGGCCGCTGAAGACGACGATGACGTGCGCGTGCTCGTGCTCACCGGTGGCGAGGGCTCTGGCGCGTTCGTCGCCGGTGCGGACGTGACGGAGTTCAAAGACCGCAGCCTCGTCGAGCAGCGCGAGGCCAGTCAGCGCCCGCGGGTCTACGAGACCGTCGACGATGCGTCGATTCCCGTCATCGCGCGGATCAACGGCCACGCGCTCGGCGGTGGCTGTGAACTCGCACAGGCCTGTGACGTCCGCATCGCCGCCGAGGGCTCGAAACTCGGCCAGCCCGAAATCAACCTCGGCCTTATTCCGGGCGGCGGCGGCACCCAGCGTCTCGCCCGCCTCGTCGGCGAGGGGCAGGCAATGCGGCTTATCCTCTCCGGCGAACTGATCGACGCCCAGGAGGCCCACGAGATCGGCCTCGTAGACGAGGTTTACGACGCGACCGACCTGGATGAAGCCGTCTACGACCTCGCCGAATCGATGGCCGAAAAGAGTCCGATCGCACTCGAGTTCGCCATGAATGCGGTGAAGGCTGGCTCCCGCATGGGACTCGAGGAGGGACTCGACTACGAGGCGGAACTGTTCGTACAGCTGTTCGCGACGACGGACAAGGACGAGGGAATCGAGGCGTTCCTCGAGAAGCGCGAGCCGGAGTTCACTGGCGAGTAAACAACCGCGGCAGTTGGTAACTTGGGACATAGCTTTCATTCATTTCATTTTGGTAAACCCCTCGGACAGAATATGCTTCCACTTCGTTTTTAGATAGTCGCGCTACCTGTGTCCGATAGCGTGCGAACGTGGTGGATACTGCCTCTCTCTGTGGGAAGACGCTACTGCTGAGTGATGTCTCCCTCCGTTCCTCACCACTTGTGCACCTATGAGTGTGGGAGCACCACGGACGCCCACTGAACCGTGTTTTTTGATCCTGTGCCGGTGTCCGTCGGGCCCAACTCCGTTCAACTGTTGTGAAAATATCAGAAAACAGTGTATGAATACAGGTTTATGAGTATGGCTGTGGGAGACTTGCTAATCGGTACATATTGATACGGTATCTTTCCGCAAAGGACGATCATTTAAGCCACCGACGGGCAAGGGTCAGGTATGTCCCTGGAGCCGAGTGTCGACCCGGCCGCCGACCGACGTGCGACCTACGACTATCAGAGTTCGGACGTCGATCGGCCCGCGCTGGTCGACGACCTCACGCGGCTCGTCGACTGCGACGTCCGTGCCGACTCTTACTCTCGACAGCTCTACGCGACCGACGCGAGCGCCTACGAGGTGACGCCGATTGCCGTCGCTTTCCCCGAATCGACCGCCGACGTTTCGGGGATACTCGAGTACTGTGCCGAACGAGAAATTCCAGTCTTGCCCCGCGGGGGCGGGACGAGCCTCGCGGGCCAGACGGTCAACCGGGCCGTCGTCCTCGATTTCACCCGCCACATGAACGCGATTCGGGAGATTGACCTCGACGGGGAAACAGCGACCGTCCAGCCCGGGACGGTGCTCGGAACGCTGAACGAGACGCTCTCCGAACACGATCTCAAGTTCGCGCCGGACCCAGCCTGGGGCGACAAGAGCGCCATTGGCGGCGCAATCGGGAACAACTCGACGGGCTCGCACTCGCTCAAGTACGGGAAGACGGACGCCTACATCGAGGCGTGCGAGGTCGTCCTCGCGGATGGCACCGTTACCGAGTTCGGTGAGGTCACCCGCGAGGAAATCGACGAACGGGCGGATCCGGAGGGTGACCTCGAGGCGCGAATCTACGCCGAAGTAGCACACATTCTGGACGAGAAAGCAGATCTCGTCGACGAAGCCTATCCGAACCTCAAGCGCAACGTTTCGGGGTACAACCTGGACCGTCTCGTCGCGGAGGACCGTGGGGCGGACCTCCCCGGTGGCGAGACCGCAGGCGATACCGGCGACCCCGGCTCCGTCAACCTCGCGCGGCTGCTCGCGGGAAGTGAGGGCACGCTTGCGGTCGTCACCGAGGCGACGGTCTCACTCGAACCGGTGCCGGAAACGAAGGCGGTCTCGTTGCTGTGCTATCCCGACCTCCACCAGGCGATGGAAGATGTCGCGCCGATTCTCGAACACAGCCCGGCCGCCGTCGAGGTGTTAGACGACGTGCTGCTCGACCTCGCGCGCGATACGGCCGAATTCGGCCCCGTCGCCGAGATGCTGCCCGAGGGGACGAACGCCGTGCTCCTCGTCGAGTTCTACGCCGAGGATATGGACCACGGGCGCGAGCAGGTCGCTGGCCTGTTCGCCGACCGCTGTCCCGATGCGACGGCCGAGGGCGAGCCGGCCGCAGATGCCCCGACGACGGACGCCGACCGGCACGCGATCGACGGGCTCGAAGCCTACGAGAAGGCAGAACGCGCGAAGCTCTGGAAGCTCCGCAAGTCCGGCCTCCCAATTTTGCTCTCGCGGACGACCGACGAAAAACACATCTCGTTCATCGAAGACACCGCCATCCCGCCCGCGAAGCTCCCCGAATTCGTCGAACGCTTCGAGACCATTCTCGAGGAGCACGATACCTACGCGAGTTTCTACGCCCACGCCGGCCCCGGCGTACTCCACGTTCGCCCGCTGCTCAACACGAAGACCGATTTTGGTCTCGATCAACTCCACGGCATCGCGGACGACGTCACCGACCTCGTCGTCGAACTGGGCGGATCGGTGTCGGGCGAGCACGGCGACGGCCGCGCACGCACCCAGTGGAACCGCAAACTCTACGGCGAGGAGCTCTGGGAAACCTTCCAGGACCTAAAGACGGCGTTCGACCCCAACTGGATTCTCAACCCCGGGCAGGTCGTCTTCCGCGAGGAAAACCCGACCGACCTGCGCGAGAATCTTCGGTTCGATCCCGACTACGACTTCGAGGCCGACTTCGAGCCCACACTCGAGTGGCAAAACGACAACGGCATGCAGGGCATGGTCGAACTCTGTCACGGCTGTGGCGGCTGTCGCGGCGAGCAGGAGACGACCGGCGGCGTGATGTGTCCGACCTACCGGGCAAGCCAGGAGGAGATCACGGCCACGCGCGGCCGGGCGAACGCGCTCCGACAGGCCATGAGCGGCGGGATGGATGCCGACGAGGCGACGTCGGACGAGTTCGTCGAGGAGGTGATGGACCTCTGTATCGGCTGCAAGGGCTGTGCGATCGACTGTCCGAGCGAGGTCGACATGGCGAAGCTCAAGGCCGAAGTGACTCACGAGTATCACCAGCGAAACGGGGCGAGCCTGCGGGATCGACTGTTTGCGAACGTCGCGACGCTCTCGCGGTGGGGCTCGCGGCTCGCGCCGCTCTCGAACGCCATGGCGTCGATCCCCGGCGCGCGCACGCTCCTCGAGGCGACCGTCGGCATCGATTCGAAGCGCCCGATTCCGACGTTCGAACCGGTGACGTTCCGAACCTGGTTTCAGGAACGCGGCGGCGCACACGTCCCTGAAACAGAGGCCGAACACAAGGCGGTCGTCTACCCTGATACGTACACCAACTACAGCAACCCGGCGGCCGGGAAGGCCGCCGTCCGCGTTCTCGAGGCCGCGGGCGTCCACGTCACCGTTCCCGACGAACTCGACGACACGGGCCGGCCGGCGTTCTCGAAGGGCTTCCTCGAGAAGGCCCGAAAGACAGCCCGCGAAAACGTCGCGACCCTCTCGCCGCTCGTCGCGGACGGCTGGGACGTCGTTGTCATCGAACCCTCCGACGCGGTCATGTTCCAGTCGGACTACCTCGACTTGCTCTCGAGTGAGTCCGCGAAGCGACTCGCCGGAGCGAGCTACGGCGTCTGTGAGTACCTCGACGTCTTCCGGCTGGACGATGCGATCGACTTCGCGTCTGCTGCTGGCGCTGATGGCGACAGCGCACCCAGTCGGTCGCTCACCTACCACGGCCACTGCCACCAGAAGGCGACCAAGAAGGACCACCACGCCGTCGGCGTCCTTCGACGCGCCGGCTACGAAGTCGACCCGCTCGACTCCGGCTGCTGTGGCATGGCCGGCAGTTTCGGCTACGAAGCCGAACACGCCTCGATGAGCGACGCTATCGCGGAGATCCTGTTCGACCAGGTTGACGACAGCGACGGCGACCGCGTCGTCGCCCCCGGTGCCTCCTGTCGCAGCCAACTCGAGGCCCGCTCGAGTACAGACGAAAAGCCGCCAACACCGATCGAACTCGTCGAGCAGGAACTCGAGAACTGATTCGGTAGCGCCCTGCGAAAACGTATTCTGCGACCAATACTTATCACCGATTAGACTGAACGAACACGTATGCGCCCCACGCTCTCGCCGAGAGCGGGACAAGCAGTCTCCGCTGCTGGTGTGTCCCTCGGTGGCATCGGTGCCGTCGCCATCGTGGCTCTCGGCGGCTGGTCGCTGGTGCTCATCGCCGTCATCTGGTTCGTCGCGGTGAGTTACGGTGCCGTCTGGCTTGCACGAACGTCGGCCGTGAGAGCGGCCAGTTCGACGCAGAACAGGCCGCACAGGCACAGCAAGCACACCAAGAGCAGGAACATCGGGAGGCACGAAGCGCCACGCATCCGGAGAATGAGAAGTTCGGCTGAGGCGTAGTTCGACGCTGTGGTCTGACGCTACAACAATGACCGTTCACTCGTCGGCTGAACTAACGATTTCGTCGTACCGCGCACCCGTCTGTTTCAGCGTCTCCGTCGAATAGAGCCGATCGTGGTCGACTGGCAGGTAGTCTGCCGCCAACTCGTCGATTTTCTCGTCGACGGCGTCGGAATCCCTGCCGTGAATCATCGTGAACAGGTTGTACGGCCAGTCCTGCTCGGGCCGGCGGGGTCGGTGATAACACAGCGTTACGTACGGCAGCCCGCCAGCACGCTCGCCCCACTCGTCGAGTTTTTCGTCCGGTACGTCCCAGACGACCATACAGTTCGAATCGAAGCCAGTCACGACGTGGTTGATGATACAGCCGATTCGCTTGATGCAGCCGTTACCGTGCAGCCGCTCGATTGCAGCCAGGACAGCCTCGACCTCTGCATCGAGTTCGTCGGCCACGTCTCGGTACGGCGTCGCCGACAGCGGAAACCCGTCCTGAATTGCGAGCAAGAGCTCGGACTCGAGTACCGACAGTGAGCCAGTCGCAGATTCGCTGATCCGGGTCGCCGACGCGTCGGTCTGTGCGGTGAGTGACTCGCGGGCGAAGCGGTCGGTGTTGACGACGGGGAACTCGAGGTCGATGTAGTAGTCGGTGAGCATCGGAAGGGTGAGCACCGTACACCCCGTTTTCTCCTCGATCTCGGTGAGGATCGCGTCGCGTGTGGCCTGTGAGCCGGCAGTGACGACGAACCACATGTTCCACTCGTGGTCGCGGGCGTAGTTGTGGTTGACCTGCCGGTAGTCGTTGATCGTTTCCGCAACCTCGTCGAACCGGTCCTCGGGGGCTTTGACTGCTGCGAGCGTCGAGGAGCCGATCACCGGCGGGTTGAGCACGGCACCGAACCGGCGGACGATGCCGGCGTCCATGAGTGCCTGCACGCGGTCGACGGCGGCGTCTTCCTCGATTCCGAGGTCGGTTGCGACCCGTTGGAACGGCCGTTCCTCGATCGGGAAGCCGCTCTGGTAGCCGTCGATCAGCGCTGCGTCGACGTCGTCGATGGCGTCGCGCCAGGTTCCCGCCGATGTGGTCATTAGCTGTTCTAGGGAAACGGGTACTGTATCGCTTTCGGGTCGTTCGAACGCACCGGCCCGCTACGCTCCCAACTGGTCTCCGATTGTCGCCGCCGCACGTCTGCCCGAGCGAACGGCTCCTTCCATGTAACCGCTCCACTCGTGTGCGGTCTCCGTGCTCGCCCAGTGGAGCCGTCCAACCGGCGTCGACCGCGCAGCACCGTAGCTCGTTAGCGTTCCCGGCGTCATGTTGCCAGCATACCCCCCGCGTGACCACTGCTGGGTCGACCACGAACAGTCGACGTACTCGAGTGGCTCGCCCGCGTCGGGGCCGAAGTAGTTCTGGAGTGCTGAGAGTACGCACTCGCGTCGGTCGTCGGTCGGCCGGTCGCTCCACTCGACAGCGTCGTCTGCTGTAAGAAAGCCGACGAGGACGCCACACTCTCCGTTGGGTGGCGTACTGTCGGCGACTGCTCTGACAGGACCATCGCCGTCGACTACCGTCCCCGAATAGCCCTCAGCACGCCAGAACGGGTCCTCGTACGCCACGACGAACTTGATAACCGCGCCCATCGGCATGCGCTGGTGAAGTCCATCTCGTCGGACGGGGAGCGGCGGCGAGTACTCGATCTGTCCGGCTACCGCTGGTGGGACGGCGACGATGGCGTACGATCCGGTGACCTGTGTGTCAGCAGCCCGAACGCAGATGCTGTCATCGCTCCGCTCGATTGCACGCACGGGTGTTTCAAGTCGAACCGCGTCACCGAGGTCGTCGGCCAGCCGTTTCGCGAGTTGCTGGCACCCACCGACGAGTCGGTAGGATTCGGTCGTCGCGGTTTCGCCAACCAGTCGTTCGATGCCGCCGACCCCGTCGAGAAGCGTGAGGAAGTACAGCACCGAAATATCGGTTGTCTCGACGGGGAACTCAGACTGGAAGAACGCATCGAACGCCGTGCGAGCGACTGCCGAGTCGATCCTGTCTCGCTTCCACGACTCGAGTGTGGTTGCATCCAGTGTTGCAGCGTGCGGCGTCGCAGAGGGGGTGTCAGAGTCGAGTTGTGCTGTGAGCGTTTCAAGCTCGTCGACCGCTGCAGTCAACTCCGCGTCGGCCTGTGACGGGAGCGCCTGGGTCGCGTCCGTTGCTTCTAGCTGCTCGGAGCTGATAACGAGCTGATCACGCCCGTCCTCGTACTGTGCTGTCAGCTCGAGATCGAACGTCTCGACGAGCGACATGACGGCATCGTGGGACGCCCCGATCCACTGGGCACCAAGATCGGCGACGGTGCCATCTGGGAGTTTGTGGGAAGCGAGTCGTCCGCCAACACGGTTTCTGGCCTCGAGCACCGCTACCTCGTGGCCGCCGGCCGTCAGTTCCCTCGCTGCTGTGAGCCCGGACAGCCCAGCACCAACGATGACGACGTCGACATCTGTTCGTTCGTCGTGGGCAGACATAGATATCTCGTACGCTTGATGTAGCGTCCGGAGCGAAATAGATCTTGCCGAAATAGCGACCGGGAGACTGTCTAACGGGGCTTGTGTCTGGTGTCGTCACTGTCTGTCTGCAGGTCCACGTAACACCGATCGTGAGGACAACCCACCGCGATTCAGCGAGGTGACACGCACGGTGTGATACCTCCCAACGATCGTGTTCGGTGCGTATCCGACGGCGGAAACGGGAAGCTTTTGCGCCGCCCGTCCCAAGCTGTTCGTATGGCTCAGGCATCCCAGGAGTTCGGTGAGTGGCCGCTCAAACGGCTGATGACCGAGGTCGTCGGCTCAGGGCACAAGTCCGCCGACGACATGACCCGCGAGCAGGCGCGAGAGGCGTTCCAGCGCATCCTCGCGGGCGAACCCGACGAGACGACGCTCGGCGCGTTCTGGCTGGCGAATCGCTGGAAACGCAACAACCCCGAGGAGCTCGCGGCCTACACCGACGTGATGCGCGAGGAGGCCGTGATCACCGCCGAACCGGACTGTGATCCAGTTGACTGCGGCGCGAACTACGACGGCAAGCACACCTCCGCCCTGCTCGGCGTCGGTGCCGGCGTCGTCGCTGCGGCTGCGGGAACCCCCGTCGTCGTCCACTCCGGCGACGGCGTGCCCACGCAGAAGGAGACTGCCTACAAGCACGTCCTCGACGAACTCGGTGTCCGGACCGAACTCGCACCGCAGGAGAGCGCCGACATGGTCGACGAGACCGGATTCGGCTTCTACTACCAGCCCGAGTTCAACCCCGGCGTCCACGACCTCTTCGACCGGCGCGACCAGATGGGCGTCCGTACCTTCGTCAACACCATCGAAACCGTCGCTAACCCGGCGAACGCCGACGTTCACCTCGGCTCGTTCTACCACCTCGCGTTCGCGAAGAAGATGACCGACTTGCTCAAAGAGAGCGAGGCACTCGAGTTCACCCGCGCGATTTTCTTCCAGGGAATGGAAGGCTACGACGACATCCGCCCGGGGTATACGAAGGTTGCCGAGTGGGACGAGGGCGAGGACCTCGCAGATTACGAGATCGAGACCGCCGAGTACGGCATGGAGATGGAGGGCGACGACCTCGCGGTCGACGACGTGACCGCCGATTCCGCGGCGATCACCGAGGCCGTCCTCGCCGGCGAGCGCGACGACCAGTTCGCCGATGCCATCGCACTCAACGGCGCGTTCCGGATGTACGCCCGCCAGGACGTCGACAGTCTCGAAGACGGACTCGAGCGCGCCCGCGAGGTCATCGACGACGGCAGCGCCGCAGCGGTACTCGAGGACCTACAGTCGTTCTGACCCTGCCCGCGACTATTCATTTCACCTGAGGGGTTGGAAGAACCGTCTGAATTCATACACCGGTTCTTAGACTGAGCCGTCACTGCCAACTTCGGTAGTTCTATGGCTGCCAATCGCAACTAGACACGCCGCCAATCGCAACCACACA
Organism: Natrialba magadii ATCC 43099; assembly: GCF_000025625.1. NCBI lineage: Archaea > Methanobacteriati > Methanobacteriota > Halobacteria > Halobacteriales > Natrialbaceae > Natrialba > Natrialba magadii. The sequence goes on along the minus strand of NC_013922.1, from coordinate 2,975,715 downwards.
CGCTGTCGCACCAGATCCTGTCTCTGTTGGTGTGTCGTGCGTGCACCGGTACTCGAGTACCGGTTGTAGCCACGTCTCACTCGCTGTCACAACAATCGCCTGCCGCAGCGGTCCCTGACGGTATAGTAGCCACTGAACGTCAGTGCGCACCCGATCGCACGAAGGCAGCGCGGTTCGGAGCGAGCGCGGTTCGGAGCGAGCGCGGTTCGGAGCGAACGAAGTGAGTGAGAACCGCGGACCGCGAACGGGGAACACCGTGACCCGTGAGCGAACGAAGTGAGTGAGAACCGCGGACCGCGAGCGGGGAACAACGTGACCCGTGAGCGAGTGGAGCGAGTGAGAGCCGCGGAAGTGCGATTGGTGTGTAAACTGTTTCAGTTGTTACTATAGAACACCGGTGTAGCACTGGTCAGTAGCCAGCGATCTAGCTAGCGGTTGTCCAACTCTTGTCTACTATGGCTCATAGTATGGTATCAGACAGAACAACAACTCAATACGTGACTTTGGTGTGCCGACGTGACTCCGTCAGCGGTCGTCGGTCGACTGAGACCGATCACCTGTCACGGTCGTCGGTCGACTGAGACCGATCACCCGACTGCGATCGGCGAGCGCCGTCGGCAGACGACGTTCGTCCGGCGCTACTCGAGTTCCCCGTCGACTGGTGCTTGTTCTGACTCTCATTCTGAGTCTGGCGCTGGCTCGATTCGTTCTCCTCGCCTGCTGTCTCTCCGTCGCCGTCAGAGTCGTCGCTATCGCCGTCACCATCGCTCTCACCGTCCTGTGAGTCGGAACGTGATTGGGTCCGCCTGATCTTGGCCATCGAGCGGCCGAAGATCGACCGACCGTCGCCAAACAGGCTCTGCACACCGTCTTCCGACTCGCCCTGTGTTGCACGGTGGCGTTCTAGCAGCCCCGGTCTGCGGAGACTCTCCGTGCTGTCGGCAGGTGGACTGTCGATGTCGACGCCACGAATTGCATCCGGGAGCGTGTCGTCGGTCTCCTCAGTTTCGTTCGTCTCGATGATCGTCTGTCCCTCGACGAGTTCCTCCCAGATCTCCCTGGGAGGTTGACTCGACAGGCCGGCCGCCTCGTCGCGCCCCTTCTGATAGGCGAGATTGACGAAACTCTCGTCGTAGGTCGTCTCCACCTGATCTGTCAACCGATCGAGTTCGTCGCTGTACGTGTCGCCGAGGCGCACCGCGACGCCGAGGGCGTAGGCCCGTTCGACGACCTCCTCGCGGCCGTCGATCGACTCCCAGTCCGTGCCGAAGCTTTTGTCGTACATCGAACTCAGGTCTGGATCTTCGTGCTCGGATCGACTCGCAATCCGCGGTTCGTGAACTCGGCCTGCCGAATGTCACAGTCAATCTCGGTCCCGCGCATTTTGATGATCTGAACCCCGCGCGTCATCCCGCCGGCCTCCAGATAGTTGTGCATGAAGACCACGCCGTGGGCCAGATAGTGGCCATCCGAGTACGAGGAGGGATCTGTCATCTCCGATATCAGGACGACCGTCGCGTCGGCCCGCTTCAACTTCGTCAGGAACTTGATCAGCGCGTTCAGGTCGTCAGAGAAGTAGTACTCGAGTAGCATTGTCGAGTCGATGACCAGCCGGTCGACGTCGCGCGATTCGACGAAGGCGACGAGCTGGTTCGAAAGATTCTCGACGTTCGAGGGGAAGTCTCCGGAACTTCGTGAGGACGACGAGAAGAGTCGCTGTGCTTCCTTGTCGAAGACGTTGAGCACCTTCACGTGGCCGGAGCTGACGGCCTTATCGAAGCCGAACTCGTAGTTTGCCATGTCCGAGACGAGTTCCTGCTGGGACTCGTGGAGGGTTAAAAACAGCGTCGTCTCCCCGTCAATTGCACCTTTGGTCGCGAACTGTGAGCAAAACGTCGTCTTTCCGCTGCCGGGCGGACCGCTAACGACGTACAGGCGGTCTTTCAACAGCCCGCCGCTGATCAGTTCGTCGAACCCCGGTACACCCGATGGAATTCGCATTGTCGGGAATCAGGGACGTACCCACTAAATAAATTCTGGCGGCCGTGTTTCACGACGCGTTACGGCTCATCCGCCGCAAACGCCTTCGACAACCGTCACAGCTGCCGAACATCTCCGTTCGCGCTCGTCACCGTCAACGTCCCCGTCGCCGGATCGAACGCGAGTGACCGGCCGTGGTAGCCACCGACATCAGTCTCGCGGATCTGAATGTGGGCGGACTCGAGTTCGGCCGTGACGGCTTCGATGTTGCGCTCGCCGATGGTGGCGGTGAGCTGGGTGTCGAGCATTGCGGCACCGCCGGCGACTTTGGCCCACGAGCGGGCGGGCGTGCCGCCAAGGTCGCGAAAGGCGTCGAGCATGGATTCGAAGCCGGTATCGGCGAACTTCGCATCGGGATGGGTGCCGTTCGCGTCGGCGGCGGCGGGGAGCATAAAGTGGAGGAGGCCGCTGACACCGGCGCGTTCGTCGTGGATCGCGACGCCGATACAGGAGCCGAGGCCGCTTGTTTTGAGCGTCGTCTCGTCGTCGGTGAGCGCGTAGTCGGCGATGCCGACGGGGATCGAGTCGGTTTCGTCGCGCGCTGCAGAGCGGGCTGCAGAGTCAGGGTCTGTACGCAGGGTCGCGATGATCTTATCTGTACTCTCGCCGGTTGACGGCGTCTCCGCCTGTCCTGGCGTGGGTTGGTCCCGACCGAGTCGTTTTTCGTCCGTCATAGTCTGAATTGTTGGCTGTTCGGTTCCGGCAGTGTGCCACCACCCGCACCTGTTGTCTGTGCCACCGTCGAACTCGAGTAGGAGAGGCGTTGCTACAGCGTATCCACGTCGAGGATCATCACGACTTCACCCTCGCCGAGCACCGACGCGCCGCTGATTCCGGGTGCGCCACTCAGGACCCCCTCGAACGGTTTGATGACGACTTCCTCCTGTCCCATCACGTCCGAACAGCGCAGACAGACCTGCCTGACGCTGTCTTTGATGCGGACGACCATGTCGTCATCGTCGGGTTCGGTGTCGGGAACGTCGAGGCGGTTGCCAAGCGACAGCAGCGGGTAGACGTTGCCGTCGTGGGTGACGGTCTTTCGTCCCTCGACGGATTCGATATCGACGTCCTCGAACTCGGAGATTTCGTCGATGTTCTTGATCGGGACGCCATAGGTCTCGTCGCCGACCGTGACGAACAGGACACGAACGATGGCGACGCTGACGGGTAGCATCAGCGTGATCGCGGTCCCTTCGTCGGGTGCGCTCTCGACGTTGATCGAACCGTCGACGCCGCGAACGACCTGGTTGACCACGTCCATGCCGACGCCGCGGCCGCTGACCTCGGTCACTTCCTCCGTCGTCGAGAAGCCGGGGTGGAAGATGAGGTCGTACACCTCGGAGTCGTCGAGCAACTGGACCTCGTCTTCGGACATCACGCCCTTCTCGACCGCCTTCGAGCGAATCTTCTCGACGTCGAGGCCGCCACCGTCGTCTTTCACCGTCACGGAGACGCGGTCGCGCTCGCGCTCGCCGATGAGCTTGATCGTCCCCTCACGAGGTTTGCCTTTCTCCTCGCGCTCTTCGGGCGACTCGATGCCGTGGTCGACCGCGTTCCGGATGAGGTGCATCAACGGATCACCCAGTTCGTTCAGGATCGAACGATCCATCTCGATATCGACGCCTTCCATCTGGAAGTCGATCTCCTTGCCCTGATCGCGCGAGATGTCGCGGACGATCCGCGGGAAGTTGCCGACGATCTTCTTCAGCGGCACCAGCCGAATCTCGAGGACCGTATCCTGCAGACTGGCCGTAATTTTGCCGTGTTCCTCGAGTTCGTCCTCGGCTTCGACGAGGTCGCTGCCCTCGATGATCTTGCGGAGTTTGATCCGACTCGTGACCATCTCCTCGACCTGGTTGTAGAGTTGGTCGATCTGTTCGACGTCGACGCGGATCGACTCGACTTCCTTGCTGCTGTGGGTGACGTTCGTGCTGCTACCTGTCGAGTCACCCGATTCTTCGTCTGAATCGCCTGCATCGTCTCCATCCGCCGTCAACTCGTCGACAATGTCGTCGGTTACGTCCGTGACGCTGGCACCCTCGACGTACCGATTGTCGTCGAAGAACGCCTCGACGCTACCGCGGTCCGTCTCATCGTCCGCCGCCGTCACGTAGGCGTCGAAGACCGCATCGAACTCGCCCGCCTCGATCGTCTCGTTCGCCGGCACCGTCCGGAGCAACTCGAACTCGTCACCGGCCGCGTCGAGGACGAACATCGCGTCGACCTGCGGCGAACCGCTGTCGTCTAACTCGAGTGCTGCCCGGTAGACGTTCGTCTCGTTCTCGAGTGCCTCGCGGTCGATGTCGTCGGCGAGGTCCTCGAGTGGGACTTTGCGGTCGGTGGCGACGGCGTCAGTGTTCGTATCAGTGTCGGCGTCGTTCCCATCATCTTCTCCCCCTGCGGACTCCCCATCCTCGATCGACGCGCGGATCGCCTCGATCGTCTCCTCGGGGTCGGTGTTCGTCTCGCCGGTGTCCGAAATCTCCGCGACCATCTGGGCGAGGTGGTCGACGCCGTTGAAGATGAGGTCCATCCGTTCGGGGGTGACCTCGAGTTCGCCGTCGCGAATGCAATCGAGCAAGTCCTCGATGGCGTGGGCGAGGTTGCTCGCCGTCGTGTAGCCCATCACGCCGAAGTTCCCCTTCAGATTGTGGGCGACGCGGAACACCGTCTCGATGGCGTCCGAGCCCTCGGGGTCGTCCTCGAGGTCGAGCAGTGCGTTGTTCAGCTTCTGGATGTCTTCCTGGCTCTCCTGAACGAAGGTGCTCGTTGCGTCGCTCACGCGGACCACCCCCGGAAGGCGTTTGTGACTCCCTCGGCGATGCGATCCTTCGGGAGCACCATGTTCACGTCGACTTCCTCGGCTGCCACCTTCGGCATGCCGTAGACGCGCGAGGTTGCCTCGTCCTGGACGATCGCTTTCCCGCCGGCGTCTTTGATCGCGGCGAGGCCGGCAGCGCCGTCGGCACCCATCCCGGTCAGAATCACACCGGTGAGATTCCCGGTGACCGTTTCGGCTGCGGTTTCCATCGTTACGTCGATGGCGGGCCTGACGTTATGGCGTTTGGGGCCGTTGTCGTGGGAAACGGTGAGTCGACCGTTTCGGTCGGCAGTCACCCGTAGGTGTGAGCCACCTTTCGCCAGTACGCCTTCTCCGGGGCCGACAGTGTCTCCATCTCGGGCCTGTCTGAAGTCGTATGCCGTTCGTTCGTTGAGCCGTTTCGCGAATCGTTCTGTGTAATGATCTGCCATGTGTTGGACCACAAGCACTCGTAACCCTGCCCGCTGTGGGAGTTCGGACAGCACCTGTTCGACGACCCGTGGGCCGCCGGTCGATGCGCCGATGACGAGCGTCGGATTGCAGGGAAACTCGGAACTGACGCTGATCGTCTGGGACTGTTCCTCGCTCACGCGGCCGGTCTCCATCCCTGCGACATCAGCCTCCGCAACCGCACGGACGCGGTCGACGATCGTCTCCTGCTGGGACCAGATGTTGACCGAGCCGTCACCGGACGGCTTTGCCAGAAAGTCGACCGCACCGGCATCGAGCGCGTCGAACGTCGCGTCAGCATTGCGCGTCGTCTGCGAGCTGATGACGAGCATCGGAATCGGGTTCTCGGCCATCACCTGCTCGATCACCTCGTGGCCGGTCAGACCGGGCATCTGAATGTCGATCGTCGCCACATCCGGCTCGTGGCGCTCGATGAGTTCGACCGCCTCGGTGCCGTCTTTGGCACGGGCGACGACGGTGATCCCGCCGTCCTCCAGAATCTTCCCGAGCGTCTCGCGCATCACCGCCGAGTCGTCCGCGATTACTGCATCGACCATCAGGTGTCCTCCCGTGTCCCGGTCGGTTGGGCCGACGGGTTCGGTGCTCGTCGATTGTGACGGCTGCAGTCGCGATTCAGTTCCACACCGCGCTGCGCCGAAGCGCCGAGCCCCCACGCGTCGATTCGTCTAACGAGTTCCACGAGTTCCACGAGTTTCACGCGTCCCACGCATCCCACGCAGCGGTCGCCTCCCAGTGCGCGAGTAGAATCGACGGCATCAGCGCTCGATCCGTTCACTGCCATGGCACTGGTTTGTAATGATCCCCGCATAAAGCGTTCGGCCGGACCGACCGGCAAGCGCCGCTCGATCCGGCGACTGCCACGTTCTCACCCGTGCTGGCCGTGTGAGTTATGTAGGCAGAGTTGAAACGACTCACTCGAATGGCGGGAGCTGCTCGGCTGTGTGTGACAAATCAGAAAGGAGGCGTCGGCAAGACGACCGTCGCGATCAACCTCGCGGGTGCGCTGAACGAACTCGGACGTAACGTCCTCTTCGTCGACCTCGATCCGCAAGGGAACGCGACCGAAGGACTCGGCCTGCTCGAGGCCTACGACGCCGAACCGCCGTCGCTACTCGACGCGCTCGTCGACCCGGCGGCTGTCGACCCCGATGACCTCGTCTCTGCTCACCCAGAGATGGACGTCGTCGCGAGCAACGTCGACATGAACGCCGCCGAGTCCACGCTCGTCCAGGAACCCGACGGCGAGACGCGACTCGACGCACTCCTCGACCGACTCGAGGAGGCGGGCGAGTACGACGTCACCGTCGTCGACTGCTCACCCCACCTCGGCCTCCTGACCGACAACGCGCTGTACGCGACGGAGAATCTCGTGATCCCCGCACTCGCCGAACCGACGAGCAAGCGGTCACTCGAGTTGCTCTTCGATTACGTCGGTGCACTGGAGCTGGATCACGACGTGACGATCGAGCCGCTGGCGCTAGTGGCGAATCGGATCGAGAACACGCGAGCGGCGACAGAGATGCTCGAGTGGTTCGACGAGGCGTTGCCGGATGTGCCGCTGTATCGGATACGAAAGCGTGTGGCGTTGCAGCGGGCGTTCGCGTCGGGGAAGTCGGTGTTTGCGGCGGAAGAAGAGACGGATATGAGCGCGGTCTTCATGGAGATGGCCGAGCAGGTAGACGAGCAGTTGCTACGACAGGAGATACCAGCATGACTGACGACAGAGCACGTCGACTTCGGGAGATGCGCAACCGTGCAGCTGGGGGGGCACGTGAGACAGCAGAGACTGCGGAGGCCGCAGAGACCGCAGAGGCTGCAGAGGCTGCAGAGACCGCGGAGGCCGCAGAGACCGCAGAGGCTGCAGAGACCGCGGAGGCCGCAGAGACCGCAGAGACCGCGGAACAAGACGAAGCAGACGAGTCAGCGGCAGAATCCCCGTCCGCAGCCGACGACAGCACAGAGAGTGGTACCGAATCGGCGGGCAAACGCGACGAACCAGCAGCGAGCAGTGACAGGGCCACGGGTGACAGTGACGATAATTGCGGCGACGGACAACAGACAGCAGACGCCAGTTCCGAACCCGAACAGGGGTCGGACGCGGCCGATTCGGAGGCAGATGCGATAGAAGCTGCGGATACAGCAGGCGATTCTGACGCCGCTGGCGCTGACGCCGCCGGCGATGCTGCGGCTGTTGACTCTGCAGGGGTGGCTGCCGGGACCACAGATACCGAAGCGTCGATGGAGACGGGCGACACTGATGTTACGCTCTCGTTCGACGACGGCGAATCCGAATCCCGCGCGGACGGCCCGCTCGCTGCACTCGGTGGTGCAATCGCCAGCCAGTCCACCGTCGCCGAACTCACGGGGACCAGCGCGGAGCCAACCGTCGACGGCTCTGCGACGATGGCGGATGCCGAGGGGTACGGCGACGCGACCAGCGCCCGTAAGGACGCCATGTTCGATCAGGGGAACACGCTGATCCACTCGACACACGACAGCGAGTCGACAATCCAGATGCTCGAGTTCTACCTGAACGAGAACCGCTACGCCATCGAGATCGATCGGATCAGCGCTATCGTCGAGATGAAAGACATCACGCGGTTCCCGCGCGGTCCGACCGCCATCGACGGCGTGACGGACCTCCGCGGCGAGATCACGGGTGTTCTCGACCCGACGACGATGCTCGACGTCGAGCACAACGAACTCTCCGACGACCAGTACATCGTCGTCTTAGAACGCGACGACGACAAGCAAAAGCTCGGCGTCCGCGTGACCGACGTCTCGCAGGCGGTCACCTATCACGACAGCCAGATCGATGAGACGGGCAGCGTGATGGACGCCGCGGGCGACCACCAGCACGAGTGCGTCCGTGGCATCATCAAGAAGCAGGACGACGAGGATCGAACGACGCTCGTCGCCTGGCTGGACATCGACGAACTCATCGCGACCATCGACTGACACTGGACCGACGCGACGAGTAGCGCAGTTCCCGTTTTACGTTCACTTTCATCCACTTTCGCTGATCCAGTCGCTGCCACTCCGGGAATCACGCTTTGCCAGAACACCGTATATGACTGTTGTGGCCGCTAAACTCCCCGATGGATGGGATCTGCAAAAACACTTATTTAGCTGACTCTCACTGTCACGACTATGCCCAGAACAGACGGCGGAGCGTCCCGTCTCGAAGCCGCAGCCGATTCCACTGATTCCGGTGGGACGGCTTTGAGCTCGGCCTCGGCCTCGGTCTCGAGTGCGGACGTCGACGCCATCATGAACACTGGCATCGACCCCGCCAGCGTCGAGCGCGCGAACACCTTCGTCTCACTGGACGCCGACGACGAGGCCCGACTCGAGTCGCTCTCGGACGCCCTCGCAGACGCCCGTGCGGACATCGCCGCAGCGTCCGCCGACGCCGCCAGCCGCAAGCCGGCTGTCTCGAGTGCACTCGAGACGCAGTCGGGCGCGAGCAAAGCCCAACTCGAATCGGACCAGGCCGGCCTCGTCGACGCGGCAGCGGCGGGCCGGACCGACGTGGCGGTTTTCTCGGATCGACTCGAGTCGCCGGCCGTTGGGGCGGTCCTTGCAGCAGGGCCTGACGCCTATATCGGGTCGTTCGGCGCGTACTACGAGGAGGCACTCGAGGCGATTGCGGCGGACGTCAAAGCGGGGTTTGAGGGGAAGAGAGAGGGAGAAGGAGGAGGAGGAGGAGGGGGTGATGCTGGGACGCCTGACGCTGAGACTGCTGGCGAGTCCGGTGCCATTGGAGAAGCCGTCGACGACGCAGTCGACACCGTCGTTTCCCGGACGCTGTCGCTGCTGCGCCACAGTCTGGTCGACCAGCAACTCGCGATGCAGACCTACGCCAGTGCACAGCGCAGCCAGCAGGCAGCAGATGAAGAGCGCATCGCCGAGTACGAAGCGCAACTCACGAATCAGGTAGAGACGAAGCGCCAGCGCGAGGCCGTCGGTGATCGGATTCAGGAGTCGCTGCGTGAGGTTTCGGATTCGACTGCCGACGTGACCGATCGGACCGCGGAGATGACGGATCTCGCGGCCGAGCAGTCGAACTCGATGAACGAAATTGCGAGTGAGGTCTCGGGGCTGTCGGCGACGGTTGAGGAGATTGCCTCGAACGCCGAGGAGGTCAGTGCCACCAGCGAGCGCGCCGAGGAAATCGCGACCGACACGACGGAGACGGCCGAGGAAGCGATCGATCAGATCGAAGGCGTCGAGGAGGCAGCCGTCGAGGTGACTGACGACGTCGAAAACCTCCGCGAGAGCGTCCAGAAGATCGACGAGATCGTGGACGTGATCAACGATATCGCCGACCAGACGAATCTGCTCGCGCTCAACGCCTCGATCGAAGCGGCGACGGCGGGCGAAGCGGGAGACGGGTTCGCAGTCGTCGCGAACGAGGTCAAGTCCCTGGCCGAAGAATCGCAGGACGAAGCCAAGAACATCGAACGGATGATCGACCAGATTCAGGCGGATACCGAGGAGACGGTCGACAGCCTCGAGACGGCGAACGAGCGCGTCTCGACTGGTGTCGATCTGGTCGAGGAGACGGTCGACAACTTAGAGCGTATCGAGGAATCCGTCCAGGAGGCAAGCACGGGCATTCAGGAGGTCGCGACGGCGACCGACGACCAGGCGGCAAGCACCGAAGAGGTCGCGAGCATGACCGACACTGCGATGGAGACGTCCCAGCAGGTCACGAACGGACTCGAGGCGATCGAACGCCACGCCGAGACCGTCGACGAGCTGGTCGACGAGGTTGAAGCCGATGTTCGCAGTCTCTCTGCGGACGAGTAGCGCATCGCTGAGCGCTCTCTTGCACGGCATATCATCGGCCATCGACTACTGACCGCCGATTACCGACCACGACTACCGACCACCGACCACGACTACCGACCACCGACCACGACTACCGACCACCGACCACTGACCACCGATCACCGACCACTGACCACCGATCACCGACCACTGACCACCGACCACGACTACCGACTACCGACCACCGATCACCACCCACCCACCGAACTGCCATGGTATCTACGAACCAATCCACACAATCGAACGCGACCGACGAGACGACTACGAATACGGAGACGAGCGCGAATACGAACAGCAATACAGACACCAACACGCCCACCAACACAGCCACACCCGACGACCTCAGCGTCCACGTCCTCGAGTTCGACCTCGGCGAGAACCGCTACTGCGTCGACATCGGCTACGTCGCGGAGATTGTCAACACCGACGAACTGACCGCGATCCCGAACACGCCCGACCACGTCGAGGGCGTGATGGACCTCCGAGGCGAGACGACGAAGATCGTCAACCTGCGAACGATCTTCGGCGAGAACGAGAACGACGACCTCGGTAATCGGATCATCGTCTTCAAACGAAAGCGTGACTCGACCGACCGAATCGGTTGGCTCGCCGACGAAGTCCGACAGGTACGCCAGATCGACGCGACGACAGTCGATACGTCCGTCGATGGCGACGGAATCGCCGGCATCGTCCGCCAGAACGACGAGTTCGTGCTGTGGATCGACCCGACTGCCGTTCGTATTTAATTGCTCCGCCGGCTCGGGTCGGCACCGACCGAACGGCACTCGAGTACAGCCACAGTTTGCTATTCAGTGGCTACCAGTTGGTGACACTGAGTGGTCCTGATCTGACGGTGCGGTTGGCTTCGGTCGCGTTTCGAAACCCTGGCTCCAGCTCGAGCACAGACTCAGTTCCAGACCTGACCCAGATTCAGTCCTCGTCCCTGACCACATTCCAAACCGAGAACGCCTGTGAACTCCACCGCCGCCAGTAAGTATATGTTCGGATCGCCGGAATGTCGAGACAATGCCTACCCACCAGGACGAGCGTCAGGCGCAGGCTACAATCGACGAGCACAACAGACGGCAGGTCGACGGACGTGACCTTACCGACCGGATCGGGCTCGATCGCCGTGAACTCGAGTGGCGAAAGGAGTTCGTCGGCTTCGATGAGACCGATGCCGATCGACTCGAGTCGATGGCGCCGCTTCTCGAGGAGATTGCGGATGACCTCGTCGCTGAGTTCTACTCCCACCTCCAGTCGAACGCCGACGCCACTGCGATTCTCAACTCGTCCTCGAAATCCGTCGATGCACTCGAGCGGACCCAGTATGAGTATCTCATGGATATCGGTCGTGGTGAGTACGGGACGGCGTACGCCGAGCGCCGTGCCAGGATCGGCAAGATTCACGATATGCTGGACATGGGGCCGAAGTTCTATCTCGGCGGCTATTCGATCTACTACGAGGGGATTCTGACGGCGCTTGCGGACGAAGCGATGGACGACCTCGCCAGTACGGCTGTCGAGGATGCACCCGAAACGGAGACAGAGCTGTCCGCGGAGTCGTCGACAGCCCCATCCCAGGATGAGCCGCTCGTGCCCCTCTCCGACGCCCAGGAGATGGTCGACGACGTTGTCGAGCGATCGCTCTCTGCGCTCAAACTACTGAACGTCGACCAGCAGATCGCGATGGACACCTACATCGACGCCTACGCCGATATCGAGGACGAACTCGAGCACCGGACCGAGGTCTCGAAGAACGTCCAGTCGTCAGTCACCGAGCTCCGCGAGCGTTCGGTAGAGGTCTCCGACCGTTCCGACGAGATCAGCGACCTGGCGGCCCAACAGTCCGACGCGATGGGCGAGATTTCGGGCGAAGTAGCGGGACTATCGGCGACGGTCGAGGAGATTGCCTCGAACGCCGAGGAGGTCAGCGCAACCAGCGAGCGCGCGGAGGAAATCGCGAACGACACGACGGAGACGGCCGAGGAAGCGATCGACAAGATGGCGGTCGTCGACGATGCGGCGGACGAGGTGACCGACGACGTCGAGGACTTGCGCGAGAGCGTCCAGAAGATCGACGAAATCGTGGATGTGATCAACGATATCGCCGACCAGACGAATCTGCTCGCGCTCAATGCGTCGATCGAGGCGGCGACGGCGGGCGAAGCAGGAGACGGGTTCGCGGTCGTCGCAAACGAGGTCAAGTCCCTGGCCGAAGAATCGCAGGACGAAGCCAAGAACATCGAACGGATGATCGACCAGATCCAGGCGGATACCGAGGAGACGGTTGATAGTCTCGAGACGGCAAACGAGGAGATCGAAAGCGGCGTCGGGCTGGTTGAGGAGACGGTCGACAACTTAGAGCGCATCGAGGAATCCGTCCAGGAGGCGAGTACTGGTATTCAGGAGGTCGCGATGGCGACTGACGACCAGGCGGCAAGCACCGAAGAGGTCGCGAGCATGACCGACACCGCGATGGAACAGTCACACGAGGTCGCAACCGAAATCGAGGCGATCGTCGGTCAGAACGAGCAGGTCGACGAGCTGGTGGACGAAATCGAGTCCGAGGTCGGCCGACTCGCGGACGAGACGGTATCGACGTAGCCACGCGCGTCGTCGCGCTGTCGCAACTGTTCTGTTTGCGCTCCTTTTTGTCTGAGTCTGTTCTTCTTTCGTCTCGGCCTACTCTTCTCTCGCCTGGATCTGTTCTTCTTTCGTCTCGGCCGCTCTTCTCACGTCTCGATTTCGCTGCCGAAAACACTCCGTTGCTGTCGTTGTGGTTGTGGGCCTGCTGTGACGGGTTCGCGCTCGCAGTCAGTCGGCAGACTGTGCCGTCCCGACGGCAACGCGTTCAGCGTTCGATCCCGTCGCTTCCGTGGCGTCGCGCTCGTTGCCAGCATCCGACAGCGCAGCTCTACTCCGGAGTACCAGTCCGCCAAAGCCTGCAAGCCAGACGAAATCAAGGTAGGTCGCGAGGGCCTGTCCGATGAAGGCGTCGGTAAACCCGAGATTCTGTGCGGAGAGCATCCCGGTTGTGAGGAGGCCGACGAAGACGAGCATAGTCAGATTCTTGAGTCGCCCGTACAGCAGCGTTCGCTCGCTGCTCACGGTCTGTGCCTCGCGTGCGAGTGGGCCGTATAGAACGCCCCCCATCACACTGACTCCGGCCACGATCGCGAGTGTGAGGACGGTACCCGCTGCCCCGCCGAGTATCCAGCTTCCTACGGTCGCCCAGAGACTTAGCAGGATCCCGCCGAGCAGGAGGAGTGTATACCGCCGTTCTGCGTCGGCGATCATCCCGATCACGTAACAGACTGCGCCCCAGGCGACCGAGTAGCCGAGGAACCGCGCGATGGACTCGTCTCGCCCGGTCGTCGACACGGACAGCACGCCCGCAGCCATGAGCAGGTACGCGACGCTCATCGCTCCACAGGCGGCGACGACCGCGTAGCCGAGCCGCCGCGATCCGTCCTCGAGTCGCCGAGTCCACAGCAGGAAGACCGCTGTCATCACTGCAAGAATCGTGCTCGTCAATACAAACGTCGTGGTGTGTTCGATCATCGTAGATATGGTTCTGATGTTGGTGTGTTGGTGGTTGGTGTGCTGGTCTGGTCGACTTCGGTACTGGTCAGGAAGCGACGAGACGGGTTAGTCGTCTCCCGTTCGCGCGACAGCGGCCGCCCCAGCAGACTGGGCTCGGCGATCGATCGTGAACGTCTCCATCAACCCGTTCAACCGCTGTGCCTGCTCGTCCAGGTCGCCCGCCATCGTCGAGACGCTCTCCGTCGTCGCCGTCGTCTCCTCGGAGGCTGCTGCGACCTGCTCGGCCTGACTGCTCGTCTCCGCCGACACGCTCGTCACGTCGTCGACGATCGTCGCAAGCTCCTGTGCCGAACTGGCCTGGTCGTCCGCCGTCTGCGTAATCTCCTGAATACTCGCGTCCATCTGGTCCGCCTCGGAACTGATCGTCTCGAGTTGGGACTGCAACTCGTCGACGCGCGTTGCCGTCGTCTTGATGTTCGAGTCGACCATCGTGATCTCCTCTGCGGTCGTCCCCGTCCGATCACGGATGGACTCGAGTGTCCCTTCGATTTCGTCGACGGCGTCCATGGTTTCCTCGGCGAGCGATTTGATCTCGTTCGCGACGACTGCGAACCCGTCACCGCTCTCGTCGGCGCGGGCGGCTTCGACGTTCGCGTTGAGCGCGAGCAGGTTCGTCTGATCGGCGATGTCGTCGATGAGGGAGATCACTTCGCCGATCTGGGCGGCCTCCTCGTTGAGTTCCTCGACCGTTTCGACGACGGTTTCAGTCGTCTCGACGAGCTGGTCGATGTTCTGTGCGGCGTCGGCGGCGGCGTCCTGGCCGTCGTCGGCCAGCGTCGCCATCCCCTCGGACTGGGTCGCGATCTCGGAGGTGGTCGCTGCAACTTCCTCCGTGGCTGCAGAGAGGTCGCTGACCTCGCTGGCGGCGAGTTCGAGGTCCTCGGTCTGGCTCGTCGCGCCGTCTGCGATCTCCTGGACTGACTCGGCGACTTCCTGACTGGCGGCACGAATCTGCTGGCTCGAACCCTGCAGGTCGCCGGACATCTCGTCGACTGTCTCGCTCGCGTCCTGCACTTCGGCGACGACGTCGCCAATCCGATCGAGCATCCGGTTGAACGAGTCTGCAATCGCCTGCATCGCTTCGTCGTCCGTCTGCGGAGCCAGACGCTGGCTGAGGTCACCGGCCGCACACTCGTCCATCACGTCAGAGAAGCGCTGGGCTTCCGCGACGAGTTCCTGGTTCTGCTGTTCGGCCTGATGCTGGAGGTCCTGAATCCGCTCGCGTTCTTCTTCGAGCTGGGCGGCTTGCTCTTCGGCCTCCGCCTGTGCCGTCTCCGCACGTTCCTGCTCGGCCTCGACCTCCTCGAGTGTCGTCTCGAGCGAGTCGCGCATCGTGTCGACAGAGTTGTAGAGTTGGCCGATCTCGTCGACTCGATCGGTTTCGAGGTCGACGTCGAACTCGCCGTCCCCGATCCGCTCGGTTCGCTCGCCAAGCTGGCGCAGCGAGAGCGCGACGTTGCCGCCGAGGACGATCCCGACGAGCCCGAGATTGACCGAGAAAATCACGAGCAGTCCGGTCAGTCCGGCGATGGCACGTTCTTGCAGTCCCTCGGTCGGACCGCTGACGATATGGAGTCCGAACAGGACACCGAACCCGATCGTCACGACGGCGACGAAACCGAGCGCACCGGCGATCTTGACACTGTACTGTTGGCGAATCCGTGCTGGTAGTAGTGAATCGAATTGCATCCCGTGATCTTCCCTCATGCATCTTCGGAGCGAGCCCGTCCGACAGGACGGACTGCTGGCTCCCATCCTGGGATAGACGTCTCACTGCCACCTGATAACCGTTATTGCCGCCGCGATAGCTCGCTTCATGTGGGTCGGGCATGCACGACGGTGCGTCGACCCCCGTCGTGGACCACCGCTCACCTGCCGCTCACACCCGTGCTCGCGTACGGCTCATCGCCTGACTGCGACCCAGTGTCGGCGTCCCCAGCGGTCCCGATGTACTCGAGTGCGTCGGCGTTCCGAAAGAGGAGCAAGCCGAAGCCAAACAGGAAGACGAGGTCGACGTAGGTCGCGGCGAGCTGGCCGACGAAGGCGTCGGTGAGGCCGAGCGTCTGCGCCGAAATCGCGCCGAGGACGATCAGGCTGGCCCAGGCGAGCAACACCAGGTTTCTGAGTTTGCCGTAGAGGAGCGTGCGTTCGGCGTGGACCGTCCTGGCAGTGCGTGCCATCGGTCCGAGGAGGAGTACGGCGACGCCGAGAAACGACACCAGGATGAGGA
This sequence comes from Natrialba magadii ATCC 43099, assembly GCF_000025625.1. Classification (NCBI taxonomy): domain Archaea; kingdom Methanobacteriati; phylum Methanobacteriota; class Halobacteria; order Halobacteriales; family Natrialbaceae; genus Natrialba; species Natrialba magadii. The sequence goes on along the minus strand of NC_013922.1, from coordinate 2,959,714 downwards.
CTGTGGCGACGGTTTCACCGGTTCCGCTGAACACCCAGCTTCCGAGCGTTCCCCAGACTGCCAGCAGGTTCCCACCGACGAGTGCACCTGTTCGCCGGGTACTCGCGCCGGCGAGTGCACCGATGACGACGCTACCGACGGTCATTGCGACCGAGTAGCCGAGGAACCGGACGGCAGACTCTTCGCGGCCGGAGGTCGTAACGGTGAGGACGCCGGCCGCCATGAGCAGGTACGCAACCCCCATACCCGCACAGGCGAGAACGACCGCGTAGCCGAATCGGCGCGTCGCTGCGGGGAGCGCTCGCGCTCCGAGTGCGAAGCCGCCGGCACCGACGAGCAGTGCCAGTCCGGATCCCGTGAGGATCGTTTCGCTCGCGATCATTGCCGCCCCTCCGTTGTCGGCCTTCTCCGTCGGATTGCTGCCTGCCGTCGTTCAGCCCGCACCGTGCCGTATCGGCTGTTTTTGAAACGGTTCCGACAGCCCCATCGTTCGCTGTGTCGCGGAGTACTGCGTACTGTCAGAGGCACTCACCCACTCGTGATAGAGTGACAACCCATATAATTGTTTGTGAACCTATAGTTCCAGCCGGTTTCCACTCCCGTCAGCGCCGCCGTTCGTTTCGCCCCGCTGCCTGCCTGTGATTTTCGCAGTTCACCACACTCATAACTATGAATACATATTCGAATCAACTACTGCAGAGACGTAAGAGAGCTAAACAGTGTCGTAAGATTATTATTGCACGGAATCTGAGAATTATGTATAACCGTGCCCGCCGATGACTCGTTCCGCGCTCTCCTCGATTACATGGAAACCGAACTGGGATTCTCGACCAGCCACTACAACGATAGCTACCTCGACCGACGAGTCACGGCTCGCCTCCGCCGGACGAAGTGTGACGACTACAGCGAGTACTTCGACCAGTTGCGGACTGACCCGGACGAGCAAGCAGCCCTCCTCGACTCGATGAGCATCAACGTCACCGGCTTCTTTCGCAACCCCGAAGTCTGGGACGGCATCCGCGATGTCCTCCGTACCCTCTCCGCGCGCGAACGGCAGGTCTCGATCTGGAGCGCCGCCTGCGCCGACGGCCGTGAACCCTACTCGCTGTCGATGCTCGTCCACGCCGACCCCCAGATCGACGAATCCGCCGTCGAAATTCGCGCCACAGACATCAGCGAGGACGCCCTCGACGTCGCCCGCGACGGTGTCTACGAGGAGTCACGAACCACCGATCTCGGCGGGGAACTCGAGTACCTCTCGAACTACGAGCAGTACGTCGACCACGACCGAGAGGAGGGCGTCTATCGCGTGCGCGACCGGGTCAAGCGGCCGGTGACGTTCGAGCGCCACGACCTGATCAGCGGGGCGTCGAAGTCGGGGTTCAATCTGGTCACCTGTCGCAACCTGTTCATCTACATCGATACGGAGTACAAGCGGTCGATGCTCGAGACGATTGCTCAGTCGCTCGAGGAGGATGGGTATCTGGTGATCGGCAAGAGTGAGACGATTCCGCCGTCGTTGAAGTCGACGTTCGAGGCGACGGATAACCGGCACCGAATTTACCAGCGGGTGTGAGTCGATGTGTGCTGTCGCTACTGGGCGAGTAGTAGTAGTCGACGAGTGCGCGTGTGCGCGTGTGAGAACACAGACTGTGTCTACGGCCGAGTGAGTGCTGTCTGTACGAGTACTGCGTTCCCGCTATTGACCAAACCTGCCGCGTAGACGACTGGAGCGTTTGTTTTCTCGCCCCCGCCGATGTACTAACGACCGGGTACACCGTATTATCAGATTTGAAACCGATTTATGGCCATACGGTTGTAAAGCTTATGGCCGATTCTCGCTTCGGGTGCAGTCAACCAGGACGAGTACAGACACGCTGAACCTGGTTTTGGGGCGTAAACGACCTCGTGTCGCTGTAATTGGCCAGCGTTACGTACTCGTCCCTCATCGTCCGTCCCGTCCGCATACTCGACCACCACGCTGTCAGCGGATTACAGTCGGTCGAGTGTCACCATCTTGGTCAATATTATTAAGTAATCTGCGTGTATTGACTCGTTCATGGATGTGCTGATCACGGACGACTCCGGCTTCATGCGGGATCTTCTCCGTGAAATTTTGGAAGAAGACCACACCATCGTCGGTGAGGCCGAAAACGGGGTCGAGGCCGTCGAACTCTATCAGGAAGAACAGCCGGATATCGTCTTCATGGACATCGTGATGCCGATCAAAGACGGCATCGAGGCGACCGACGAGATTACGGATATGGATCCGAACGCGAAGGTCGTCATGTGCACCAGCGTCGAGCAGGCAGAGCAGATGAAAGACTCGATCAAAGCCGGTGCCGAGGGCTACATCACGAAACCGTTCCAGAAGGAAAGCGTCCTCGAGGAACTCAACAGCATCGCGGCCGGGTAACTCTCCATGGAAATCGATATTCGCGAGCTCGAAACCTACCAGGAGCTCGCTCACGACGGCGCACAATCGGCTGCTGAATCGCTCTCCCAACTGACGGGCATCAGCACGAGCGTGCAGGTGACGAACGTCTCGCTCATGTCCTCCTCGGACCTCCAGTACGAGTTCATCGGCAACGAGTTCGCCGGCGTCAATATCGATCTCACTGGTGAGATTTCGGGCGAAGTCGTCCTCGCGTTCGACGAACAGGGCCGAAAAGCGATCACGGACAAACTCGTCCCGGCCGACGATCCAGCAAAGAAAAAAAGCAGCATCGAGGAGGTCGGCAACATCATGTCAAGCGGCTTCGTCGACGGCTGGGCGAACTACCTGAACGCGAAGATCAAGAGTTCGCCGCCGACGTACATCCAGGGCACCGGAACCGACGTGCTGCCAAAGTCTGCAACGACCGAAGATAACTACCTGTTCGTCTTCCGGAGCCGTGTCGAAGCCGCCGAGGAAGGCGTCAACGAACCGATCGACTTCCGAATCCTGCTCGTCCCCGACTCGAGTTCACTCGAGCGCGCCTTCGAGCCGCGAACCGAGGACATCGTCTCGGTGGAGAAACTCAAGGTCTTCAACGACATGACCAAGGAGGGTGCAGAGAAGGCCGCGACGAACATCACGTCGATGACCGGCATCGACACGACGGTCGAGATCAGCCGTCTGACGCTCGTTCCGATCGAAGATATTCCGACGGAGGTCGGCAATAAGCGATACGTGGGGACCGTCATGCCGTTCGACGGCAAGTTCAGCGGGAATCTGGTCATCCTGTTCGACCAGCCCTCCGGCCGGGCGGTCGTCGACTCGCTGGTTCCGATGGAAACTGACGAGCAGTGGGGCTCCGTCGAACAGGGCGCGCTGAAGGAACTCGGCAACATCATGACCAGCGGCTTCGTCGACGGCTGGGCGAACGTGTTGAACGCCGAGATCAAACACGAGCCGCCGCAGTTCGTCGCCGACACCGGTTCGTCGATCATGACGCCGATCACGGCCAAGATGGCCGAAACCGACGATCACGCGTTCATGCTCGACTCGAACATCCAGACCAACAGCGACCAGGTGTTCACCTGCCAGATGCTCGCACTACCGCGACGGTCCGAACTCAAGCAGGCGCTCGGCGATTTGTTGATCGAAAACTCCGAAAACACCCGCGTCGATCCGGCCGAGTTGTTCGACCGCCAGCGATAGCGCACCTCCGAGACGCAGTGGTGTCGTGCGGTGTTGTGCAATCGTTTTTCGTCTCAGTGTTGCAGTACAGCGCGAGTCGTCCGTTTCTATCCATCTGAAACGGCCACGACACTCCAATCCCAATCACACTCGAACGCCCCGTTCGGTAGTCAGGCGTTCACGTCCTCGATCCGCTCGCTCACGACAATCCGCCCCTTCGACGTCAACGACAGTCCGCTTGCGTTCTCGAGTACCAGGTCCTTGTTCTGGACCGAGTTCAGGACGTTCGTCACGTACGCCGGGTCGCCGTCCAGCATGTTCGTAAAGTCGATGTCGCCACCAGTCGCGTGAATGCCGACCAGCACGCGTTTTTCGGGATTCGTCAACTCGATGTCGGCGACCTCCTCGCGCAACTCGTCGAGCTCGAGTCGGAGGAAGCGTCCGAGCAGGTTGACGTACTGACTCTTGACGGGTGAGATGAGCGACGTTTTGGTCAGGCCAGCGTCGGTATCCGTGTCGATATACTTGACGACCAGCGTGACGCGGTCGGCACTCTCGCCGAGTTTGTTCGAGCGTTCGATTCGCATCACAGTCTCGACGTCGAAGCTGAAGGTTCCGCGCTTGCTCGCGACTTCGATCCGCCGATTCTTGATTCGAATTTTCCCAGGCACGACGGGCGTGTCTTTCACGCGGCCACCGACCCGTGCGGGGTGTTTGACCGCCGCTTTGCGACCGTTGAGGAGACAGCGAAAGAGAATTGCGACGAAGGTGTCGACGGTTTCACCCGTGCTCTCGATGACAGCGCTTCGGGTCTGGCCGTCGTCCTTGTAGCCGATGGTCACTGTGTCGTCGAAGAACTGTTTGACGTGGCTGGGGACGGTTCCAACGTTGACGTCGATCACTGTCGAGAGCGGAATCGTCGTCTTGTCGTCGTTCGTCGCGAGGACCAGGCGGCGTTTCGTCATGATGATTCGTCCCGACGTTGGCGTGCCCGGTGACTCTCCGTGGTTGCGGAAGAACCGACCGGTAAAGTCGGCAACGACGTCTTCAGACATAGCAGTTCCTTCTCGTCGAAATCTCTTAGCTCTTTACACGTTTTCGCCGGTGCGGTCGATTCGCCGACGTGTCGGAATCGAGAACGAGAGGCCGTTAATCAGGCCGAGTCACGTGGAACGGCAGTCCCTCGACACCGTCGCGCTGGAAGGAGTCGATAGTGTCGTTTACCTCGTGGTACGCCAGAATGTTCTCCTGGATCATCCGCTCGATGATGTCCGAACGGAACTGGAGGTCGTCGTAGATGTCGCGGGTGTCGGCGTATCCGAGCAGGGTCGCGATCTGCTCTTCTAACACATAGGAGTTGTTCATTCCCTGGAAGACGATCTCGTCCTCGACGGGGTCCCAGTAGAACACCTGCCGGGTGACGACCCCATCCATCTGCTCGGAGTAGCCTTCGATCTCCTGGACCGAGGTCACCCGACGGAGGACGTCGTCGCCCTGCTTGACGCGGTTCTGGAACAGCGCCACGTCGGCGTTGTCCATGAACGTCTCGGGGACGTTGATCGGGTCACCGGTAAAGCGCTGGATCATCGAAACGATGTCGCTCGCGTGGAAGGTGAGCATGACCGGGTGCCCGGTCTGGGCCGCCTGGAACGCCATACGCCCCTCCTCACCACGAACCTCACCCACGACGATGTACTCGGGACGCGAACGCAACGCGGCCTCGACCAGGTTGAACATGTCGACGTCCGCACTGTCCTCGCTGCGACTCTCGCGGGTCAGTAGCTGCTGCCACGTGTCGTGCGGCGGAAGCACCTCTGCCGTGTCCTCTGCGGTGTAGATCTTCGAGTCCCGCGGGATGAACGACATGATCGAGTTCAGCGTCGTCGTCTTCCCGGATGCCGTCTCGCCGACGACGAACACCGTTCGCTCGTTCTCCAGACAGAGCCAGAGGTACGCCGCTAGCTCGGGCGAGAGCGTCCCCCAGTTCGTAATCTGGGTGACCGACAGGGGCACCTCGTCGCCCTGACGAATCGTGAGGCTCGGCCCCTTCACGCTCACGTCGTCGCTGTAGATGACGTTCAGACGCGAGCCATCGGGCAGCGTCGAGTCAACGATTGGCTCGGCGTCGGTCATCGGATTTCCAATGCGCTCACCCATGTTCGAGAGCCAGCGGTCGAACTCCTCTTGCGTGCCGAAGTCGACCGTCGTCTCAACCATCCCGTAGACACCGTGATCGACGTAACACTCGTTGGGACCGATCACGTGAATGTCCTCGTTCGCCGGGTCGCGCATGACCGGCTCGAGTGGCCCCAGGCCGACGATGTCTCGATTCAACCGGTAGCGGATATTCTCGTAGGTCTCCTGTGGAATCTCTTGAATACCCGGATGGAAGCGGACCTTGAGCCGCTCGATTATGTTTTCGACCTCGTCGCCTTTGATGTGGGTCGTCTCGCTCAGTAACTCCTCGATTCGGTCGCTGTACTCTGCGTCCTTCTCGGGTGCTACCTTGGTCGCACTTCGACGAAGCAGCGAGTCTTTGACCGTCGAGAACACGGACTGCTCCTCGTCAGAGAGCGTTGGCTCGACGGCGAAGTACTGCATCTTCGTCCCCACGTCGCCGTAGACGTGGCTATAGATCGGGCCACCGACCGGGTACAGGACGTTCGGATGCGGTGTCTCGTACTCAGCGGACGGTTCGTCGATCAACAGCGGGAACTCACCCGTGATCTGCCTGAACTTCTTCAAATGCTCGCGCAGATGCGGGCGGCGTGCGGCCAGCTCCTGGAGCTCGTCCGACGGCTTCGGCGTTCCCATTTCCGTCATACAACCGTCACCCTCTAGGCAACACTCCGGTTCTCGATCACGATACCTGTTCCCGACCGAACCGAGTACCCGATTCGGTCACCGACCTGTTCGCCCATCCCCGCAAAGCGCTTGATGAACAACTGCCGACGGATGTCGTTCCCGACCTCGATCATCTCGAGTTCGATGAAAACGTCAGCGATCGACCGGAACGGACCGATCGCCTCGTCGCCGACCGTCGAGGGGTCGACGGTCAACACGACGATCTTTCCCTGCGAAATGATGTTGCGAAGGAACGAGATGATCTCCAGGGCGGCCTGGCGCTCTTCGTTCTGGCGAACCAGCGCCTCGAACTTCGGATCGTTACGCAGGATGGCGTCGAAGGTGTCGATGATGATGACATCGGCGGACCAGAGGGTTTCCTCGTCCATGAGGTCGGTCAGCAGATCCTGTCTGGTCTGTTCCTCGTCAGTCGCAGAGAGTACACTCCCGCTGTCGAGGTCGCCGTGGAGAAACAGCATGTTCTCGAAGAGGAGGTGCTCCTCGACGTTGTAGTTCAGCGAGTCCATCTGGTCGACGAACCCCTTGACCTCGAGTTCGGTCGAGAGGAACGTCACGGATTTGTCCGTTTCACAGAGACCGTACGCAAATCGCTGTGAGATGGCGCTCTTGCCGGCGCCGTAGTCGCCTTCCATCAGTACGATACTCCCGGTCGGGATACCGCCCCCGAGTTCCTTGTTCAGTCGGTCGCGGTCGTCGAGACCGAGTGAGAAGATATTTTTAAACTGACTCATCGTCTCTCGTCTTGGTCTTGCCTCGTGGCTCGTTCTCCGGGCTCTTCAGTCTTCAGTCTACTTGCTCGTCCTGTCCAGCGTCTTACTGTTCGTGGTCGTGTGCAGCCTCGTCGGTTGGCTGCTCACACCCACCCTCGAACTCCTCCGGCGCGAGCAGGAGCTTGATCCGTTCAACCTGCCAGCCGTCGAGATCCGCCGGTTCGTCCGAAACGACGAGCGGCTTTGCGATTTCGGCCTGCTCCCCACGGTCGACGCCACCGGTGGTCGCGCGCGTGTTGCACAGTCTGGCACCGGACTCGGAGAGCACGACATCCGAATCGACCCAGATCATCTGCCCACCATCCGTCACCTCCGCTTCCGGCTCGACTCGCTCGCCGGCCGGTTCGTTGCGGTGGTTCTGCTCCACCGTGTCCTCCTCTGCCTCCTCGATGAAGATTTTCTGTGCGCCGCTGGACTCGAGTTCGGTGTCGGCTGCCGGTGTGGTCGTCGCTACTTCCCCATCGGTGTCCGCACCCGAAGCCGGCCGGCCGTCAGCTTCGCCGTCACCCTCGGTCTGGTCGGTCGAGTCGTCCTCGGCCGCGAACGGATCGAGTGGTTCGTCCGTGGCGAACTCGAGTTCGATGTCGTCTTCGGATGAGTTTGTGTCGGGGTCTGGGTCTGAGTCTGGGTCTAGGTCGTAGTCGGGGTCGGGGTCGGGATCAGGGTCGAGATTCTGGTCGATATGACTGTTGTCTCCCGCAGCCGTTTCCGTCGGTGACTCGAGTTCGGCGTGATCGTCGGCCACTGTCGTTTCATCGAACGTGAGTTCCTCACCAGTGGCAGTATCGGCGGTGTCGATTGCGTCAGTCGTAGTCGTGGTCGTGGTCGTAGTTGTCGCCGCAACTGGTTCGAACTCGTCGACTGCAGTTGTGTGGTCAGTTCCGGCGGCTGGGTCGGCGTCGTTGTGTTCGACTTTGTTTTCACCGTGATCGTGATCGTGATCGTGACCGTGACCGTGACTGTCACCTCCATCCTCAGCGCCCACTTCCGGCTGGTGTTGTTCCGCGACAGCCATCGCCTGCTCGACCGTGATATTTTCTTCGTCGACCCACACGTCGAACGGGCGCCGCTTCTTCTCCGGCGTTGCGATCTGGCTGATCCACCAGAGGCTGCGTTTGTGATCGACGCCGAGTGAGGAGTGTGGTTCTGGCTCGCCGATGTCCGGTCCGCCACCAAAGCCGTTCAGCACCGTCTGTAGGTGTGATTCCACCGACGTGCTCACCCAGTAGACTGACTCGTAGAACCGGAGTGTTCGGGCCGCACCGTTGAGCCCCAGTTCGTCGACCAGGTACTCGAGCCAGTCCATGACGACGAACTCGGTGTCGTACTCGGAGGGGATGGTTTCGAGGTACGGGCGGCCGCCGTCGTCCCACACGGGGTGGGAACGGTCGTGTGCAGCGAGGTCGGCTGTGTCGCCGTCTGTATCGCTCGTCTCGTCGCTCGCAATGGCGTCAGCGTCGTCGATGAGCGAGTCGGTCTCGTCCGCTTCGTCGCCGTCGACGGCGAGATCGTCGTCGAAACCGTCATCGTCGTCGGCTGCCAGGTCGTCCTCGTCGTCGGTGGTGTCGCCGTCGTCGGCAGCGCTTTCGTCGCTGTCCCAGTTGGCGTCACCGGATTCGTATTCAGATTTCAGTTCGTCGAACGACAGCTCATCGTCACCAGCGGCGTCTGCGTCTGCATCGGGGTCGAGGTTGTCGTCTCCGTCCATGCTCGTCTCGTCCTCTAGGTCGTCGAAGTCGTCGTCGAAGCCATCATCGTCGTCGATGATACTCTCGTCGAGGAAGTCGTCCGCCTCGGCGTTCGCGATATCTTCGTCGATCGTCTCGTCCGCTTCGCCGCCGTCGCCGCTGTCGAAAAGGCTCTGTCCGCCAAAGTCACCGCTGCCAGCGGCACCAGCGCCCATCGAATCGGCGAGAGAGTCGCCCTCGACGAACGGGTTCACACCCTGCGTTACCATCTCGTAGACCTCGAGGAGTTTCCGGATGTTCTCCTCGATGTCGTCGAGCGATTCGCCGATCTTTTCGTTCTCGCTCTGGACGGTGTTCACCGTCGAGGAGAGCGAGCCGACGCTGTTCTCCATCTCTTCGACGCGCGCTTCGACTTCACTCGAGACGGTTCCGCCGTCGTCCATGGCGTCCATGCCATCCATCGACCCCATATCGGACATTTCGCCCATACCGCCCATCTCGTCCATGTCAGACATCTCGCCCATGCCGTCGATGGACATCGAGTCGTCGTCGAGGAAGTCGTCGCCACCGCCGAGATCGCCATCGTCAAAGAGAGCCTCGTCACCAGTGCCATCGCCGCCGTTGCCCCCAGTAGCGCTTTCCGCTCGCGCTCCGGGCAACAACTCGTCGTCGCTCATACTGCCGGCGAGGTCACCACCGAGGATGTCATCGCTATCGTTCCCGGAGCTCGAGCGAGTGCCGCTGTTGCCATCGCCGTCTCCGAGTATGTTGCCGATTATCGAGAGTACCATGGTGAACCTGTTCCGCTGGCGTCTACCGCTCGTTCGCTCGCCGCCATCCGGAGCCGGCCACCGGACCGAATCCGCGTGGTGGCCCTGCGCTCTGACTGGCTACGAGTCGTCATTCAGGAAAACTATGACAACCTACGTATTAAGTAATTGTGGCCGATTGGCTCGTTACGTTCCGAGCCGTCAGATTCTGCGTTCCAGCGTCGATGTGGGTCTCTGCTCGCTTCCGACAGTGGGCGATTTTCCCGTTCTCACAGGGCTCACCCGAACAAAGGTTTCTTTTCGGTTGCTCTCGTACGCTCACTACCGATCGCTTCATGACAGATCGTAACGAGGGTGGCAATCCCGAGTCGACGGCCGACGCCGATGCTGACGCCGACGTTCCGCCGGTCCTCCCCAGCGAGCAACCGGGCGGCAACAACGGCGGCGGCGTCCTTTCGCCCGACGAACTGGACTTCACCGAGAGCCCCTACGTGGCCGAGGTTTCCGAGAGCCGGTACGTCGTTTCGGCCGACCACAGCCCACCGAACGTCCCAGACGAGACACAGAGACGGCCGAGTAGTCGCGACGAATCCGCAAGCACACAGACACAGCCCGCTGCGGATGCTACGGACACTCCAGGCACTGCAGACGGACGCAGCACCGACACCGAAACCCGAAAGGAACGCCCGTCACAGCAAGCGCCAGCACGAGAACAGGTCGAGTCCGAACAGGACCGAGCGCAGCAAGCGCAGGGGCAGGGACAGGGACAGGGACGACGACAGCAACAGGACCAACAACCGCCCCAGCAACAGCAACAACACCCACACCAACCCACCCCACAACCCCCCCAGAGCCCCGAACACGCCCGCTCCATCCTCGCCGACGAACTCGATCGGACCGACGCGCGACTCGCGCTCGACATCGTCGCCCAGTTCGGCAGCGACTCCGTCCGCCACCGAACCGCCTCCGACGACATCGTCGGCACCTTCGACAATCTCGTCCTCTGGTACGCCCAACACGTCGCTCGCAAAACACCCACGATGCGAACCGCCTCCCTCCTCTTCGCGAAATCCGAATTTGCCCCCGAACTCACCGAGTCACAACTGCGAAAAACCGCCGCCAAACACGGACTCGACGAAACCGACACCATCGGCGACCTGCGCGATGCACTCGAGTGAGCTGTGAGCTGTGAGCTGTGAATTGTGTCTTGTGTACTGTGAGTCGCCCCTGCAGTCAGCGTCACTCGAGTTGCCTGTGGGTCGCTGGTTCTGTCTGTCTGTCTGTCTCTCTGAGTCTGTCTGTCTCTCTGAGTCTGTCTGTCTGTCTGTCTCTGTGTCTGTACTCAAGCGCGTACGCGTTGCTATAGTAACAACTGCACCTAGTTACACACTGATCGCCGAGTCATCTGGCGATCAGGTGTGCATTGACTTGCAGTGGCTACTATAGGACGGAGACGACTATCTCTGCAGAAGGCGACTATCTCTGCAAATCCCGCGCTACCCGCCGTTCATGAAGATGACCGTTCCCATGAAAAACGAGAGCAGAAGCGAGAACCCAAAGAGAAGGGCACCGCTTTGTACCGATTCGATGCCGCGTGTCGCTGCGTGGAACCGCTGATTTCGGTCGAGACGCATCGTTATCTATCCCATCGGTTTCGCTGCAGCTACTAATTGTCTTGTGGCCGTTCCCAGCGGTCGGCTCACGATAGTTGTCTGTAGATCTCCTCACAGATCCACCGTGATCAGCAGGTCGACCAGTCGCTCCGTGAGCGTCCCCGTCACCGCGCCGATCCATAACAGCGCCGTGAAGTGAACGTACGAATTGCCGAAGTGGCCGCCGTCTGCCACCCGAAGCACCAGTGACGAGATGAACGCGTTGAAAATCAACACCAGCACGATCAGATACCGGAGCACCGGCACGTTGTACTCGTCCGTGTGGATGAGTTGCCCGCCCATCTGGCCGTCGAGATCGATATCGAAACTCGAGAGCATCAGGGCTAACTCGAGTCCGATGAAGAACGCGAACGCCGAGGCGGCGGTGATGCCGTACATGACGCCGACGAGCGTGGTCGTCTGCTGCTTGCGCTCTTCGCGCAGGTTGATAATCTCACTCATGTTCGTACTGATGAGTTCGCCGAGGCGCTTTGGCCCACCACCCATCTCGCGACCGACCAGATACATCTCGCTGAACTTCTGGATCAGGAACGTGTTTGCCTCACCGGTGAAGTAGCGCCAGGATTTCTCGGTGCTCAGGCGCATGTTCAGCCGGCGATAGAGGTCGTCGACGTTCTCGGTAAGCGGGCCGAAGTCCTTCGAGCGCAGCGTCGCGAGCACTTCGGAGGTCGTACTCTGCTTTGCGCTCTCGCTTGTCCCGAGCGCGCGGATGAAGTTTGGAAACGCCCGATCACGCTGGAACGCGCGCCGTTCCTCGTACCAGAAGACGAGTCCCGGAATCAACAGCGGGAGGGTTGCGATGGGCATGTGGAGCATCGAGGGCAGGTCACGAATCGGGAGACCACCTGGCTCCGGCAGTACGCCGAGAAAGATCAGCCCCAGAAGGATGACGGTGAGGACGCTCAGCCCGACGCCGACGACCGTCGAGGCGAGCATCCGCTTTTTGGTCGCCGTGCGATACCCATCCTCCAGATACCAGATCGGATCGTCTGGGACGACCGCGCGGATGACGAAGAAGAACCCGATCTGGATGAAGACGAACAGGACGATGACGATACTCGTCGTCAGCGTCGGGTCGTTGCCGGTCAGCAGCGGCAGGACGATCGCAAACACCAGCGCGAACGTCATCGAGATGATCAACGAGAGATAGAGGTCCTTCAGCACGTCCAGGTTGCCAAGCGACTGCCTGTACACTGTCGAGTACTTCTCTACCAGGACGTCCTGTTCCTGATGTAGGAACTCGTCGAGTTGCTGGCCAGCCCCGAGCGTGTAGGCCATCCGCTCGAAGAGGTCGGCCACAGACTCACTCGGAACCGCCTTCGCCCGGCGGCGACAGGCGTCGCCGAGACTCAGGTGCCAGACATCGACGAGGTCGACGACGCGCTGGACCTCGTCTGCCAGTTCGCCGTACTCCTCTTCCTGGGCGAGCCTACGCAGCACTTCCATCCGGTCGATGTTCGTCGTCGACAGAATGGTCATGTGAATAATGAACAGATGGAACCGGTTCTCCATCTCGATGCGGCGCTGGTCGACTGCCAGTCGGGGATAGCCCACCGCCGCGACAAAGACGAGGAGGCCGAGCACCGGAATCAGGAGTTTGACCAGCACGAAGACGTCGAGGGCCACCGCGATGACGATGGTTGCGAGGAAGAACAGGAACGCAGGCAGCAGTACCCCCGGGACGTACAACCGTGCCGGGAGATCCATCTCGTCGTACGACCGAATGATGGACTTGCTGAGGTCGTTGATCGCCGCTGTGTTATCCGCAATACCCATTGTGCATCCTGCGTCTTCCGCCTGCGCTGGTTGTAGTGGCCGTTGCCGATCGACACCGCCAACAGTCGATTCCGTCACCAGCTGTCGGCGCAGCCACGACTACTTCCGTGTCGTAGACACTCCTTTGAATGCTCAGCATACAAAACTTCTGGCTGGTACTGTCGACTCGGCAAAAACTGGCGGCGCCGGTGTGCGAACACGTCTCATTTCGGCGATCCGGGTCAGTGCTTGCCGGTCAGACGCCGAGTTCACTCTCGACCGGACTTTACATCCGCTTTCGATTCTCTCAGCTCTCCCACATCCGCCTCCGACTCTCTCAGCTCTCCCACATCCGCCTCCGACTCGCTTACGGCGACACCCTCCGTCTCAGATCCGGTATCGGCATCTGACACACTTTTCGTCTCAGTCCCACCACCTCCATCAGCAGCAGAAACATCAGCGGAAGCAGAAGCACTAGCGGAAGCAGAGGAACCAGCCCCCCCAGAAACACCAGCGGCACCAGCAACACCAGAAGCAACATCCGACACACCCCGCTCCGGCGTCGCAATCCCCGCAATATACCGCAAACTCCGCTTGTGCTCGTCGTTTCGCAACACCGACTTCGGCTCGATCTCCGCAGCCGCAAGCGGCGCATCGTCACCGCCAAACCCGTTCAACAGCCGGTGCAAGTACGTCTCCACCGGCTGCGAAATCCAGCCCACCGACTCGTAGTACGCAATCGTCTGTGCCGCCCCCTCGAGTCCCGCCGCATCCACGAGAAACTGGAGCCACTCGAGTGTCGCCAGTTCGGCGTCGTTTCTGGCAGGGAGGGTGACGAGATACGGGAGGTCGCCGTCCTCGCCGTTCGTTCCGTCGAGTGCTGGAGCAGGTGGGTCCTGGGCTGCTGGCGCTGACTCAGAGGCTGCATCGGAAGCTGGGTCTGCGTCGCTGATCGATTCGACGGGGTCTGCCTCGATCTCGTCTTCGTTTTCTGCACCGTCTTCGCCGTCTTCGCCGTCTTCGTCGTCCTCGTCGTCTTCGTCGTCTGCACCGGCTTCGTCCAGGAGCTCGTCGGAGAGTTCCGACTCCGCATCCATCTCGACACCGAGGTCGTCGTCGAACTCGGTGCCATCCTCCTCGTTGATATCGTCGTCATCGTCGAACTCGTCCGTCAGCACGTCGTCACCCGTCTCCTCGAAGGTATCCACGTCGTCGAACTCGTCGTCCGCGGGGTCCTCACCCAGGTCGTCATCGAGGAAGTCCTCCGCTTCGGAGTTGATGATATCATCGTCGATCTCGTCGGCAGGATCGTCCTCGCCGCCGAAGACGCCGCCCTGCCCCGCGGCGGTTTCGAACGCGTTGCCGAGTTCCTGATCGCCGACGAAGGGGTTGATTCCCTGGGTGACGATCTCGTACATGTCGACGAGCTTGTCGACGTTGCGCTCGACGCTCGTGATCGAGTCGCTGATCTGTTCGTTCTCCCCGCGGACGGTTTCGACCTTGTTCTCGAGGGAGTCGACCTCCTTTTCGACCTCGTCGAGACGGTAGGTGAGTTCCTCGTCCATCGAGTCTTCGTCGTCGCCGTCGTCGAAGCCGAGGTCGTCGCCGATCAGGCCGTCGTCGCTGCCGAGGAGGTCGTCGCCCTCGTCGGCGTCGGTATCGTCAGCGTCGTCCGATTCGTTGCCGCCACCGAGTTGGCTGAATAGCAGTAGTGTCATGGGTAGTCTGGTTTCGTTTCAGTGTGTGTTGGGGGCTGTTGCCGGTCTATGCGTGCAGTCGTTCGGGTTCGCTCTCAGTGTCTCAGTGTCCGCCTTCGTCTCCATCCCAGTAGAACGAGATCGTATCCTCGTTGCCCTTGACGAGGAGGATGACCTCAGTGTCGCCGCTTACCTCGTGCGTTTCGATCGTCACCTCGACGACGCCACCGGACTGCCAGGTGTCGCTGTCCTCGTCTACTCGAGTCACGTCCGTGACTGTCGAGTAGGTGCCGTCGATCAGTGCGTCGATGATCTGTTGTTCAGCAGGTATGTCCTTGTTACCGATGTTTTTGGCCAGGACGGTGACGTTGTAGATGCCGTCGCCGGTTTCTTCGACCATCGTGTCACCTTGCGATTCGTCGCTGATAATCGCGATGTCGGTTTCGATCTCTTCGGCGACCGACGAGCCGCGCATCTCAATTGAGTCGCTCACGTTCCCGACCTCCATGATGACCGTTCCGGCGACGGCTGAGGCGATGATGAGACTGCCGATGAACATGATCAGATGTGTTGCCGAGACGCTCGCCATTAGTGGCACACCTCACTGAGCGGTGTTCGTGGTGTCGCGTCTGCGGGCTGGGCTGTCGAGTCCTGTCCCATTAGTCCTCGCCTCCGCTTTCGCCATCGGTCTCACTATCGCTTATCGTTGCCCGGTCAGCGACGCCGCGTTCGGTCGTGATCCGGATGCTGTCACTGTCGCCGTCGATGGTGACCTCGGAGTCAGATTCGGAGAGTTCGATCTCGAGTTGGGTGCCGGGTGCCCAGACGTTGCTGTCCTCGCGTTCCGTATCACCGTCGATGATCGTTGTTGCCTCTGTATACGGGCCTACGGGGTAGTAGTGGCCGTTGACAACGGCGGTTGTTTCGGAGACAGAGAGTGAGTTCGAGCCGTCGTTGGTTATGATGACGATTGCGTCGGTGTCGGAGTCCGACTCATCGATGTGGTGGAACGAGTCGATGGTGAGAGCAGTGTTCTGTTGGTCCCGAAGCTGGTCGTTCTGGGTGGCGAACGCGTCGCCAGTTGTGGAGCTAACGCTGAATACGGTCGGGACGATGACGCTGACCGCCATGAGAAATCCGACCAGGATAATAAGAACAGCGCCGCTCGTACTGAACCCCATACTCAGGTATGTAGTTTCGCTCAGGTTGTTAAAAGACCTCTGGCCATTGGAGTGTGGGTCAACGGAGCGTACGATGTCACTGGACAGTCATCAGCCAGTGCTGCAAAAAATGAAGTACTGCCTGCTTAGAGGCGAACTGCTTCGCCGTCCTCGCTGAAGAGGTCAGGCGCGTTCAGTTCGACCTCCGTCGTTGCACCGGATGGCGAAACGATACTGAGAGAGGATTCGTCTCCAGCACCGAAGGCGTCCTCAGTGTCCAGATCCTGCAGATCTAGTTCCTCATCACTTTCGCTTATTTGCGATCCGAACGGTGCTACCTTCGGATTGAGGATAATCGTGAGTTCGCCGTTGTCGTTATCGAGGACTGCATCGCTTTCCTCGACGAAATTGCCATCTTCGTTTTCAACGGCGAAGTGTCCAGACGCAATGTGGGATGGGTCAGCATCAGTTGCATCAGTACTGTCTCCATCCACATTACCATCTTCGTCAGTCACCGTGACGAATCCATCATCATTGGCATCGATTTCATCATCACCAGGATCAGCCATCACAAGGTTATCCTGTCCTTGAGGGCCCACAACCTGAATGATGGTTTCACTGAGGTCAATATTGTCGGAGCCAGCAGCACCGCTGACGCCAAGACGAATCTCTTCGAGTTCACCTCGGTCGGCACCAGCCTCCTCGCTAACTTCGGTTTCGGAGACAATACCGACTGCAGTCGTTGAATCGATCCGTTCGGAAACGAGATCGGTACTCTCCTCACCGGTTGCTTCGGCCTGGGATTGCAGCATCCCGGCCGTGTTGATCAGTACACCTGCGGCAATCGCAGCGACCAGCACCATCGCGATGAACACGATGAGCGTACCGATCCCCACTTGGCCGCGGTCGTCGGTAGTTTCGTTGACAAACATGGTTATAGCCTCACAGATTCGTCACCTTCGAGGAAGGTGCTTGGAATGCGTAGTTCGGTCTCTGTCGAGGCTCCCGATGCCGTCGTGAATATGACGGTGAGGTCCTCGCTCTCTTCGATTCGGTTGAATCCGTCAATGTCGGCGACTGGGTCGAACGAGACGAGTGCACGATCGGAATTATCCGTCAGGACGTTTCCGTCGACACCCTGGATGTTCTCGACGTTCCGGTCAGTGATCGTAACCGTCTCCTCGCCCTGATCACCGATGAACTGCACTGACGTCTCCTCAAGATCGATCGCGTCAGAGCCAGGTGCAGTAGCGACAGAGAACTGAAGGTTGTCGATTTGAGTGTCAGTTTCACCAAGTTCTGGATCTTCCGTTGTACTTGCTACCTCATTTGTCGAAATTGGAAGCATCCGTGCTGAGTCGAATCCTATTACTTCCACTGCATAGTCTCCCTCGTCAGCCGGCACCGTTGCTTCCCACTCAATCTCTGCGTCATCACTGCCCCAATTATTCACGTTCGTTATTTCAGCTTCAGTACGCTCGTAGTCGGTCAACTGAACAGTAACGGTATCTTCGATATTATCTTCCGCTATTTCGTCCCAGAAGTTGTTACCAGCATCAGCGGTGAGTTGAAGACCAATAGTCGACTCGGAATCATCACTGAGTTCGTCTACGTTAAAACTGACGCTTGGATCTCCTTGAGTGAGGTCCACACTGTCTTCCGTTACTGCTTGAACATTTTCTCCATCAACAGTTACCAATGCACCACCTATTGAAGGAAGATTATCAAGTGTGACAGTTGTTGGATCTCCGGCTTCATCAGGTAATTCGATTGCCTTCGAGTCCTCAAATCCAGATTCAGCACTTGTTGCAACTCTTATTACGACTTCTTCGCCTGCTGCCGTAGCGTCACCGGCTTCAACCGTTACCTCCAATTCTTCGCCTTCACCGGCACCAAGGGTATTTACGTCACTGAAATCTCCAGACGTACTCGAGATTTCAAGTCGGTCACTTACCTGATCTGTACTCTCTTCGCCGGTGGCTTCGGCCTGCGTCTGCAGCATGCCAGCCGTATTGATCAATACGCCCGCAGCAATCGCAGCGACCAGCACCATCGCGATGAACACGATGAGCGTACCGATCCCCACCTGGCCACGGTCGTCATCTGTATTGGATGTGAACATGATTATTGCAAAGATAAGAAATCCGAGTTAGAGTCGGACCGCTTCACCAGGCTCGCTGAAGAGGTCTGGGGAGTTCAGTTCGACCGAGGTGGTTGCACCGGATGGCGAGACGATGTCGACCGAGGCCTCGTCGCCCGCACCGAAGACGTCATCTTCATGAAGATCTCCAGGGGTGATGCCGCTTACATCATCAGCCTCACCAAATGGTGCGACTTTTGGATTGAAGACGATCGTGAGTTCGCCATTGTTGTCATCGAGGACTGCATCGCTACCCTCGACAAAGTATCCGTCTTCGTTTTCGACAGCGAAGTATCCGCTCTCGATGTTTGAGGCGTTTACGTCGTCGTCAGTATCTCCTTGGTCAGTACTCTCAGTACTCCCAATGTCGGTGGTGCTAGTTTCGTCCCACCCAGCTTCACTCATGTCATTGCTTCCGTCAGCCATGACGAGATTCTCTTGCCCCTCAGGACCGACGACCTGAATTATCGTCTCATTGAGGTCAATATCATCTGCCCCGGGTGCACCGGTAACGCCAATACTGATCTCCGCTAAGTCACCGCGATCTGCACCGTCTTCACCGTCTGCCACATGGGTGGATACGGTACCCACTGCGCTCGTGGTATCGATCCGTTCAGAGACAAGGTCGGTACTCTCTTCACCAGTTGCTTCAGCCTGGGACTGCAACATCCCAGCTGTGTTGATCAGGACGCCCGCAGCAATCGCAGCGACCAGCACCATCGCGATGAACACGATGAGCGTGCCGATCCCCACCTGACCGCGGCCGTCGTCGGTGTCGTTAGTGAACATGGCTACAGTCTCACCGATTCTTCGTCTTCAATGAAGGTACTTGGAACGCGAATCTCCTGTTCGGTGGACGCACCGGCGTCAGTCGTCAGGATAACCGTCAACCGTTCACTCTCATCCAATGCTTCGTAGCCAATATCGTAACTACCTGGGGCTCCGTCTAATTCGAACACAACTTCAGCACGGTCCGAACTTTCCGTCAAGACGTTGTTATCGGGTTCATCGCTGACGCCTTGGATGCTGTTGATGAAGACGCCCTCGTGGCTAAGATTAAACATCTCTTCACCACCCTCACCGATGAACTGCGCCGTTGTTTGATTCAAGTCAACTGGATCCGATCCCGGCGCAGTCGCAGTCACCATACTGATGTTGTTGATTTGAGTAGGGTCATCGGGATCATCAACATCCCCTGAGACACTGACGATGTCCAGGCGGTCACTTACTTGATCTGTACTCTCTTCACCGGTGGCTTCTGCCTGCGTCTGCAGCATGCCAGCCGTATTGATCAGCACGCCCGCGGCAATCGCAGCGACAAGCACCATCGCGATGAACACGATAAGGGTGCCAATCCCCACCTGACCACGGTCGCGGTCGTCGTTTTGTTCGAACATTGGTATTATACACCCGGCGATACCGGGCAGTGGACACAGATTCAGAGCGATTGTTCTTAAGTCTACTTGCCAAACTTTACACTCTTAACTCTAACTGCCGATAGGTGGATATCTTAAACCTAATGGCCGAACTGCTGGACAGGTAATTAAACTTGGTGGCCGATTCCCCCGTTCCACCCCCGTCGACTTCCAGTCGGCCGGGAGACTTATCTCCCCGCTCGAACGAATTTGCGCCATGAATATCATTGACGGCGACAAGATCGAGTGTAGCCGCTGTGACGACCTCATCTTACTCGACGATGCGAATATCCTCGGCAAGACGAACAACCGCACCTACGCGAAGCCACTCTGCAACGACTGTCTGGAAAACGTCGGCGTCCCGCGCGGCTACGAGCTCGAACGCGACGTGAGCTACCTCAAGACCGATTGACGGCCGGCTGGCGACACACTGCGCACGACAGGAGAGACGACACACTGGGGGATGGGGAACACGCTGGTTTCTCCCACTATTCTCTCGGTTCGCTGGACAACTAGTCGCACCTACCCACTATAATCTCAGTATGGAAAGTACCCGTGTAGAACGTATCGCCGCGAACGTTGCCGACCGCACCCGTGCCCGTGTCACTCCTTACTTACCGCACCCGTGTCACGCCTTACTTGTTGTTCATCGCTTCACTCGCGATGTTCCGCCCGCGTGGCTTCAACGCGACCTCCCGCCGAACGCGAACCTCCTCTAACACCTGCAACTCGATCAGGCGCTCGTAAATCTCCTCGACTTCGTCCGTGTCGATATCCAAAAACTCCGGCACCTCGAACGGCGACACACCCGAGTAGATCGCCATCAACACCTCCTCTTCCTTCCCCGAGAGGTCGATCTGCGAGGCGTTCTTCTCCGCCCCGCGATCCAGCACGGACTTCAACATCGCGCAGTTCTGGCTCGAGCCCGAGAGATACGTCTGGACACTCGAGCCGTCCTCCGTGTGCTCGGCTTCGATCACGGGTCGTTCCTGTGAGCGGACGGTCCGTTCGCCGCTCTCGACGGTCCCCACGTCGTCGACCTCGATCTGGACGAACTCGCCGCTCTCGATGGCGAAGTTCGCGACGCCCTCGTTGATCTTCACGCGCGCCTTGCGCCACGAGGAGTCCTGGACGACCCCACCTTTCACCGCGGGGTGTCTCACGAGGACGATTTCGCCGTCCAGCACTGCCTTCTGGATCTGGAGTTCGAACTCCTGAACGTCGCCCATCGAGATGAGGTAGACGTTCGCCCCGTAGTTGATGCTGATATAGTTCGAGACCTTCGCGACGGTCTGATTCACGTCGTACCGGCCGCGGATCGACTGCACCTTCCCGAGTGGAATCGTCACTTTCCCGTCGTTGCTGACGATCACGATTCGCTTGTTCGAGAGGACGATGCGGCCGTTCGACCAGTTCGTATCCGAGAGCTTGCGGCCCTCGCGGACGACCTGCGTGAACTTGCCCGTCACGTCCGCCAGCTTCTGTTCTCCACTGCTCATACTGCGTCACCAGCCACTGTGCCGACGCCACCGAGCTTCGAGAGCGCGGAGAAGCCACGCTTTCGCAGCCGATCGCTGTCGGTTCGCTCGACGAAACTCGAGAGCCGCCGCCGTGAGGTGTCCGTGCCGATCTTCCCCAGGACGAACAGCGCCTTGACGCGCAGCTCCTCGTCCTTTAGCCCGTCCTCGACGAGTTCGATCAGCCGCAACTCCAGCCCGTCGCTGTCGAGCAACGAGAGGCTCGTCGCCGCGAACTTCGAGGTCATCTCGTCGTCGTCGCCCATCGTCTCGATGAGCGCATTTTGGGCGGCCTCCGTCTGGCCGTCGTTGTCGTTCGCGACGCGCCCGAGAAGCCACGCCGCGTTGCGCCGTTGTGCCGTCTCGGTACTCCGGTCCAGAATCTCGATCAGCGGATCGATCACCTCGTCGGTGTCGGCCGCCTCGAGTTCCCCCACGATTTTCTCGCGCACCTGGTGGCTCGCGTTCGCGGGGGCCTCCGAGAGCAACTGGACGAGCGAGAACATGGCCGTCCGGCGAACCATGTCCGTCTCGTCGCTCAGCGCGTTCGCGAGGACCTCGACGGCCTCCGTGCTGCCGAGGCGACCGAGTGCGTCGACCGCAATCCGTCGGAGCACCTCGTCCTCCGCGTCGGCGACATCGATGAGTTCGCGAAGCGCGTTGTCTGTCCCGATATCCGCGAGCGCGTAGGCAATCTCGATTCGAACGCCGTAGGTATCGGCGTGGAACTGCTTCGAAAGCGCGGGGACGCTCTCTGCGGCTTCGATGCGCCCGAGCGCGCGGGCGACGCGTTTTCGGACGCGCTCGTCTGGATCGTCCAGTCGGTTCACCAGTGCCGTCACAACGTTGTCCTCACCGATTCGACCGAGACCGGTTGCCGCTGCCATCCGTAGCTCTGGGCGATCAGCGGACAGCCCGCGCGCGAGCACTTTCGCCTTCTTCCACTCCGCGAGGTTCTCGAAGTCCTGGCCCGAGAGTTCGCCGATGAACTCCTCGAGTGCGTCCTGGCCGTACTGGTCCAGGGCGTCGATCGCTGCGGCCCGGACCTCGTCGTTCTCGTCGTCCTGTGAGGCCGTGATGAGTGCCTCGACGACGTCGTCCCGAACGGACCGCGGCTGTCCCTCGCTGACTACGTCGTCCGCACTCGTTTCGAGACTACCGAGGATTTCGGCAGCCCGGCGGCGGATGTCCGGGTTGGAACTGCCCTCGAGGTGCCGGATGAGTTGTTCGAAGTTCGCGTTGCGCTCGAGTTCGAATAACGCCATAGCTACGGGATCACCGCTGGGGGCCAGAAACCTGTCTCCGCGGTGCAGGTTCTGGGTGCGCTCTCACAGTGGCGGTTCGGGATCGGCTGTGACGCCGAGTGCACTTACTCGTCGCTTTCAGTGCCATTTGTTGTCTCGTTGTTGGGTGATTCGTCCGACGGATCGTCGTTTTTGTCGTTTTCGTTGCTCCCATCGGTTTCGTCGCTTTCGGTGCTGTCGTCATCATCACCATTGTCATCATCGTCACTGCCGTCATCATCGTCACTGCCGTCTCCATCGTCACTATCGTCACCATTGCCACCCTCGTCACTGTCGTCACCACCGTCTTCGTTACCACTCTCTTCGTCCCCGTCAGCGCTATCTTCATCACCCTCGTCGGGCGCCTCACCGAGTTTCTCGTCGGACTCGTTCGCATCGGCTCCTGGCTCCTCGCCATCTTCGTACTGTTTCGTTCCAGCGATCGCGTTCCACACTTCGATATCCGAGGCCTCTCCGTCGAGGTGTTCTTCGGCCCACTGGGCGTTGACCGCCCAGCCTTCTACCTGCCCATCGAATCGACCTTCGACTTCAGTGTAGAGGTGGTCGACGTCTGCACCGCGGTCGACCATTCCCTCGCTGAACACGCGGTAGATGAGCGCAATCTCGTCGTCTGATTCGACCGCATCCGACGCCGCAGACTCGTAGAACAAAATCCAGTCGTCGTCCTCCGTATCGTGATACAGCTCGTCGACCGCAATATCGTTCTGCTCGAGAAGGTGGTAGAACTCACCAGGCGTCGCATCCGGATCGTCACCCGGCTCTTCGGGATCGACCGCCACTCGAGTCTGGCCAATCTGGCGGACCGAGTCCAGACAACCCGCCGTCAGTCCAACCGCGGCGGTCGTCATCGCCCCCAGCGCAGTGCGGCGAGTCAAACCAGAGCGTCCGGCACCGGTACTCGAGTGGGGAGTCGAACTCGAGTCGGCGTTGGTAGCGGTCCGTGTTGGTGGTGAGGTAGTCGGTGATCGATCTCGTAAAGAGTCCCGGTCACTCTCGTCGTCACAAACAGAGCGCCCCCCAGGATATCGTGGCATCGTTACGATGCCGTCACACCAGACCGTGAAAAATTCGTCGGCCGTTCGGTGTGTACGGGTAACTGTTTCGGCCCCTTGGTGCCAGAACGCAGTTCGCGGGGCCGGCAATATGATATGAATGGATTTCCTACTGCTCGTTAATGAGAGACTCGGCTGTTGTTCGAGGTTGCTGAGAGAGGATAAGTATGGAACAGAAGGACAGTGTCCGTGGTGGGCAATCGGCAGTAATGGCGGTCGGACAGCTGTGGCGAGGTCTTCGGACGAGGTTCGGTGGAGTACGAGGGACTCTGGATAGGCAGCAGAAAACGACAGGAAGTGGGGTTGGGGTGTTTCACTTGGACTTGGATTCAACGCGCGCGCTTGCCGTGAGTACGCTCGTTCTTGGAGTGCTCTTCGCTGTCGTTTTGCTCGCTGCTGTCCCGACTGCGGCCGCTGGAGGTGAGGGACAGCTCTCGACTGCTGTGGTCGCGAGTAGCTCCGGTTCCGTTTCTGATGTGGACTCTGAGGAGTATACAGACACTGTCGTCGTGCGATTTGCCGACGAACACGTCGTCACAGGTGACGCTGCGGAGTCGGTTCCGTCAGATCCGGTCGTCACTGCTGATGGTGATGACCTCGTAGTCGTTGACGGAACTGTCGAAACAGACAGCGGTGATCCCATCGTTGTCGAGAATCATACGGTCCGAGCCGTCGACGGCGACCCCGATCTCGTCGTTACTGACGGCCACGTGCTGAACGATACGCTCGAAGTCACGGAGAACGGGAGCATCCAGACAGTCGAAGGTGAATCGGCCGTCACGACTGAAGACGGTGATGGTGTTCGCTACCGCCACGTCAACGAAACGAATTTTCGGCCGGAAATAACGGACATCAATACGCCAGGCGAAGGTGAACCCCTCGAAGTGACAGTCGATATCACGAATACGGAGTACGGGACAGGAGAGAAGAACGTCACGCTCACGCTCTCCGATGGCGACGAGCTCGCGACACTGAACGAGTCAGTCTCACTCGAGGGCGGTGAGACGACGACGGAGACCTTCGAGTACGAAACGGTCCGTGGCGATCACACTGCAGACGAGGTGATCGTGGACGTGGAGTACGATGGGAACCAGGATCGGCAAGCGGTGACGATTCACGAGTCCAAGGCAGTAGTCAATATCAGTGACTGGACGAACACTGCTGCAGGCGACGAACTCGAGGTTGTCGCCGAAATCAATCGATACGGCAACTACCCACCTGGTGACCAGGAGTTCTTGATCGACTTCTCGATCGACGGCGACCACGTCACCACGAAACCCGTCGACATCGAACCCGGCGGAGAGGCAACCGAGACGTTCACCTACGAAACCAACGAGAGCGACTCCCCATCAGTCGAAGCGACCGTCGAGAGTGGCAGCGGGGGCCCGGCTACTGCTGTCGTCGACGTCCTCGGACAGGCGACCCACGAACAGAACGTCGAGGCCGAGTTCGTCGACCGCAACTGGCCGGACGAGGGCGACACACTCGAGCTTACCGCTGAAATCGGATACGATAGATGGGATCGAATCCCCGACGAGCCACAGGAGTACCCCATCGAGTTCAGCATCGACGACGAACTCGTCGAGAACCGAACAGTCGAACTGGACGGCGACGAGACGCTCACCGAAACGTTCGAGTACGAAACCGAACAGGGCGACGCACCGCGTGTCGACGCTGCACTTGACACACCGGGATCCGGTGATACAGCACGCCCGCGCGTCAACGGCAGCGGCTTCGACGTCGAAATCGAGGCCATCGACGAACCAGTCAACGCGAGCGAGGAACTCGTGACAACGGTCGTACTCGAGAACACCGGTGATCTCGCGGGCGAGCAAGAAGTTCGGATGCGGATCGATACTGGATACGGCGATCCACACCGAACAAATCGACAGATCCGGGACCGCAAGAACATCTCCCTCGATGTCGGGGAACGAACGACAGAACAATTCTCGTACCGGACCGCAGATAGAGACGTTCCAGAAGTAGAAGTTGCGATACTCAGCGAAACTGACGAGGCACTCGGCAACGCAACCGTTCGTGCCAGCACTTCACGGTACGAACCACAGAATCTGACGGCAGAGTACACGAACGACACTGACCGCGAACTGACGTTATCTTCCGAGATCAACAATACCGGAACCGAGCCTGACGATCAGTACGTCGAGTTCATGCTCGACGACGAACTCGTCTACGTCGACCGAGTCAGTCTGGATCCCTGGGAGTCGACGAACGTTTCGACGACGATCGACGCTCCAGAAGAGAGTGGCGCGTACGACTTTACCGTTGAGACAGACGACAAGACCGCCGAGGAGACGGTCGGCGTTGGTGTCGAGATTATCGACGACGAGCCGAGTGACGAGTCGGACGAGCCATCGTCTAACCAGTCCGATACGGAGCCAACTAACGAATCCGAATCGGCAACCGACCCGCCGGAAGAGGAGGCGGGTCTTCCGTGGTTCCTCATCCTCCTCGGGCTCCTTGGTGTCCTCGTCTCGTCGCTCACCCTGCTCGTCTACCGTAACGATCCGGAGAACTTCCCGCCGGAACCGGCCGCCGTCCCAGGGATACTCGAGGAGGAGGTCACCAAAATCGCGCATCAGATTCGTGCGACGAACCTTTCGATGCTTGTTGCGACCGTCAAGGGGGTCGTCGGACTCGGGGCAGGGACGCTGGTCGTCCAGAACAAACTGCCGCGGGCGGCGACGGTTCGCGTGCGCTGCCAGACGGCCGAGGAGACGGTCTTCATGCAGGATCTCGAGTTGCAACCGGATGAACGACGGACGCTTGCATCCCTGCCGGACGTAGCGCAGTTCCGTGTCGGTGCCGGTGTCGACGATATTACCTCGCACGAAGAGGTGTTCGAGGGAGACAGCGGCGACGTGGGTGTCGTCCTTCGAGCTGAAGGGCTCGTTATTGCGAACCTTTCCTGAACCGGCACAGTTGTCGACTATCAGATCCCAACTATACTATCCATAAATATATTACCTCCTAGATTGCTTGCTCTACAGACGTGGTGCTGTCTTGTAGTATACGTGTATAAGCGGCCGTATATCGGACTGAAACGGCCAATCCTGTCGGTGTCCTCTCACCTTTGCAGTTGTCCACGCCTCATCCACTAATAGACACTCTAGCGCCGCATTTCGAGGAATATGTCAGTTATGGGTGTTCCAAGGATCATCTTCCAATATTGTTCTCCTACCATAGTACTTTTAGAACCTACTATTTTTCTGTCACCACTGTCGCGTCTGTCGCGTCTGTCTCCCGCTGGTATCGAGCGGCTGACTGTGGAGTACGGCGTACTCGAGTACCGACAGACCGACCGAAGCGAGGGGAGAGAGTTCTGTGGGAGCAGGCAGGTGAGAAGAACCGCGTTGCACGGTCGTATCGGCTGTGTTGGGTACTACGTTACAGGAAAGTAGCGTAGTGAGACAGGCACTGTCTGCGAACGGACACCGCCCGCAAAGTACGATTGGAGAGTGAGTTGTAACGAGGACGTGAGTGGACTACCTGTGAGATCCTGTGGACAGTTCCACTCGCTACGCTCACGAGTTTGCTCGCTGAGAGAAGTGGGTCACTCGGATTCTATAGTTCCGACTCACGGATTTGTTCGTCGGAAAAGTATGGGCCAACTCGGATTTGAACCGAGAGCCTCCACCTTATCAGAGTGGCGCTCAACCTGATTGAGCTATTGGCCCGCGTCTGCACTCGTTAGTTGCTCGGTGGGATGTTTAAGGGTTTCTTTCTGTTTGTCCTGTGCGATGCGCTACCGCGCGTGCTGACTGTCTTCGTCGCTGTCATCCGCGTTCTCTGTCTCCTCACCCGTGCCGATGTCGATCGTGTTGCTATCGGTAGCGCTGTCCCGACTGCTCCTTGCTTCCGTTCCGGAACTGGAGCTGGAGCCGGTGTCGACCGTGTAGTCGTCGTCGCCGAGATCGTACGTGCCACCGGCGGTACCGGTGCCGATCCCGGTTCCAGGGCCTTGCGTCCTCGACCCAGAACCACCCGCGGGACCCGCACTGCCCGTATCCGTCGGCCCGCCTGCACCCGGATGGTCGCCGTCGGGAAACCCAAACGTCCAGACGGCACCACTCGCGAGGCCGTCGGTCTTCTTGTCGGCGTAGGGGATGACCACGTACCGCTTGAGGGCAGTTCTGATCGGGATCCGAGTGATCGGAACCGCGATCAGGAACCCGATGAGGTCCGTGACGAGGCCGGGCGTGAGCAAGAACGCACCGGCCGCAATCAGGAGTGCCCCATCGAGGAGTTGATTCGTCGGCGGCTCACCCTGGACGAGCGAGCGTTGCATCTTCCGAAGCGTTCTGCGCCCCTCTGCACGGACGAGGAGCATGCCGACGAGGCCGGTGAGAACGACGAGAAGCACCATACCGACCCAGCCGATGTAGGTCGTCTGACTGACGACGACCGCGAGAAGCACCGCGTCGAGAAACGGGATGAGCAACAGCGCGAAGATCCACCGGAGCATACCGCAATATAGCCAGCGAAGGGTGAAAACCCTTTACTCTCACTACACCTGACGACCAGGCTCACGACGACCGCCAGCACGGCCGAACGAAGGGCTTACGCCGCTCACTCACCCACCCTCCGGTATGGGTATCGGTATGGGCAGTGACCGCGACGACGGAACGCGCGTCGAGTGGCGCGAGTGGGGCCAGGAAGCCTTCGACGAGGCAGCGGAGGCCGGTTGCCCCATCTTACTCTCGCTCACTGCGACGTGGTGTGACCACTGTCACGAAATGGACGAAGAGACCTATGCAGAGCCGCGGATCGCGGCGAACGTCAACGACAGTTTCGTGCCCGTCCGCGTCGACGTCGACCGTCGTCCGCGCGTGCGTGATCGGTACAATATGGGCGGCTTTCCCTCGACTGTCTTTCTCGCCCCCGACGGCTCAGTGCTGACCGGTGCGGGCTATCTCGGCCACGATGGCATGCGACAGGTCCTCGACAGCGTCCGCACCATGTGGGACACCAAAGGCAGCGGTGCCGGTCGCGTCCCGCGACCGCTCCGCGAGGACAACCCGCCTGCTGGTGAACTCACGTCGGCTGTCGAATCCGCCATGCTCGGCCAACTCTCCGAGGTGTACGACCAGACCGCCGGCGGTTGGGGCCAACAACCGAAGTTCCCGCTGCCCGACGCACTCGAGTTCGCTCTGAAGCGCGACCGGGAGATGGCGCTGCGCTCGTTCGACGCGGTGAGTGCGAACTTGCTCGACGAGTACGACGGGGGCTTCTACCGTTTCGCAACGGATTCCGACTGGTCCGGTCTCCAGCACGAGAAGCTGTTAGATTCGAACGGCGCGCTCGTGCGCGCGTTCGCGAACGCGTATCTGCTTACTGGGAAAGACGAGTACCGCGAGCCGGCTGCGCGGACGATCGAGTTCCTGACGACGACGCTCTGGAACGACGCCGTCGATGCCTTCGCGAACAGCCAGCCACCTGGTGAGACCGACGCCCACAGCCTCGATGCGACGGATCGCGAGGCGGCAGCCGAGCCGCCAGTCGACGACATCGTCCTCGCCGGCCCGAACGCGCTCGCGATCGAGGGGCTGCTCACCTACGCGGCTTACACGGACGATGAGCGCGCGCGACGGTACGCAACGCGGGCACTCGAGACGCTTCAGACTGAGCTGATCGACGAGGGTGTCGTCACGCACGCGCATCCCGACACCGTCGCCGACGACGCTGGTGCAACCGCGCCGTTGCTCGCGAACCAGGCCCGGACGCTCTCGGCACTGACGACGGCCGCGAGTGTTCTCGATCCGGCTGTCCTGTCGACCGCGACCGCCGTCGCCGACGCGACCATCGACCAGTTGCGCGATGGCGACTCGTTCGTCGACGGGCCGGCAGCGGGCGCAGGGCTCCTCGATCAGCCGCTGCGGCCGCTCGATTCGAACGTCGCACTCGCCGACGCGCTGCTGGACCTCGCGGCGCTCACCGGCGACGATGCGTACCGCACCGTCGCCCGGGAGGTACTGGAGTCCTTCGCCGGCGCAAGCGATCGGTTCGGTGTCCAGATCGCACAGTACGCGACAGCGACATCGCGGCTACTCGAGGGGCCGCTCGTCATTGCGGTCGCCGACGAGCCGGGAACGGACCTGCACCGGGCAGCGTTGCGAATGGCCGACCACGAGAAGGTAGTCGTTCCCGGCGCAGACGCGGTCGAGAGTGCACCCGAAGTCGAGCCTGGAACAGCCCGCGTACTCCGCGGCGATCGCAGCTCGACTGTCGCTGAAACTCCAACTGAGTTGAGCGAGGCGGTGCAGTCCGTTCTTGACTAGTCGGGGGCTGAAACGGGTCGGATCGACCCGATCGCAAACCACCACAGCGTTTATGTTTCTCCGGTCGAGTGGTCAGTACATGGCCAGCCTCAGGGACCTCGGGCTCTCGGAGTACGAGGCTCGAGCGTATCGAGCGCTGTTGAATACCGGTCCGACAACGGCCAAGGAGTTGTCACGCGCCAGTGACGTTCCGATGGGCCGTATCTACGACGTGTTGAACAGCATCGAGCAGTACAATCTCGTTCGAACACAGACCGCGAGTCGGCCGAAGAAGTACGTCGCCGTCGAGCCCTCGACTGCGCTCGACCGCTTGCTCGACGACAAGAAGCGCGAACTCGCCGAGAAAGCGGATCAGTACGAATCCATCGTCGACGACCTCTCGGACGAACTCGACGCTGCTGATCCGGTCGAAGAGCAGTTCTGGACCGCAGCCGTCGGACCTGAAGAGACGATCGATCTCTTCCTGGAGCGACTCGCTGCCGCCGATCAGTCGATCATCATGGTCGCTGCGGACCCCGTTCCACAGCGGGACATGCGGACCGTCGGTGACGACGTGCTGGCGACACTCGAGGACGCCCTCGACCGCGGCGTTTCGGTCGACGTGTTGATGACGCGCCGACTCGTCAACTCGCTCTCCGAGAACGTCGGCGAGCGCTATCGGACGACGCTACAGGCACGTGATGACTTCGATGTCCGAACGAGTGAAGAAGTGACCGGGTCGTTCAACCTCCTCGACGATTCCGAGGTCTGTATTCAGGTGCCGAATCCGCTTTCGTCGGGCGATGCGTTCGGCATGATCGACCTCAAGGACCCGGAGTTCGCGGCGAACGTCCACGACGAGTTCGCGCCGCGGTGGGAGGATGCAGAGCCGCTGAAGTTCTGATTTTAGTTTCGGTATCCGTTCTTCCGCTCTTCCGCTCTTCTGCTCTTCCGCTCTTCTGCTCTTCCGCTCTTCCGCTCTTCTGCTCTTCCGCTCTTCTGCTCTTCCGCTCTTCTGCTCTTCCGCTCTTCTGCTCTTCCGCTCTTCTGCTCTTCCGCTCTTCCGCTCTCAGTCACTCATCGGCCGCTACTTCCTCGCGTAGCGTCTCCATCTCGACGATGCGCTCGGCGTGAGCGTTGTGCTGGTGGATCGACTCGTCGTTCGACTGCTTCATCGTGATAACTGCATCGTCCGACAGGTGGTCGAATTCGTCGACGACGCCCTCGGCCAGCGAGCGCACGCAGTCCTCGACGAACTTCGCGTCTGCGTGTGCCTCGTACGTCATGTGATCCTCGTCGGGACGCTTGGCCAGGTTGTAGATTCGCGCGCTCATCGAATCCCGCGCAATATCGATGATGTCGTTCAGATCCACGTCCGGGTCACCTCCTGCTTCGACGGTGAGCGTCGCGTGCCCGCGCTGGGAGTGACCCGGCTGTGGCACCTCCTCTAAGAACTGCGTGATGGTGTCCTCCTCGACGCCGAGGTTCTCGAGTGTCTGCTTTGCACGCGCGGCAGACATGCCCTGCGAGCACGGACAGACGGTCATCCCAGTTACTTCCGCGCCGATTTCTTCGCGCGTGCCGTCTTCGGTCGCTGTCGCGGAGGCAATGATGTCGACGGTGTGTTGGGTCTCGCGGTCGCTTGCGGGCGTCTGCTCGCGACGCATGAACTCGGCTTCCATCGACACTTTCGCAGTAGAGGTGTAGTCGTGTTTCTCGAGGAGGCGCTCTGCAGCGTCACCACAGACCTCTTCGACGCGGTAGGCCTCTTCGCGCGTGGCGTCTTCGAGGATTTCGTCGATGACCTCCATATTGCGGCTCATGTCCGCGCCCTTGCGCCAGGCAGGAAGGTCGACAAAGACCTCGAACTCGGCGGTGAGGACGATCGGGCGCTTGTCCTCGCGGGCGAGCTTGACGAGCTTTTCGACACCGGTGACACCGACCTGGCTCAGGCCGACGGTGACGTCTGGCGAAGACGCCTGTACGTCCGGCAACTGGTGACTCATTGTCAGCATTCAGGGGAGCGCGCGATTATGCCTTTCGGAACGGACAGTTCACTGCCGAATACCGGCAGACGGCTCGGTTGCAGTGGCGAACGGCGAAACCACTCCAGCACAACATCTCTTTAAGTGCTTCTGGTCACAAGGTGTAGATACGACGGAAGAACGTCGTTCTGCAGATCGTGCTCCATACTGTTCTGACTGAAGAGACTGGACTCCACATATCGACCGCACCCCTCTATTCCGCACAGTTCTGAGGGAGACCCTGCGTCCACACAGGACAGATCATGCGCGGCATCTGCCAAAATCTGCGTCGGCAGCGCTTCAACGGAGTGCCATCCGGTTCGCACTCGTCCTTCACATCATCTCGAACTTATCCCGTCGGTAGAGGTCAATCTCGGTGACGGTGTTTGGCGGTTCCTGCTGCGCGGCGAAGACAACCGCCGCCGCGATGTCCGCAGGTTCGGTGATCTCTCCCGGCTCGTACCGCTGTTTCGATAACTCCGCCTCGTCACGATATTCCTTGCCGAATTCCGTTCTGACCTCGGACGGATTGATGACCGTCACACCGATATCGTCCGGTCCGACCTGTGCGGCTAGACTCAACGCGAACCCGCGGGTCCACCACTTCGTTCCCGCGTAAACTGGGCTTCCCGACCGCGGAAACTTCCCCGCGAAACTGCCAACGAACACGATCGTCCCGGCCGATTCCTCGAGATGTGGAACGGCCGCTCGCGTCGTGAAGAACATTCCGTCGGTGTTGACGTCCATCACGGTCCGATACTGTTCGGTGTCTAACTCCTCGATTCCGACGCCGCGTTCGGTTCCGGTTCCCGCGTTCGCGACCACTACGTCGAGCCCGCCGAAGGTCTCGACTGTCTCGGCGACCAGGTCATCGACAGCAGCCTCGTCGGTTACGTCCGTCGGTACTGCGACCGTTTCGACACCATATTCCGCTTCGACCGCCCCAGCCAGCTCGTCCAATTCGTCGGCGCGCCGTGCCGCGAGTGCGACGTTCATTCCTTCGTCTGCGAGTGCGCGAACAGTTTCGCGTCCGATACCTGCGCTTGCGCCGGTCACCAGTGCTGACTTCCCTTGTAGTGTGTTTTCATCCATCATACTACTGCCCCGCCGAGGATCACCAAAAACCTTCGAGAAGCCGGAAAGACAGGCGTGAGTTCGTCGCACACCGCTGCCAGTATTCCTTTAAGTGCTTCTGGTCACAAGGTGTAGATACGAACGGCACTTCGCGGTCACCACCCCGTCACGGTTACCGCGGTTCTCTTTACACTTCATTCCGTTATCATCGGTTGAGACACACGTGTCACCGACAGCATCGCGGATCTCTACACGCGTTCGAACAACCGTCGAGACGCATCTCGAGGATATCGAACGAGTGCACGACGTGACGGTCGTACTGGCTGTCGCCCGGGGGAGCTACGCCTGGGGCGGTGCGAGTCCAGCGAGCGACTACGACGTCGGATTCGTCTTCGTTCCGACTGACTTCCGGCGATACGCACACCTCCAGAGACCTGACGAGACAATCGTGATCCAGCGCGAGGAGCGTGGCGATAGCGGGGATCAAGACGTTGGAGCCCACGGAGACTGCGGAGACGACAGCGACCGCGGCAACGACAGCGGAGACGGCAGAGACAGCACCACCGGAGACGAGAACAGAGCCGAATTCGACTACCAGGGCTGGGACATACGGCAGTTCATGCGCCTACTTGCCAACTCCAACGACGGCGCAATCGACCTCCTTCGGAGCCCGATCCGCTACCGACTTGCGTGCGATCCGTCCGTTCTCGACGAACTCCGGGTCTACGTCGAACGAACCTACAACCCGATGGATCTCTACCACGCCTACCGTGGAATCGCCACGAGTAACTACCGGAAATACATCTCACACCACCTCGTGCGCAGCGACGACGAACTCTTTCCGATCGTGGAGACGCGCGCGGACGAATACGTCGTCGAAACAGCCGAACCAGCCGACACGTTGGCAACTGATGGCGACGACGTACCGACGACGACCATCGCTGCGGACGACGAGCGTTTCACTGAAACACAGACGAAACCCACCGTCAAACGAAACCTCACTATCTATCGCGCGGCGATGGCCGCGCGCTACCTGAAAGCAACCGGTGAGTGCGGAGAAACTGGTGGCAACACTGTCGCCACTGGTGATGCCGGCACCGATACCAACACCAGTCACGACCTCCCAGCACTCGAGTTCGAACAATTTCTCACCGAACAGGCACCGGCAGTCTTCGACACTGAACGAATCCAGCGCGCGCGGGACCTGCTCGAGCGCAAGCGCCGTGGCGAGGGCGACGAGGAAGTCGGCGACGTCGTCGGTCGCGAGTTCGCACAGCCGTCGGTCGAGATCGAGCCGTCGATTCACGTACGTTCAGGGCCGGAGCCAGCGCGGTTGGACGAGTTCACCGACGAGTTGCTCGCGGCAGTTCTTTAAGTGCTTCTGGTCACAAGGTGTAGATACGACGGGTCACCGACGCGCTGTTTTGCGTCGGTCTCATTCCTGCTTGTCCTGGGTGCGGAGCTGCCGGACTGTTCCGTGCTCCATTTGGTCGCTCGTTTCGCCCCAGCCACTATTCCGTCCCGATTCCCTCCCGATGCCGGTTCACCGTCTTCTCGGACCGATTCTGCGGAACGTCACCACTCACTCGTCCCTCACTCGTCCTTTAAGTGCTTCTGGTCACAAGGTGTAGCTACGAAGGGCTTTTCGCGGTGAGGCTACGCACTCCGGAGCGACCGCATCGGTCGTGATCGTCTCCACTCGAGTCTCCTCCCGTCCAGAGCTATCGTCATAATTGTCAGTTCCGCTGAAACGCCACGCGAAACGAGCGAGCCTTTTTCTGTCTCCCTGTCTGAGCGACAGACAATGTACGACGACGGTGCTGATCCCGGTCCAGTCCCCGAGCGGGCAGGAGCCGTCACTGCCCGCCCAGATCGCCCTTCTGAGCGTCCCGAGCACCCGCTCGAGACCCGTCCCGGTGCGGGGACGCTTTCCCGTGCCGCTGCAAGGCGGGATACGACCGTCCGCCAGTGGGGTGTCGTCACACCGAGTGCGACCGTCATCGGCCGCGCAGAGTCACCCGATGCGGACCTCTCGGAGAGCGTTCGTCGACTCCACGACGAACAGCACGCCGCCACGCCGGGCTACAGCGAGCGCGCTCACCACCTCGACCGGTTGCGGACGACCCAGGCGCTGTGTAACGCCCTGGAATTGACACCCTGGCAGCGCGACCTCGCGCTCGGCGTCATGGACGAAATCGACCTCACCGAGTTCGGCAGCCAGCGTGCGATTCCCAAGGTCGCGCTGGTCGTGATCCGTCACGTCGTCGACGTCGACCGCCGGGCCTACTTTGGACTCGATGAGCTCGACGTACAGGCGCTGTCGACCGATCGAATGGACGAACTGTTCGGTCAGTACCGCGCTCACGACATCACCGACGAGCAGACGTTCAAACGCCTCGCGGCGGACCACGGCCTCGATACGACGAGTCTGAACCGCCTTCGGCGCGTGCTGAAGGCCCAGCTCGACGAGGAATTGCCGGCGTATGGGCGAAATCCGTACCGGGATCCGAACTTGCCGGCTTCGACCGATGCCGATGCGACTGGGGATTCTGATACTGATACTGATTCTGATACCAGTACCAACTCCAGCGACCACACCACCAACTGACCCACCGGCACGACACGTTACTCGAGTTTCTCGAGTGCAGCGAAGAAATCCGACTGGGGACCAACGAGTGTAACCGGGTCGTCTGCGCTCGCGATCGTGACGCTCGCAGGTGGCTCGAGTTGCTGGCGGTCGCGGCCGTCACTGATTACGAACGCGGAGTCTGCATCGTCGACGGTGACCGTCACGGTTGCGTCGGCGTCGACGACGAGCGGGGGTCGTCCGTCCGTAGCGGCCATCTGTGTGACGACGAGTGACTCCGAGTCGGGGTGGACGAGCGGGCCACCCTCGCTCAGGTTGTACGCGGTCGAGCCCGTGGGTGTCGTGACGAGCACGCCGTCGGCGTGGCCGTCGACGTACTGTCGCCCATCAACCTCAACGGTGATCGTTGCACCGCCGCCGTGTCCGCGACGTGGGCCGTGAACGACGATTTCGTTGAGCGCGGGGTCGAGCGTCCAGCTGTCGGTCGTGGGTTCGGTACTGTTGGCGACGGGCATCGCCGTGAGTCTGCGGAGCGTTCGTCGTTGCGTCTCCAGGCCCTCACTGGTCTGCAGTTGTGAAACAATCTCGGGAACGACGTCGAGCGCGTCCCCGGGTGCGACGGCGTTGAGAAAGCCGACTTCGCCGAGGTTGACACCGAGAATCGGCGTGTCGCTGACCTCGCGGGCGACGAACAGGAGCGTGCCATCGCCACCGATACTCACGACGAGGTCACAGTCGCTCATCGCCGCGACAGGCCGGCCCGATACCGAGAGCGCTGACGCAGTCAGTTCGTCGAGTACAACGTCGAGGACTGCGGCCTGGCTCTCGAGTCCCTCCTGGAGCGCTGCGGCGAGTTCGTGCGCCCGCTCGTTCGCCCGCTGAGCGACGAGACCAACAGTGACGGCGGCATCCGGATCGTCTGCCATCGGTTCGAGTACCGTCGCCGGTGGCAAAAAATCATCCCTGGCTCTGGATTCGAGGCCCTGGCTCTGGATTCGAGGTGGGTTGCGTATGCGTGTCCGTGGGGGACGCCGTTCAGGAGTAAACCGCGACTAGGAATCCGTTCGCAGCCCATACTTTTCCGAACCCGAGGGCACCAGCGAGTATGGCACAGCGCACGACGGCCGATGCGGCACAGTCACGCGAAGACCTCGCGGCTTATTTCGAGCACCTCGCTGCGGAGTTCAGAGCCGGGGGCGAAGACGTCGATATCGACGTTGGGAACAAGACGGTCTCGCTCTCGCCACCCGAAACGATCGAGACGTCGGTCGACGTGATCGAACGATCGACGATGTTTCGCGGCAACCGGGAAACGGTACGGATCGAGTTGAACTGGAAATCCGAGCAGTAGCCGTCGTTCTCTGCACCGGTCGTGTTGGCGCTGCTGGGAGAACAGCGGCTGATAGAGTAGATTGATAACACAGGAGTCGGTAGTGTGGCGAGATGCGTCGCTCGATCGTGATCGGAGGTATTCTGTTGGCAGCTACCATCGTGCTTATCGGTGGTCCGTCGCTCTTATTCTCGCCGTCGACGAGTGACGTGGCCCCCGAGACTGAGGACGAACCCACACCCGAGATCATTTCGTTCGAGGACAGTGACAGCGGCTTCTGGCCGTACCTCAACGCTCAACAGAGCCACGAACAGCGCAGTCCGCTCAACGTCATCGTTCGCGGTGAAACGGATACAATCGTTCAGTTGCTGACCACCTATGGCACCGGTGACTGGGAAGAAACGGACCACGACCACTTCGATGCGGACGAACTCGTTGGATTTGCCCAAAACGAGACATCCGAGGACGATCACACTGACCAAGACTCACCAGCGGAATCTTCTGAAGAGGCAGCGACGACTGAGTCAGTGTCGGAAGCGGAGACTCAGGCCGAGACCGAAACCGAGGCCGAGGCCGAGACCGTGACTCAGACCGAGTCAGAACCAAATCAACTGCCAAATTCCGAAACGGGGTCGACTGTGGACACAGGCGAAGATGCAGAACTGCAGACAGAACTGCGCACGGAATCGGGTATGGAATCCGACACGGAACCAAGCACACAATCAGAACCCGAGTCCACACCAGACCCAGAATCACACATTGAGACAGACTCCGCCTCGTACTCGAGTACAACGGACGAAACCGAGACAACTGCACAAACCGAGTCAACGGACGAAGCCGAGTCAACAGACGAAACCGAGACAGCCGACGGAAACGATGCGGGTGAGACAGACGACAGCGGCGACAGTGCGACTGGCGTCGAGCGCACCGAGGGAACGGAGCCGACCGAGACCGAGCCCAGCAACGAATCCGGGGCCGGCCACGAGCACGTGATTCGCCCTGTCTCGCCGACGGATATCCCGTGGTCGCAGGCCGATGGAGCGACCCGGTTTGCCTACCTCGATCCGGGGCCGGACGAGTCGGCGTACTGGACGACCGAAACGCTGCAACTCGAGGATGGTGAGTACTACGGCTACCGCTACCACATCCGACTCTACGAGACGCCGAATCCTGACGACCAGTGGGTCGTCATGCAGACGCACTCGGAGCACTTCGACTGGTTCACTTTGCGACATCGCGTCGACGGCGTCGAGGGTGCACAGTCGCGTCTCGAACAGGATCTGATGGCGATTCCGGGTGTCGACCAGCAGGAGGACCTCCAGCGGATTTACCTCGACAACAGCGGCCCGTCGGATGCTGATGGCTGGGCGACCAAGGTCGATCTGACGTTCTCTCCCGCACTCGTTGTGCCGTTGCTTCTCGGGATGCTTTTGCATCGCCGAGCCGGTTTGCGGTTTGGCGGTCGTGGTTGGGGTGGGTGTGGCAGTCGTGGCGGTCGTGGTTGGGGTGGGTGTGACAGCCGCGATAATCGTATCGATCACGGTGGGCGTGGCTGGCTCCAACTCTCGTCGATCGACCCAGCAGAGCGGTCGTCCGACGAACGGTTGCCACCACAGGGAATCGCAGAACGGACCAGCGCCGAACTCACTGACAGACTCAGCGAGAGCGGCCGACAACGACTCGCTGCAGCCATAGACCGCGTCGAGGCACGACACCTCATCCTCGCGGGTACGATCCTCACGATCGTTCTCGGCGTCAGGATTCTTGGCATTGCCTTCGACCGGACGCTCTCGTTCATGACCGTCCATATGATCGCAGCGACGCTCTACCCGCTCATCGCACTCGGTCTGCCGATTGCAACGTACGTGATCGCGAGCGGTCTCGAACGCCGTCTTGACGCTGCACTTGCAGCATCGGCCTCGCTGGCAGTGGCAATCTGGCTCGATTACAGCCTGCTTGGCGTCGACGTGTTGCCGCTCGACGTAGTCGTCCAGCGCATGCTCGTCGTCGTCGCACTCGGACTGATCGCCGGTGGCGCTGCACACCGGGCGACACGCGAGAGCCGATTCAACGACATGCTTCTCGTCGGTGCCGGCACGTGGGTGCTGGTACTCGTCGGGACGCTGTTCGGGTACCTGTGATCGCAATTCGCTCTGTCAGTCGTTAAAATCACTGCTGTACTCCCATCTCTGGGTGTTTTTGGCTACCAGATCGGGCGATGAGTGACCGCCCGTCCAACAATTGCCCGCGTGGGCAGCATATTAGATGCCTGGCAGCGTATAGTTGCCCATGATCGATCCACGATTTTCGGAGGCCGAACTCGACCAGCACCAACACCATATTACCACGTTCATCCGAGACCAGATCGATACGGCGGGCGCCGACGGCGCGGTCCTCGGTCTCTCGGGTGGGATCGACAGCACGCTTACGGCCTACCTCGCAGCAGATGCACTCGGTGCCGAGAACGTACACGGCCTCGTCCTCCCCGCTGTCGTCAGCGGCGACGAGAACATGAGTGACGCCGAGCGGGTCGCCCTGGACCTCGGACTCCCGCACGATCTCATCGAAATCGAACCGATCGTCGACTCGTTGCTGTCGGCGTATCCGGAAGCCGAGGGCGACCGCGAGGCCGTCGGCAACGCTCGCGCCCGCGTTCGGGCGGTTCTCAACTACCTCGTCGCAAACCACGAGAACCGACTCGTGCTGGGAACGGGCAACCGCAGCGAGGCCGCCGTCGGCTACTTCACGAAGTACGGTGACGGCGCGGTCGACTGCCATCCGATCGGAAATCTCTACAAGGCACAGGTTCGCCAGCTTGCCCGCCACGTCGGCGTCCCCGAGGACCTCGCAGCCAAGCCCGCGACCGCGGAGCTGTGGGCCGACCAGACCGACGAGGACGAGATGGGACTCAGCTACGAAACACTCGACTCGATCCTCGTCACACACGTCGACGGCCCACTCTCGGTCGCCGCGACCTGTCGCGAACTCGATGTCGAACCAGAAACCGTCGAACGTGTTCGCGAGATGTACCAACATAGCGAGCACAAGCGGCAGGTCCCACCGTCGCCAGAACCACTCTCGTAAGTCCGTCCGCTCCGGCAGACACAGCCTGTCGCCACGCGTCGTTTGAGAGAGGTATCGAAGCAGCAGTTCACTCACACCGACTCGCCTACTAGCGGCTCACTTGCGCACCGACTCACACCAGCAGTTCACTCCAGCACCGACTCGATCTCATCTGCGTGCGCAGCCACCAGATCCGCGAACGCATCTGCCTCACGCCGTTCCTGTTCTGCGTGCTCGCTGTCGTCTCGAAGCCGACGCTTCAACACAGCCAGCGTCTCACTCGGATTCTCGGCGATCGACCCCGCCACCTCGTGGGGCTCGTCCTCGATCCGGGAGATAAGTCCCATCCGACGTGCCTCCTCGGCGTCGATCGCTCGTCCAGAGAGAGCGAACTCGAGTGCATCACCCTGGCCGATCACCTGCGGGAGCCGGACGGTGCCGCCCCAGGCCCCGAAGAGGCCGAAGGTGACGCCCGGTTCGCCGTAGGTCGAATCCGGTGTGCCGACGCGAACGTCACAGGCCAGCGCGAGTTCGAGGCCACCGCCCATCGCGGGGCCGTCGATGCCAGCGACAACGATCGATGGACAGGTTTCGATCGCGCGGGCGACGCGCTGGCCGAGACGCGCGAACTCGCGGGCAGCGTCGCGGTCGCCGTCGAGATCGGCGACAGCGTCGAGATCCGCGCCGGCGCAGAAGGCGGGGCCGCGACCGTGAAGGTAGATGACTGCGGGGGCGTCAGCGCGGGCTGTGCACGATTCGATCGTTGCGGCGAGGGACTCGAGTCCGTTGACAGTGAGTGCGTTTCGTGCCTCGGGTCGATCGAGGGTGATCGTTCGGATGGATGCGTCGGCGTCGTCGGCGCTAGCTGTGGGACTGGCAGCAGGCCCCAGGCCGTCGGAACTGTCGATCATGGCGAGAGTCGATCGGGCGTTTCCAAAGGTCTTTGCCTCCGCCCTCGTAAGGTCCCAATAATGGACAAAGCCGACTCCTGTCGGCGTGCCGCCTCCGACGCTGTCGCGGACGTCGAACCGCCGCGATTGTCCGAGCTCGTCGACGCTGTACTCGAGGAGGCGTCGATGGTACCGGGAGCACTGACGATCGAGAGTGCAACGATCCACGCATCGATTAGTGAGGGTGAGTTCGACACTGCTGTCGACACTGGGACACCCAACACCAGCGACACCAACGACACGGGCGATACCGACATTCCAGCCGGCGTCGACCCAGCGTCCCTGCTCACTCGCGCTGCCGGCGTACAGCTCATCTACGAAGGACTCCGACTCACGCGGACGCTCGCTCACGACGAACCCTGGAGTGCCTCGCCGGCGACGGGTGAGTCAGCATCGGTGAGCGCCGATAGCACTGACACGACCGACACACCAATGGACTCAGCTACCGGGGACCTCGCAATCCTCGCCGCCGATATCCTCGTCGCTCGCGGGTTTTATCTCCTCGCACACACCGATGCCGCCGAGAAAGCTGTCCGGACCGTCCAGGCCTTCGGTCACGACCAGACCAGACGCGCTGACCTCGCCACAGAATCCACACCGGCTGCGGCTTCCGACGGTGGAACGCCGGTCAGCGACGCCGCTGTGGCCCGCGACATCGACATCGAGGGCGACACCAACGCCAACACCAACACCAACGCCAACACCAACACCAACACCAACACCAACACCAACGCCAACACCAACACCAACACCAACACCAACACCAACGCCGACGTCGACGCCAACGCCAACAGCGATACTCCCACAGAGACAGCGCCAACCACCACCCCTCCATCCCCGACTACACTCGACACCAATCTCGAGTGCGACATCATCGAACTCGCTGT
Source organism: Natrialba magadii ATCC 43099 (assembly GCF_000025625.1). Classification (NCBI taxonomy): domain Archaea; kingdom Methanobacteriati; phylum Methanobacteriota; class Halobacteria; order Halobacteriales; family Natrialbaceae; genus Natrialba; species Natrialba magadii. The sequence goes on along the minus strand of NC_013922.1, from coordinate 2,918,096 downwards.
CCGAACCGGTGCCGCCGCCGTCGACGCGTCACCAGATCCCCGCGTTCTCGACTGTGCACGCACACTCGTCGCTCGACTTACAACAACTTCCCCGCCGGCGTTTCCACCCGTCGCAGCGTGTCACATCTCTCTCGACCCGACGGCAACCGAGCGCTCACTCGAGGACTGCTCCACCGGTCGCGCCACCTCTGCCACCGACCCTTAACTCTTCCTCCCGCAGCGATCACAGTCTCAGTGTACTTGAGTACCTGTTCGTGAGTCTGCCACTCCTGTCGCCCCGGCTGCCATGTGCTTCGCTCACCTGTTTCGTGTGTCAAAACTGGCGTGAGCCTGTTGGCTCAACGAGTGAAATCGCCTGACACGGCTGGCGTAGATGGAAAGGGATATAACCCATGGCACTACTCCATCTAAATGCGTGCCTGGGTAGCTTAGCGGTAAAGCGCGTCCTTGGTAAGGACGAGAGCCCGGGTTCAAATCCCGGCCTAGGCTTTTCTCGAAGTACTCATTGACCGAGCGATAAGTCCCTCTTCGTCCACTCCGCTATTCGTTCCAGTTCCACACTTCCGCAGGTTCTCTCCGTTTCATACTCACACACACTTCTCGTCCTTGGCGATCAGTCCATCTCACTTTCGGACTCGAGTACACTCGCTGCGTTCAACACGGTCGCGTCGTCGAACCGCTGGCCGACCAGCATGAGGCCGGTTGGGAGGCCATCGACGGGTCCGGCGGGAACGCTGACACCTGGGTGACCGGTTCGGTTGAACGGCGTTGCGTTGTGGATCAGGTTCGTCTCTTGCAGGCGGTCGTACTGATCGCGGTCGGGGTCGTGTTTTGGCGGTTTCGTGACGGCCGTCGGCATCGCGAGCAGGTCGACGTCCTCGAGTACGGAATCGTATTGCTCAGTGAGTTCGACGACGAGATTCATCGCCTGCGCATAGTAGCGCGAGTGGTACTCGCTGTTCGTGTACGCGCCCATGAGTAACAGGAGCTTGAGCCGCGCGGGAAGGTCGTTGCTCTGTGCGCGACGCGCCTTGCCGAAGGACTCGATCCACGACCGGTTGTACCACGCTTTCCAGCCGTGACCCAGTCCCTCGCCAAGCATCGCATCGAGTAGCCCCTCCGAGGTACAGACGTCGTGGATGTCCTTCGCGTCCGAGTGCATCGGCACTGACACCGCTTCGGTCGTCGCACCCGCCGCTTCGAGGTCGTCGATCGAATCGCGAACCGTCTCGAGTACTGCCTCGTTTGCACCGTCGATATCGAACCCCTCCTCGAGGACGCCGATCGTCAGGTCGGAGATGTCGCCGTCCAGTGCGTCTTCGTACTGTTCGGTTGGGACGGGTGCGTGTGATCGCAGGTCGCGCTCGTTGCTCCCGGCGATGACGGTGAGCATTCGGGCGACGGTCTCCACGTCAGCAGCCATCGGACCGGGGTGGTCGATCGCGTGCTCGATGCCGATACAGCCCGTGTAGGGGACGAGTCCGTACGTTGGCTTGTGGCCGACGATACCACAGAAGGCTGCCGGCACGCGGACACTGCCGCCCTGATCGGAGCCGATTGCGGCGTCGACCTCGCCGCGAGCGACGGCGACTGCGCTCCCACCACTCGAGCCACCGGCCAGATAGGCTTCATCGTGCGGGTTCGTAATCGGGCCGAACGCGCTGTGGCCCGTCGAGGTCATTGCCATGTCGTCCATGTTCGTCTTGCCGACGATATCCGCGCCGGCCTCCAGCAACCGCGTGACGATCGTCGCATCGCGGTTCGGTACGTAGCCCGCGACGACCTGCGAGCCACAGGTCATCTCGACGCCAGCAACGGAGACGTTATCCTTGATGCCGACCTCCCAGCCGTCGAGCGCTCCATCCTCGTCGCCACCGACGTAACACGCGTTCACCCACGCATTGTGTGGGTTTTCCGCCGGTGGTACCCGCGTTCCGCCACTGCGCTCGCGTCGTTCTGCACCGCCAAGTCGCGGCGTCGGCTCGTAGTGCATCACCGTCTCGTAGGCGTCGCGCTTCTCGTTGGCCAACTCGACGAAGTACTCGAGTTCCTCATCAGTCAGATCGAGAAACAGTTCGTCGCCGAGGTCGTCGAAGGTGGCTTTCGTCGGCGGTCGAAGGGGCATACAGGAATCGTTGACCGTCTGAGTAATGTGATCGGAGGTGGCACTAGCAAGCACTGGGCATTCTCGGCTTCCAGCCCTACACTAACAAACGTTGGACAGACTATCTCCCAACCAGTGTCAGTGCGACTGCCCGTCGACTACCCGAGCGAGTCGAGCCTCGGCCCGCTTGGTCCCCAATTGCCCCCCGAATCAGCTACCTGCTTTCACCTATGCAAAAGAGTATTGAGGTCGAATACTGGGTCGTCGATAACGAAGGTGCGCTCACAGCACCTGGTGAACTGGCCGACATCTCGGAATTTACAGAGACGGAGTTCGTTGACTGTCTCTTCGAGTTGAAGACACCGCCATGTGAAACAATTCCTGAACTCCGACGGACGTTCGTCGAACAGTTCCGTACGGTTCTCGACCGGGCAGCCGAACTCGACAAGGCGCTGGTCCCGCTCGGAACCCCGATCAACAGTGAGTCGATCGAGTTGCGAGCCGACGAGCGAGGAGAGATTCAGCGCCAGCTACTCGGGACGAACTTCGACTACGCGAAACACTGCGCCGGAACGCACATCCACTTCGAAAAGCGAAACGTCACCGACCAGCTCAACACACTCATCGCACTCGATCCGGCGCTTGCACTGTGTAACTCTTCGCCGTACTTTCAGGGCGAATACGTCGCGAGTAGCGCTCGTGCACACATCTACCGCAGACAGTGTTATGCGGACTTGCCGAATCACGGTCAGCTCTGGAACTACGTCGACACCGTCGCCGAGTGGCACCGCCGACTCGAGCACTGTTTCGACGAGTTCACCGAGCGAGCGGCAGCAAACGGGATTTCTCGGGCACAGATCGATGAGCACTTCACGGTCGACGACGCCGTGTGGGCACCAGTCAGGTTGCGCGACGAGATGCCGACTGTCGAGTGGCGCTCGCCCGACGCGACGCTCCCAAGTCACGTGCTACAACTCGTTTCCGACATGGACTCCATCATGGAAGCCCTCCACCACACGAACGTCAGAATCGAAGGCGAGACCACAAGCCACGGGACGGATGACATCGTCCTGCCCACGTTCGACTCGCTCCACGAGTACGTCGACGCCGCGATGATCGATGGGCTCGACTCAGAGGCTGTCGTCGACTACCTCGACAGACTTGGGTTCCAGACGGATCGGTACGATCCGTTGACTACCGAGGTTGATTCAGGCGAATCGGTTTCTCTCGAGGACGCACGCGAACTTCGGCTCCAGTATGCAGATCGTCTGGAACGTGACCTCGACAGACTGCAGGCGAGCGCGTGATTTCTGTCGTTCGGAGAGTGCGCGTTCTTTTTAGGGGTTGTTTTGACTCACTAATTCATCGGTTCACCAGCCTACCAACCAGCCAGTCTATCAACCCTCCAACCAGACAACCTGCCAACTCACAACTCACCAGGTCTCAATCCGCCCCTCCCGAACATCCTCTGCACATCCCTCACAATCCGGGTGCCCCGCTTCGTAACATGCCGGCCGATACTCCTCGTCGAGCATCGCTGCTCGCCGCTCTGCATACCGCCGACAGACCAGTTTTACACGCCCGTCGTCGTCCGACGGCAACTGCCGAGCGTTCTTCGCTACTTCGTACGCCTGCTGTGCGTCCTCGAGTTGTTTATCCGTCGAGTCCCGCAGCTGTTCGTACTGCTCACCCGCCTCTTGCAGTTTCGACCGAAGGAACCGCTCAAGCCGCCGCCGATCCGACATAGTACTTGTACTCGTTCGGTCGCCTGCCACATAGGCCCGTCGCTGCTCGGGGTCGTACTCGGTTGTCATTGTACCTGTGGGGCGTTGGCTCAATCTCGTATTTACTTGATCGTCCTCAGTGGACGGGAGTGAGGCCAGAGTGAAAAGTGAAACCGGGAACCCGGAACCTGGAGCCTGGTGCCCGGTGTCCGGAACCTGAAATCTGGAATCTGGAACCTGGAACCTGGTCCCCAGAAAGCAGATAGCATGCCCTCACGGAAGTCGGAGAGTAAGGGTTAACTACAATCCCCGTTTCCTTCCGGATAGACCGGGGCCCTTAGCTCAGTCTGGTTAGAGCGCTCGGCTCATAACACGACCGGCTCTGTGCGGTTGTGTGAGATACCGAGTGGTCGATGGTTCGAATCCGTCAGGGCCCATGGAGCGAACCGAGCACTCCGCGAGGGTCGCGGAATGGACCAATGACGGATTCGAAGCAGGGAGGAGCTTCGCTCCGACCGAGGTTCGTAATCCGTCAGGGCCATCCGAAAAAAACCCGAAGCGTGGCCGAAACCGATTCGGCCGATACTCGGGTCCTCACTCGTCCAAGCAGCCCATTTTACCCTTCGGGGGAACCGCCCTCAGAACCTGAACCGAACCAGTCACTGGTTCCGGGTCGCTCCCGTCCCGCGAAATTCGTAGCCGAAACGGGGTGGTCTGCGTGACGATCGCGCCGTGGCCACCGGCCGACCGATCGTCGTGCGAGTACTGCGGTGCCCACGTCACCGATCGGTTCCGGCGCGTCTTCGGTGACGACGACGACCGAGCCCATCGCTGTAACGAGTGCGATAGCTACCGCCGTCTGAGCCGCGGGTCCGCTGCTGGAAAAGACGTCGAGACTCCGGACCCGGAGACGTCGCCCGGCCGTCACGGGGGTGAGGCGGATGCGTGATGACGAGTTCGTCCCCGCGAGTCGGCTGTACGACGTCGACAGCCGGACGCCCATCGCCCATCCGGCCCATCAAGCGAGCGACGACGACGTTCGCCGCGCGATCGAGAGTTTGGAGGTTCGAACGGATGGGGGTCACTCTTCGAGCGGTATTGATCGATCAGGACTGATACGCGATTTCCTCTACTGCCATCAGCAGTCTATAGACGAGGTACAGCAGCCACAGATTGACGAGCAGTACAAGAACGGTCAGAATAACGGTGATTCCGGGGAAGACAGCGGCAAAAACGACGCCCGTCAGTGCGATCAAGAGAGCTATTGTTCCCTCCGTTTTTCCAACGTCTTCCCGAAATTGTACGGAAACCATACCTCTCAAATACGTCTAATATTGGTAATATATTGCGTTGTTATTCGAACAGTCATACCAGAAAGGAGTCGATCAATACACACGGCTACTGATCGCGACGGCGGTGATTCGCGATGAGTCGCGGCGATCGTGATCGGGCGGAATCGCCGTGGTACTGCCCTGCGTGTGAGATCTGGGTCGGCTGGAAACGCAGCGAGTGTTCCGAGGGCCACCGTCGGCCGCGACTCCCGCTGCGGTACGACGATGTCGAGTTCGATCTCGCCCGTCCACGGGTGGCCTTTCGTCTCGTCGATAGCGAGCGTCATCTTACCCACGAGTTCACCCTCACGCCGTGCCTCTGTAATCAGGTCTCTCACCACTGCTATTCTTTCAAACGCCTTTACTAACGTGGAGTGATGCGGGAGATCGGCCGCATTGAGGCCGATCTCCGCCAGTATTTGTGGCATCTCGCTCAGTAAATCAAGCGACTCGCGGTAGGATTTCTCCAGGTAAATCCGCAGACAATGCAGCGAAACGACGGCGTAGTCGGCGAAGCCGCCACCGCCGTGCGGGGCGGCGGCTTCGCCTCGGCCACCAACAGCACTTTTAGCCAACGTCACGACCTTCCCAGTGAAGCGGGCAACTTTGGACATAGAGAGCATCCGCTGTTTCCCGCTTCAACTCCCTAGTTCTGACGGTCGAAGTCGACGCCGTCTAGTGATTCACCAGAGCCGAAAGAATCAAAATCGCCGTCTGGCGAGTGCTGCTGCGACTGTCGTCGCAGCTGCACGAGTCCTCCGGTCAAGCGGCGATGGACGCAACATTTTTCGACCGTGAAACCGCAAGCAAGCACTACTGCCGTCGAACGAATTATCGCGTCCCGACACTCAAAGTAACAGCTCTCGTTGACACCGCAACGCAGGCCATTCTCGACGTTCATTGTACGACGAAGAAACGCCACGATACGCAGATCGGCTGGCAACTCGCCCGCCGCAACGCGGGCGAGTTGCACAGCCTCGCTGCGGACAAAGGCTACGACTGGCAACGGTTACGTGAAAAACTGAGGGAAGAGGGCGTCAGACCGTTGATCAAGCATCGTGAGTTCCGCCCCATCGATCACGCGCATAACGCGCGGATTGACGAGGCTCTCTACGGCCAAAGAGCCCTGTCTGAGACCGTCTTCTCAGTGATCAAGCGCACGCTCGGCGACGCCGTGCGTGCGCGATCCTGGTATCGAGAGTTCCGTGAAATTGACCTGATGTGTGTCGTTTATAACATTAAGCGTGCCATCAAACAGTGAAATCAACCGCCGTATGGCGATTCACCACGGCCGTTCCATAGACAATCACTACCAACGATAATTTTTTATATCATGAAATTAATTCTGGAAACATGGTCGATAGAACCAACAAGTTGCGTGGAATGGGACGGCGAAGGTTCGTCAAATCGCTTGTGACAATGGGCGTATCAGCCGAGGCTGCACTGCACCTGGACAAAGAAAAACTAGAAAACATAACCGGTGATCCCACAGAAGAAGTTCCCCGATTGGGAGCTCTCAAGCGACCAGATGCTGAAAAGTACGAGGAACCACCGTATCCCGAAACCCTCAGCGAACGTGAACCCGAATACTACACAATCTCACACAACGATTGGATGGTAGCGGAAACTGCGTTCGATGCTGCGAGAAAGGTTCAACGGAGAATCGATCAACTGGATGACAGCGGACTAATTTCGTCTAAAGTCATCATGCAAAGTAACAACGGAACTGAACCCTACCACGTCGGCGTCGTCCGCTCAACGAGAATTAGATACGACTCGTTTGATAAACGAACCTCACTCTCCGAACTGTCGGAAACAAAAAAAGAAACCGCGGACATCACCGTAGACGAGTTACAAGGCGAACTCCCAGACACGGTTTCTGGGGTAGCAGGCGAAGGCGACTATGAAACCGAAAGAGATGGTATTGAGTTGCGGTTTTCTGAATCAGTCGAGTGGGATGAATCCTGTGACGACGAAGAATGCGACGAGGGAACGACCGGTGTCGAATTTTTCCAGCATCCATATAGATACGAGAACGATGACGGAGACATTACCTGCGCTACTGGGTGTCGGATAGATACTGATCCCGACGGGTACGACGGGACGCTCTCGCTTGGCCCTCGCGTGAAATCAACCTTTGGAGATCCGAAATTTTTAACTTCAGCACATGGTGTTTTCGAGAGTGACCTGGACGACGACGGTGAACCGGAGGAAGATCCACAAGATGCAATTGGACGGACAATTCATCAGGGAGGAATTCTCAATACTGACAAAATTGGTGAAGTTGATGAAATAAAAGACCGGAGGGGAGAAGAAAGCTGGCCGTGGGATGCTGCGTTGATCGAGACATATAGGGTTGGCATTGATGAAGAGCTCAGTGCTGGTAATCGGTTAGCGAGCGATAGTGGGACCAATGAGTTCTCCGGGGCGCTTTCAACGGCAGGTCGCATCGGAAAAGATTACTACAAAGACAATATGGGTCCAACCTGTAAACAAGGGATCCGAACAGGTCGGTGCGAACACACGCTTTGGGGATACGATGAGGACCCCGATCGTCCCGACCAGATCGAACTGATGCGTGACGCATCTGACGGCGGGGGTGACTCAGGTTGTCCATATTTTGTCGATGAAAACGGCGATTTTATGGTTTCCGGCCTCCATAGAGCAGGTGACAGGAGGGATCCTGGCGATGGATGGCCGCCCCAAGATCTAGCCCTTGGTATATGGATCGGAGACATAGAAGATGGATTCAACGTCGAAGTAGTTTAACCAATGTATGTGACTCGACGATTAGTGTGCGTGGCCATACTTCTCACCGCAGGGTGCGTCGGATCTGACGACGAAGGTTTGGACGACGAACCAGATGACGATGACAAACCCGAAGAGGACGACGGAAACGATGGCGGTGGATGGATCTTCCTCCATGCCGAAGTCGTCGACGAAGCCGACGTTTACAGTGGCTACTCCGTTCTCGACGCTGACGAAGAATACATCGCGGGCCGTGGCCTCTATCCGAGTCTCTTCGAGGCAGTCGAACGCATTGAGGCCGACGATCCGATCGGTCGATCCGCCCAATCGGACCACACGGGGCGGGCGAGCGACGAGGGCCAGGAAACCCTCGAAACCGCACGGAACGCGCGCTCCGAAAGCGGCTCCAACGGCCAGCATCGAAACGACGGGGCGAGATCGAGAGAGGCGACTCACTACGTCGAATATGACGGCTGGACGCTCAGAGTGTGGGTCGACGACGGCGGCGTCGACGAATAATGAGGGAGTGGCGAACCGGCCGTCGAGTTAGCGAGCGATAGTGGGACCAATGAGTTCTCCGGGGCACTTTCAACGGCGGGTCGCATAGGAAAAGATTACTGCAAAGAGCGTGTCATAGAATCAATTACAGGGTCAAGCAGTACCAGGAGATCGTTCGGACTTTGGCATTAGACGTCGAAAGCGAAGAACCCGGAGGAACGATTCCGCCAGAGGTGATGGGCGATGGTGAGGTACCTGATGACGATTGGGTTGCGATAGTACAGGTCAGATAGTATTGGGAAAGAGATTGGCGCTGGGCTATTTGAGTTCTAAGGTTGCCTGCAGTCAGGGCATTTTGTATACAATTGCGATTTCCGCATCGCAGTCTGACCACCAGATAGTGAGCCTTCTTGAAAGAACTCATTATCTGTATTGAACAGGCAAATCTGATCAGCTATTGAGGACTTCAACAGAGACGGACCGTCAGAAGACGTCGCCGATCGCGAGCTTCGCTTGCTCGGTCCCGCGGTGATCGCCGCCCCCGTGCCACCGCACGGTCGGGAGCCTCGAGGCCGCGATCGTCGTCGTCTGCAGAACCTGGCAGCCGCGGCCGCGAATACGATAGACGGCGAACCCGTAACGCCCGCCTGCCTCCTGGAGCCTTTCGTGATACTGCCGGTAGATCTTGAAGTTCCCCGGCTGGCCGTCTGCGTGGGTCCGTTTCGTCGCTTTCAGTTCCCACGGCGTCCCGTTCTTTACGGCGTCGTGCCAGCTGGCGCGTTCGAGTTCAAGGTTGTATTTCTCCGCCAGCCGGTACTCGCACGCGGTTCCCCACTTGTTCGCTCTGTGGCTCGGCATCGTCACCGCCTCCGGCACGATCGCGATCCCGAGGAGTGCGACGCGACCTACTACGCGAAAGCGAGCACGTGTCCGTCCTCGAGGTCGCCCCACGACGTCCGGAGCGGTCGGGTGACGGCCTACCGCCGCGAGGACGTTCCGCGTCGAGTCGTCGGCGATCGCCTCGACGCGAGCGACGATATCCTCGATCGCCACTACGACCGCCGTAACGCCCGCGAGAAAGCCGAACAGCGACGTGACTACCTTCCCGACCTATAACCATGATCCACGAAATCTCGAACGTTCAGAGAGTCGCACAGTCCAGTCCCGTCAGGGCCCATCCGCAAAAGACCCGACGTATGGACGAATCGTATTCGGCTGCCCTCCGGCACTTCACCCGCCAAAGAGCCGGTTTTGTGTTTTGGAAACAGGAAGCTCTGAACTGGAACTGAACCAGCGATTGGTTTCGGGTCGCTGCCGTCTTGCGAAAGTAGTAGCCGAACCGGGGTGGTCAGCATGACGGTCGCACCGTGGCCGTCGGTCGACCGTTCGACCTGCGAACACTGCAGCGCTCCAGGTCATCGGGCGAGTCCGAAGCGTCTTCGGTGACGATCGGGACGACGAGCCAGCCTGTCGCGACTGCGTTCACTGTGGGCACTATGGACACACCTCCGGTGTCTGCAAAGCACGTCGTAGAAGCAGGATGTCTCAGAGTCGTTCGAGGGAGCAACGCTCTCCTGTGATTTCGACGTGCCGAAGATACGTCGATGGGTCGCCGCGGAACGAAGTTCTTCGAGATGGCGAGAATCGGAGATTCTTGAACCATTCGCTCCGAGGCAGCTCACGTCGATGTGATTCCCACCCACTTGTTGGCGAAGATAGACTCACCGCAATCGCACGCACTCACCATCCCACTCGAGTATCCCCGCGGTCAGCATCCCACTCGAGTGCCCCCTCGGCATCGAGTTTCTGCAGGTGCGCACGGACGGTTGCTCGCGCGAGGTCACGAACGCCGGTTAGATTCTTCTCGTACGCGCTGTCGAGGATCGCTGCGAGCGTCGTCGCGCCGTCCTCGACGGCCGCGAGTACGCGCCGCTCACGTTGTGCACGGTGTTCGAGTAGTCGTTCGAGCGTCTCCCGCGGCGCGTCGATCGTTGGTCCGTGTCCCGGATAGAGGGCTGGCGGATTCTGTGCCCAGAGTCGGCGCAGCGTCGTCACGTACGCGCGCATGTCTCCTTCGGGAGCGCCGACGACGACACTCCCCTCGCTGATCGCACAGTCACCGCAAAGGATTGGTCCGTTGCGGCCGCACTCGAGTGCGACGTGGTCGGGTGCGTGGCCTGGTGCATCGAGGATGCGGAGGACCGTATCGTCCAGCCGGATTGTCGTGTCCGGCCCGAACTCGCGGTGGGGTGTGAACCCGGTTACAGCCTCAAATCGGTCGAGATGGCTGCGTCTGGCCCAGACGGTTGCATCGGTTTCGTCGGCGTAGGCGGTGACAGCGCCGACGTGATCCGGGTGCGTGTGGGTGACGACGATGTGTTCGATGGTGCGGTTGGCGACGAGTTCGTCGAGTGCGTCGGTTCTGGCTGCTGGATCGACGAGCACGGCGGGGGCTTCGCCGAGGACGTACGCGTTCGTCTCGCCGCTCGGCGCGCGTGTTTCGACAGGGACGGCACAGCGAGTAACAGTGATGGACTCAGTCACGGCGGCGGTGTCGGACGGAGACGCGACCATACGTCGACCTCACGGGCGAAGACAATGTGGCTGTCGGCAGAACGGAACCGATCGATCGATCAGTTCTTCAGGTAGTAGACTTGCTTGCGTGCGTCGCGGAAACTGTAGCGCGAACCGACGAGGCCAACGTCCTCGAGGCGGTTGAGCGCGTAGCGAACGGTGCGGTCCGGAAGCAGCGACTCTTCGGCGAGCTGTCCCTGCGAGAGCGGCGAATCAGTTTCGAGAACTTTCGCGACCAGTTTCGCGCTCGGCGGGAGGTCACGAAGGCGCTCGCGGTACTCGTCGGCTGAGAGAACCTCCTCGGCTGCTGCGGTGCCATCCTCTGCGGTACTCGTGCTCATACCATGTCGAGCGGAAGCAGTGCTGGTAAAGCTTCCCTATATGTGGATACGAATAATCCAAGTTGTATAAGGAATACACATGTGATATTAATACGGAGCTCGGTGCGGGGTGATCGCCGGCCGTCGCCGGAACACGACAGGTAACCTGGCGAATTTGTTCGGGACTGGCTGGTCTGGTGACCAGTCAGATTTGCCGACCGACTCCAGTATCGTTTTATCCCACGGCTACTGTAGTTGCGCCCAGTGTGAAAGGACAGGAGTGGTACCAGGCCGACGACGTCGCCGAGGAGTACGACGACAAACGCTTCTCGAAGGGCGGACAGCTAATTGACCGCCGCGAGAAGCAAGCCGTCCTCGAGGCGATCATGCCCGTCGAGGACCGGAATATCCTCGAGATCGCCTGTGGTACCGGGCGATTCACGGTGATGCTCGCCGAACAGGGCGCCGACGTCGTTGGACTCGACATCTCTGCAGCGATGCTCCAACAGGGACGAACAAAAGCACAGCGCGCCGATCTCGCGGGGACACTCGAGTTCCTGCGTGGTGATGCTGGACGGTTGCCGTTCCCGGACGATCACTTCGATACGGTGATCGCGATGCGCTTTTTCCACCTCGCGGACGATCCGGAGGCGTTCTTGCGGGAGATGCGTCGCGTCTCGCGCGACCAGATCGTCTTCGATACGTTCAACCGGTTTAGCGCACGCAGCGTCTACAACTGGGCGCTGCCGATGGGATCGCGACTGTATTCGAAGAGCGAGGTCAGTGAGTTGCTCGCGAAGACGAATCTGACGCTGGTCGACGTCGAGGACGACTTCCTCGTTCCGTACGGTCTCTACCGGTCGATTCCGAACGCGCTCGCCTCGCCGATTCGGACGATCGATACAGCGGTTGGTGGAAACGCAGTCACCGATCACTTTGCGTCGGTGTCGTACTGGAACACGCGGCTTCGGTAACCCACCACTCGGTATCACCACCGGGGACAATCCCATCGTATTTTTACTCCCGGGGGTGTTCTACCAGTGTATATGGAGCTCTCGGTAGTCGTCTCGACGCTCAACGACCGGGAGCGATTGCTGTCCTCGTTGGATGCACTCTACGAGGTCACACCGCAGTCGACGGAAGTGATCGTCGTCAACGGCCCTTCCTCGGACGGAACGACGGGTGTCGTCCGCGACCGACCTGATGTCGATGTTCTCGTCGAAATCTCAGAGCGAAACGAAAACGTTTCGCGTAACGCCGGCTGTGGCGTCGCGACGGGCGACGTGATCGCCTTTCTGGACGGCTCGCACGCAGTCGAATCGGGCTGGGTCGACGCCATCGAAACCGCGTTTGCGGACGGCGCGGACGTGGCCACCGGGCCGGTCACTGGCTCGGTGGAACTCGAGACGACCGAACAGGAGCAGACGAAGACGGTCGCTCGCCGATCGGTGACGCTCTTCGATGGGAGCAACGTCGCCTTCGATCGGACCGTTCTCGACGCGCTCGACGGCTTCGACGAGTATCTGAAGGGAGACGGCGCCCGAGACTGTGCCCACCGAGTGGCTGGTCTCGACTTCGACGTCCACTGGCGGTCCGAGATGGCCGTTCGTGCCGAAGTCGGTGCCGATGGCGGCCAGACTAAACGTGACTGGGGGACGACGTATCGAGCGCTTTCCTACCGACTCGCGAAGAACTACGGTCCCCGACCGACGGTCGTCGTGCGGACGATCGGCAGCGCGCTTCGCGACGGTGGCGCTGGTGTTCGCCGGATCGTCTCCGGCGAGGCGACACCGACGGGCTGGGTCTCTGACGGCACTGACGTCGTTACCAACACCGCACGCGGGTTCGTCGACGGGATTCGGGCACGTGTCGGTGATCGCTCGGCACAGCGCAATCCGAACGGAATTTCGGTGCGCCACGATCGGGCGGTTCGAGTGTACGACCGCCGGTAGTCTGAACGAAGCGCTGACGGCGAGGAATCTTACTCTGGGTCGAACCCGCCTGCCAGCGCATCGAGTGCGAACAATACGAGTGCCCCGAGCACCGCCCAGGCGAGCGTGAGTCCGATAACCTCGGTCGTCCAGGCGTGTGCCTCCCCGATGTTGTGAAGCGGTGCGGGCACCGAGCCGGCGATGAGCCCGACCAGAAAGAGCAACGTCAGGTCGCGCTGCCAGTCGAGGGCCGCCCGGACGACACGGGCGATCGTGACGAGGCCGACCAGCCCGCCGAGGACGAAGACGACGACGGCCGTCCCCGGATCGAACACGGCCTGTACCGAGCCGACGCCCGAGGCGAACTGGCCGATTGCGGTGATGAAGTCGCTCAGTTCGGTCATCATGACGACGTACTGGCCGAGTAAGATCAGGATGAGCGAGCCCGAGACGCCGGGGAGAATCATCGCACTGATCGCGAGCGCGCCCGAGAGGAAGATGAGCACCAGTCCGGTCCCCGGTAGCTGGAGGACGTTACTCGCGACGAGCAACGCGAGCGCAGTTCCTGCCCCTGCCGCGAGCACGTGTCTCGTCGTGCTGAACGGCAGGCTCCGAAAGAGGACCACCGCCGAGGCGGCAATGAGCCCGATGAAGAACCCAAAGAGCGCAATCGGCTGTGATTCGGAGAGCGCAGAGACCGCACTGCCGATAAGCGCGACCGCCGTCACCATCCCGATACCGAGCGGGAGCAGAAACTGCAGGTCCATCTCGAGTAGGGCCTCGCGCGCACGGTCACGGCGGTCGGGGTCGTAGCCGCGGAGGATCTCGAGTGCGCGGCCGGGCGTGAGGGCGGTGACGGCGGTGATGAGGCGGCTGTAAAAGCCAAGGAGGAGGGCGACGGTGCCGCCGGAGATCCCGGGGAGGGCGTCGGCGATGCCCATACAGAGGCCGTAGCAGTAGGTCCGGAGGAGGGCGAGGCGGTCGCCGACGCCCTGGTCGACGTTATATCCCATTGGCTGGTGGTCGCTGGGTGTTCCAGCTGTACCGGGGGCGCTGGGTACGCTGTGTGCGCTGGGTACGCCGGGTGAGCAGGGTGCGCTGGGTGCGCCAGGAGCACCGGGTGCTCGTCGAGTGTCGAGCAAATAATGACCGCATCCGAATCCGTCCCGCGTTCATACGTGGCGGGTATTGGGGCACGACTATAAATCACTGCACTCGTCGCAGCAGTGGAGTATCGTTGTCAGGTCTGGGAGGTTGGCGGGGCACGGTCGTCATGCTCGATGCTCACCTCACAGCTCTCAGTGACGAATCCGAAACTGTGCATCCGGCGACAGCGCCTCGATCACGCGACACGCGTTCTTCGAAAACGCCCGCCAGAGCTTGTCTTTGGAGACATCCAGCGTCAAAATCTCCATCACCGCGACGTTCGGATGACAGGCCGGCGCACCACTGCCAAAGAGGACGCGATCGGGGTGCTCGAGGAGCGCGCGCTCGAGTACGTCCCGATAGCGGACGAAACTCGTCTCGACGTAGCAGTCGTCGAACTCGGAAAGCAAGTCCACCATCTCGTGCATGTGGTCCCGGTCGAGGGGATGACCGCCGAAGTGTGCGACGACGACGGGGAACGAGCGGCCGAAGACGGTTTCGGCGAGCGCAGCCGGTGGCGCGTCCGCCCCACCGCGGACAATCAGCGGGAGGCCCACGTCATCGAGTGTCTCGAGTACTTCCTCGTCTGGCAGGCCGTCGGTGAGTGGATCGAGGACGAAGCCGTGAAAGCGGTCGTCGTAGGCGTACTTTTCGACGTCGTCGGGTGTCGTGTGGAAGTCTTTCCTGCCGCGGCAGCTGACGGCGTTGTGAAGGCGACTCGTGGCGGTTGCACTCGCTCGTCGCGTGCCGTTGATTCGGGCGAACGCGACGAACGGCCGGTCGACGCTGCGTCTGGCGACGCCGTTGTTGGCCGCGATATAGCTCGTTTCCGGTTCGGCCGGCGGAAAGACGACCGATCTGGTGATTCCTGCCTGATGCATCTCCCGTTCGAGGCGGTCAGGGGTAATCGTCCGACCGCGCGGTTCGCCGCGTCGTCCGGGGGCCAGCCGGGCGTAGCTGTCGACGACGCGAAACCCATGTTCCAGCTCCAGCATCCCACGCGGTAGTTGTGAGTCGAACCATATTTTGCTACCGACTCCGCGGATAACAGGCGACGGTTACGCGTCGCTGCAGGAATCGCAAGACGGAGGAGGTGCAAGAGGGAAACACTTATATAGAAGTGCTGACGACATTGTTAGTGAGGATTCAACCATGGCACAACAGCGACGCATGGGCGGGCAGCCCATGTTCATTATGAGCGAGGACAGCCAGCGAACACAGGGCCGTGACGCCCAGTCGTCTAATATTATGGCCGGCAAGGCAGTTGCCGAGGCCGTACGGACGACGCTCGGACCCCGTGGGATGGACAAAATGCTCGTCGACTCGAGTGGTGAGGTCGTCATCACCAACGACGGCGCGACCATCCTGAACGAGATGGACATCGAGCACCCCGCGGCCCAGATGATCGTCGAAGTCGCCGAGACTCAGGAGGAGGAAGTCGGCGACGGGACGACGACCGCAGGCGTGATCGCTGGCAACCTGCTCGGTGAAGCCGAGGACCTCATCGAACAGGATGTCCACGCCACGACCATCGTCGAGGGCTACCACGAGGCCGCATCGATCGCACAGGAAGCGATCGACGAGCAGGTCGGTGACGCCGCCGTCGACGACGAGATTTTAAAGCAGGTTGGCGAGTCCAGCATGACCGGCAAGGGCACCGGCGGTCTCACCGCCGAATCCCTCGCCGAGACGGTCGTCGAGGCCGTCCGCCACGTCGAGACCGACGACGGCGTCGCTCGCGATAACGTCACCGTCCACACCCAGGTCGGTGCCTCCTCGAACGCAACCGAACTCGTCCCTGGCATCGTCATCGACGAGGAGCCGGCCCACGAGGGTATGCCCTCGTCGGTCGAGGACGCGTCGATTGCTGTCCTCGACGTCGAACTCGGCGTTCGCACCGGCGACGTCGACGCGGAGTACGCCATCGACTCCATCGACCAGCTCAACGCGGCCATCGACGCCGAGGAGAGCGAAGTGCAGGGCTACGCCGAAACCGTCGCTGAAAGCGGCGCTGACGTCGTCGTCACCACGGACGACGTCGACGACCGCGTAAGCACGTTCCTCGCGAACGAGGGCATCCTCGTCTTCGAGAACGTCGGCAGCAGCGACACCAAGGACATCATCTCCGCAACCGGCGCCACCCGCGTCGGCGCTCTCGACGACCTCGAGGAGGCCGACTTCGGACACGCTGACCGCATCAGCGCCGAGAACTACGGCGACGACGATCTCGCGTTCATCGAGGGCGGCGCAGCCGCCGAGACCGTTACCGTCTTCGTCCGCGGCGGCACCGAACACGTCGTCGACGAACTCGAGCGCGCCATCGGTGACGCACTCGACGTCGTTGCGACCGCACTCGAGTCGGGCGAGGTCGTCCCCGGCGCAGGTGCCACCGAGATCGCCATCGCCGACAAGATCCGCCAGGAAGCCGCCGGGATCGAGGGCCGCAAACAGCTCGCTGTCACCGCCTTCGCGGACGCGCTCGACGTCGTGCCACGAACGCTCGCCGCGAACACCGGTCAGGACCCAATCGACGCACTCGTCGACCTCCGCGCCGCCCACGAATCCGAGGGCCGCGCCGGCCTGATCACCGACGGCGAAGACGTCACGATCGGCGACCCACTCGAGTCCGGTGTCGTCGACCCGGCCGATGTCAAGCGTGAAGCGGTCGAGAGCGCGACCGAAGCCGCGACGATGATCGTCCGTATCGACGACGTCATCGCTGCCGAGTAACGCGTTCGTCGCTGTCTTCCGACTTCCGCAGCGGTACGGGTGTACCGTGTTGCGGTTTTTTGTGTTTCGTTTGTGTTCGTCTGCGTTCGTCCGTGTACGTCCGCGTTCGTCTGTGTTCACCCGTCTTCGTCCGTATTTGTCCGTGTTCCGTAGTGATCCGTCTCCGTACGCGTTGCAAGAGGGAGCATCCGCACGGCATGCCGGAACCACTTTCCGAACGTTTGGGTAACGTATTCTGATGTTCGAACTGGTCCCGTCGACTGATTGGCCAATAGTGTTAAGTGTTAACACCCATACCCAGTAGTTGTTATGTCCGGCATGGCTCCAGTAGACAGACTGACGCCGGTCGACGAGGCGGTTGGACAGACCGTCTACTACGACGACACCCGTGGAACGTACCACATGTGGTGTGACGATAGCGAGTACGATCCCGTGACAACGTCGCTTCCGATCGCCATCTCTTCGATTACAGACGTTGAGCCAGCCGAACTCGAACCGCTCGCTGATAGCATTGATCCGGACGCCCTGGACACGCTGGTCACCGACTGGCGGCAGCGTTCGACACACCGGATCGGCGAGCGGACCGGTTCGATCTCGTTTCTGTTCGCCCAACACGGCGTGACGATTCACGACGACGGCGAGATCGTGATTGATCCCCAGCGAACTGACATCGTTGGCTAACGCACTATTGTATCCCAACTGTAACTATTCACACACTGACGTGCAGTGGCTACTATAGCCGTTTTCTGGCCCCTCTTGATCTGTTTGCCCGTGCCAATTAGCCCCAGCGCTGGCGCTCACAACTGTTCGGTCACCAGTTAGTGTTTCCTCGCTCGTCGTTCACCGCTACGAGTCGACCGCGGGGAACTCGAGTACCACTGCATTCCCAACCCCGAGGTCGAACGCCTCGTCGCCCCGTCCCTGGTTGACGTCGAGTTCGACGTAGCCGTGGCTCCCGACGGTTGCGAGGCGCTCGCCGACGGGAACGGCGGCGAAGGTGTCCACAGCCGGAACGCGTTCGCCGTTCGCGAGTACGTGGTTGCGGTCGTGGCCGTTGTCGTTGTCATTGTCGTGGTCACGGCCACCTGCCGTCAGAAACCGCCCCGGAACGTTCGTGATGGCGTTGCCGAAATCGTCGACGACGAGCACCTCCCCCTCGGCGCGGTCGTCGTCGACAGTTGCGCTCGGCAGCGTGCAGTCGACGACCGAGTCGGTCCGCTCGAGGAAAGGGAGTTCGAGCAGCTCGTCGCGCCGGTCGAGGCCAAACTCGTGAACGTCGCCAGCAGCGGGTGCGAACACGTCGCGGCCGTGGAACGTGTTGCTTGCTGGGCCAGCAGTGTTGTCATTGCTGCGCTGGGGACCACCCTGGCCCGCAACCGCCGGCGGCTCGAGTTCAGTTTCGTCGATGACGTAGTACTCGAGTACTCCTTTCACTGTCGTGCCACTGACGGATGCATCTTCGTCGACGCCTGCGAGTCGGCGGGCGACGGGTAGCAGGACGCCGTTGTCCGGCCCGACGAGGATGTGATCGCCCGCGCGGACGACGAGTGCATCGCGGTCGGTGCCGACGCCGGGGTCGACGACCACGAGGTGAACTGCGGGCGGGTAGTACGGCAGGATTTCGCGCAACCAGAAGGCGCTCGCCCGGATGTCCTGACGTGGGAAGTCGTGGGCGATGTCGACCAGTCTGGTGGTGGTGTCGGTGTTGGGAGTGGTGCTGGTAGTGGTGGACGGAGTGGGCGAGGTGGATGAAGTGACGGGAGTAGTTCCGGTGTCTGTGTCCGTCTCCGCGTCTGTACCCGTGGCCGTGCCTGTTCCTGTTCCTGCGCCAGTTCCCGTTTCAGCGCTGGCACCCACACGCTGACAGAGCACGCCCTTCATCGCCGCCGGATACGGCGACCCAAAGTCCGACGCGATCGTGATCATACTGTATCGAACTCGACGATTCAGGAAAGGCTGTTCGGAAGCGGACTCCCGGTCGGAGGGCGAGACTCCGCCGGCTCCTCACGCCTCGCCACGAACTGCCGCAACCAGCCAGGCAACCGCCCAGCAGACCACTGCCAGCAGGAACAGGGCGACCGCCTCGTGGCCGGTTACGCCAGCGACGGACTCGAGTCCAAGCGTCAGTGCGATCGACGCTGGTCGGAACCCGGGTCCCCAGAACTCCGCAAAGATGACGACGATCGGATAGCTCACGGCGGCGCTGGCGAGCGCACAGCACTCGAGACAGAGTAGGACGAACGTGCCGGGTCTGAGTGCAAGCTCTGTTCCCGACCTTGCTGCGTCGATGACTCGTCGGAGCACGACAAAACCCGGTGGCAGACCGGCGGTCAACGCCAGCGCGACTGCGTACATCGAAAGGCTCTGCAGCGTATTACTGAGTGCACCAAAACCGCTCGTCGGTGTCGTTACCTCGGTGACGACGGCGA
Source organism: Natrialba magadii ATCC 43099 (assembly GCF_000025625.1). Lineage (NCBI taxonomy): Archaea > Methanobacteriati > Methanobacteriota > Halobacteria > Halobacteriales > Natrialbaceae > Natrialba > Natrialba magadii. The sequence continues at coordinate 2,898,561 of NC_013922.1, read as the reverse complement.
GTGTTACGAGCATCCCACCGAGTGCAGCGACGCCGAGTATCGCTATCGCTGTCGCTACCCAGACTGATGGAAACCGAGACAAATCACGCCCCTGTGAGCGGTCTGGAACCGGGGTGTACACGCGCTACCCGCCGTTCGAATCCGAGCCGCTGACCATCTGAATGCGCTCGATGCCGCCGATTTCGCCGACGACTTCGACGACCGGTTCGGGGACGAGCGACTCCCAGTCGTCGCCGTTGATCATCCGTTCGCGAACCTCGGAGCCCTCGAGTACATCTCGGTTGAACATCGGGGACTGGCGGATTTCGATGTCGGCCTCGCGAAAGAGTTGGATGACGAGCGGGTTGTTCGAGTAGGCGACGTCGAAGTCAGGGCTCATGCTCTGGACGTGGCTCACCCAGACGGAGTTGCGTTCTAAGTCCTCGATGGGGACGGCGTAGGTGACGAGGTCGGTGTCGACGAGTGATTTGGTGATCATCATAATCCGTTCGCCGGCGGTGAATGGGTTGCGAATAGTATGAGAGTTGTCGGCGCTGCCGATGCCGAGGACGAGTTCGTCGACGTCGGCGGCGATGCGTTCGACCATGTTGTAATGGCCGTTGTGGAAGGGCTGAAAGCGGCCGATGTAGAACCCCCGGGTCATGCCGGATACTGTTTTGGCCTCGCGCTTAAGCGTGGCGAGTTGGTTGTACGCGATTCAGCTACGGTTGGCTTCAGGTGGTCAGGCGAATCTTGTTCAGAGGGTGGGGGAGGCGGGTTTGGTTCGAGGTTTGGTTCGAGGTTTGGTTCGAAGAGCCGAACACGCATGCACACCCACACATACGTCGCCGGCAGGTATGAACCGATTCGGAGTTCTCGTATGCACAACCGGTTTCTAGCTGTGAGTGTCTAGGAAACTAACGGTTGTTCGTTCGTCACGTACGACTGCGTTCGGCCGCGTTCGATACCATACTGTCCAGATTGAAGACGTGTCCATTAGCCTCCCTATCCGCTGTTTTCGGCACTCGACACGATTCGACGCATGGAGAAAGTATATCAGTGGCAATCCCTTCGAAACAGGTACCGAACAGAGTTCTATGAGCAACGATACGAACGTTGACGACCCTCCCGAGGACGCCTCCGGAGCTGCGCCGGACGAGGAACAGGCGCAGGAGTCGGAGCGGGAGCCCGAGCGCACGGAGGAGCGTTCGGAGTCTCATGCCCCCGCATCCAACTCGCAGTCTACGGAGCAAGAGCGTCAGGGAGACCGGTCGCCGACCGATGAAACCGGTGACCCAGATGATGTCGACGGCGGAACTGATGTCACCAGCGACGAGGGCGAACAGGATAGTACGATTACCGTCGGAAACGACGGCCTTGGAACCAGTGAGTCCGACGAGCGGGATGATGCCGGTTCTACCGGTTCTGGCGGTGCTGTCGATAGTACTGACCGTGGCGACGACGACATTGAGACCGTCGAAGACCTCGGTAGTACGGTCGAAGTCGATCCAGGTGTCGAAGTAGACGAGGAGATTGCCGAAGACGACCTCCTCGGTGGTCTCCAGATCGATTCGACCGAGGACATCGAGGTCCCCGACCGACTCGTCGATCAGGTCATCGGGCAGGACGAAGCGCGGGATATCATCATCAAGGCAGCAAAGCAGCGCCGGCACGTGATGATGATCGGTTCCCCGGGGACTGGCAAGTCGATGCTGGCGAAGGCGATGAGTCAGCTCCTGCCACAGGAGGACCTGCAGGATGTCTTGGTCTATCACAACCCGGACGACGGCAACGAGCCGAAGGTTCGCACCGTCCCAGCAGGGAAAGGTGAACAGATCATCGACGCGCACAAGGAGGAAGCGCGAAAGCGCAACCAGATGCGCTCGATCCTGATGTGGATCATCATCGCGATCATCATCGGCTACACGATCCTCAGCCCGGCGAGTATCCTGATGGGGATCATCGCAGCTGGTGTTATCTGGCTGATCTTCCGCTACACCAGCCGCGGCACGGACGCAATGGTGCCGAACATGATCGTCAACAACGGCGAGCAGCGCCAGGCACCGTTCGAGGACGCGACCGGCGCTCACGCCGGCGCGCTGCTGGGCGACGTTCGTCACGACCCGTTCCAGTCCGGTGGGATGGAGACGCCATCTCACGACCGCGTCGAACCGGGTTCGATCCACAAGTCCAACAAGGGCGTGCTGTTCGTCGACGAGATCAACACGCTCGACGTGCGCACCCAGCAGAAGCTGATGACGGCGATCCAGGAAGGCGAGTTCTCGATCACCGGCCAGTCCGAGCGTTCCTCGGGCGCGATGGTCCAGACGGAGCCCGTCCCCTGTGATTTCGTCATGATCGCTGCAGGGAACTTAGACGCGATGGAGAACATGCACCCCGCACTCCGCAACCGTGTCAAAGGATACGGGTACGAGGTCTACATGGACGACACCATCGAGTCCACGCCGGAGATGCGCCGGAAGTACGCCCGGTTCATCGCCCAGGAGGTCGAACGCGACGGTCGCCTGCCACACTTCACCCGTGACGCCGTCGAGGAACTGCTCCTCGAGGCCAAGCGCCGCTCGGGCCGGAAGAACCACCTGACGCTGCACTTCCGCAGCCTCGGTGGACTTGTCCGCGTCGCTGGCGACATCGCCCGCGCCGAGGACCGCGACCGCACGACTCGCGACGACGTGCTCCAGGCCAAGCAGCGCTCCCGGTCGATCGAACAGCAGCTGGCCGACGACTACATCGAGCGCCGCAAGGACTACGAACTGCAGGTCACCGACGACGGCGTCGAAGGCCGCGTCAACGGCCTCGCAGTCATGGGCGAAGACTCGGGGATCATGCTGCCCGTCATGGCAGAGATCGCGCCCGCACAGGGTGGCGGTCAGGTCATCGCCACCGGGAAGCTCAAGGAGATGGCCGAGGAGTCCGTCCAGAACGTTTCGGCGATCATCAAGAAGTTCTCCGACGTTGACCTCTCGGAGAAGGACATCCACATCCAGTTCGTCCAGGCCGGCCAGCAGGGTGTCGACGGAGACTCCGCCTCCATCACGGTGGCAACCGCCGTCATCTCCGCACTGGAGGACATCCCGGTCAACCAGTCGGTCGCGATGACCGGTTCGCTGTCGGTCCGTGGCGACGTGCTCCCGGTCGGTGGGGTGACCCACAAGATCGAAGCCGCCGCCAAGGCCGGCTGTAGCAAGGTCATCATTCCGAAGGCCAACGAGCAGGACGTGATGATCGAAGACGAGTACGACGAGATGGTCGAGATCATCCCCTGTGAAAACATCAGCGAAGTGCTCGATGTCGCCCTCGAGGGCGAACCGAAGAAGGACTCGCTCGTCGACCGCCTGAAGTCGATCACCGGCTCGGCGTTCGACCAGCAGACGGTCGGCTCCGCAAGCGGGTCGAACCCAAGTCCACAGTAACGACAGGAGGGTCGATCGATGGTACAGTGGACGGCGTTCGCGGCGATCACGGGCGTCGTCCTCGTGTTGTTGCTCGTTCTTTCGCATCTCACACAGTCGTCGTTTGCTGATGCTGATACTGACACTGGTGATGGTGAACACGATGGTGCCGGCACCGGTGCCGGTACCACTACAACCACCACTGATACTGTCACCACTGATTCTACCGCTTACTCACCGTCAGCGGACACTGCGACGTCCACAGACGTACCGACGGAACCCGATCAGGATCGTCCCGTGTCGGTTACCGAAACCGACACTGAGGACAGCGACCGACCACACGACACAGCACGTTCTCCCTCCCGTGCCCAGCGCGACGAAATCGACCCCACCGATCTCTCGACCGGAATGCTCCTTGCGAACGTCGCCATCTCGCAGGGTCTCTTCCTCTTGCTCATCCTCGGCGCAATTCTCTACACCGGTATCCCAGCATGGGCACTCGGCATCGAGTTCAGCGTCGACTACCTCACGACCGGACTCCTCATCGGCACAGTCGCCGGCATCCTTCTCTACATCGGGAACGAATTCGGTGCCGCACTCGCGACACGATTCGGCTTCGACCACGACGAACGGCTCCGGTCGATGCTCGCTCCCGACTCCGCACGCGGCTGGCTCGTCCTCCTGCTCGTCGTCCTCCCAATCATCGCCATCTTCGAGGAACTGCTCTTTCGCGCCGCGCTCATCGGCGTCCTCTCGGCCGGCTTCGACATCTCACCGTGGCTGCTCGCCGTCTTCTCGTCGATCGCGTTCGCGCTCGGCCACGGCATGCAAGGCACCGTCGGCATTATCGTCACCGGCGCACTCGGCCTCGTCCTCGCCGCCCTGTTCATCGTCACCGGCAGCTTCCTCGTCGTCGTCGTCGCTCACTACCTGATCAACGCACTCGAGTTCGTCGTGCACGAAGCGATCGGACTCGAGTGGAGTGAGTCGTTGGTGGGGACAGAGTCAGCGTCTACACCCTCCTCCACGTCTGCGGCGTCCGATTCGGACCTCGAGGAGTGACACGAAATCCGAACGGTAACAATTCTACGCGAAGACAATGGGGTATGAGTCGTAGTGACGCCGTACCGGATGCAGCGTATCGTGCGATCTTTCTCGGAATTATCCTCTACTTCGCGCTGGTCGTCTACAGTGCGATGACTGGTGACGTGATCGCGTCGCTTGCCGCCGAGTTCGTCTTCGGGACGATCGCGATCGGTGTCGGGGTCGTCTTGTTCGATCTGTCGGATGGTGAGCTCTCGGCGGCGTTAGGCGGTGCCGTCTTTCTGATCGTGGGCGGGATCACACAGTTTGGGGCGCTGTTCGCGCAGTCGCCGACACTCGATCAGGTGTCGTCGCTGCTGGTCTTCGTCGGGATTGGACTGTATCTGTACGTGACGTGGACGGCAGAGTAAGAGTCGACTGACAGTACAACTATAGTTCTTCGAGCGAGCGCAGTTTTTGCTCAACAGCCGGGGGTGCAGCACTTGGCCCGTCGCGGACGCGGTGGTCGGGGATCAGAATTGGGGCCGGGTTCTCGTCGAGCGCGGTCCGAACCAGGATGACGTCGTCCTGATCGTCGGGGTCGAGGTTGGGCGTCATCTGTGTGAGCGTGGCGACGTCGACCTGGTCACCGTAGGGAATTGACCGCACTTGCTCGAGTACGGCGCGCTGATCGGTCGGAATCGTCAGTGCGACCTGTACGTCGTCGAACGTCACCGGCTCGAGGCCGTCTAAGTACTCGAAGACCTGATCGAGTACTGGATGGTCGGTTCCGGCGTCGTCCTCGGGTGTGTCTGGAAAGGAAACGGTCAGCACACGCCCGCTGGCGGCACCGAGCTGTACGTACCGGTCGAGATACGTCGACTCCCGCGCGTAGATCCCGGCGTCCGTAACGTCCTCCATACGCGGTCCGTAGGGAATACGGCCTTGAATAGTCGCCGGTCGTCGCCGTGAGCAGCGGCGGATGGCGCAACACTTTTGTACAAATGAGTACGTTGATGTACAACAATGACTTCTGGTACGGAGCTCGCACCACCGGTGCAATCCATTCTCGCAGCCGCCACCGAGCGCGCTGGGGAGGTGCGCACCCAGGGACGAGCACCGCTCGATGTCGATGCGCGGTCGTTTCCCGACGCGGCCGCGCGGACTGAACACGACGGCCGGGTACCGGTCATCGCAGAGGTGAAACCGACGAGTCCGACGACGGACGGCACGCGCGAGGACGACCCTGCCGAACTGGCCGAAGCGATGGTTGCAGGCGGTGCAACGGCAATCTCAGTATTGACTGAACCAACCCACTTCGGCGGCTCGCCGGACGCCCTGCGGCAGGTTCGAGAGGCCGTCGACGTCCCCGTCCTCCGGAAGGACTTCATCCTCGAGGAGGCGAGTCTGGACGTGGTCGAATCCGATCTGATCCTCTTGATTGCCCGATTCGTCGACAATCTCGCTGACCTCGTGGCGGCCGCTCGTGAGCGCGGCTTCCAGCCCCTCGTCGAGGTTCACGACCGCGAGGAACTCGCTGACGCACTCGACGCCGGCGCGACGCTCATCGGAGTGAACAACCGAGATCTCGCGCAACTCGAGGTCGATCTGGGGACGTTCGAATCGGTCGCACCGCACGCGAAGCGACTCTGTCGCCTCGATGAGTCGAGCGGTGGAACCGCGAGACAGGACCCGGACGATGTCACGCTGATCGCCGAAAGCGGGATTTCTACTCCTGCGGACGTCCGTCGGATGCGCGACGCGGGCGCGGACGCGTTACTGGTCGGAAGCGCCATCATGGACCACGGCGCTGACGGCGATGTGACGGCCAACACGCGACGACTGGTGGAGGCAGCAGAACCGACAGCAACGACGGAGACACGCACACAGACATGAGCGAAACCGAATCAAACCCACCCGCCGAGGACGAACCGAACCGCGAGCGTACGTTCGGCGACTACGGCGGTCAGTACGTTCCGGAGGCACTGATGCCCGCCCTGCAGGAACTCGAGGACGCCTACCAGCGATACGTCCTCGACAACGAGGACGGGTTCATGGACGAGTTTCGCGAGCGGATGCGCGACTTCGGCGGCCGACCGACGCCGCTGCAGCGTGCGGATCGGCTCAGCGAGCGTTACGGTCGCGAGATCTACCTCAAGCGCGAGGACCTCGTCCACGGCGGCGCACACAAGCTGAACAACGCGCTCGGCCAGGTACTGCTCGCGAAATACATGGACAAAGAGCGGATCATCGCCGAGACCGGCGCTGGCCAGCACGGGACGGCCACCGCGATGGCGGCGGCCCACCTCGACATGCCCTGCGAGATCTACATGGGCCGGACCGACGTGAACCGCCAGCGCCCGAACGTCTACCGGATGCGGATGAACGGTGCCGAGGTCAACCCCGTCGACGCCGGCAGCGGCACCCTGAAGGAGGCGATCAACGAGACGATGCGCGACTGGGCAACCACCGTCGAACGCACCCACTACGTCATCGGCTCTATCGTCGGCCCACACCCGTTCCCGCGGCTGGTGCGTGACTTCCAGTCCGTCATCAGCGCCGAGGCTCGCGACCAGATACAGGAACAGGCCGGTCGACTCCCCGACAGCGTCGTCGCCTGCGCTGGCGGCGGCTCGAACACGATGGGGACATTTCACGAGTTCGTACCGGACTCGAGTGTCGACCTCTACGCAGTCGAAGCCGGCGGCTCGAGTCTCGAGATCGATCAGGACGAGGGACTCGCACCCAACTCCGCGACGCTCTCGACGGGCACCGACGGCGTCCTCCACGGCGCGATGACGAAACTCCTCCAGACCACCGACGGCCAGATCGTCGAATCTCACAGCGTGAGCGCGGGGCTTGACTACGCCGGCGTCGGGCCGGAGCTCTCACACCTCGTCGACACCGGCCGCGTGACACCGGCAAGTGTCGACGACGACGCTGCACTCAACGCCTTCCACCGACTCTCGAATCTCGAGGGAATTATCCCGGCGCTGGAATCGAGTCATGCCCTCGGATACCTTGAAGAAAACCACGCGGAACTCGGCGACCTCGTCGTCGTCAACGTCTCCGGACGCGGCGACAAGGATCTGGAGACGGTACTCGAGGAGACCGAGAAACGCGACCTCGACGCTGCGCCGGACGTGGAGGTGTTCGATACATGAGCGGTGAACAGACAGCGGCGATAGACAGCGACATTGAGGCCGCCATCCGCGAGGACCACCCCGCGCTCATTACGTACATCACGGCGGGTGACCCCTCGCTCGAGGACACCAAGGAATACGTCGAGGCCCTTGACCGCGGCGGGTCGGACCTGATCGAACTCGGACTGCCGTTTTCCGAACCGATCGCCGAGGGCCCGACCATCCAGGCCGCGATCAACCGCGCGCTCGACGCCGGGACGACGCCCGCGCGGTTCTTCGAACTCGTGGACGAACTCGAGACGGACGCGCCGCTGCTGGTGATGACGTACTACAACATGATCCTCCAGTACGGCTCTGAACCCGATGTCCGTCCGTTCGTGGAGCGAGCAGCCGACGCGGGCCTCTCGGGGATCATCGTTCCCGACCTCCCCGCGGAGGAGGCGGACCCGCTCCGTGACGCCTGCGACGACTACGGCCTCGATCTCGTCTTCATCGTCGCGCCGACGACCGCCGGCGAGCGCCTGGACCGAATCATGTCCCAGGTCTCGGGCTTCGCCTACGTTCAGGCCCGACTCGGGACGACCGGCGCGCGAGCGGATGTCTCGAACGCGACCCACGACAGCCTGACTCGGCTCTCCGAGTACGATGTCCCCAAGGCCGTCGGCTTCGGCGTCAGCGAGGGCGACCACGCCGCCGAAATCATCGAGGCCGGCGCGGACGGAGTCATCGTCGGCAGCGCGCTCGTCGACATCATCGCCGAGCACGGCACCGGCGACGCGCCCGCGGCGGATGCACTCGAGTCCAAGGCGCGCGAACTCAAGCGGGGGGCGCGCCGCGGCGGCGAGCAGGGACAGCGGAACGGACACGAGCGGCGGCGGGAAGAAGCACCGGAACCAGAACAGCCATAACCGCAAGTTTGCTATACACTCGCAATGACTACAGCAGGACTCACAGCACGACTGAATCGAATCGGCACAGACGACTCGTACGTAATTATCCCGATGGACCACGGGCTCACGATGGGGGCCGTCCAGGGACTGAAGGATATCGAATCGACTATCGACGGCGTCACCCGCGGCGGTGCGGACGCCGTCCTCACGCAGAAGGGGATCGCCCCGCGTGTCCACGATAACACGAACGGGAAGGGCTACATCGTCCATCTCAACGGTTCGACGACGATCGGTCCGGACGAGCAGGATAAACGTCTGACCGGAACCGTCGAAGAGGCGATTCGTGCCGGTGCTGATGCCGTCTCCTTCCACATCAACGTCGGCTCTGATTACGAACCCGAACAGACCAGCCAGCTTGCAGACGTGACGCGAAAAGCGGGTCAGTTTGGGATTCCGGTGCTCGCGATGGCCTACGCTCGCGGCCCCGGCGTCGACTCCGAGGACCCAGAGGCGCTCGGCCACGCGGTCCGTCTCGCCGAAGAGGTCGGTGCAGATATCGTGAAAACAGGCTACAGCGGCGACGCCGAGAGCTTCCAGCACGTCGTCGAATCAACTCGCCTGCCGGTCGTCATCGCCGGCGGCTCGAAGGGCACCGACCGAGAGACGGTGGAGATGGTCCGTGGCGTCATGGACGCCGGCGGGTCTGGCGTCTCGATGGGCCGGTCGATCTTCCAGCACGAGAACCCAGAGGCTATCACCCGCGCGGTCTCCGGTGTCGTCCACGACGACCTGTCGACGGAGGATGCGCTCGCAAAGGCCGGTCTCGCACTCGAAGTCGAACACTGAGCACTGAGAACTGAGCACTGACCCGGATCTCGGATCACCGATCACCGCTCGCTACGGTTGGTTACTGTTCTTCTCGGACTTTTGGCGCTCTCGACGTTCTCGTCACGTCCGTTTCACTCATCACACTCTCCACACTCTCCACACTCTCCACACTCGCCACTCAAACGCCGTTTTCTGGCCTGATCTCGAGTGGGTCGCTTTCGACGAGGTCATCGACGATTGCACCGCCCACACGGGCCGCGTTGTCGAGCGCCAGCGCCAGACTGGCCTCGTTCCCGTCGAAACTCTCCTCGACGGACTGGCCGGGCGCTGCGCGGTCGTAGTTCGCCACGGCGCGCACGCTCAGATACCGATCGCGGAGGTCGAAGCGCTCGAGTGCGGTTGCCGTCGCGGCGTCTTCCATCTGGGTCGTCAGGTACGGTGAGACTCCGTAGGCGTCACAGAGCCACTCGACCTCGCGGGCGTAGCGCGGGCCGTGCCAGAACTCGTCGCCGCAGACAGTCGGGCCGCGCTCGACCGCAGGACCTGCCTCCGGCGCGCCTGGGTATCGGTCCTGATACGCCTGCGCGTCAGCATCCGTTCGAAGCGAGACATCGGTGGCGGCCTCGCAGGCGGCATTGACGAGTGCGTCCTCGAGATCGTGGACGTAGTCGTGCGGTCGGTACGCGAGGAGGTCGAGCCCGGCGTCAGGGTCGTCGCTGCCCTCGTTGGGTTCGGGACGAACCGTGTGATCCGCCTGTGCCTCGTGATCCGCCTGCGTCTCGTGATTCCCGTCCGTCGCCCGATCCCAGCGATGCTTTCGATCCCAGTCGACCACCGCGTCGGCGATGGCGACGGATCCGAGTGCGATCCGTTCCGGCGGTCCGCCTGCGATCCCCGCCGAGACGACGTAGGCGGCCGAGAGGTCGATTTCGGACGAGGCGAGCAGTGCCGTCACCGTTGTCGCCGCGTCGCTCTTGCCGATGCCGGTCGTCGTGATCGCGACGCCGGCGGCCGTCAGGTAGACTGGCGTTTTCACACCCGTGATCGAGAAAGCGTCGACGATGGCGGTGCGCTCGAGCCAGGGTCGGCGCTCGGTTAGCGGCGGTTCCGCGACGGCTGGGAGCACTAGCGCCGCGGGGCGGATCGACTTGCCCGGATCCGGCTCCCGCGGTTCCGGAACTGCGAGGTCGTTCATGCTGTGGCGGTTGCAGCGAACGGGCAAAGACGCACCGACCGCAGTCGTGATCGTGGTTGTGGTCGTGGTCGGAAACAGATCACGTCCACCGGAGACGGCAAAACCGTGTACAACGTCGTCTTCTGGACCGGAAGAATTTCAGTCACCGTCTGCGTTCCCAGCCCCTAGACGTGACCGACGGCGAACAGCTCACGATCGACGACGAAATCATCGCACGGGCGCGGATCCACGCCCGCGAAGTCGTCGCCGACAGCGACCTGACGCTCGATCTGTCCGCACTCGAGTGGGATGTCTCCGCGCGGGCAAAGCGCCGGGCGGGACTCTGTCGCTGGCGGGCGAATTGCGAGGAGGCGACGATCGTGCTGGCGCGGCGGGCGTACGAGCGCTACGAGTGGTCGGAGTTCGCCGCGGTCGTCAGGCACGAACTCGTCCACGCCTGGGAGTACCAGCAGTTTGGCGAATCAGGACACGGGCCGCGGTTTCGCGAGCGGGCGGCCGACCTGGACGCGCCGCGACACTGTCGGTCGTTTTCGGAGCCGCGGTACGTGTTGCGCTGTCTCGACACCGACTGCGAGTGGTCGGCCAAACGCCATCAGGCGTCGAAGCCGGTTCGTGCGCCGGACGGCTATCGCTGCGGCGTGTGTGGGAGCGAGTACGAGGTCGAGCACGTCGAGAGTGGCCGAACGTGGTCGTCGTCGAGCGGCTACGGTGGGGTGAAGGCGGCGCTGGGTGATGAGTGGTAGTGTGTTGTTGTGTCGTCTGCTTGCCCGTTGTCGGTTGCCCACCACCCACGTCACATGAGACGTGAGATACATGAGACGTGAGACGTGAGACGTAACCGAGCGCGGAACACTTATTCGGCGCTGTGGACCTGTTCTAGACATGGGACTATTCGATCTAATGCTCGGCTCGTCCGAGCCGGGCGAACAGGGCGTGGAGGGGCAGTCGTACACGCTTCCGAAGGAGACACACGACTTCGTCTACCCCATCGCCGTCCGCCGCGAGGAGGTAGTCGCCTTCGAGAAACTAATCGAGGCCGAGGCTGACGCGCCATACATAGAAGAGGAGACCGAGGAACTGCAGGACGTCTTCGACGACGTGCTTGGTGACGCCGGTATCGATGCTTCGGACCTCGCCGAACAGAAACGACAGACGCGCCGTGTTGTCGAGCCTGTCATCGAACACTGGCGCGAGCAGGTCGGCGCTGCTGGGGAACGCACCAGTGAGAGTGCTGATGACAGCAGCCATACCGACAGCAACACCGACGCTAGCAGCCACACCGACAGCAACACCATCACCACCGTCTACGCCCGACCCGGCACCGACGACCGGCTACTCGCGTTCACCAAACTGTGCAAGCAACGCGACGACCAGCCAGACGACCCGTTCGAACTCCCCGACTCGTTCGCCGACGCAGCCGCCCTCCTGACTCGCCTGCAGGACGCGACCGACAGCCAGTACCGCGCGGTCGTCCACACGGACCTTCTCGAGTAGGTCCGAAACTGCAACTCAGGACTCGTCGGACACGCCACAGCCATCTCCTCAGAGAATCGCCTCGAACGACTCTAGCGTCCCAAGCTCGTACGTTGGCTGGTGTACCGTCGGATCGCCGTGTTGCACCTGATTCTCGAGTTCGATCCAGGCTGAATCGAGCCCGATCGCGTTCGCACCGCCGACATCCGCGTGCAACGAGTCACCGATGTGAATCGCCGTCTCCGGCGTCGCCTCGAGCTCTCGAAGCGCGTACTCGAACGGTGCAGTGTCCGGCTTTGGAAAGATGCCGGCCGCCGGATCCGTAAAGACACGCACGTCGAACGCATCCTCGATGTCGAGCGCGCGGAGCTTCTGCGTTTGCGTCTCGCGGCCGCCGTTCGTAATCAGGCCGACCGGCCCCTGTTCGCGAGCGAACTCGAGTGCCGTCTTCGCCCCGGGTCGAAACTCGACGGCGGTCGGGTCCTCGCGTTCGAGGTAGGCCGCGGCGAGTTCCGCTGGACCGTCGGAGCCGAGTCGATCCTGGACGTGTGGCTCGGCCTGTGTGGCGACGGTCGAGAAGAGCGATTCGTAGAACTCGCGGGCGGTCTCTGCCGTCGGGAGGTCCGGAATCGCGGCTCGGAGGTCGGCGGGCGTGCAGAACGGCTCGATACCGGCGTCGTCGAACGTGCCAGCGAGGAGAGTGTCCGGATCCTGGATGGGTTCGCAGAGAGTGCTGTCGAGATCGAAATAAATCGCGTCGTAAGCTGCCATTGTGTGTACGTACGAACGCGACGGTTCTGAACGTTTCGTCGTGATCCGCTCCACACGAGTTGGCCGTTGGTCTCTGTGAGAGTCCACTGATTCGATAGGTGTTATTTCGGAGGCGGTCGTTGTCGGCGTATGGACGTCGTCAAGCGAGTGCACATCGTGCCGCTGGGCTACGAGTACGACCGAATCGTCGAACCGATTCGTCGCCAGCGCGCCGACCTCGTCTACCTCCTCGAACACGACGGTGGGTCGCTGACAGATTACGGCAAGGCGAGCGAATCGCCGGTTCCGGGACCTGAATCGACTGCTGGCATGGATCACGCTGGCTCCAGTTCTGGTGATCCCGCTGACACCGCAACTCCCGCCGATACCGCGACTCCCACCGACGGCAACGGTCCACCCGCAACGTACCACGACGAGTTACGCGACGAACTCGAGTCTATCGTGCCGGACGTCCAGACGTGGGAGTGCGATCTCACGGACGTCTACGCCGTCCTCGGTGCCGTGACGACGATCGCCTCGAAGCACGCCGCCGACGACGTCTCGGTCAACGTCTCCGGCGGCGGGACCATCGCCGCAATCGGGGCGACGATGGCCTGTATGGACGTCTCGACCGACGCGCGGGCGTTCTACGTCGAACCGGAGACCTACGCCCACGATGGGTCGGTCGAGCCGGCATCGACCGGGATCGACGAAGTCGACGGGCTGCCGACGTACCCGATCGACTCGCCGACTGCGGACCAGATCGCCATCATGGGATTTCTCCGCGATCCGGCCTCGTGGGACGGCTACCACGACGACCGGACTGCACCACCGAAAAAGAAGGATCTCATCGAGTTCGCGCGCGACCACGGCCTCTCGTTTATGGCTGATCGTCAGTCGCCCGACGAGCGAACCGGGGAGGACAAAGGGGCGTTTCGCGTCCTCGATACGCACGTGCTGGACCCGCTCGAAGCCGACGGTTACGTTACGATCGAATCCGTCGGCCGTCGCAGAGTCGTCTCACTCACCGAGCAGGGTGACAACGCGTATCGGGCATTCAAGCACAAACTCTCGGACTTGGACCAACAGAACAACTCGTAGCACGTCACAGCTCACGACCGACGCCGCCTGTCGTCTCGCTTCTCCCGTTGTCAATCACACTGTCTGGCGTCGTGCCACCAGCGTCGCGAGCGTCGTTCCGAGCCGGGCGAACTCGAGATCCGAACGCAGTCGGTCGGCGTGAGCCTGTAATCCATCTTCGTCGAGTCCGAACGGGGCGGCGTCCTCACAGCGGGTTGCAGCAGCCTCCACACGGCCGAGTAGCCAGGGGGCTGTGTCAGCGAACGTCGGACTCCACTGCTGGGTGTGGTGGGCGGGCACTGCTGACGATTCGGCAGCGCGCGCTGCGGCCAGCAACTCCTCGACGACGATGAGTCGCCGGCGGAGGGTGCGAATCGTCGATGCGTCAGCGGGTGGGGTCAGCGTACTCGCGATAGCTGCGTCGGCCCTCGACACCGCGTCGGGGTCCGCATCGAACACAGCCGCGAGCCGCTCACACTCGAGTGTCGCGTGCCGGCTGCGCCGACTCGCGAGTCGAATTGCCCCCAGGACGGCAGCGGGGCGACCGTACTCGAGTGTTGCCAGTTCACCGGCGTGGGCGAACGCTGCACGGGCAACCGGGCCGAGTGCGTCGGCATCCAGTTGGTCGATGGCCTCACCGACCGTGATGACGGAGTCGGATGCGTCCGTTGCATCCGTGGTATCCGTCTCGGCTGGGGTGGTTGTCGCGTCCGCGTCGTCGGATTCGAACTGGCGCTGACCCATGGTTAGACTATGTCTGGATAGAGTATTAGTTACTTCTACAAAAGTATCGATACTATCGATACTATCGATACTATCAGTACTATCTTACTACCGGGATACACGGATCGTTAGTACACGCTTCCGCCGCCATCGCTCCCGCCAACATGAGACAACGCTCATCGACATCGCCTGCCAGATCCGCCACGTTCAAGCCGGTTCCCTTCGACCGTCGAGTCATGACACGATCCGTCTGGATCAAAGCCGACGACACCGTCGGCGACTGGGACGACCGCCGTGCCCGTATCACGGCCGCACTCGAGGCCGGCGCGGACTGGGTACTGGTCGACGAGAAGGACGTCGAACGCGTGCGCGAACTCGGCGACATCAACGTCGCTGCGTTCCGAACCGATGGCGACGTGACGCTGGTCGACGATGCGGAAGCCGATGTCGACGACGACACTGACACCGAAAGCACCGGCGTCGACGAACTCGACGAAATCGACAACGTCGGCGATCCCGAGAACCTCGATGTGGAACTCTCCGCTGAGACGGGCAACGGCACAGCTGCCGATGCCGTCATCGTCGGCAAGGACGGCGAGGGCGACGCGACGATCGACCTGCCAAACGACTTCTCCGGTTCGGCCGACCTCTCGACACTGCGTCGTGACGGCGACAAGGACATCGACCGCGGCGCCTACGTCCGCATCCTCGACACCGAGTACGAGGCGTTCGCCGAAGCCGCCGCCGAGGAGGGAGAGTACACCATCGTCATCGGCGAGGACTGGACGATCATTCCACTCGAGAACCTGATCGCTCGCATCGGTGAGGAGACCGATCTCATTGCGGGCGTCACCAGCGCCGAGGAGGCCAAAACCGCCTTCGAAACGCTCGAGCTCGGCTCCGATGCGGTCCTCCTCGATTCCGATAACCCCGACGAGATTAGACGAACGGTCGAGGTTCGCGACGAGGCAGAACGCGAATCGCTCGACCTCCAGTACGCCGAGGTGACCGACGTCGAGCAAATCGGCAGCGCGGATCGAGTGTGTGTCGACACCGGGAGCCTCCTCGAGCACGACGAAGGGATGCTCGTCGGGTCGATGAGTCGCGGTCTCGTCTTCGTCCACGCCGAGACGGCCGAGTCGCCGTACGTCGCCTCACGCCCCTTCCGGGTCAACGCGGGTGCGGTCCACGCCTACGTGCGGACGCCAGACGGCGGGACGAAGTACCTCTCTGAACTGCAGAGCGGCGACGAGGTGCAGGTCGTCGATACGAACGGCAACACGCGCGAAGCGATCGTCGGCCGAGTCAAAATCGAAAAGCGACCGATGTTCCGCGTGGCCTTAGAAACCGACGACGGCGACCACATCGAGACGCTGCTCCAGAACGCCGAGACGATCAAGGTCGCAACCGGCGACGGTCGAACGGCCGTCACGGATCTCGCAGCCGGTGACGAACTCCTGTTGTACTACGAGGATACGGCGCGTCACTTCGGCGAAGCGGTCGAGGAGAGTATCATCGAAAAGTAGAGTAGCCTCGGTTCGGGACACCGACTCGAGTAGGTTCGCCGGGTTGTGACCCAAATCGGTTCGTCCACGGCGGTTGCAGCGTCAAGAACAGTGTGGTTTTGCGGACGGAACAACGTCGCGACCGGAAAAGTGGTGCTGGCTGATGCGGATCAGCTGGATCGGTTGCATTGGCCGAATCAGCTGGATCGGTTGTATTGGCCGAATCAGCTGGATCGGTTGCATTGGCCGAATCAGCCGGATTAGCGGGGTATTGCCGGTGTTGGTACTGATACCACTACTATGCTACTACTGCTGTCACTGCCGAGGCGGCTCTTCAACATGCTCTGCAGCACCATCTGCATCCGCCTCAGCCGCCGCGGGTTCGAGTCGCGTCGTACACCAGTGACAGAACGTCAGGTCCTCGTCCAGTTCCTTGCCACACTCCGGACAGGACGGTCCACCCTCACCGTCTGCGTTCGTGTTCGACCCCGGTGGGAAGCCGAGTCCGCGGAACGTCGCGTCGATTGCGGCGAACAGAGCGATAAAGGAGAAGAGGAACTGCGTAATCGTATCCGTCTCGTCGGCGACCGCAGTCATACTCTCGGAGACTGAGTCGGCCGCGGCGATCTCTCCGGTCGGGAGAAAGACCACTGCTGCAGAGATGAACAGTCCGCCGAAAATGAGCGCACGGATCCAGTCACGGATCAGTGCGTGGCCGACGCCGGGGAGGAACAGAGAGACGCCGCCGGCAACGAGGGCACGAAGCCATGTCATCGTGTGTAATGATATGAGAGGCGACTCCTTAACATTCCGATTCTGTTTGCTGTTCACTCGAGTCCTTCGGCTATCCGTCTCGGTCGCTGTGAGACGGATCGCTCTCAGTCGTCTGCCGGCTCCAGTTCCGAGACCAGCCGTGACAGCGTCTCGAGATCGTACTGTCCCGGTGCAGTCGCCTTCGCCGGGTTGACCGGGGCGTAGCCGATTCGCGAGCCGTACACCGGTGCGACGGCCCGTGTGTGGCTCCCGGCAGCGCCCATCGCCATCGTGGCGATGGTGTGTTCTCCTTCTCGTTGTTCCCCCTCTCGTGCGAGTTGGTGTGTAACGGTCAACAGCGCCAGCGCATCGCTTCGGTCCGTCGCCGTCACGGCGAGTTTGCCCACATCGCCGTACCGACAGGCGTCGGTGAGCGTTTCGCTCATCGCGGCGACACTCGGTGTCTCCTCGAAGTCGTGTGCGGAGGCCACGACAGTCACGTCGCGCGCTGCAGCCGTCTCGCGAAGCGCTGTGGCTGTCCCATCACGCAGCGACGCGAGTTCGATGTCGATCGCCTGTACTGCGTCAAGTTTCGTTACCTCACCAAGCGCGTCCAGGCGCTCTTTGTCGTCTTCGGCCTCGCCACCCTCCCAGACGGCGCGGTTCGTCGCCAGCACGGGAAGTGCATCGGCCGTCTCTTCGTACACAGCATCGTACGACTCGAGTGCGGCGACTGGCTCACTGGCCAGGTCCATCCGGAACTCGATTGCATCGGCGTGGCTGCGTGCGGCTGGCTCCTCACTGAGGTCGGCTGTCGACGCGGTGAGCGTGAACGACTCGAACTCGAGACCCATTCGTATGCAGTGGTGGGTGAGTGATCGAAAAACGGTGTCGGTTGTTGCAGTTTGTGTGGTGTTGGTGTTGGTGTTGGTGTTGGTGTTGGTGTTGCTGTTGGTGCTGTTATTGGCACTGGTGCTGTTGTTGCTATTAGAGTATGGATCGCAGTAGTGCGCAACCAGTGTCGACACTAGTGTTGAATACTGTTGTCGATATAAAAACTGAGAACAGAAAACCCGAATTCAGGCCAGTCCGAGCGTCTCCTCGGCTTCGAGGAGTTCGTGGTAGCGGTTTCGAATCGTCACTTCGGAGATGTCAGCAACGTCCGAAACGGCGGCCTGGGTCGTCTTCTCGTTGGTTAGCAGGGCTGCGGCGTAGACGGCTGCGGCTGCGAGGCCGACCGGCGACTTGCCGCTGTGGACGCCCTTCTCTTTTGCGTTCTGGAGGAGTGCGCGGGCACGGTGTTCGGCTTCGTCGGAGAGATCGAGACCGGAGGCAAAGCGTGGCACGTAGCTCTCTGGGTCTGCAGGCTGGACTTCGAGGCCGAGTTCGCGAACGACGTAGCGGTAGGTACGCGCGATTTCGTTCTTCTCGACGCGCGAGACGTCTGCGATCTCGTCGAGCGACCGGGGAACGCCGGCCTGCCGGGCAGCAGCGTAGACACAGGCAGTCGAGACACCTTCGATCGAGCGCCCAGGGAGCAGATCCTCGTCGAGTGCGCGTCGGTAGATGACAGATGCGGTCTCACGGACGTTGGTTGGTAGGCCGAGTGCGGAGGCCATGCGGTCGATTTCACCGAGTGCCTGCTTCAGGTTACGCTCCTTCGAGTCGCGGGTCCGGAAGCGTTCGTTCCACTTGCGCAGGCGCTGCATCTTCTCGCGCTGGCGGGAGCCAAGCGAGTTGCCGTAGGCGTCCTTGTTCCGCCAGTCGATGTTCGTCGACAGGCCCTTGTCGTGCATCGTGTTCGTCGTCGGGGCACCGACGCGGGACTTTTCGTTTTTCTCGGCGGCGTCGAATGCACGCCACTCGGGGCCGCGGTCGACAGAGTCCTCCTCGACGACGAGTCCACAGTCCTCACAGACCGTTTCGCCGTGTTCGTCGTCGACAACGAGATTCCCCGCACACTCGGGGCAGGCAAGGTCGTTCTGCTCGCTCTCGGTCTCCTCCTCGGCCGTTCGCTGTTCGCTACGTCGTACTCTCGTGTTTGATGGTGCGTTGTTCATACGATGGCAAATACTGCCCGGACAGACGACTGCAAAAGCCCGGACGGATTCGTTACCTACTTCGTTCCGAGACACACGGGTTAAGGATTTCGGAATCCACCTTCGACACCCCGCGAAAACGCGTAATTCGTGGGAACTGGTATGATCAATGACGATAAAATCCGCGACACCAAACCGGCGAATCCAAGTGTGAACCGCGCTCACCGTCGAACATGGAGATTGCGGTCGGGAGTACGAACCCAGTCAAGGTCGATGCCGTCGAACGCACACTCGAGTCCCACGCGTTACTCGAACCGACGGTCACCCCGGTGGCTGTCGATTCGGGCGTCCCGGAACAGCCCTGGTCGGTTGCAGAGACTAGTACAGGTGCGCGAAATCGCGCCCGGCGAGCGTACGAGGCTGGTGCGTTCGATCGGACTGACGAAGGTGCAACCGAGGAGGTGACAGTCGCGCCCGACTACGCCGTCGGACTCGAGGGCGGCGTTGCCCGCTTCGACGGTGTCGATGGCCTGTCGCTTATCATGTGGGCTGCCGTCACCGACGGAGATCGACTCGAGGTTGGCAGCGGGCCGTCGCTTCGTCTCCCTGACGAGGTGGCATGTCGACTCGAGAACGGCGAGGAGCTCGGGCCGGTGATGGACGACGTACTCGACACGACCGGCATCGCGGAGACGAACGGCGCTGCCGGAGTTCTTACGGACGGGCTCACCGACCGTACGCGAGCACTCGGGGCGGGTGTCGCGTGTGCGTTCGGTCCGTTTCTCACCGCCTACTACGATGACTGATCGTCGGCCGTCCTCCACCCAACCTTCAGCGTTGTTTGAGAGTCCGGGCAGCGAACCCATTAACTGGCCGTACCAACTTCCCGTTTCCAGCCGATTATTCATCGATTACTTGGTGTGAAAATCGCAAGACGGGAGCCCATTAACTGCACGTACCAAACCCCCTAAGGGTGGCCCCGTCGTTTCTGCTAGTATGAGCACCGCAATGGCCCCCGACCTCACGAGCAAACAGCGTCAGATCCTGCAGTACTTCCGAGAGCATGCTGCAACGAAGACGTACTTCAAGTCCCGGCTTATCGGGCAGGAGCTCGGGATGACGGCAAAAGAGGTCGGTTCGAACATTAGTGCCCTCCAGGAAGGCGACTACGATATCGAGATCGAGAAGTGGGGTTACTCCTCGAGTACGACCTGGAAGGTTAGCTGCTGAGTCTTCGGTTTTAGTTCGGCTTTGATCCAGCGATCGCTCCGGAGTGGTGGTCCTGCGTTTGGACTCGATTTTGCCCTGCTTCGAGTTGGTTACCGAACTGTTCGCTCCAGCCACAGCGAGCGAACGCCGCAGTCGCTGCCCCCTCCTTTATTCGGCTCACTGCGCAACTACGAACGGACGAATGACGATACCGATCCTCTTCGACATGGACGGGATCATTCTCGAGGGTCCCCGCACCGAACCGCAGGTGTATGCCGACGCGGCTGACGCCGCGCTCTCCGATTTCGGCGTCTCGCCGACACCAGAACAACGTCGCGACCTCAGACGGCACGGCACCGACGCAGTCGAGCGTCGCTGTGCCGAACTTGAAATCGACCCTGATCACTTCTGGAAGCGAAAGGAACGCTACGCCTCCGAGGGAACTCACGAACGCCTCCGTTCCGGCGAGCGCGGCCGCTACGACGACACCGGCGTCCTCTCCGATCTCGCCGAGCGTACGACGATTGGACTCGTCACCAACAACCGCCACCAGACCGCCGAGTTCGTCGCCGACTACTACGACTTCGCGTTCGACGTCGTTCGTGGACGCGACCCGACGTTCCCGGGCTACCACCGACGCAAGCCAGACCCCTACTACATCGAGGACGCACTCGCCTCACTCGATCTGAATAACAGCGACACCAACAACGGCCGGCGAGGCCTCTACGTCGGTGACTTCGAAAAGGACGTCACCGCCGGCACCGCCGCTGGTCTCGACACCGCGTTCGTCCGCCGCGAGCACAATCGCGGGCTGGAGCGCCCCGCTGACGCGACGTACGAACTCGAGTCCCTCTCGGAACTGCTCGATGTGCTCGACGAACTATAGTAGCCACTGCAAGTCAGTGTGTAACTAGTTGCAGTTGTTACTATAGAAGGGGGGACTGATACCTGACCGCGCTGAGGCGGTCCCGCGGTGAAACACTAACACTCAGACTGTGTCCGGGTCGGCGTCGGTCTCCGACTCGTAGCTCAGATACTGATCCGCGTTGCGCGCGACCTGCGTGGCGCGCTCGTCGAACGAATCCGCGTGGCGAACGACGAGCAACAGCACCGTCGTCGGCCGTTCGACCGTATAGCCGCCCTCCCGGGAGAGCAGCCCCGCCTCCTCGAGTTCACCTGCGTACTTGCTCACCGTCGGCGCGGACACCGAGAGTGCCTCTGCGAGGTCGCCCGCCGTTGCGTCGGGAGTCGAGAGCAGTTCGACCAGCATGCCTCGTGGCGTGTCCCGGCGGAGGTAGCCGAGTGCTTGCTTTTCGAACTCGTCGAAGCGGTTGGCAAGTACGAACCGTTTGTAGTCGCCGTCGCTGTATCGTTCGATCGTGTCGGCATCTTCGAGTCGTCGCAGGTGGTGTTGGGTTTCACCGGTCCCAAGCTGGAGGTCGTCTCGGATCTTCGAGAAGTGCGCGCCCGGTGTCGTCGAAAGATAGCCCGTGATCGCATCGCGAGCGTCGCTGTCGCCGGTTTCAGCTGACGCTGTCGCGGAGAGGCCGGCGAGCGGAGTGGACGCGCCGACGGCGGCGAATCGGCGCAGGGTCGCTCGTTTCTCGTCGTCGACCCCGTCGGACGATGTCATGTCTGTCTACCATCCGAAAGAACGCCGACCGTAAAACCGGTTTCGCTCCGTTTCGTTCAGCAGGACGTGAGCGTCAGGGACGCCAACCACTCTTTAGTTGCACCATACGCCCGCAAAAAAGGCGATCTGAAGCGTAAAACCGCGGTCGACTGCGCGACTTAGTTCGAGCTGCCGGTGTTGGCGTCGTCGACAGGTGAGCCGCCGTCAGTTTGGCCCTGTCCCTGGAACTCCTGATCCATCTCTTCGATGACTTCGTCAGGGTCCGAGATTTCTGCGGGATCCTGTCCTTCCTTGATCGCCTGGGCTTCCTGCTCCATCGCTTCGACATCCATGTCGGCTTCCTGGTCGATCTCGCCGATGATCTCGCTGATATCGTCGAGACCGATCAGTTCGCGCGTCTCCTCGTCGAACCCGAGACTCTCGAGTTCGGTGCCGTCTTCCTGGACATCGCTGCCGGAGAGGTGCTTGCCGTAGCGGCCGACGAGCGACGAGAGCTCCTGTGGGAGGACGAAGGTTGTGGACTCGCCCTGGCCAATCTCGGCGAGCGTCTCCATGCCTTTGTCGATGACAGCGCGTTCGCCCATCGATTCGGCCGAACGGGCACGGAGGACGGTCGAGATGGAGTCACCCTGTGCTTCGAGGATCTGGCTCTGCTTTTCACCCTGTGCTCGGATGATCTCACTCTGCTTTTCACCCTCTGCTTTCTCGACGGCACTGCGGCGTTCACCCTGTGCCTCGAGAATCATGGCACGGCGTTTGCGCTCTGCGGAGGTCTGTTGCTCCATCGCGCGCTGGACGTCCTTCGATGGGTTGACCTCACGGACCTCGACGGACTCGACACGGATCCCCCACTCGTCGGTGGGTTCGTCGAGTTCCTGGCGGATGCGAGCGTTGATCTCCTGGCGCTTGTTGAGCGTGTCGTCCAGTTCCATGTCACCCAGCACGGCACGGAGGGTGGTCTGGGCGAGGTTCGAGGTCGCCTTCTTGTAATTGTCGACCTCGAGGAAGGCCTTCTTCGCGTCCATCACCTTGATGTAGACGACGGCGTCGGCGGTGACAGGCGAGTTGTCGCGGGTAATTGCTTCCTGTCGGGGAACGTCCAGCGTCTGCGTTCGCATGTCGAACCGGTATGTGTTCGAGACGAACGGCGGGACGAAGTTGATACCCGGCTCCAGGAGCTTGCGGTACTCGCCGAAGACGGTGAGGGCACGTTTCTCGTACGCGTCGACGATCTCGATCGCGCTGAGCAGTGCAGCGACGACCACGACGAGAACGAGAGCACCGAGGAACAACACGGCGCCACCAGTGGTTTGTAGGGGAATCAGTTCTGCGACCATAACTCACCCTTGCGTCGGTGACGGGAAAAATGTTCCCTTGTTTAACCAATTTTTGCTACAGAATTGCACGGCAAAAACACCATCGCTGCGACGTGCTCGTCCGACTCACTCGTCTCCGACTGAGCAGTTATCCGGACTTCTCTGTCTCCGTTACCGACTCGTCGATACTGCCGGTAGTATTGCTCCCCGTCTGTGTCTCTGCACCGCCCGCTTGTGAGGTCGTACTCGAACTCGAGTCCATCTCCGAGTCCGCTGGCTCGGTCGCTTCATCCGTCTCCGCCTCGCTCGCGTTCGATGCGAGTGCGCGGTCGATTTCGTCCTCGCCGATCGCACCGAGCGATTCGACGGTCAAAATGTTCCCTCCGCCGGGGTCGAGGACGATGATTTCCTCGCCCTCTTCGATGGAGCCGCTGGTCGTGCGGGCGCTGTAGAACGGTGCGAAGCCGCCGTCGTCGAGTTTGACCTCGCCGCCGCGAGTCGTGACTGTCTCCGTGACGTAGCCCGTCGAGCCAGCGAGCGTGCCCGAGTCTGAGGTCTGGGCGGTTCCCTTCCCGCCGTAGAAGTCGAACTCGTTGTAGATGTAGGCCGCGATGATACCGATGAGGAGCGTCAGTCCTGCCAGAATGAACGGACTGCCGACCGGGGTCAAGACACCGATCAGGCCCGCACCGACCAGCGCAATCCCGATGACGATGAGGTGTGCTCCCGGTGAAAGGGCCTCGAGCGCCATCAGTACGAGACCCGCCGAGAGGAGCAAAAGCGCCACGTTCCCAAAGAGGGCGTCGAGCATACCTGATGCTAAGGGCTCACCCTGATTAAATGTTTACCGCGTTTCACGCGACGGCAATATGAGCTCGAACTGCTCTCGCCATCGGATTCTCGTTGCTGGCTCCCCTGTTCTCTCGCCGTTTTAGCCGGTGCAGCTACGATCTGATTGTGCAGTTACGATTCGTTCGTGCAACTACGATCCGTTCGTGATCGTCGTATGCGCACCGATAAGCGCACCCGCGAGATCGAGATTCTTGATATGCGTTCCTTCATCGATGATCGAGCGCCGGATATCGCCGTCCTGGACCGTCGCGTCCGGGAAGATCACGGCATGGTCGAGGTTCGTCCCCTCGAGTGTCGCGTTCTCCATCACGTGGACGTTGTCGCCGATGGTGGTGTTCTCGAGTGTCGCCGAGTCTGCGATCAGTGACTCCCCATCGAGATGCCAGGAGACGGCGTCGAGGTAACTCTCGGGTGTTCCGATGTCGAACCACGCGCCCTCGAAGGTGTAGGCGTACGTTGGCTCGCGGTTCTGGAGCCACTGGACGAACCAGCCGGGTTCGTCGGGGTTGTTCCCCTCCTCGAGGTACGTCGGCAGGAGCGACAGCGACTCCTGGGGGAACGCATAGCAGGCGATCGAGACCAGCGTCGAATTCGGCTCGTCCGGTTTCTCCTGGAAGTCGACCACGCGGTCGTCTTCGAGTTCAACCAGTCCATAGGATTTCGCCTTTTCACGGGAGCCAACGTCGTAGGCGGCGAGCGTTGGCGCGTTCTTTGCCTCGAAGTAATCGACGAACGCCGAGACGTCGAAGCTGATCAGGTTGTCTCCCGCAATGATCAGTAGGTCATCGTCGACGTTCTCGCGGTCGATCAACTGCGCGAGCGCGCCGACGACGCCGAACTTATCGTCTTCCTCGGTCGTGTCCTCGACCGAGAGCTGTGGCTTCTCGAACTCGCTGTCTGCGAGGTGGGCCTCGAAGTCGGCCGCGAAGCGCTCGTTCGTGCTTACGTAGACCTCGTCGATTCGCTCGTCCGCCTCGAGGTCGGCGAAGATACGATCGATAACGGTCGAGTCACCGATCGGGAGGAACATCTTGGGCCGATGTTTCGTGATCGGCCACATCCGAGTCGCATAGCCACCTGCAAGGACGACGGCCTTCATGGACCGTGATTCACCAGCAGGATGTAAGTCACTTGCCCTTTCACAGGTCTCGGTCGTGGCAGGCAGAGCGGTAGACGGATAACGGTCGCGGTGATACACCCGCTCATGCGAGAAGCCGACGAAACGACGCGCCAGCGACTTGCGGACGCGCTGCGCGCCGAGCCGGCGACACCGAGCGAGCTCGCAGTCGAACTGGATCTCACGCCACAGGCAGTGGTTCGCCACGTCGAACACGTCTCCCGGTCGGTCGACGCGACGGACGACGAGCAACTACTCGTCGCTCCGCCGCGGTGTCGCGATTGCGGCTTCGAGGAGTTCGACGATCTCGTGAATCGCCCCTCGCGGTGTCCCTCCTGCAAGAGCGAATCCGTCGAGGAGCCAACGTTTACCATCGAGTAGGGCGGTTTCCCTGCGGCCAGAATCTGTGCTCGCCACCCTGCAATTCCGTCTGTCCGCACGGTGTCCGACCGCGAACTGCGAGGGGTCGGATTGTGCAGCACAAACAGGTAAGAAAGCGTGACAAAACTGAGGTCGTTTCGACACTAATATTTATCGCGACCCCGAGAAACCGGTACGTACTCACAGGTGGTGACAGCCCAGAACGATGATTCCGGGCCGGTTCAGCGGTTCAGCAGTTCAGCAGTTCAGCGGTTCAGCAGTTCAGCGGTTCTGGCTCGAACTGCTGATGCTACCCCTGACTCGGCACACACGCTGCCGGACTCTGGTTAGCGTCTCACCTCGACCGATACCATAACCCGCTGTCTCCGCACGCAGCCACGGACTCACAACACGACTCGCCACTACGCGGCTGAACTGACCGCTTGCCACACCCGATCTCAGGACCAGACTTGGACCCAGATCCAGACCCAAACCCAGACTTGGACCCAGATCCAGACCCAAACCCAGACTTGGGCCCAGATCCAGACCCAAACCCAGACTCGGACCCAGATCCAGACCCAAACCCAGACTCGGACCCAGACCCAACCCACCTCACCCCCATCATATGACTGCGACCTCACACTCTGAACCCGATCACGCCGCGTTCGTTCTCGCGGTACTCGAGTGGTTCGACCAGCGCGAGCAGCGCCTCGATCCGGAGGGAGTCGATGCGGCGTTCGATCTCCTCGCGAGCGAGCGCCGTCGACAGTTCCTTTCGGTCATGACGACCCACGAGGAGGCGCTTACCCTCCCCGATGTTGCTGAGGAGGTTGCGGTTCGCGAGACGGGCGAACCCGTAACCGAACTCTCTGCAGAGTGCGTCGCGGACGTCTATATCTCGTTGTATCACGACCATCTGCCGCGGCTCGTTGACGCGGGTCTCGTTGCGTACGATCAGGAGCGCGATCTCGTTCGGCCGGCGGCGGTTCGTGAGCACTAACGGCTCACACCCCGCTCGGGTGCGATTTCTGCGAGACGATCGTCTCAGAACTCGACGTTCGACGTCGACGTCAGATCGTCGTCCGTCTCGACCGGACCGCGGCCGACGAACTCGTACTCGTCGTCCGTCAAATAGACATCGCCGTCGACGACGGTCGTCTCGAGTGCGGCGAGCGTCGCGCCCTCACAGGGGCCGTACGTGCATAGTCCGGAGTCGGCCTCGAAGTACGCGCCGTGATTCTCGCAGATGAGTTCGTCGTCTCGCATGGCCGCGCCCGAGCCCTTGTCGAGTTTGATGTGTGTAAAGTGCTGGCAGAAGTTGAGCCAGCAGGAGACGGCGGTCGGGGTATCAGTGTCGTCGGTTTCGGTGGCGACGAGGATTGCCTCGCGTTCGTCCTCGCAGTCGACACCGCCGTCGCTGCAGGTCGTTGTGTTACTTTCGCTGTCACTACTGTTGCGTTCCTCGATCTGATCTCGGTCGGCAACTCGAAACAGGAGCGTCGAGTCAGTCGGCACGGCAGAAAGCGGTGCAATCCGTCGAGCAGCGTCTATCCCCATCGCCACGCAGTTTTGAGTCGCGAGTGGTCAACGTTTCGACTGCGTCGGACGACGCTGCGATGCCGGCCCCGCCGGCGTCTCGTGTGCATCACTCAACGCTCAGTAGCAGGCGCGAACGTCCCAGTTACAGCCAGTCACCCGTCCGCGAATAACACGTCCGCTCGACTAACTCGTCGTACAGTCCCGACAACTGTGCCGTAATCGGCCCACCACCAATCGGCGTCCCATCCAGACTCGCCACCGGTCGCAACTCCCACGTCCTGTTCGTCAGAAACGCCTCGTCCGCTCCCGCAACGAACTCGAGTTCGTACGATCCCTCCTGGACTGGTACGTCCGTTTCAGCAGCCAACTCGAGTACCAGCTCGCGCGTAATGCCCGGAAGCAGGGAGCCGTCGGCAGCGGGGGTGTAGAGCGTCTCGTCGCGGACGAAAAACAGGTTGCTCGTCGTCCCTTCGGCGACGAGACCGTCGGTGTCGCACATGAGGGCTTCGTCGGCGGCCTGATCGAGTTCGGTGCGGGCCAGGATGCCGTTGAGGTAGTTGTGGGTTTTCGCGCCCGCGGGGAGCGCTTCGTCGGGAATTCGGCGCGTTTCGACGCTCTGGAGGACGGCGGGTCGGTCCCAGACGGTCTTGCCCTGGAAGCCGCCGCGGGGGAGCGGTTTGACGTAGACGACGACGGTCGGGTCGTCGACGGGTTGGGGGGTGAGTTTGCCGGGTTGGACGCCACGCGTGATCGAGAGGCGAACGTAGGCGTCTTCGATGTCGTTTGCCGCGAGCGTCTCGTCGATTCGCTGGTGGAGGTCGTCCGGCGAGAGTCCGTGGTCGAGCGAAAGCGCCTCGCAGGTCTCCGCGAGCCGGCGCATGTGGCGGTTCCAGCCGAAGAGGGTGCCGCCGTAGGCGCGAAGCGTTTCGAACGCGCCGTCGCCGTAGCGAAAGCCGCGGTCGTCGATGCTGACGGTGGCCTCGCTCGCGGGGACGAGGTCGCCGTTGACGTGGTAGTGCAGTTCGCTCTCGGTCGAACCGGTTGGTTCGTCCGGTCTGTCGATGCCGTTCGTCATCGCCGCTCACCGTCAGTCCGAGTCGTGTCCGTTTCGGTAGTGTCTGTTCCGGTAGTGTCCGTTCCGGTAGTGTCCGTTCCGGTAGTGTCCGTTTCGGCCGTGTCCGTCTCAGTAGCGCTCATCTCAGTAGCGCCCCTCTGGGTGGCGTCCGCGGCGAATTCGCAGAAGTTTTTGATCATCTGTTTGCCCAGTGTGAGTTCGATGCCGTCTGTGCCGTCCGTGTCGTCTGTACCGTCTGTGGCCTCTGTGCCGTCTGTGGCGTCTGTGCCGTCTGTGCCGTCCGTATCACCCGTCGCTGTAGCCCCTGTCTCATCGTTCCCTCTTCGTTCGTGTTCCGAATCGAGCGCCCGCGTCAGAATACTTTCCGGATGGAACTGGACGCCGATGTGTGGTTTCTCACGATGGCGAACCGCCATCGAAATCTCGCCGTCGTCTGTCGTCCGCGCTGTCTCGATGATCGAGTCCGGTAGCTCGTCACGTTCGACCGCCAGCGAGTGGTACCGCCCGACCTGAAAGTGTTCTGGGAGGCCGGCGAACACACCCTCGCCGTCGTGACTGATCGTCGAAGGCTTGCCGTGGACGACATCTGGCGCGTGACCCACCGGCGCACCATTTGCCGCACACAGCGCCTGGTGACCGAGACAGACGCCAAGGATCGGGTACTCGGTCTTTGCGAATAGCGGGATCGAGACGCCGGCTTCCTCGGGCGTTCCCGGGCCAGGCGAGACGACGATACCCGTCGGGTCGAGTGCTCGCACCGTCGCGAGATCTAGATCGTCATTCCGGCGGACGATCACCTCGTCTGCCACCTCGCCGACGTACTGGACAAGGTTGTAGACGAACGAGTCGTAGTTGTCCACGACGAGCAACCGCGTCGGCTCCTGGTTACTCATCGGGACCACCTCCGTTCATCTCGTCGCCCTCCCCGCTCGCTCCGCCACGCTCTCCGTTCTCGCTCGCTCCGCCACGTTCCCCGTCCCCACTGACACCCATCTCAGCCCGCTCACCCAGCGCATCGTCGACCGCGTTCACCAGCGCGCGAGCCTTGGCCAGCGTCTCGTCGTACTCGAGTTCCGGCTCCGAATCGTGGACGATTCCGGCACCGACCCGGAGGTGATACTCCGCGTCCTGGCGGACCAGCGTTCGGATCACGATGTTGAGCGTCGCCCGCCCGTCGAAGCCGAAAATGCCAACGCTACCCGTGTACGGCCCGCGCCGGGTGGACTCGAGTTCGTCGATAATCTCCATCGTCCGCGGCTTGGGCGCGCCGGTGATCGTCCCGCCGGGGAACACCGCTGCGATGGCGTCGGCGAGCGTCTCGTCGGCACGGAGTCGGCCGGTCACGTCCGAGACGAGGTGCATCACCTCGGCGTAGCGGTCGACCCGGCGGTACTCCGAGACCTCGACGGTGCCGTATTTACAGACCTTTCCCAGATCGTTGCGCTCGAGGTCGACTAACATTGCGTGCTCGGCGCGTTCTTTCTCGTCTGCCAGCAGATCGGCTTCGAGTTCGACGTCCTGTTCTGGCGTCTCACCGCGTGGCCGGGTACCCGCGATGGGTTCGGTCCTGACGTAATCGGTGGCGCGCTCTCGCGACCCATGGCGGCCATCGGCCGTCGAAGTGTGTGCCACCTCGCGCTCGAGCAGCAACTCTGGACTCGCACTTACTAGATCCGCGGCTCTGAACTCGAGTAGGCACGAGTATGGCGCAGGATTCACGCCCCGCAGCGCGTCGTAGGCCGCGACGGGGTGGACCGCCGCGGGGGCGACCAGCCGCTGGGAGATATTCGCCTGGAAGGTGTCGCCGTCGCGAATGTATTCTTTGACCCGGCGGACGCGCTCGGCGAACGCCTCACGGCCACAGGCGCTTTCGAACGTCGCTTCCGTGGTGTCGACCGGTGGCTCACCGATCGCGGAATCGCCGTCCTGTACGCGCTGGGCTACCTCGAGTGCGCGGTCGCGGCCGTGTTCGTAGGCGGCTTCGAGGTCGTCCCGGCTGTAGACGGGGTCGGTGGCGAGTGCTGCGGGGGAGGTGGGTGATTGGGACGACGGTGCACCACCAACCCGCGGACACGCCGTAATTCGCAGCGTCACCTCGTCGCCCTCGATCGGTTCCTCCCACGACACCAGCCGGTCGTACGTCGCGACCTCGAGCTGTGGTAGTCCGCGGTCGTCGACTGCCGATTCAGGGAGGTCCTCGAGTTCCCGCGCGATGCCGTAGGAGAGCCACCCAATCACACCGCACGGATACGGAACCGAACAGTCGCCGCGGGCGAGTCGGTCGGATTCGAGGAGACCCTCGAGTGCGGCGAGTGTCGGTGCGCTGGAGCCGACGTTTCGGTCGTCGTCTTGTGCGTCCCACCGCGTGACCGCCTCGGGTGCGGCCTGCAGCCGGTCGACTGGGTCGACGCCGAAGTATCCCCAGCCGGGCTGTCCGCCCGTCGTCTCGAGGAAGGCACCGTGGGTGTCGTCCTCACTGGCGTCCCCCGTACGTGCGCCTCGAGCCCGGCAGTACGCCTGGAAGGGGTCTTCAGCCGTAACGGTAACTTCGACCGGCACGCGAATCGGTCCGCGCGTCGTTCCGTCCGAGCGCCCAGATTCAGTGTCGGCTGACTCGAGGGCGGCTCGAAACGATTCGAACGACGTGACGACGCGCGGCTCGCTCATAGCCGCTGAGAGGACCCAGTTCCCTAATCATGTTGCGGTTTTGGGACTGGATCTCGGCCGCTACAACGTGTGACAGCAGAAATAGACCGTCGCTATCGTACTTCTGCGCGGTCGATCCAGCCCTGAATGCGGTTTTCGGAGATATCCGTTCCCTCGGCGAGTTCGGCCGCGTCGGCGTCGGCGAGTTCGGCAACGGTTTCGACGCCAGCACCTGCGAGGCGGTCAGCGTAGGCCGGTCCAATACCCTTGATTTCGGTGACGGATTCGGCGGGGGCGTCGGAGTCAGACTCGTCGATAGCTGCATCTTCGTTGTCGGCTTCGTCGGCAGTTTCGTCCGTCTCGGCTTCGCTGTCGACGTCGCTGGCCGCTTCGACGTGCGCTTGCTCGTCGATCTCTGGGGTCTTCTCCTCGGTCGGTGCCGCGTCCGAATCCGTCGGACCGGTCGCTTCGGCCGGCTCTGCTGCCTCGTCTGGGCCGTCGCTCGTCTCGGTCATCGAGCCGGTCGAGCCGGCCGCACTGGTGCCGGCTGCAGCGGCGTCGGTTTCGAGTTCTGTGTCCGATGCTGTCTCTGTCTCCTGCTCTTCCTCCGCCTCTTCGATCACCGCTGACTCGTCGTCCGACTCACCGACATCCTCCGCGTCGCCAGCTTCGTCCGACTCCGATTCCGGCTCCGGCTCCGTCTCTGTCTCTGTCTCTGACTCTGTCTCTGTCTCTGTCTCTGCCTCCCGAGACGAGGTCGCCGACGCCGGTGCCGGCGTGCTCTGTGTCGCCTCCTCACCCTCTCGTTTCTCCGATCGTTCCCGTTCGACTGTGACACCAACGTCCCGAGACCCCCGGCGCTCCGAACTCGAGTCGTCGAGTCCCAACAACGACTTCAGCTTATCGAGGATTGCCATTGTTCCGACATAGTCGTCTCTGTCACTTAAATTCGCCTGATACGATGGGCCAAAACCGCAGTGTGTGTTCGCGTTTCCGATGGTGATCTCTCTCCACCATCTCTGACCGCTTGTATATACCCCTCTCAAACCCCTGCTTCCAGTCTACAGCCACCCCCGTTTCCAGCCTACAGCCGCGCGCGCAGCGCTTCGTTCATCACACCGACCGGCGCATCCTGGCCGGTCCACAGTTCGAACGCTTCGACGCCCTGGAAGAGAAGCATCCACGCACCGTCGACCGTCGTCGCCCCAGCGGCGGCCGCATCACGCAACAATCGCGTCTCCAGCGGCTGATACACCGCATCCATCACGGTAAGCTCCCCGTGGAGCGCGTCCGCCGGCACCGGCGTTGCGTCCTCTTCCATCCCGACGCTCGTCGCGTTGACCAGCACGTCGGCCTCGGCAAGCAGGGACTCGAGTACCGTCCCATCGAGCCCATGTCCCGTTGCGTCCGGCACGTCAGCGGCGAGATCGTGTGCGGTCGATTCGGTCCGGTTCGCGATGGCGACGGTTGCGCCCGCGTCCGCGAGTGCGAACGAGATGGCGCGGCCGGCACCGCCGGCACCGACGACGACGGCGTCAGCGCCCGCAATGGTCACGTCGTGCTCACGCAGCGCGCGCAGCGCGCCGGCGGCGTCGGTGTTGTGACCGGTGGCTCGTCCCGACGAGTTCGAGCGACTCGAGTCCGGCTCGAAATCGATGGTGTTCACCGCGCCGATCCGGGTGGCCAGTTCGTCGGGTTCGACGAGGTCCAGGTCGAGCACGTCCTGCTTGAACGGGATCGTTACGTTCAGCCCCGTGATACCAAGCGCGTCAGCGCCGGTGATTGCGGTCTCGAGATCGGTGGGAGCTGGTTCGAAGGTGACGTAACGTGCGTCGTATGCGAGTTCGTCGTAGGCGGCCTCGTGCATCGGCGGCGACAGCGAGTGCCCGACGGGATTGCCGAGCAGTCCGAAGACATCCATAGCCATAGCTGGCTCGTAGTCGACGCGGGGGCGACATAACGGGTGTGACTCCGGCAGGGTTTCCCATCGGACGCTGGCCCATTAGCGTCCGCTCTGTTTCTCGTCCTCGTGTGCTCGTTCCGCGTCGCTTATCAGTTGTTGTGAATACATTTCTTTATTCACGAAGGACTACGGAACCATCTCACTTATAAGTGATAGAGTTCTGTTTAATTCTCGTCGTTCTCGTCGCTCATTCGTCACAAACCGCCTCTCGGAGCTCCTCGTACAGATCAGGGTGGTTTTCCTTCAGAATCTCGGCATCCGTCTCAAGCTCATCAATCCGTTGGCGCACGCGAGAGATGGACTCGTATCGCTTGCTGTCGGGAACATCTGCTTCCCCACTGACACGTTCCCGGTCCGTCTTAGTCATAATCGCCGTGACTCCCATACCGCCATCCGATGGTGGCATACAACATAGACATTAGGTTATATCGCCATAATGGTTAGCTTATAAGCCAACATTAGCTTATAAACTAACTTTTATTATCACGGAGATACATGTTTCTGGTAAGAAGCGCGGGACACCGGTCAGAAGTTGGCCGGGGCGTGTTGGAGCACGCCCGACCGTGCTTCGCCAGCAGACGAAGCATGTCAATGAAGGCATCCGCCGGACTTCAGAATTCCGGCACCGACGCGAACGAAGACGATCGCATTACCAACAAGAGACGTGTCCGATGGATTTGCTGCGGCGTCGAAGCAACGTGCCGCCACAATCGCCGCGATGACGGCTACAGCTACTGCAAGGAGGAGTCACGATGAGTCTCCTCGAGCTGACGGACGTGATCGCCCCCTGTGAGAATATCTCCCACTTGACGTTCGACTTCCTCACACAAATGATGGAGGGCGCGTCTACCTACGGTGTCGCTCTCGAGTACCACGATTTGGTTCTGATCAGCCAGGTCGACGACGGCCGAACGACGAACGTCTGGCACGTCCACGCGGAGGACGGGCCGATGATCGAGTCACTGAATCTCGACGCCTTCCGAACGGCCACCGAACTCGAGGAAGCGCTCAACGAGATCGTGGCCTTCGATCCAGCTGACCGTGAGAAGTGGGTGAACAGCCGATGAGCAGCACATCGCTCCCCGCGACGACTTTCCGAGATCGACCACTGGAGCCCACGCCGGTCGGTGTGGATGTCGGGGTGAAGAACCTCGTCGCCGTAGCCCCAGCAGACGGCGACTTGGAGGCAGCGCTCGTGATCGAGGGCGATCACGTTCGGAAACGCCACAAAATCCTCGCCGAGGCGATGCAAGCACTCCAAGGCGCGAAATTTGACACCACAGACGGGCAGACTCAGCTGTTCGCGGCACTCTGGCACCAGATCCGACCGCAGGTCTACGATGCCGCTGTCCGCGTTGTTCGCTACGCCCAGGAGCTTCCCGCACCGACGCTCGTGCTCGAGGACCTATCGTTCTGCGAGGCGACACTGTGGGAACGTCGGACGGTCGACGACGTCGGGACGTGGTTGCTCTCGGCCCTCCAGCACGCGGTTGCACTGAAAGCACAGGAGGTCAGAATTCCCGTGACGTACGTTAATCCGAAGTACACGACCCAGCAGTGCCACGTCTGTGGCGATCTCGGTCGCCTCAAGAACGACACGCTGGAGTGTACTACCGAAGACTGCTCCGTCGACACCGTATGCCGTGATCGAAGTGCCGCTGTGAGTATTGCCCAGCAAGTTGACCTCGGAGAGACAACCGAGGTGATCGGCCATCATGATTGAAGACATCGACCGCGACGTGTTCGTCCGGATTCAGACCGACCTGCTGGTAGTCGGCGACTCGATTATGACCGATCGGCACCACGCCAGCAACGGCAATTACGAGGACGACGATCCACAGAACCAGATCGGTGGGATCATCCCCGCCTTCCCACTCTCTGGATGGCTACGTCATGGGATGGAGGAGATTGTCCAGCAGTACGGCGGTACTGCCTGCCACCCTGGGGAAGCGAACGCGAACTTCCGCAAGGATGGCGTCTACGATCGCGATCTCGAGGCGGGCTACCACAAGAAGGGCGTGTGTACCGACGATCCGAAGGAAGACGACGGCTGTGTCGTCTTCGACCTCTTCGGCGGCTTCGGTAGTGTTCCTGGCAAGGTGATGCGACGACCAATCAAGTTCAATCCAGTCCGCAACAGCGTGGACTACACGCGCGGGCAAGCCGAAGGTCACTACCGCCGGCTCAATCGGAACGTCGTCTCCCGGAATCGAGAGGACAATCGCGAACCGTTGCGGAACGCAGAGATCGACGCCGTGGCGAATCTGGACGGCTGCTGGCACCTCTCTTTCCGGGAGATGAAGCCGGAGTTCCTGGGCCTGTTAGCCGAGAGCATCGACTTCCTCGATGCCCACAAGACCGACTTCATGCACCAACTGGGCGGTGCTCGCAACTTCGGCGCGGGGATCGTCGACTGCGAACTCATCAACCCGCTCTACGAGGAGCGCGAACTGAAGCGTGTGTTCGACCGCGGGAAAGGCAATACGAACGCGATGGACGAGAAGGACGACCAGTGGGCCGAAGACTTCCGTCCGGCGTTCGTCGACGCCTTCGAGGAGCGCATCGAGGAGGGATCATGAGCGACGACACGATGGTGGCGGTCTACCGCCACGACGCCCACAAGATGAACGGGCAGCCCCACGAGTACGCCCCCGAGACCTTCGCGGGGGTGCCCGTGAACCAGACCGTCCCTCACGGCGCTGATGGCGATGCGTCCGCACTGAGCCGGCCCAGCGGCCAGCCTGAGCAAACAGTCGAGAACCACGAGACGCTCTACCGGCTGTCGCTCATCGAGGGAGAAAGCCGATACGACCCGCAGGAATTCACGCGCAACGGTGTCGAGGGTGCCGTCCAGGAACTCCTGACCGAAGACGATCCAGAGACCATCCATCGGATGTGGCTGGAGAGCGATGTCGTCTCGGCGTTCAACGAGAGCGTCTACTACCCGTACACGAGCCTGAAGTACCACACCTTGCTCGTGGCGGCCCTGCTGGACAACTACCGCGCCGGTCACGAGTTCGCCGATCTCCGGCTGGTCGTCGACGACGCCGACGAGATCGTACTTCACCGGACGATCTACGCCAGCGAGGAGTTCGCCCTGCGGATCGATGTCGACGCTCGAGGCCAGCCGTCGGCCCGACTTGGGAGTCGCCCGTGGCGGTCTTGGGCGTCGACGTGGAATCGCCTCACGGCACACCCGCTGGACACGGCACACGACAAGTACGACATGGTGCTGGATTCGAACCTCCGCCGGATCGGCGCGTGGTCGACGGCACTCCAGTCCATCGAGGACTTCCAGGGGGTTTTCGACCAGTGACGCGCATCCAGCAGGTTCACTGGGAGCTGGAGATGGACTACATCGGCCATCCGTACTACGTCTCGGGCAACGCCATCCTCCACGCCCTCGACCAGCACGTTCCGCACGATGTCCACCAGCACCTCCAGGCTAGTCACGGGATGTTCGTTCCCGGCCAGTTCGGGACGTTTCCCGAAGAGCACTCTCAGAGCGGCATCCGGCCGTACCTCGGAAGCGGCCTGCCGGACGTCGAGAGCTACGATGATCTGTTCCTGATGCGGAACCCGGCCCAGCGCTGGCTTCTCGACAGTCGACCGCGAGACGCGCTGAACACGCACGACATCCGCCCGCAGAGCGGGCACCCGACGCTGTCCCACGAAACGATCATGGGCAAGCCGGAGGGTGTTCGCAAGCAGCAGCAGACCACGAAGTGGTACATCAACGCCTACCTGCACGCGGATGACCCCGGTGCACTCCCGTTGGGCGAGGACGTGCTGGAGGGCCTCCAGTTCGGAGGCAAACGGAACTACGGCTACGGCGTCACCCGGCTGAAGGACACGCAAGTTGTTGATCTCGATGACCTGGACTACTCCCGGCTCGAGGACGGTGATACCTTCCTTGTGGAGGTGACGACGCCGTTCGTACTGGAGTCGGAGTATCCCAGCGCCGCCGACCAGGACGTGCCGTGGTGGTGGAAAGAGAGTCGGCGCGATCTCCGTGAGAGAGAGGAGAAGATCCTTGAGCAACGGGAGGTCTACCGGCTCCAGACCGTCGACCACGGACAGTTCGTGAAGTACGAGGGCGACCGCCCAGTCGAGACCGCGAAGAGCGGCATCCTCCGGGTCGGGACGCACTCGAAGTACGGGTTCGGAGAGCTTCGAGTGAAGCCGGTCGACCCCCGTCCAGATCAGTGTAAGAACTCAGAGAAGAACGGCAAAACTACGGAGTGAGAGAACCGGACGATGACAGGCGAATCGGCAACTAAACATCACTCGGTTCCGTGAATAAAGAAATCGTATTTACAACAACTGTTATACGACGATTCCGAGTATCGACGTGTATGGCCGCCGACTTCGGACTCGGATTTGCTGCCCTCCTCCTCGTTGCCGGCGTCGTCGCCCTCTATGCTGGTGCTGAACTCCTCGTGGCCGGAGCCGGCCGGCTCGCCCTTGGAATCGGGCTCCGTGCGGCAACCGTCGGCGTCACGGTGATCGCGTTCGCGACGACCGCACCGGAACTGTTCGTCGCGACGATCGGCGCGCTCGACGTCTCGACGGACGTCGGACTTGGCGCGGTCCTCGGCTCGAACATCGCGAACATCGGCCTCGTGCTCGGCGTCGCGGCGCTTATCCGCCCGCTCCCGGTCGGTGGGCTCGTCATGCGCCGACACGTTCCGACGATGGTGCTCGCCGCGGTCTTGCTCGTCGTCCTCGGCGTCGACGGCACGCTCGGACGGCTCGAGGGCGTCGTGTTCCTCCTCGTGCTCTTCGTCTTCACCGGCTACCTGCTGTATGCAGCCAGCGCGGACTCGCTGCCGCTGGATGACACTCCAGAAACTGATGCGGACAGCCGTGACGGCGTTTCTCTCCGAGACATCGGCCTCGTTCTCGCTGGCCTCCTCGCGCTCGTCCTTGGCTCGCGCTGGCTCATCTCCGGCGGCACCGACCTCCTCGAGGCGCTTGGCTTTTCCGACCTCTTCATCGGACTGACGGTACTGGCACTTGGCACCTCGCTGCCCGAACTCGCGGCCTCCGCCGTCGGCGCAATCCGCGACGAAACCGGCTTCGCCGTCGGCAACGTCGTCGGCTCGAACATCTACAACATCCTCGCCGTCCTCGGGATCGTCGCCGTCATCACGCCGATCGAAATTTCGCCGGGAACGATCCGATTCGAATTCCCCTACCTGCTCGGATTCACCCTGCTGTTGGTCGGCCTAATGGCTCACGGCCGGCGGCTGAGCCGGCTCGACGGTGCGCTACTGCTCGCGGGCTACGTGGGATTCATCTACCTCCTGTTGCCGTAGCCGGCCGAAAGCGGGCACTGTTCTGGTGATCGCTGTTCGACAGCATTAACGACACCCAGCACACCAGCACAGATATGACCGAGACGGACGTTGCGATCGTCGAAAGCCGCGCCGATCGGGCGTCGGTACACATCTGCGATCAGCTTCGCGACCTCGCAGACTGGACGGAACACCGGGACGAGGACCGTCCCGACGCCGACGGCGGCGGCACCTACTACACCCTTGACACTCTCGACACCCTCGACGATTACGGCGACATCGAACTCCGATCCTTCGACACGCTGCACATCGAACTCGAGTCCCCCGCCGATGCGTTCGACTGTGACCCGGACCTGCTCGTCTTCGCCTCCCGCCACTCCGGCGACACGGGCGCGCTGTTGACCGGCCACTTCACGGGGAACTTCGGCCCGGCCGAGTACGGCGGCGACGACGATACCGTCGCCGAAGCCTGTCCGAACGCGCTCGCGGAACTGCTCGCGGCGTTCGACGAGTTCGCGCCCGAGGAGTACGACGTTGGAATGGAGTGCACCCACCACGGCCCGACCGACGTTGGCTGTCCGTCGCTGTTCGCCGAACTCGGCAGCGACGACGAACAGTGGGACGACCCCGACGGTGCGCGCGCCGTCGCCCGTGGAATTCTCGAACTCGCTCGCAACGACGTCGCGCCCCATCGTGACCGGCAACTCGTCGGCTTCGGCGGCAACCACTACGCGCCGCGCTTCGAGCGCGTCGTCCGCGAAACGCCCTGGGCCGTGGGCCACATCGCAGCCGACTGGGCACTCGAGTCCATGGGCCATCCGACGGCCCACCGAGAAGTCATCGACGCCGCCTTCGAAGCCAGCCGCACAGACGTCGCACTGCTCGACGGCGAGTGGCCGGTACTCGAGTCCACTCTGGAAGAGGCGGGCCATCGTGTGGTCAGCGAGACGTGGCTTCGAGAGGTCGGCGACCGGCCGTTCGACCTCATCGACGCCGTTGAATCAGATCTGGGGACGGTCGAGGAGGGTATCCGCTTCGGCGAGCACCGAGAGCCGTCGTTCACCGTCGTCGACCTGCCGGGCGACCTGATCGACACCGCGGAGGGAGTCGACCCCGAGCGCGTCCGAACCATCGTCGAGGCCCACAGCGTCGCGTTCACGACTGAAAACGGTGGCAGCCGCGTCGGCACCCAGTTCGCGCTGCCGGAGGGAGCGACGCGGCTCGAACTCGTCGAGGAACTGGCGGGGGTACTCGAGTCAGCGTACGAGACGGTCACGGTCGAGACATCGGAGAAGATCGCAGGAGAGGCGGATGCGGGCGCAGACACGGGTGCGGAAACGGACATGGATGCGGACGCAGACGCGAACGTGGACACAGTCGTGAACGCAGTCGTCGCCGAGAAAACAGCGTTCGACCCCGCGCTCGCCCAGAAAGCGGGCGTCCCGGAGGGGCCGAAGTTCGGCGCGCTCGCGAGCGGCGAACCGGTGACGGTCGACGGAGAGGAGATCGCGCCCGACCGCGTGGAGCGCCGCCAGATCGATCGGTTCGAAATCTGAGTGGTTTGGGAGCTGAGCGTAAGCAGTAATTACCCGTTCGTGGTTGCTGGTTGTCACACAATCGGGGGCCGACAGGTAATATTTCAGTAACATGTCAGCCAGGTGGCTGACGTGTAGGGGAAAGGTAATTATGCTCCATCGTTTAGAAGGGGCCAAGAATGGACTCACTCATCGACGACGCCATCGACGAGGCCGAGGAGGGGGAGCCGACCGACGCCCCCGCGGACGGTCAGTCGGCAGACGGGTCAGAGAGTAGACAAACCGGGACGATGACAGACGACGAACTGGAGGACGTTCTGCAGGACCTCCAGACCGACATCACCGTCGTCGGCTGCGGCGGTGCCGGCGGGAACACCATCAACCGGATGCACGAGGAAGGTATCCACGGTGCAAAGCTCGTCGCCGCGAACACCGACGTCCAGCACCTCGTGGAAATCGAGGCCGACACCAAGATCCTCATGGGCGAGGAGAAGACTGGCGGGCGCGGCGCGGGCTCGCTCCCCCAGGTCGGCGAGGAAGCCGCACTCGAGAGCCAGCAGGATATCTACGACGCCATCGACGGTTCGGACATGGTCTTCGTCACCGCCGGACTCGGTGGCGGTACCGGCACCGGCTCGGCACCCGTCGTCGCGAAGGCGGCCCGCGAGTCGGGCGCGCTGACGATTTCGATCGTGACGACGCCGTTCACCGCGGAGGGAGAGGTTCGCCGAACCAACGCCGAGGCGGGACTCGAGCGCCTGCGCGACGTTTCTGACACCGTCATCGTCGTCCCGAACGACCGGCTGCTCGACTCCGTCGGCAAGCTCCCCGTCCGCCAGGCGTTCAAAGTCAGCGACGAAGTGCTGATGCGCTCGGTGAAGGGCATTACCGAACTCATCACGAAGCCCGGTCTCGTCAACCTGGACTTCGCAGACGTTCGTACCGTGATGGAACGCGGCGGTGTCGCGATGATCGGACTCGGCGAGTCCGACTCCGAAGCGAAGGCCGAGGACTCGGTCAAGACCGCCCTGCGATCGCCCCTGCTCGACGTCGACATCTCCGGTGCCAGCTCCGCACTGGTCAACGTCACCGGTGGCAACGACATGTCCATCGAGGAAGCCGAGGGCGTCGTCGAAGAGATCTACGACCGGATCGACCCCGACGCGCGCATCATCTGGGGGACCTCGATCGACGAGACACTCGAGGGCAGCATGCGCACGATGATCGTCGTCACCGGTGTCCAGTCGCCACAGATCTACGGACGCCCGGA
The DNA here is from genome assembly GCF_000025625.1 of Natrialba magadii ATCC 43099. Taxonomy (NCBI): domain Archaea; kingdom Methanobacteriati; phylum Methanobacteriota; class Halobacteria; order Halobacteriales; family Natrialbaceae; genus Natrialba; species Natrialba magadii. The sequence goes on along the minus strand of NC_013922.1, from coordinate 2,857,955 downwards.
GGGTGAGACGGTCCAGCCCGAGATGGACGCCGACGACATCGACTTCGTCGACTGATCGAGTCGGCGTCCGTCGTGTGGTCTGCGGGCGATAGCTGCAGTTGTGAACTAGTCACGGACCCCCCGTTTGCTCGGAATCTGCTGTTTCTCGCTGTACACCGATCTACTGGCGGCGCTGTTCGTCATCCCGCTTCTACTGTCGCGTCCTGGCATCGCAACTCGAGTTGTTCGCTGCGTTGCTGGTCACGCCCGGCAGTAATTGCAGTGCTCTCGCTGGTCCATGGTTGCACTGCTCACGCTAATCCGCGTACAGCGCCGCGTCAAAATCAAACTCCCAGACTCAGTCGTCGGCTGCCGCAGTGTCGCCGCCTGCGTTCCCGGCCTCGCCCGCCTCGAGATCCGATTCGATGCTCGGCGGGTACTTGCCGCGCTCGAGTTTGAGGTCCGACTGCGGGCGCGCCATGCAGGTCAGGGCGTAGGCTTCTGCCTCCTCCTCGGTGAACCCACGGGCCGCTGGCTGAGTGACCTCACCCTCGATGATTTCGGCCGAGCAGGCCAGACACATGCCAACACGGCAGGAGTACTCCTGGGCGATGCCCTCCTCGAGACAGCGGCTCAGGATGGTCTCCTTGTCCGAGCAGGTGATCGTCTCGCCCGTGCCGACGAACTCGATCGTGTATTCGGTCATACGGGGTGCTACGAAGAACGACACTAAAACTCTTTATTACACATCTGTCCTCGAGGATAGGACGAAACTCACGCCTGAGAACGTGTCCCGGAGTGAACCACTCCGATCTGTGGCAGTTCGCGAGGATAGCGCGTCGCCCGCGTCCGTTCTGTCCTCCCGATGAGGACGAAGTGACCATAAAACGTTTTCTTACCACGGTGTCCACACTGTTGGTATGAGCACACAGGAACAGTCGGCTGCCGGGTCGACGCCCGAGGCCGAAACCCGATCACCCGACGTGGTCGTCGTCGGCGCGGGGACGTCGGGTTGTTACGCGGCGGCGACGATTGCGCAGGCGGGCTATGAGGTTGTCGTCCTCGAGCGCAAAACCGAGGAGGAGGCGGGCCACATCGCCTGCGGTGACGCCCTGAAGGGAGCCGACGCGTTCCCCGACGCGATTCCGAAGTCCAAACTCGAACCCGCGTTTACCAACACCGGCGTCGATCACGGCCGCTTCGAGATTCCACAGGAGGATACCGTCCTCGAAATCCCGGTTCCCGGCGAACTCGCCGTCATCGACCGCTGGGAGTATGGCCGACGCATTATCGAGGGAGCGGCGGAGGCAGGCGCTGACTTCCACTACGATACTGTCGTCCAGAACGTCACGCAGGAAGCCGACGACGGCCGCGTCACCGGTGTCGAGGCGATCCGGAAGGGCCAACCGCTCACCTACGAGGCCGACATCGTCATCGACGCCGCGGGCGCGCTCTCGGTGTTGCAGGACAACGTCGACTTCTCGACCTCGACGTTCGACACCAACGTCAACTACTCACATTTCTGTTCGGCCTACCGCGAGGTCGTCCACGTCGAGGAGCCAGTAGAGTGGTCGGACGCGCTCGTGTTCAAGCCGACCGAACGCGCTGCGGGCTACCTCTGGTACTTCCCGCGCACGGAAACCGAAATCAACGCCGGCCTCGGCTTCCAGATGACCGAAGAGCCGATGAAACTCGTCGACGACCTCAAACACGACCTCGAGAACCGTGCCGAGTTCGACGGTGCCGAGGTCGACGACAAACTCGGCGCTGCATTGCCGACTCGCCGGCCGTACGACTCGGCCGTCCACCCCGGCTACATGGCCGTTGGCGACGCCGCAGGCCACGTTAACCCCACCACCGGCGGCGGCATCGCTGGTGCAGCCTACGCCGGCAAATACGCTGCCGAACAGGCTATCGAGGGACTCGAGACGGGCGACGTCAGCGAGAAAGCCCTCTGGGAGTACAACGAACGCGTGATGGACCATTTCGGCGCTCGCTACGCTGCACTGGACGTCTACAACATTCTCTCGACGGCCATCGACGTCGACGACCTGATGGGGCTGCTCGCCGCGATGCCCGGCGAGAAACTCGCCGAGGCCCTTTACGAGGGCAGCACCAGCGTCGGCCCGAAGCTCGCGTTCGAGAGCCTGCTCAACAGTCGCGGTCACTGGGGCACCATCTGGACGCTGTTCCAGACTAAACGCCGCGCCGACGACCTGCTCGAACTCTACGACCACTATCCCGACCATCCCGCCGCACTCGAGCACTGGCAACAGCGACGTGACGACGTGATGGAGGCGGTCTACGAGGCGACCGGCGCTGATCCAAAGTACTGACCGACACGACGATGACACCGACGAGGCATGCTTTCCGCAAACGAGGTGGGTGGAACGGGCTTAACCCACCGACACAGCGGACTCACTACACCCAGTTGGATGTGTGGTTCACTTCGTCTGTGGTTTCCGCTTCGTCTCTCGCTTTCGTTTCGGGGGCTTTCGAATCTCGACCGGTGCTGGAAGCATCACCGGTGTCGGTTCGATACTAGGGACCGGCAGCGGTTTTGGGGCAGGAATTGGCTCAGGTAGACCCTTGGTGAACGACTGGATCTCACCGACAATCAACAGGTTGTCTACCTCGACGACTGCACGGAATTCGTACCGAATCCCAAACTCCAGTCCGTCGATATCGGCGGCGAACGAGCCTGGTTCAGTCCGTGAGATCACGTCGGTCTCGAGCCATGTTTCGGTACCGGCGACGCGATACTGGAACGAGGTGTCAACGGTCGCGAAATCACCGAGTGTCTCGAGTGTCGCGTTGAGTGTTGCCGAGGACTCGTTGACATTCGTCGCGGGATCGGTGCCGATGGCCGGCAGGACTATGTCGGGTTCGTCCTTGACGAACGTCTCGAGGTCGCCCCTGATGGTGATTGCATCGGTGATGATGACAGGGCGGAACTCGTACTGAACGCCCTGTTCGAGATTCGTGACTTCGATGCTGATCGACCCGGGTTCCTCGAGTGAGACGGTGTCCGTCGTGAGCCAGGTGTCAATTCCGACAGCGCGGTACTCGAAGCCGGCGGTGACGGTGGGGAACTGCCCGAGATCGGTGACAGTGGCGTTCAACGTGGCGCTAAACTCGTTCACGTCGGTCGCCGGTTCGGTACCGACCGTCGGCAGGTCGACGACGATTGGCGGTTCGATCGGGATCGTCTCAGGTGGGTCGAACGGTGGGGTGACTGGAGGTTCGAAGGGTGGTTCGATCGGTGGCTGGATCGGTGGTTCGAAGGGTGGTTCCTCGGGTGGGTCGACCGGTGGATCGTCTGGTTCTTCGGGTGGGTCGACCGGTGGGTCGTCTGGTTCCTCGGGTGGATCGACCGGTGGATCGTCTGGTTCTTCGGGTGGGTCGACCGGTGGATCGTCTGGTTCTTCGGGTGGGTCGACCGGTGGATCGTCTGGCTCCTCGGGTGGATCGACCGGTGGGTCGTCTGGTTCCTCGGGTGGATCGACCGGTGGATCGTCTGGTTCCTCGGGTGGGTCGACCGGTGGGTCGTCTGGTTCCTCGGGTGGATCGACCGGTGGATCGTCTGGCTCCTCGGGTGGGTCGACCGGTGGGTCGTCTGGTTCCTCGGGTGGGTCGACCGGTGGGTCGTCTGGCTCCTCGGGTGGGTCGACCGGTGGATCGTCTGGTTCTTCGGGTGGGTCGACCGGTGGATCGTCTGGTTCTTCGGGTGGATCGACCGGTGGATCGTCTGGTTCCTCGGGTGGATCGACTGGCGGTTCGACCTTCGCGAATCGCTGGATCGGTCCGACGACGACGCTGTCGTTCGCGACCGCGACCGCACGGTACTCGTACTCGAGACCCTCGGTCAGCCCGGGTATCTCGGCGCTGAACGGTCCGGGTGCGGTGAGCGTCTCGGGCGGTATCGTCTCGGACCAGTCTTCGACTCCCACGAGGCGGTACTCGAAGAACACCTCCACTTCGCCGAACGTTCCGGGATCGACGAGAACGCCGTTTGCAGTCGCGGTCGCTTCGTTGACTTCCGTGGCGGGTTCGGTGCCGACGGTCGGCAGTTCCTCCTCCGGTGGGAGCAGGGGCTTCGTGAACGTCTGTGTCAGTCCCTCGATCCGGACCCCGTCTGCAACCGCGACGGCGCGGTACTCGTAGTCGTTCCCGGGTTCGACGTCTACCTCGGCGTTGAACGGTCCGGGTGCGGTGAACGGCTGGGGAGCCGTCTCGAGCCAGTCGTTGTTACCGACGATGCGGTACTCGAAGAAGACGTTGACCGGAGAGAAATCGCCGAGTTCGACGAGCTCGCCGTTCAGCGTCGCGGTCGACTCGTTAATCTCGGTCGCGGGGCCGGTGAAGACGACCGGGTCCATGACCGGCTCAGCAGACTTGGTGAACTGCATGATCGCACCCGTGCTAGTGGTTCCATCGGCCGCGACCGCGACGGCGCGGTACTCGTAGGTGGTGTCGAGGGCCAGCCCATCGATCGTAACGCTGAACGGCCCGGGTGCGGTGAGCGTCGTCGCGCCGGTGGGTTCCCAGGCGGCCTCGCCAGCCACCCGATACTGGAAGAAGACCTCGACAGGGAAGGGATCACCAACAGTCATCAGGGATCCGTTGAGAGTGGCCCCGCCGCCATTGACATCGGTCGCAACGTCGGTCATCGCCGTTATCTCCGGAATCTGGTCTGGATCTTCGATGCAATCGCCTTCGCTGATCGTCAACAGGGCATTTGGACCACCGCCGTTGAAATCGACGAAGGCACTCTCGACAGTCCCACCACCTGGCCGTGTCACCTCGAACTGGATTGCACCACCTCCACCACCCGGGAAAAATCCGGGCACAGTCAGGGTTTCGCCGTCAGAGAAAACGACGGTCAACTGAGCCTCCTGAATCGCCGTCGGCCCACCGCGCGTGAGGTTCCACTTCCAGAATCCGAGTTCTCCCGGACACGCTGCGTCGCGTTTTCACTGCCCATCCCACCCCACTGGATCCTGCGTTCGAACCCCTCAGCAGGATCTTCCTGGGCACCACCCGTGCCGCTCGTGAATCCAAACCCGGCACCGAGGCCGATGGCTGTTGTTCCGGACGCTGCCAAAAATTGTCGTCTATTGGTCAACTCGACCATACCTGACCATCATCAATGGCACATATTGTTATCATCTAGATGTATAATTGTGTCTGAGAAAGTGACAGACTGTACGATACCATTGTGATTACTCATCGACTCTACAGCGCCCGTTGAAACTCATCCGTCCAGTTGTACTCAGTACCTTCTCTGAAATCCAGTTGCGCGACCAGCCACTATTCGCCAGTTACCAACCTCGAACGACCTGGAATTACGACTGTAGCGTCAGAGTACTGCTTTCTGCTATCCTCCCCAGACCGCAGTGGAACAACGGCAGGTTTGGCCCGGGGACGAGCAAGTGAGAGTCTGCTCGTGACGCTGACTCACTACTCGAGTCCAATCGGTCTCACAGGCCTCTCAGCGAGAGATACTGATGTCGAATTCGTGGGTGAACGAGTGGACAACGATGCCCATCAGGACGTTCGCTATCTGCCTTCATTGCGAGGCGGTCGACATCGGTTGTGCACACAGACAAACAGACATCGGTTGTGAACACGGACAAACAGCCATCGCTTGGTGATGGCGCTCGTATTTCATATCTCTCCCGCGCCTATATCGAATGCGATACGCTATGTACACTATGGGTGGCACAACCGAACTCGGATTTCGTCGCGTTCGTCAACTCGAGCCTCACGGGGCTTGCGGTGAGCACCGGTACTGCGATGGGAGGGGGTCATCAGAATGAACATTCTGGTATTCGGTGCGGGACCGCTGGGCAGTTTGAAAGCAGCACGACTCCACGAGGTGGGACACAACGTTACGCTGCTCGCCAGGGGACAACGTTTGGAGGAGCTGAACGAACACGGAATCGTTATTCAGGAGGACGACGCCGACGAGGAGGAAGTCACGCACGTCGATGTGGTTGACTCTCTGGAACCGGACGACGACTACGATCTCGTCCTGGTGGTCATGGGGGAACAGCAATCGGTACAGATTCTGGATACGCTGGCGGAAAACGAACACGTACCGACGTTCTGCTTCATGGGGAACAACGTCAGCGGTCCCGACAAAATGGTCCAGGCACTCGGCAAAGAGCGTGTGATGCTGGGGTTTCCGTACCCTGGTGGCAAACGAGACGGACACGTCATGCGCGTGCTTCCGATCAATGAGGACAACCAATACACCATCCCGATCGGGGAGGTCGATGGGTCGATTCGATCCAGAACTCGAGCGGTGGCCGCAGTGCTTTCGGACATGCGAGGGTACGACGTCGAGATTCGGACGGACATGGACGAGTGGTTGAAATACCACGTCGCGTTACTCATGTCCGGTCTCGTCCCCGCGCTGTATGCCGCTGACACTCGCATGAATCGGCTGGGCGAAACCAGAGACCTGCTGGTGCGTTCGGTCCGTGCGACGAAGGAAGCGCTTCGGGGACTCCGCAAGGCGGGCTACTCGCCCAGTCCGCCGGTCGTCCGGAGCTTCGAGTATGTCCCGGAGCCGATTTGTGTCTGGACTATCGGCTGGCTCATGCGAAACGAGTACGCGAAGGTCTCTGTCGAAGGCCACGCCCGCGACGGGCGAGACGAAATGGCGTATCTGTTCACGGAGTTGCGTGCTCTCATCGAGCAGGCGGATGGAGACACGGAGGCAATCGATCAACTGGCTCCGTACTACGATCCCGACACACCCTCCTATCCTGCAGGGAAACGGGACCTCTCGATGAAGTGGGGTGGTCTCGTCGCTCCCGTGGGAGGAATGGTGACGCTCGCGGTCGCGCTCGCACTCGCCCTCCGTCGTTTGCGCTCGAAATCGAGCGCCGATTCCGCGGCCGAACGTGAATCTGGTGGCATCTCTTACGAGGTGGGCGGACCCGAAGAGGCGACCGCCGTGGTGTTCACGCACGGATTTGCTCTCGGCCGCGAGACGTGGCGGGAGCAGACCGCTACGCTGTCGGAGTCGTATCGGGTTCTCTCGTGGGACGTCCCTGGATGTGGTGAGTCTGCCGAGTCGAGTGTGCCGGTCCGATTCGATGTCTCGACTCGCAAGTTGCTCGACGTACTGGACGACGAAGGAATCGACCAGGCCGTCCTGGTCGGCCAGTCGATGGGGAGCCTGTTGAACCAGTACGTTGCATACCACCATCCCGACCGCGTTCGAGCGCTCGTTCACGTTGGAGGCTTCCCGCTACACGAAGGGTTCTCCGAACGCACGATCAAACTGATGGGGGTGCACGTGAGGCTACTCCAACTCTTGCCGGAGAAACTGACGTGCGACATGTTTGGTCGGTTGGTCGCTCGTACTCCCGAGGCCCAGGAGTACGCGAAACGGGCGAGTGAACGTACTGGGAAGGCAAACATGGTTTCCCTCGAACGAGTGTTCCTCGAAGACATTGAAGAAGGGATCCCTGAACAGACCGAACTCCCGCAATTGATTGTGGCCGGTGAAGACGAGTACTTCTGGCTCCAGAAGAAAGCGAAGGAGTGGGACAAAAAACTCCGCAACAGCGAGTACAAGGCCGTGCCAGATGCGGGACACCTTGCGAACCACGATAATCCGGCGGCGTTCAACGAAATTCTGTCTCCGTTTCTGGAATCACTGGACTAATCGACAGCTGTGCGATGCCAGTGCCCCGGTTGAAAATTTGACGTGTCCTCGAAGTTGCGTGGGCTTGTCCGTCCGAGTCCTTCACTCACAAGCGTCGTGCTGGTCTCATCGTTTCTCGCCGAGCTACGATGGGAGGGCAAGGAAGCGGATTGATCTCGGAGCCGAAGAATTGACTCGTATACGTACCGTCGTTCGTGACGAGTTGCGAACCGAGTATGAAATTGCTGCCCACGTTCGAGCGCACAACTGACGACAGGTCTGGCCGAGCAGCGATTCGGGTACAGTCAACTGACCACTCGAAAACACGACGAACCAAGTTTCTTCAGGGGGACCGTTGTTTTCATCGGCATGTTCGTCACGCTCTGGTGGCTGCTATCCCGCGGTGAAAACGACCGGTGTGATTGATATGGAGAAGAACGTTGGCGGAACGGACCGAACGGTTCGAATCGCTCTCGGACTCGTCGTGGTCGGGGCGATGATGGTGACGGTCGCCTTCGGAGAGCCACTCGGCGAACCGACACAGGGAATCGTCGCTGTCGTCCTCCTCCTTGCTTCATTCGTGCTGTTGGGAACAGCCGGTGCCGAGAAGTGTCCAGCGAATCGCACACTCGGTCGGAACACATACGACGACCGTGACCCCAAGAACCGATGAACAGACACGAACTCATCGACGTTGCAACGATCTCGATGAGTGGGTTACTCTTGCGGAATTCCAGGTTCTTTTCCCAGTCGGTTTCCAGCGCTCCGATCGGTGACGTCGTCAGTGATACGACGATCGATATCGAGAACATTCGAACCGGGGGTGTTCAGGACGTCTCTGCATCCACTCCAATTGGAGAATTTCAGGCAGCATATCTCGTCTCCCAGTGGCGAGGGAGAGACGCGCCGACGCTGCTGTATCATCATGGAAGCGGCGAACAACCGTTTGACTTTGGGCGGTTCAGTTCGAACTCGTTTCAGCGACTCTTCGAGACGAACTTCGACAGCAATCTCAACCTGATTGCCCTTCGAGCGCCGTTTCACGATCGTTCGAATAGAGAGTATATACGGGCGATGAACGACCTCGAAAACTTCGTTGGAATGCTCGCCACATCAGCTTCGCTCATCGAGGCACTGACCGGCCGATTGCGAGACACAGGCTGCCCTGCCATCCTTGCTGCGGGCATCAGCCTCGGTGGCTGGGCTGTCAATCTCCACCGCGCCTATTATGGGGGTGTCGATCGGTACGTCCCGATATTTGCCGGGGCGAACCTGGGAGACATGTTCGTATCGTCTATTTATCGGAACGTGACGGCCGTCTCCGCACGAACGAATCCAGCGGTATTACGTACCGCCCTCGACTTTGCGGACGCTTTCACCAGCAACGATGCGGACAACTGCGACCCGCTGCTTGCTCGCTACGACAGAATAATCGAGTTCGAAACACAACGATCGGCCTACGAAGGACGTACTCTTGGCATCCTTGAGAAAGGGCACGTCACCGGATCGCTCGCAACAGATGCACTCCGAACTCACATCCAGCGATCGGTCGCAAAAACGCGCGCGTGAGGTTTCAATCCCTCTCTGGCTTCGCTTATCCCCACGGAGCCAACGGGACCCCAGTCGTCATCTGCTCCTCTGCAAGGATTCTCTTCTGGACAATACACGTTCCATCTGCCACGGGCGGTCGTAACGGTCTGTCCCGCGTTCGACCCAGCCGCCCGTCCAACGAGCGGACGGGAACGACACACCACCGCCATCACGAGCGACTCGCTTTTCCCGCTCGGCGCGTATGACCAGACGTACACGTGCAATCACTGGAGTCGGAACTCGAGACGGCCCGCGCCCTCAAGGTAGACACGCTCGCCGACGCCATCGAGTCGATCGGGTTCGAGTGTACGCGCTGTGGCGCGTGCTGTACGGGCGAGGCCGAGGACGATCACACGGCGACGGTGTTCCCTGACGAAGTGCGCGAGCTCCAGGAGTCGACGGAGCGAGACTGGCGTGACGTCGCCCGACCGATGCCGTACGGACTCGCCGACGGTGAGGACGGGCCGGAGGGGGAGACCTTCGAGTGGGCACTCCAGACCGACAGCTGTGGCGACTGTGCCTTTTACGAGGAGGACGACGACGGCGTCGGTGCCTGTGTCGCACACGACGACCGGCCGCTGATCTGTCGGACGTATCCTTTCAGCGTTGCGCTCGACGGCACTAGCCAGCCAATGGGTGCGGTCGTCGACAGCGTTGCGCTTGGCGCACAACGTGAAGCCGGTGAAACCGGTGAAACCGGTGACGAAGAGGGTGTCGTCCGGGCCCACGAGTGTGAGGGACTCGGTCGCGACATCTCCCGGTCGGACGCCGAGGACCTCGCAGCGGCGCTCAAGGAGCGCGCCGTGCGGGAACTCGAGGAGGCGATCGGCGTTCGGGATGCGTACGAACCCACGGCAGTAGCCTCCGGCGAGGTCGTCGTCCACGACTCTGAGGGGGCAAAACGGCCGGACGGGACGCCGGTCGATGACTGATCAGCTCGGCGTAACGCAAAACCAGCGGGAAATTTATACGCGTCGTCAAATAGCTCAGTATGGACATTCCGTGGACCGACATCCGGCACGTGACGAAGGTCGACCCCGCGAAGCCCTTTCCTGACGACGCTAGCGTCATCGCGGACACCGATCTGGTGATCGTCGGTGGGTCGGACAACGTGACGGAGTCAAACTCGTTAGAGGCGATTCAGTCAATCTCACGGCTCGCTCCGGACGTGCCGATCTTTCAGGAGCCCTACAGCGCCGAGCAGGTGTCAACGGACACGCTCGACGTGATCGATTATCTCTCCGTTCCCGCTGTCTACAACGGCAACCGCGACAACTTCGTCGGGAAGCACCTCGATCTCTTCGCCGAAATCGCTCGCAAGCCGGACGAACTTACTGGGAGCAGCGTCCCGCTCGTTGGCGACCTGATCACCTCCAAGGGCGTCGACGCCGTCGAGCAACTGGCGGCGAAACTGGTCGGTGAGGGGTACGTCGTCCAGCACGTCGACTCGGCTGCAGCGGACGTCTCCGGCGTCGAAACCGCGTACACGTCCGAACAGGTCGCTGGCGCTGCGCTCGCGACCGAGATGTTCTATGACTTTCCGATCTTCTACGTCGAGTACTCGGGCACCTACGGCGGTCCAGAGGACGTGAAAGCCGCTGCACGATACCTCGACGAGACGGTGTTGCTCTACGGCGGCGGCATCGACTCGGCCGCGAAGACGACCGAGATACTCGAGGCAGGTGCGGACGCCGTTGTCGTCGGCGACTGTTATCACGATGATCCGGCGCTGTATCAGCGAACGATTCCGAGTCGGTAGGTGCGCGCTTCACGATTGAGAGCGGAGGCCGGTCTGTACAGCGGCTGTGTGGCGGCGTTGTATCTGTGTGTAGCAGCGTGGGTATTGTGGTTTACATTTCACTGACAATCGAGACAGTGAGCAACGAACAAAAGCGCGGCCAGCAGGCCAGAACGAGTGCGCATGGTCAGTCGAAACCGACGGAGAGAACTGTCGAAATCACAGCCGCTGGAGGGCGACACGACGCTGTGACACGTTGTACACTGCAAAGACCGGCCGACTCCCGAACGGGAGTCAGAACGTCTCTTCGATGATTTCGCCGACGGCGAAGTTCGACTTGACTTCCGTTACTTCGATCTTGACGCGTTCGCCGACATCGGCACCTGGGACGATAATGACGTACCCGCGTTCGACGCGAGCAATCCCATCACCCTGTTTGCCAATGTCTTCGATTTCGACGTAGCGCGTTTCGCCGACATCGACTGGTGGCTGTGGCTCCGACGGAGCCGTTTGCGTCTGCGCTTGCGCCTGCGGCTGTGGCTGTGCCGTCGACGCTTCGGTCTCGCCACCCTCACTTTCGCGGGAAATGAGTGCGACGCGATAGATCTCGTCGGGATCGATGTCGCCGGTCTCGACTTCTTGACGTGGTACCTCGATGACGTATCGGTCCTCCTCTGCCGAAACCTCCGTACTGAACAGACACAGGAGCTTTTCAGATATTTCCACAGGTAGACCCTCAATCCCACCTCTAACGCTCATCCGTATTAGAACTACCGACCATGAACGGGAATTTTCCGCAGACGGTCGGTTTCAACCGGTCGTTTGAGACTGTCGAGGGGGCACCGGCCACGTCAGTCCGCGGGCTCGAACGGCTTTGTCGTCACGAACTCGTCGAGATCGATTGTCGTCTCGAGGTCGGCCGCCGCGACGGAGTCGTAAGGGCGGTTGACGACGATGTCGCCCGCCGTCCGATCGCCGACGCCCGGAATCGCCGTGAGTTCGTCCATCGACGCATCGTTTAGATCGAGCGGGTACGGAACACCCGTTACCGAGCGATACCCGTGGTCGACGACCGCAACGTCGATCGTGCGCCCGAGTTCTCGTTCGCCCGGAATGCCGACGAGCAACGGGTAGGTTCCAAGCTGTCGGCCGAAGGTCTTGCCGTCCTGGTGGTACTCGAGATGCACGTCAGAGAGCACGGTTCCTGGTGGGGCGACGCGTTCGAGCATCGGGTTGTCGATTTCCTCGCGAACCTGGCGTTTGTAGCGTTTGAAGAGCTTCTTGTGCTCGTTTGCGATTTCCGCGCCGGTGTCGGACATGTCGGTGCCGTCGAAGGACATGACCTGGCGGATGTTGATCCGTCGGAGCATGTAGCCCTCGTCGTAGACGCGCTGGAGGAACTCGCGGTTGTGCTGGTAGGTTTCCTCGCGTTCGCCCTTGAGCCCGTGTAAGAGGTTGATTCCGGGGAGGAGTTTCGGGAGCTGACGGACGTTCGAGTCGGACTGTGACGAACCGGCCGTCGGATCGTCCGGCCCACCCGGTCGCCAGCCCGCCTCTTCGTTGACGATCCTGACCGCCTCGAAGCACTCCTCGGCGGTGACGTTCAGGTTGTTCTCCTCCTGGACCAGCGGGTCGGCGGACTCGAGTCCGAACGCGGCGGTGTCGCCGGGCGTGTTGTGCTCGGCGATGATCCGGATCCCCTCGCGGCTCTTCTCGGGCCACTCCACGATGGTGATCGGATTCATGTTGTCGAGGTGGAGCGTCTCGAGGTCCGGCGCAACCTCACGGATGCCGCCGTAGAGCTGTCGAAGGGCGTCGGGATTCGGCGCTTCGCCGTCGCCGCCGTAGGCGAGAATGTCGGCCTGGCGACCGATTCGGTAGTGTTTCACACCGTAATCTGCGAGCGCGTCGACCTCACCGACGACCGTCGGCGGCGGCCGGAACGTCGGGTTGCCGTACAGTGGTTCGGTACAGAACGAACAGCGGTAGGCACAGCCGCGGGACGTCTCGAGTTCGGCGATCAGATAGTCGGGATGGTTCGGGTGTTGTTCGACCACGAACGCGCCCTGTTGGGCCCACCGGGAGACCTCGTCCACGTCTCGCATTCGGTTGTTAAAGCCTTCGAGTCCGCTCTCGACTAAGTCGTGGACGGCGGCCTCGACGTCGCCCTTGGCGACGAAGTCGAAGTCCAGGTCCTGCCGTTCGGTTTCGGTCGCGCCGGCGTTCTCGTCGCCGACGCCGAACTTGACGGGGCCACCCATCAGGCTCGTACCGTTGGCGGTCCACGCCAGTTTGCGAACTTCGTCGGGTTCGGCAGGTGTCCCACCGACGTACTTGCCGGGGACGGTCATCCCGCCGAGATAGATCATGAGATCCGCTTCGTCGACGTCACGCCAGCGGTCTGGCTCGTCGCGCAGGCCGTCGATCGTGTGGTAGGTGATCTGCTCGCGTGGAACGCCAGCGTCGACGAGTGCGCCGGCCGTGTAGCGCGGATACGTCGAGATATACGGCGGCACGCCGAAGTGGGCGGGCTCGTCGACGTAGCCGTCGACGATCGTCACCGAGAGCCCTTCGCTCCCGCGCTCCGTCCCGGAGGCGGGACTGGAGCCAGAGCGGGTACCGGGACCGGAGTCAGTCATAGCGTCGGATAGCGCCTGGAACGACAAAACGGTGACTAACGCGCGGGACGGCGAGGACATCGTGTACGGACCGCCGCAACCGCCGCGTTGATGATCCTGGTCCCGGTACTGTCGCCCATGCCACCAACCGAAGAGATCGTCTGCACTGACGATGACTGCTTCCTCGACCTGTTCGAAAACCACTACACCTACGACGTGCCGGACGAATTCGACGTCTCCGAACTCTCCTGTCCCGTCTGTAGCGGAACCGACTGTCTCGAACCAGTCGAGTTGTGACCGGTCACGACCGTGATCGGCGGCAACGAGCCGTAACCGGGCGCTATACCGTGTCCCCATCGCGCTCGGCGACGCGTCTGACGTTAATTTACTCGTCACCAAAACCAATATGAACGGGGATCACGTAGCCGTACTCCCGGCCATGCTACGCGCTCACTCCCCGCCGTCGCTCCCGTTCAGCACGCGTCGCTCGTGCCAGTATCGCTGCCCTCCATCGCACACTCCTGTATCGGAGGTAACACCGTGACTGCAAACGACCTCGGCTCCTCGATCAAACATGTACTGTATCGCCAGCTCGGTCGCGCGAGCGGGCGCATCCAGAACCACCGCACCCTGGCCGTCGACGTCCTCGAGAACGACACGTCCTATCTCGTCGTCTTCGACGTTCCAGGTGCGGAGACTGACGACATCCAGGTCCGCTACATCGACGGCAACGTCAAGATCAAAGTCGATCGCTTCCGCCCCTTCCGCGAGGAGTACTCGATGCGGTTCCCCGGCCGCGGGATGCACCTCGGCGGCGAGGCCGAACTCCCTCCCGACGCCGTCGTTAACCCGGACGCCGGCACCGCAACCCTCTCTGAGACCGGAACGCTCCGCATCGAGATTCCGAAATCGAGCGCACTTCCAGACGACGAGGCGGACATCGCTGCAGAGACTGGTACTGGTGCTGGTACTGGTACTGGCACTAACACAGACACTGCGATTGACACGGATTCTGGCACTGACACTGACACTGACACTGACACTGACACTGACACTGACACTGACACTGACAGAGATTCCAGCACAGACACCCCGACCGAAACCGTCGAATCCGAGTGAGTACTCGAGTCCCCTGCCCTGTCCGATACTTGACTGTCGGTTCGAACGCCACAGACTAGAGCGTGTGACTTACCGTGGTCTCGGCGTCTCGTTTCCCCATTTTTCGTTTCTCGTTACAGCGGTAGCGAGGCGAAAGCCACCCGTTTACTCCTCAGACTCGAGTACGCAGACGTTCGATCCGTTTCTTGGTCGATGGATGTGTCCCGAGTAGCGTCCGTGCGATGAACCGCCGCGTGCGGTCGAAAAAGCGGTGTTCCTCCCACGGCGGCGGGACGATCGAAAAGGCTGCCGTCGAGTGATGCGTCCGGAGGTCACTCGAGGGACGACGAGTGAGTTCCTGGTCCAATGTCTCGAGGGCGCTCGCCAGGGCGGCCGGATCGCCCGTGAGCGCGACAGCCCCGCGGTCGGCGACGTACTCACGGTATCTGGTAACGAGAATTACTGACGCTCGCGTGAACGCAACGATCGGAAGCGCAGCCAGCAAGAGCATCGGATGCCCCTGTATCGGGGTTGTCGCGTCGTCGTGGGGGTCCGCGAGTGCTGTCTCGAGCATCGTCTCGAACTTCGCGTTGGGCAGGGCCAGCGCGGTCAGAACCGCTGCATCTCGATTGACAGCGTGGGCGAGTTCGTGTGCGAGCACGGCCTCGAGTTCGCGGGTCGAGAGTGCGCTACAGAGGCCAGTGGAAACGATGATCGTCGAGGTGCCTGGTCGAAAGCCGACCGTCGCCGCAAACGGCACTCGTTCCCGACCGAGGCGAACGGTCGGTGCGGGGGCACCCGCCTGCGCCGCGAGGCGATCGACGCGCGCCTGAAGCTCCGCGAGGCTGTACCCGGCTTCGCCGGCTAGTTCCTCGTTGGCAGCCGCAGTGGTCTCGAGGACGTCGATGTCGTCTTCGAGTTGTGCTTCGACGACGCCCCCGCGACCACGTTCTTCTGCGATCGTTTTGCCCGTGTAGTATGTTGCGCTGCCGACACCGATGACCGTGCTGACCACGAGGAGTGCCTCAAACGTCGAGATCAGTGTGGTGGATTCGACGAGCACGGCCCCAACGAGCCAGACGACGAGCGCGCAAAGCATGAGCGCGATCGGCCGCCTCTTGAGGCCGTCCCTGGGGTTTGCAACCTGGCGTGCGACCTGCTCGAGATCGCCCAACCACTTGTTCGAAATGCGACCAACGACCAGCGAGGTCGGCATCAGTCGGCGGTAGAGTCCCGCAGTGAACACCCAGAGACCGACGAAAAGCAGCAACATGGCAACTGCAAACGGGGCCACCACGAGCATGAACATCGACAGCAGCGTGATGGCTGCGACCTCGATGAGAAACAAAAGGACGAACCCGAGTGTGGCGATCGAACCGGCGGCTACTATTCGAAGCCAGAGACCCACTCGTACTCGAGTCCGTTGCAGTGTTTCGTTCGTCATCGTCATCGTCATCGTCATCGTCATCGTTATTGTCGACCGGCGCGGGCTTCCCTGCTAGTTGTTTCAACACTTCTATGTGGTATAGAAAAGCGTTTGCATGTCTCGATGCCGGCGGTACGAGACCAGCCTGTGTAGCAGGGTAGTCTAGCCTACCGCTACCAGTCGCGGCTGATCTGCTCGACTGCGCCGGTGAGCACGTCGACGCCGTGCTGGAGACTCGCCTCGTCCACGTCGAACGTCGCGGTGTGGTGGCCGCCGGGGTGGTCCGTGCCGACGCCGATGTAGCACGCGGAGCCGCCGTTGTCCTGGACCGTCTGCATCAGGAAGGTCGCGTCTTCGCTGCCGCCGAGTTCGTCGCGCTCCATGACGTTTTCGACGCCTGCCGTCTCGCCAGCGACCTCGCTGACAATCGAGACGAGGTCCTGATCACTGGTCGCACTCGGTGCCTCCGAACCGAGTTCGATCTCGACCTCGCAGTCGTGCATCTCGGCGGCGTTCCGAATCACTCGGCGCGCGTTCGAGCGCATGTACTCCATCAGTTCGGTCGTCTTGCCCCGAACTTCAGCTTCGATGTGGGCCTCCTCGGGGATGACGTTCGCCGCAGTGCCGCCCTCGACGACGCCGGCGTTGATCCGCGTCGGACCGTCGCTGTGTCGCGGGATGCTGTAGAGGTTCTGGACCGCTGTTGCCATCGCCTGGACGGCGTTTCGTCCCTCCTCGGGGTGGCCGCCCGCGTGAGACGGCGCACCGGTGAACGTCGCATCGAGGTGGGAAACCGCGAGGAAGCCGTCGATGCCGGCGACGATTTCGCCGGTCGGATGATCGAGGCCGATGTGGGCCGCGAGCAGCGCGTCGACATCCTGGATGTGCTCGCTCGTCGCCATCGACTTTCCGCCGCCGATAACCTCCTCTGCGGGCTGGAAGAACACCTTGAACGTCCCCGAAAAGTCGCTTTCGGCGATTGCTTCGAGCACGCCAACACCGATCGTCGCGTGGGCGTCGTGCCCGCAAGCGTGCATCGCGCCGTCGTGTTCCGACCGGAATCCCTCGGCGACGGGCGCGTGCTCGCCGTCCTCGGATTCGGGCTGTGGCAGGCCGTCGATGTCGACCCGCAGGCCGACCGTCGGTCCTTCGCCGCGCTCGAGGACCGCGACGGCTCCCGTGTAGCCGCCCTCGAGTTGGGACAGAATCTCCTCGTCGATATCGTACTCGCTGGCTTGCTCGTACCACTCGGCGATTTCTGCGTCGTCGGGGACGGCAAGTCGGTGTTCGCCAACGATGGCGTCGGGGCCGATATGGAGTTCGTCCAGATCGACGCGGGACTGGACTTCCTCGACGATGCGCGCGGTGGTGTAGAATTCGCGCCAGGCTGGTTCGGGCTTGCGGTGCAGGTCTCGACGGAGTGTGACGAGGTCGCTCGTGACCATAGGGAGGTATTGTCGAGGGGTGTCAAAGACGTGCCGGCTTGAGAGAGTGTCACACTGTTGTATGTTGTTCGACGAGAATGAGCGTAATCGACAGGTCGCCGTCGCCTTCGACGATCACGTTCACGCCGAGATCGTCCGCAAGCACGTGAACGTTGTCAAGAAGGCCTTTCCCACACCATATTTCGAGATTGAACGGTGATTGGCGTGTCGAATCGAACTTGACGGACGGGTCAGTCGCCCGTGCCTGGATTCGGCGGGCAGCCGGCAACAACCCAGGATCGGTAAGCCAGCCGCAGGCGTCGGTCCGTGAATGGTCCGGATATCGCGGCACGTCGTATCGGTCTCCGTGCACCCTTTTTCAAACCGGAAATACACGGGTCGGCGGGACTCTCGCTCGAAGTCGAAGCCGCTCGCGGTGCGGACAACAGTCAGCGTCCCAACAACGCTGCCGTTCGACGCGAGCGATATACAGCGGGCGGTTGTCGGCATCGCGAACGGTGACACTGTCGCCGACCACCCACAGGTGTCTCGTATTTCAGCTCGAGAAATCGGAGAAATATACGTCTTGTCGGGGCTGAAAGGCCGCGAGCGCGACTGCGGGTCGCGGTTGTGGCTTGTGCAAGGGGGACAAGCCACCGGTGTTCATGCTCGTTAATCGCGGCAATGATCAGCGGTACGTTGTGCCGGCGAATCTATTGACGAATCGACGATTCGGCTCCTGCTCTCGGATCACGAAGGGGGAGTCGTTAATGGTTATACCGACGGATTTCGAGCGTACGAGACGGTTGGAAGGACGACGCATTCGTCCGCGAATACGCCGTCCACGACGATGGTGTGTTCGCTGATGGATATGTGCGCTTCAATACCAGCGAGAGCCACGCTCGCACTAACGACCCGCGGACCTTACCACATCGAGTGGTATCGAAAGAAAAGCTAACACCGTGTCTTAGAGAATTGTTCCTACACAACCTAATAAAATTACAAATAGTGGTGGGATTTAACATTCTATTGCTGCTGCGCTCTGAAAATCAACAACCTATCTCACGAGAGTGGTTGTTGTTAGCCCTTTCCTAAGTTAATAACTAGAATCTATTTCCGATAGTATTTTATACACTTGATTCAAATAATACAAACACAATGCAGAATGAAAGACTATTCGGAAGGAGAGAATGTATCGCTGCAACCGGAACAGCCCTTATAGGCCTAAGTACAGTGCCTGGAACCAGTGTGGCAAAGTCCAATTCCGGATTGAGTACAATAGAAACCGAAAATGGACTGCTCATCACCAAACCAAACGGTGACGGAATTACCAAAGGACATGTAGCGTATGCACGGAATGTGATTCTTTCATTACCAAAATCTGAAGGTGAGAGCGTACACGTAATTGACTCAGAAAAAAGATTTGAGGAGCAGAATCGGCAAGATACTGTCGCATATTATGTCGAATGGAAGAAAAAATCGCCTACGGAACGGTTCTGGTCAGCGCCGTTTGGCCCGGGTGAATCAGGTGCCGAAGAAGTGGTTGAGAAGGCTAAAACAGATGTCGCCGGTGTAAACGTGGCATCCGTGGGTAGTGCCTCAGTTGATCCTGATGATGGGTGGGATGAGATAGGTAATTTTGCAGATCATGTCTATGTAGATAGTGAAGATGTTGACGGTAATGAATACGTTAGTGGTCGTATTGATATGAATATGAACGTGTATCGTGGTGAAGATTACCATCCGGATGATGATGATATAATAGAGTACGCTTGCGGTTTGTCAGGATATGTATGGCCAGGAACATACCTTGATGATCAGGACTCTGCAGTAGATGACGGTCGTGGACTTAATAAGTCAACAACTGTGGAACAGAACTGGGTCCCTTCAATAACTTCGGCTGAAGATGTAGAATTAGTAGATTTCTCACCAAATCGGAATGAGTCGGGTGGATACAGCCTAAGTAATATAACAGTAGGGGTTAGTCCATCTGGACCATATGGTGAGGTAACAGTTGACACCTCTAATAATGAAGTGGACTCAATCGAAAATCAGTCTGACCCTGGAAAAACTGTTGAAACAGAATATGGATATGGATCTCCAACTTCACATGCCGATCGAGGTGGTGACGAAACTTGTAGAGTCAGTAACGCTGGTATTTTTAAGGTAGATTCTTCTGCATCGATATTTATTACTGATGGGGAAATCAAAAGCGAATTTATACATTACTCTGATAATGACTATCCATCTGACTCAATCGATAATGTAGTGACAGACTATGAACCCTGACTTAGACACCATATTATTCGATTATTGAACTATAATTCATACATTATATATTGAAAATACACATGCGGGATTGGGCTAGGTCGAAGCGTCAGCGAATTTGGTCTTAATATCGTGCTTTAAGACCACTCGAACTTGCTACAGTGAACTGAACTGGGCGAACGATCTTGGTTAGTACGGATACGCAGATAGCAGCCATCCAGATCCTACAGAAGTTTTAATACAACTTCATTAAAACATAAAAGTATGTTATCTCGTCGAACAACCCTCCAAGCGACGATTCCACTGTTTGCCAGCCTGCTTTCCGGGTGTGTCTCTTCCATGCTGCCTAGGGATCCACCCATTCTCAGCTGTATCGAGATTGTCAATGTAGACAATCAATCGCATACCGTTCATATTCGTGTCGAGTATGAGAACGAAGAAGTCCTCTTCAATTCGTATACTATCGATGGCCGCGAGGAAAATGGACAAGACCAACAGAAATGGATTTCGCAAGACTGGCCTGACAAGCCGAGTCAATTTCGTGTTCATATGCGTATGGATGCCGATGAAGATTGGATAACATTCGAGTCAGAGGAAAAGTTGGGTGAGCATGCTATCCAGATAGCCTATTGGATTGGGTCAGATGGCAACGGGATACCTGTTTGGGAACCGATCAATACTGACGACTACACTCAAGATTGTAATGAATCGATAATGGCTAACCCAGTTAGGAGAGAAAAGTGATATAACATTTCAAACAGGCACACGAAGACGAATGTATCGTTATCTAGGCACCCCGCGAGCACAGCATGACCAGCCGGGCTGTCGCCTTTGATCGGGCTGATTGCACTTACTAACTCGCCGCTGATCATGTTGCCGAGCACGAGCTGTTTCTGGCTGAAATCATGCGGGATAGACAGCGGTAAACAGTCGGACGCCCCCTCCTTCGTCAGTTCCCGCGACCTGCGCCGTGGATCTGTTCGACTTCGGCCTCGATATGGACCGAGTCGGGGAAGTTCTGCGAGGCGATGTTGCGCGCGAGATTGTCGTGGCCGTGGATCTCGAGTTCGCGGGTGAAGACGGTGTACTCCCAGGAGTCGAAGTGGCGGTCGTCGTCGGTGTGCAGCCGACACGGCTGGGGGACCGAGATTTTCTTCGGCGGATGGGAGTGCGGGCCTTTGAGGGCAGCGCCCTTTCGCTCGGCGGAGGATTTGATGTCGTTAACGATACCGTCGAGGGCGGCGCGATCGCCGCTCTGGAGCGTGAGACGGGTGACGAAGGTCATAGCGGTGTTGTTCATTCTTCCACGGTCGTCGCGTAAAAACCTGCTGAGATACGTCTACGCGCGACGAACAGTCCGATATTCTCTTAACGTCTCATCTATTAGCCCTGTTAATGGCAGTCGAAGCTACGAGCGCAGGCGCGATCCTCTTCCGCGACACGCGGGGCCGGCGCGAGTATCTTCTACTCAAGAGCCGCCCGGGCGACTGGGAGTTTCCGAAGGGCGGTGTCGAAGGAGATGAAGAGCTACAACAGACGGCGATCCGCGAAATAAAGGAAGAGGCAGGTATCGACCAGTTCAGACTACTCGATGGCTTTCGTGAGGACTACGACTACGTCTTCGAGGCCAACGGCAAGACGATCCACAAGACCGTTCACCTCTTCGTGGCGAAGTCGTTCGAGGCGAGCGCCGAGCTCTCGAACGAGCATCGAGACCTCCAGTGGCGCGACTACGAGCAGGCGGTCAACACCGTCACACAAGACGGCCCCCGAGAGATTCTCGAGGACGCCCACGAGTTCCTCGACGAACTCGAGTCGGTCTGAGTGGGCGAGGAATCCAACGCCACCGTACCGCCGGCCCACCAGTAGGGACACCGGCGCACCAGACGTATCTACTCCACTCCACTCACACGCGCTCTACGCTAAACCAGCCACATGACCCCTGACTCCGAGTTCGCCTTCGAACTCCGAACCTGTCGCTGGGCCGAACGCGAGTGGCCACCAGACCGCGGCCACGGCCACGACGACACCCACCACATCGTCGCCCGCCAACTCGGCACCAAACGCCGCCGCTGGGATACCATCGTACTCGAGTGCGACCCCACCGGCCTCCGAAATCGAGCACGATTCGGCGCGAAGCGCCTCGACAGCGACCTCTTGCATATCGTCCGTAACGCGCCTACCGAGTGGGCGTACTACCGCGACGCGCTACCCCACCCCGGCTACCCGTGGCGCTACGTCCGCGAAGCGATCCATCAGGCCGATGACCGCGGGATTCTCGAGATGCGAAAGCAGGGCAACCGCATCCAGATCCGCCGCAAGTGGCCCTACCCCGACTGGATCGAGCGCATTATCGCCATCGAGAACAAGCCCGACCTCGACGCGAGCGCCGCCCGCGCGCTCGGGCCGCAACTCGAGTTCGACGTGGCGCTGGCGCTGGCGGACGAGGTCTGGGTGGCGACCCAGGCGACGGACGAGACGATCACACCGGCGTTGTTCGAGGGGCTACCGGTGGCGGCGGGCATTCTCACGCTCGATCCGGACGCGCTCACGGCCGAGGTAGCCTGGCATCCCAGACAACTCGCAGTCGACGAGCCGGGAACGCGGATACTCGAGCGACCCGATGGCGGCGAGCGCGATGGGTCGGCGGCGCGATTCGAGTACGTCGAGCCGGAGACGAAAGCCGAGAAACGACTCGCACTCGCGGAACGTGCCTACGAGCGCGGCTGGCGGTCGTTCGTCGAGACGATGCGCCCGGACTGTCGTCACTTCGAACTGCGCGCACGGGAGGGACCACAGCTCGTGCCGTACTGCAGCGCCAAGGCGTGTCAGCCGACAGCGGCCGAGTGTTCGGGCTCCTGCCCGGAATTCGAACCCGAGCCGCCGGTCTGGCGAACGAAGGACTGGCCGATCGAGGGCGGCCCGGGAAAACGGTTGCAGCGTCTCCTCGCGAAACGACGGCGGCGACGGCGGCCAGGCCAGAACGCGGGAGGCTGTGACTGACGGAAACTCAGGCAGTACTGTACGTGTCTCGTTCGACGGCAACGACCAACCTGTAAAGCAAGTAGCTGGCGTACAGCCCGATACTGAGCCAGACGACGGCAGTTCCACGGATCTGTTGGGACGATCCAATGCTCCCGTACACAACTGGAGTCCAGACAAGGACGGACACTGCTTCGTGGAAGTACCTGTTGTCCGCACGGTACATTTCACCCGTGCGTCGCTCGACCGCGAGCACTAGCCGGTGACACAGAAAGACCACGTAGAGACTCACACCGAGCCAGACGGGCGAGACGCCGAGGATGGTGTCGAAGAGCGTGCCACCGACAACGGCGACGGAACTCGCACCGAGGAGGGCCATCGCGTCGACGATGGGGACATCGAGGCGGACGACTGCGTCGGACATACCACACACTTGTTAGCACGGTATCAATAGTGTTCTGTTGACGAGTGTACCAACTCGGAGTCCGACTGTGGCCCTGGCCGGTCACAAACCTCCTCGTGAGAAACAACTGCTACTGCGGCGACGAATGCGCCGGAAGCGATACGCTTCCAGCGAGTCACCTCGGGCTCAATGAGCCGACTCTGTCTCAGTGCGTCGGCTTAGTTCGCCGCCTCAACCTCGATTTCGTCTCGTGGTGCTGCCAGTCGGAACGTCGGAACCGTCCGGTACTCTACCTCGACGACACCCTTCCGGCGCAGACTCTGGAGGCCGGAGCGGACGTCCTCCGCGCCTGGATCGACGTCGAACTCGTCTCGGAGCGCGTGTAACACTGAGACGACGCTCTCTGATTCCTCGTCGGGACCGGCGAGTACGTCGACGATCTGTACCTGCAGCTCTGGTACGCGAACGCGGGAAGGTGCACCCTCCGCGTCGGGGTCGCTCTCGATCCCCGGCTCGACGTCGACCAGATCTGCAGCCTCGGCGGTCGCCCGGATCAGGCTGTTGTCGTCGCGAAAGTAGTAGTCGCCGAGTTCGTTCTCCAAGTACTGGTGGACCTCACTGCCGCTTTCCATCTCCCACCGGTCTTGCAACTCGGAATTTTTCGTCGGCTGTAGCTCCACCACGTCGGCTAGCCGTTCCGTGGCCTCCTCCGAGAGCGTCATCGTCGCATCGTACGGGCATGTGGTACTTTTGCGTTGCGTCCCGTCGCGTTCGCCGTTTTCCTGTTTGGCTCCCTTCTCTGGCCGCCGTACCCGCTATCGCACCGGCTGGCGCGGCTCAGTCGCTCCCGACGAACGGCACCGGCTGTGTCTGTTCCAGCGTCTCCTCGATCTGCGTGTAGACGAGGACCGTGCCGATCACGGCGAGCACAGTGCCGAAGATGAACGGCACCTCGAAGCCGTAGCCGACCAGCGCGCCCGAAGAGAGCGGGCCGATAGCGATTCCGAAGCCGAAGGCCATCGTGAGAACCGAGAGCTTCGAACCCGACTCACCCTCGCCTGCAAGGTCTCCCGCGAGCGCGAGCGACGGCGCGAACACCATCGCGCCGGCGATTCCCTGCAGGAGTCGCGCGACGAACATCGTCTCGGAGGTTGGAACGTACCCCTGCGCGAGCGTCGTCGGAATCAACAGCCCCATCCCGACGACGATGAACGGCCGCCGGCCATAGCGGTCGCAAGCGCGCCCGATCGGCGTCTGCAGCAGAATTTGGGCGACGATAAACGCCGCGAACTGGAGGCCGAACCAGGTCGCACCCTGCTCCAGGTGGGTGTTGACCTGCGGCTGGATCGTCGCGAAGAGCGCGATTGCCGTCGCCATGAACAGCGACGCGACGCCGAGCGTGAAGATTGGATTGAGCAGGTTCGGCCCCGGTCGGTCCCACACTGGAATGGCGAGATCCGCGCTCGCGTTCGCCCGCGTCGACTCGGGATCGGTGATCAGCACGGTCACGAGCAGGAAGCTGATGATCGCCGTGATCGCCGCGATGTAGAACGCCGCGTCGAAGCCAGAGATGGATAGCCCCCCAATCGGAAGCGTGTACGGTCCTGCGTTGACCACTGCACCCGCGACGACCGGGCCGGCACCGAAGCCGATCAGTCGGAACGTGTTGTAGACGCCCATGTTCCCGCCGCGGTCGTCCGTGGTCGCGAGTTCGTTGACCAGCGCGACCGACGCAGGAATGATGAACGCGACGCTGATTCCCTGCAAGCCGCGGATGACGAGCAGCGAGAGGTACGATTCGGCGAAGAGATACGCCACGTTCATCGTCGCGAGTCCAGCGAGTCCGATCAGAACGAACAGCTTTCGCTTCCCGGCACGATCCGAAAACCGCCCCGTCAACGGCTGAAAGCTGCTGTTGAGAAAGCCAAAAATCGAGAGGATGATCCCGATGATCATCGACTCTGCCAGCCCGAACGTCGGTCCGCCAACGACGTCGCTGGCCACGTACAGCGGAATCACGATCACTAGAAACGAGTTCCCGATCCCGTCTGCCATCCGCGCGAACGCGAGCGCCAGTACCCGCCGGTCGACGGCGAACTGCGCCGCGACCCGTCGTCCCAGATTCCGCATCGATATACGTCTGCGGCGTCGCGCCCGATTAACATTTCGAAACGAAATATTGCTGAAATCAACTGTCTCGCGCGCCTGCGAGACGATACTCTACCCGACACTACAAGCGCTCGCGGCGCGTCCGTTCTTATTGGGAACCACACTGAAACTGAATGAACTCGAGTCCACCTTCGAGGCACTCGAGTACCCCGTCACGAAAGCCGAGGCAGCGGGCGCGTTCGAGGCAACGACGCTGGTGCTTGCAGACGGCGAGCGGAATCTGGGATCGCTTCTCGGGGCGGCACAGGAGGAGCGGTACGAGTCGGCTGGTGGACTCGAGGCGGCGTTGCACAACGTGTTGCCACGGGAGGCAGTTGGGGAGCCGTTTCAGTCGGAGGGCTGAGCCGCTTCGTCAGCAAGAACGGTGAGAGCGTCTCCGAATCCAAACGGGCCGTTTAAGTCTCTCGGCCGACGTAGCCCGGACAACGATGGAATTCTGCGACGAATGCGGTTCGATGATGAAAGCCGACGATGGGCTGTGGGAGTGTGGCAGCTGTGGCTATACGAAACCCAAAGGCGACGCCGACGAGTACGTCGTCACGGACAGTCAGGAGGCGACCGAGGTTATCGAGTCCTCCGAGGAGACGTCGCTGCCCGAGACCGACGCCCACTGTCCCGAGTGTGGCCACGACCGCGCGTACTGGTACATGCAGCAGATTCGTTCGGCCGACGAGTCCGAAACGCGCTTTTTCATTTGCTCTGAGTGCGAGCACAAGTGGCGCGAAGACGATAACTAGAACCGAACTTTTTCTCTGCGTGCGGTCGCTTCGCGACCACACTCGGAAAAACTTCGATGAAAAACACTCCTCCTTCCGTTCCGACTCGCTTCGCGAGTCTCCACATCAGTCGTCGGCCCGCGCGCTCACTCCGTTCACACGCGGTAAACAGCGTCGCTCGGGTTCTTCGAACCTCTCGCTCGCTGACACCTCTCTTGTGGACGGATCCACATGGGACGTAACGGAGAGAGGGAGAACTACTCGTTCCGGGCGATCGTCAGATACCCCGTGTGTCCCACGGGTGCCGTCGACGGCCGCGAGCCGCGGTCGTCGAACTGCATCTCGCGCTGGATCGTCTCTCGCGTCCGGATATTCGCCAACCCGGCCTCGCGGGCCGCCTCCACGACGTCGCGCGTCGACTCGATGAACGGACTGTAGACCGCGACGAAGCCACCTTCAACCAGCAGTTCTGGTGCGTGCGTAACAATCTCGGCCGCGTCACCCGTATCGAGGGTGAGTACGTCGAACGGTGCGGACTCGAGTGCCCCTGCCTCCAGTTCTTCGGTCAGGTCGCCGGTCCGGACGTCGACGGCATCTGCAACGCCGCCGAGTTCCATGTTCTCGCGAGCGACGTCGGCGAACTCGGGGTCTCGTTCGTACGTTACGACTGTGGCACCAGCGCGGGCCATCGAGGCCGAGAGGACGCCGGTCCCGGTACCGGTGTCGAGGACGCGGTCACCGCGGGCGATTCCGGTTTCGCCGATGATAAGCCCGATATCGCGGGGGACCATCGGCGCACCCGTGCGCTCGAAGTGGTGAAAGAGGTCCGGGCCGCGGAGTCGTCGAACGTGGAAGGCTTCGTCCAGGTGCGTCTCAACGGTATCACCCGGTTCGACGTCTGCGGGGACCTCGAGGATGCCGAGGTCGGTCCCCATCTCCTCGCCGGGCTGGACGAGGAACTCGCGGTCGTCCCGAACGAGCAGGACGGGTGGCTGGTCTGGTGACTCCTCGTCCGGTTGCGTGTCCGCATTCGTTTCTGTTTCCACTCCTGCTTCCGCGTCGGTTTCTGCTTCGGCTTCCGCGTCCGCGTCCGATTCCGCGTCCGCGTCCGATTCCGCGTCCGCGTCCGATTCCGCTTCCACGTCCGCGTCCGCTTCGGCGCTCTGGTCGCTCTCACCGTCGCTCACGGGCGCTCACTCCGTTCGTGTTGCTGTTCTCGACACTGGTTTCGTCTCTGTCTGCGCCCCTCTCTGCATCCATCTCCGCATCGATGCACGACTCGAGTCACTCGAGTTCCTCGACCGCTGCGGCCAGGTCGCCGTCGTTGTCCTCGAGTGCGGCGCGGGCCTCGTCCTCGCTGGCGCCAGTTCGGGTTGCAACCATTTCGATGTCGCCTTCTGGAATGGCGGGTTCTGAGTCTGCGCTCCCCGCATCGCCGCCGGCGGAGCCGGCTTCGACCTGTTCGGGCGAGCCGATGATCTGGTAGGTTTCCTGACCGCGAGCGTCCATCTTCGTGACTTCGGCGTCGTTGAAGACGAGGTCGTACTCGTCGGTGCGGATGATGACCTCTTCAGCGTCGACGTCCTCGACGTCGATACCCATCTGCTGCATCATCTGTTCCATCTTGCGCGGATTGAGTCCGCCGCCTCCTCCAAACATACCCGACACGTCGCCTCCCGCGACCTTTTACTTTGTCGTTCGTCGGCTCCGTCCTGGATCAGTCTGCGGTTCCTGCGTCCGTGGTCTCTGTCTCCGTCGATGCAATCCGCTCGGCGTCGTCTTCGAGTTCCGTCGGTAACGGATGTGGCTTCGGCGTTTCGTACTGCATCGTCTCGAAGTCGATCGGAAACGTCTCCGAGACGAACGGTGGTGCGAAGTAGATGCCAGGCCCGAGTACGTCGCGAACCTCACCAGAGACCACGAGCAACCGTCCTTCCCCGTCCGGGACGTACTGAACTGACGACCAGACGACACCCAGGAGTACGACGGGTAGTAAGATGAGTGTGAGAAGAAGTGTCGAAACCATACGGACAGATTCGAGCGATTAGTCAAAAAGAATACGAATATCGGCTGGCGTAACACCTACTCTGGCGCAGGCGCACCCTCGCGAACGTTCACCGCCATCCCCGTCTCGAAATCCGCAATCGACGCCGCGTCCAGCTCCGCACGACCGACCGCGAGCAACTCGCCGCGCTCGTGAACCACCAGCACCTCGTCGCCCGGTCGAATCTCCTCGCCCGCATCGAGTACGAACTTCGTAAAGACGTTTTTCTCGTCGCGCACGAACGGCTCACTCTCGTCGTCAACGATCACGCGATAGACCGGGGACTCGAGTACCTCCGCCAGCCGGCGGCCGCCCTCGAGTCCGAGGGTGAATCGGCCGTCGATGCCGAAGGAGACGATGCGGCCGTCCTTGGCGTGGACCTGCTGGGGGCGGCCGGAGGAGGTTCGTTTGATGGTGAGTTCGTTGGTGTCTGTGTCGGTGTCGATGTCTGTGTCTGTGTCTGTGTCTGTGTCTGTGTCGGTGTCTGTGGCGGCCGCAGAACCGTCTGTATCGGGAAAGAGTGCCGCGCCTGCACCAGCACCGAACTGGTAATCCGCGATCGTCCGCAGCGTGGAGAGACCCGCGTTTCCGTCGACTGGCTCGCTCATTGGGCGTGGTTTCGTCCGCTGGGTCGAAAGCCCTTCGATGGCCTGTTGGGTACCGATCACAGCCAACGGACACGTCTACGTGAATACAACGAGACGACCGGGTGCAGCCGTTGATCACGACTATTATATACTCCGACTTGGTAATATCGCGTGAATGGATGTCGTTCAGATTGCGCTCGGAACGATACTGCTCGCGGTGAGTGGGCTCGTTCTCGCCGGCCCATCGATTCTTGAGACGAACGCAGGCGGCTACCCTGTCGCTGGCGTCGTCGCAGGGGCGGCCCTCGCCGTCGGCGCGATCGCTGTCGTGCTCGACCTCGCACGGTCGACGCCGTCGTAAGCGTCGGTATCGCCAGTAGCGTCAGTAGCGTCGACAGCGACAACCGCAGAAGCCGTCTGTCAGTGTCGGATTCGAACTCGAGTGCACGTCTGCTCGTGTTGTCGTCTCACGGCGTGTCGTCTCACGCCGTGAGTCGGAAGTGTGAAATACGAACTGCGGAGCGCGCGCTCAGAGCAAGAACGTCTCGGGTCGCTCGTCGAGGTCGAGGAACGTATCCGTCGCGTCGATGAGTTCGTCGGCCGTCGAGGATTCGAACGCCATTACTTCGACGCGCACGCCCTCGTGTCGCAGGTGCGAGCAGAGTCGTGAGAAGTCGCCGTCACCCGTACAGAGGACGACCGTGTCGACGTGATTCGCGAGCGTCACCGCGTCGAGACTCATGCCGACGTCCCAGTCGGCCTTCTTGGTGCCGTCGGAGAACGTCTTGATGTCTTTGATCTTGGTCTCGAAGCCGATATCCACCAGCGCGTCGAAGAAGCTCTCTTCTTCGGGGGCGTCCGCGCGAATCACGTACGCGATAGCGCGCGTGAGCTGGCGATCCTGTACGGCCTTCGAGAGGAGGGCCGAATAATCGATATTGCGGCTGTGCAGACTCTGCGCCGAGTGATACAGGTTCTGCGCGTCGACGAGAACGGCAACGCGCTGACCGGGATGAATTTCCGTCATGTGTTAGCTTGGACTGGGTACGCATAAAAAGAACCCCGTTCGTGAAGGGTGTTCGGGGTGGACTGACGGCTCTCTCGGAGTTCTCGGTCTGGACGGCATGCTCACTCCAGCCATCTGTTGTACTCACTCCACCCATCACACCATCTCGAACGGCTCCGCTGTCGCAAGTGACCAGCAAAACAGAAATGGCAAGTCGAAACCGCCGGCAGGAACTGCGATCAGTGCCGAAGCTTCTCGATACGCTTCTCGGTCGGCGGGTGGCTCGCGAACAGCTTCTGCATGAGGCTGCGGTCCGTATTCAGGATACACAGCGCGCTGACCGTCTCGTCGACCTGCGATTCACGACCCTCGGCGCCGCGGGAGATCTTCTCGAGTGCGCGGGCGAGCGGGTCGCCGGTGCCGATGTACTGTCGGGCGTCGTCGTCGGCGACGTACTCGCGGTAGCGCGAGATGGCCATGACGAGGATCGTCGTGAGCAGCTGGGAAATCATCATCGCGGCGTAGGCAACGAAGAAGTTGTTGTCGTCGCGGACGAAGAAGAACACGGCGTAGCTGATGACCATTCCGACCGACTGTCCGAGGATCATCGTAATGGTGTCGCGGTTGTTCAGGTGAGCGAGTTCGTGTGCGATGACGCCCTCGAGTTCGTCGCGCTCGAGGAGCTGGATGAGTTCGTTCGAGACGCAGACGACGCCGGCACCTTTCCGCCCGGTCGCGAACGCGTTTGGAACGCCCATATCCTGGACGACGAGCTTTGGCTTGTCGAGGCCCATATCCCGTGAGAGAGATTCGGTCATCTGGTGAATCTCGCGGTACTGGCCCTCGTTGGGCATCTCTTCGGTGCCGCGAAGCGCCATCCACTTGCCGAACTTGTACTGGGCTGCGGGGAGGACGATGATGCTGAGTGCCAGCACGGGCAGGAGGCTGACTCCGAACATCGCCGAGAAGAACAGCGCGGCGGCGAAGTACAGGGCGAACAGGACGAATCCAACGAACGCCATTCGGAGTTTTAACTGTGTGTTTCGCATAGCCGGTGGTTAGCAATCAGGAAGTATAAAGGAAGCGGGACTCGGCGAGCAAATCGCGTTCCGAGGCCATGCTAACAGATGCCACTATGCTGGTGAGTGGCCGAACTGACGTTCCGGTCAGTCATGGGCCCTGCGAAGGCAGGTCAGCGAATACCATCGAGCGAGGGAAGTCACAACGGCTAAGTTCGTCCGGGTCACGCTATCGGGTATGCGTCACGTCACTCATCGGATCGGCGACCTCGTCGTGAGTGGCGTCTTTTCTCGCTTTCCGAAACGTAAACGCGTCTGAGAGTGCTCGTCGCGAGCGTAGCGAACTCGTTTCGGGCACGCTTCGACCGACTGTCACTCCTGCAGACCGATTGTCGACAGTCTCGACTCGTAACGGCCACTGACACGATAGTAAGGACGTGGCCAGGATGTGTGTCCCCCTCACGACACACAACACGAATACACCACACGACCGACGCACAATACGACTAACGCACCACCGCAACAACGCAGCTCAATCCACTATGACACAAGAACTCGACCTTTCCGGCGTCTTCCCCGCAATGTGTACGCCGTTCGACGAAGACGAACGCATCGACTTTGAAACACTCCAGCAGGACGCACAGCGACTCGAGGCGGCAGGCGTCGACGGCCTCGTTCCCGTCGGCTCTACCGGCGAATCCGCGACCCTGACCCACGACGAACACGTCCGCGTCGTCGAAGCGGTAATCGACGCCGTCGACGACGTGCCCGTCATCGCTGGCTCCGGATCCAACAACACGCGCGAAGCCCTGGAACTCTCGGAGCGCTCGGCCGACGCCGGCGCGGACGGCCTGCTGCTGATCTCCCCGTACTACAACAAGCCTGAACAGCGCGGGCTGGTCGACCACTATCGGACGATCGCTGACGCAGTCGACCTGCCACAGATCGTCTACAACGTCCCCTCGCGGACGGGACAGACGATCGAACCCGACACCGCCGTCGAACTCGCGAGCCACGAGAATATCGCGGGCTACAAGGCCGCAAGCGGCGACCTCGGCATGATCGGTGAGATCGCAGAGCGCACGATGGACGAGGAGTTCGCCGTCCTCTCGGGTGACGACGCGATGACGCTGCCGATCATCTCGGTCGGCGGCACGGGGACGATTAGCGTCGCCGCGAACATCGAGCCCGAACGGACCTGCGCGATGGTGGGCGCGGCGCTCGACGGCGACTACGCACGCGCACAGAACCTCCACCACGAACTCGGGCCGCTCTTCCGCGAGCTGTTCGTCGAGACGAACCCGATTCCGGTCAAGGAAGCCATGCAGATCCGCGGCTACGGACCAGCCCGGATGCGGCCGCCGCTCACCCGACTCGCCGAGGAGTACCGCGCGGATCTCGAAGCTGTCCTCGACGACCTCGAGCGTGAGACGACCGACGTAGCAAACGCCGAACCAGAGGGTGATCGATGACGGAGCCGACCCGAATCGGCGTCACCGGTGCAACCGGCCGCATGGGCCGCGAGGTCATCGCCGCTATCACGGACCGTGAGGACTGTGTGGTCGCGTTTGCGGTCAACCGTGAACCCAACGGCGAGACCGTCGACGGCGTCGAGATCGAGCCTGCAGCGGAGTTCGACTCGCTACTCGCTGAGCGCGAGCCAGACGCCGTCATCGACTTCACCGGTCCCGAATCGGCACTCGAGTACGTGCAGGCCTGTACCGACGCCGACGCCGACGCTGGCGACGACACCACGACGACCACCGCCTTCGTCACCGGCACCACCGGCTTCACCGACGACCAGCACGACGTACTCGAGTCCGCCGCCGAGTCGATTCCGGTTCTCCACGCGCCCAACTTCGCGCGCGGCGTGCAGGCGCTGGTGAACGTCGTCGGCGACGTGGTCCAGAATTTGCCGGGCTACGACGTCGAACTCGTCGAGGCCCACCACAACGCAAAGCGAGACGCACCGAGCGGGACGGCAAACCGGCTGCTCGACGAGATTGAGGCGAACGGAGAGTTCGGTGACCGTACCCATGGCCGCGAGGGCGAGGCCCCACGTGAGGGAAGCGAAATCGGTGTCCACGCGATCCGCGCGGGCAACATCACGGGCGAACACGAGATTATCCTCGCGGGCAACCACGAGGAGGTTCGCCTGACCCACCGCGCCGAGGACCGGGGCGTTTTTGCCGCGGGCGCGGTCGACGCAGCGGTCTGGATCGCAGGAGCAAAGGCAGGAAGCTACGACTTTGCGGACGTGATCGACGCATGAGTATGAGTACGCTCGAAACCGAAATCGACGAGCTGTGGGAACGGAAACAGAACGGTGAGATCGACGCCGACTCGGCCGGCGAGGATGCCCTCGACACCCTCGAGGCATTCCTCTCGGCGCTGGAGGACGGCGAGATCCGTGCCGCAGCAAAGACCGATGGCGAGTGGGAAGCCAACCAGTGGGTCAAGCAGGGAATCCTGCTCAACTTCGGCCTCCGGGAAAATCAGGCCTACGAGTACGGCAACGTCGACCACTACGACGTACTGCCGCTGCGCGAGACTGACGACCTCGGCGCGCGCGGCACCCGCAACACGCCGGACGGGACGACGATCCGCCGCGGGGCCTACCTCGGCTCGGACTGCATCATGATGAGCCCGAGCTTCGTCAACATCGGCGCGCACATCGGCGACGGGACGCTCGTCGACTCCTGTGACACTGTCGGCTCCTGTGCGCAGATCGGCGAGAACGTCAAGCTTGGCGCGAATACTCTCATCGGCGGCGTGCTGGAGCCGGTCGAGAGCGCGCCGGTCATCGTCGAGGACAACGTCTCGCTCGGTGCCGGCTGCCGCGTCACCAGCGGCTTCGTCGTCGGCGAGAACAGCGTCGTCGGCGAGAATACCCTGCTGACGCCGCGGATCCCGGTCTACGACCTCGTCGAGGAAGAGGTGCTGTACGGCGAACTGCCCGCGAACCGCCGTGCGTTCACCCGCTTCGTCGAATCCTCGGTTAGCGACCACGACCTCTTCGAGGGTGGCGCGTACAAGCCCGCCGTCGTCGCCACCGACCTCGAGACGGAGACACTCGAGGCGACCGAGCGCGAGGACGCACTGCGCGAGTAATCCGAGAATCCGAGAATCCGAGAATCCGAGAGCCGACCGTTTTCAGCGACACATCCTCCCGTCGGAGTGCACTTCCCCTCGCGCCGTGAACAGTACGTGTGACGCGGACACATCTTTCCTTACCGCCCGTCGGCCTCGGCACAATGGGAATCGACAATCCTGGCGTGATCGAGACGGCACTCGAGTACGGCTACAGACATCTCGATACAGCGCAGATATACGGCAACGAGGCCGTCGTTGGCGACGGACTGTCCCAGAGTTCGGTCCCGCGTGCGGACGTAACCGTCGCGACGAAGGTCTGGGCCGACAGCCTCGCGCCGGACGACGTGCACCGCACGACTGCGGAGAGTCTCGACAGACTGGGACTCGAGTTCGTCGACTTGTTGTACGTACACCGTCCGATCGAGGCGTACGATCCCGAGGAAACGTTGCCGGCCTTCGAGACCCTTTGTGACGCGGGCACCATCGGTGGCATCGGCGTGAGCAACTTTTCGCGCGAGGAACTCGAGACGGTCCACTCCGTTCTCGACACGCCGATTGCGGCCCATCAGGTCGAGTACCACCCGTTGTTCCAGCCCGACGAGTTGCTCGCTCACGCCCGCGAGCACGGCTATCCGCTCGTGGCGTACTCGCCGCTGGCGAACGGGCAGGCACGGCAGGTCGACGCACTCGTCGACATCGCCGAGGATCACGAGACGACGGCCGAAGCGGTCTGTCTCGCGTGGCTACTGGCGAAAGACGGGGTCGTGACGATTCCGAAATCGAGCAGCGCCGATCACCTGCGGGCGAATCTCGAGGCACAGGACCTCGAACTTTCGCCTGCCGAGTGTGAGCGCATCGACACGATCGACCGAACTAAAGAACTGTTTCCGGAATGAACGGGGTCCACGACTGCCCGAACCCAAACCCTTGACTGCTCCTGGTCACGTATGGTGACCAATGACCGACCTTGCGGATTCGCCGGCCGTTCGCCGGCTCGCTGACTGGGATCACGACCGACTCGCATCCCTCGCCGAGGAGTACGACACGCCGCTGTACGTGACCGACCTCGACCGGGTCAAGGAGAACTACACCCGCTTCGCGTCGGCGTTCCCCGACGCCGAGGTCATGTACGCCGCGAAGGCGCACACGGGGAAGGCGGTTCTCGAGGCCGTTCTCGAGGCTGGCGGCGAAATCGAGTGTGCGGCCTGGGGCGAACTACAGCGCTCGATCGACGCCGGCGCAGACCCGAACACGCTCCAGTACACCGCGGTCAATCCGCCGGATCACGATCTGGACTACGCGACCGATCTTGCCGCCGAGAACCCGGGACTAACGATCACCATCGGCGCGACTGACACCCTCGACCGCCTGGCCGAACGGGGCTACGACGGCCGGATCGCCATCCGAATCAATCCCGGTATCGGCACGGGTCACCACGAGAAGGTTGCCACCGGCGCGGACGCGAAGTTCGGCATCCCCTACGATCGCGTCCCCGAGGTCGCAGACCGCGTCCGCGAAGAGTTCGACCTCGTCGGCCTCCACGCCCACGCGGGCAGCGGCGTTCTGACGGAGGGGCTCGAGGAGCACTGCCGCGCAATCGAACGCGTCGGCGAGATGGCCCGTCGCGTCGGCGACGAGGACTTGGAGTTCGTCGATGTGGGCGGCGGCTACGGCGTCCCGTACCGCGAGGACGACGAGCCGCTCGACCTCGAGAAGACCTCGAACATGGTCCGCGACGCCGTGGGCGACCTCGAGGCCACGCTCAAACTCGAGCCGGGTCGCTACGTCGTCGCTGACGCCTCAGTCATCCTGAGCGAGGTGAACACGATCAAGGAGGCACCGGACACCACGGTCGTCGGCATCGACGCCAGCCTGGCGACGCTGATCCGACCCGCGATGTTCGGCTCCTACCACCCGATGTACAACGTCAGTGCGCCGGATCGCGAGCCCCACGAGGTCACTGTCGGCGGCCCGGTCTGTACCAGCGCGGACGTCTTCGCACACGACCGGCCGGTCGCCCGCCCGGAGCGCGAGGACATCATCGCTATCGGGAACGCGGGTTCCTACGGCTACGAACTCGCGAGTCAGTTCCACTCCCAGCCCCGACCAGCGGAGGTTGCACTCGAGAACGGCGAGGCGCGCGTCGTGCGCCGGCGGGAGACGCTCGACGACGTGACCCGCGTCGAGCAGTAGTCAGTACGCCGTCCAGCGTTCGAGAACTTCCGACACGTATTCCGGCTGGCTGTAGGATGGCCGAAATCGAAACAGATCGCCGATTTTGAGGTCGCTAAACGCTTCTTGGCTCAGACGGTAACTGGTCGTATCACCCGCAAGGAACGGCATCGACGAATCGCTCGACGCGGCGTCGTCTCGGTCGGCTAGCGTCACTCGACCGTCGAAGACGAACTCGTCGAACGATTCACTAAGTCGATCAGTCACGACCGATTCGACGGTGAGCGGTGGCTCGGGGGTCGAATACTCTGCCCCGTCCTCGAGCGTCTCCTCGTACACGGGAGAAATGACGATCTCGTCGGGAACCATCGGAGCGACGTGTGCTCCGTCAGGGATGCCCGGATACGTTTCGGGCTCGATACGCTGTGGGAAGACTACTGGTGCGTCGTTCTCCTCGAGCGGAAGGTCCTCGTCTGCAAACGGACGCGCATCGAACAGTTCGTAGGCGTGGTCGTTCCGGACGCCAAACACTCGCTTGGAACCGAGCGACGCCTCGATCGGGTCGTGTGGAGTAACGACGTCTCGAGCCGACACACGAGCGTCGGCACATCCAGCGAGCGCCGTTGTCGCGCCCGTCCCGCAGATGGTGAGAAACGTTCGTCTGTCGGAGGGCATGACACACAATTGAAACCACAGCAAAAAATAACGTTCGTTCGACAGATACCGGACCGGACAGGACGACGGCAGAGTCGTGCTATCGAACGAAAGATTGCGCTTATCACCCGCCAGTGGGAAACGAGGATTATCCACGTTCGTCGACGAGATCGACGAAACCACAATAATGAGCTTTAATATTGCTGCTTTCCACGCCGATGCCGTATCGACGTCCTCCCACGAAGACGTCGGCGAGATGCGCGAACTACTGATTGAAACGCTCGAGGACGCCGGCCTCGAACCCGAGACCGACGGTTTCGGGAACGTTCTCGCGAGCAAAGGTATCGACGACGGTCCACACCTCGTCCTGAACACACACATCGACACCGTCGCGCCGCACGTTCCCTACGAGCGCGACGGCGATGTCGTCCGCGGGCGTGGGGCCTGCGACGCGAAGGGACCGCTCGCCGCCCTGCTGGCTGCCTTTATGCGGGTCGATCCGACGACTGGCAAACTGACGCTCGCGATCACGCCCGACGAGGAGACGCTGATGACCGGTGCGGCAGGACTGCAGGATCGACTCTCCGCGGACGGCTACATCGTCGGCGAGCCCACCGACCTCGACGTCTGTATCGCCGCCCGCGGCCAGTGTGAGGGGACCGTCACCATCGAGGGAGAGAGCGGCCACGCCGCGAGCGTCCCCGCCGAACGAAACCCCGTTTTCGGCCTCGAGCACGTACTCGAGTCCCTCCGCGAGTACGACGACGCCGCGGGTCTCGGCGCGGACGACGTGCTCGGCGAACCGAAGCTGACGCCGACCGTACTCGAGGGCGGCGAGGCGTCGAACCGCGTTCCAGAGCGCTGTCGGCTCACGTTCGATCGTCGGAGCGTCCCGCCGGAGACGAGCGAGTCATTCCGTGCGGATCTGGAGCGGTTTCTCGTGGATCGGCTACCGAGCGATCACGCAGTCGACGTCTCGGTGGATCTCATCCGCCCCGATACGCCGTTTCCGCAGGCGTTCGTGACCGACGGGGAGACAGAGCTGGTGCGAACGCTGCAGGACGCAAGCGGCGGCGAGGTGCGGCCGTTCGGGGCGGCAACCGAGGCTGGTTTCTTTGCTGCTGACGCGCCGACGGTCGTCTTCGGTCCGGGTGTCCTCGCAGACGAAGAAGGTGCTGTCGCACACGCCGAGCGCGAGTACGTGCGGCTCTCAGCCGTCGAGGCTGCGGCTGACGCAGTCGAGGAGACGCTGTCTGTCCTCGTCGGCTGAGCGGTAGCGGTATCGCAGAACGCTGCTCACCACTTCGTCGAGATGTACAACAGCGCGATCATACACAGGATCGCGATGAGAAAGAGGATCGCGGTGGCGATTTCGGGGAAGAGACGCTCGACCATAGTCGAGCGTTGGCAGTCGAGCGTCAAATCGGTACTGATTCTCAGTTTTCGATGTCTTCGATGTCGTCGACCAGCCCAGCCGCAATACCGGTGTATCCCGCCGGCGTCAGCGCGGCGAGTTCCTCGCGCACGTCCTCATCCACGTCAAGATCTGCGAACAGTTCCTGGAAATCGTCGAGTGTCACGTCCTTCCCGCGGGTGAGCGCTTTCACCTGTTCGTAGGCATCTTCCTGGCCCTCACGGCGAAGAATCGTCTGGACCGCCTCGCCGATAATTTCTGGCGTGGACTCGAGTGCCTCGCGCATGACGTGCTCGTTGGGGACGACCTTCTCGAGGCCGGCGGCTGTCTTCGAGTAGCCGATCAGGCAGTGAGCGAAGGCGGCACCGATGTTGCGTTTAACGGTCGAATCGGAGAGGTCACGCTGGAGCCGCGAGGTGGTGATGTAGTCGCCCAGGAACGTGAGATCGGAGTTGGCCTTCGAGAGGTTGCCCTCGCTGTTCTCGAAGTCGATCGGGTTGACCTTGTGGGGCATCGTCGACGACCCCGTCTCACCTGCGACGGCCTCCTGGCCGAGGTAGCGGTCGGAGACGTACAGCCACATGTCCAGGTCGAGGTCGAGGAGCACGCTGTTTGCACGTCCGAACGCGTCGAACAGCGCCGCGAGGTCGTCACAGGGGTTGACCTGCGTCGTGAGTTCGGTGAACTCGAGTCCGAGTCGCTCGACGAAGTCGGCGGCGAAGGACTGCCAGTCGACGTCGGGGTAGGCGGCGACGTGGGCCGCGTAGGTTCCCGACGCGCCGCCGAGTTTGCCCGAGAGGTCGTCTGTCGCCGTGCGGATCTGGCCGGTCGCTCTCCCGAGTCGGGCGGCGTAGACGGCGAGTTCCTTGCCGAAAGTCGTCGGCGTCGCGGGCTGGCCGTGGGTCCGTGCGAGCATCGACAGGTCGCGGTACTCTCTGGCCATCTCGGCGAGGGTGTCCTGCACGTCGTACAGCTCCGGCAGCAACACCCCGTCGACGGCGTCGCGGACGAGCAGCCGGTGGGCGAGGTTGTTCACGTCCTCGCTTGTCAGTCCGAAGTGGATCCACGCGGAGGCGTCGCTGTC
The DNA here is from genome assembly GCF_000025625.1 of Natrialba magadii ATCC 43099. NCBI lineage: Archaea > Methanobacteriati > Methanobacteriota > Halobacteria > Halobacteriales > Natrialbaceae > Natrialba > Natrialba magadii. Next base: position 2,818,811 of record NC_013922.1, on the reverse strand, counting down.
CTCGGGTAGCCGGTGGCGGACGAAGTACTCGACGGCTTTCACGTCGTGGTTCGTCGCCTCGAACTCCTCGTGGCCCGTGGTTTCGAGTTTCTTGATCAGTCGGGCGTCCTCCTCGGCGAAGTGTTTGTACAGGCTTCGAAGCGTCTCGCGCTCGTCGAGGTCGAGTTCGAGCGGCGTCGCCTCGAGGTCAGCAAGGGCGATCAGATACTCGACTTCGACGCGGACGCGGGCGCGCATGAGCGCGGCCTCGCTGGCGTACGGCGAGAGCCGTTCCGTTCGGTTGCCGTAGCGCCCGTCGAGCGGCGAGACCGCGTACAGTGCGTCGGTGTCGGTCATTGTCCGAGAGTTTCTAGCGCCGTGCAAAAGGGTGTCGAAACGTGTGCCCGTTTCGGCCACGACTGTGTATACATCTTCGAATAGAACTCGATATAGATTATATTCGATACACGAACGTGGATACACTGCGGACGAAGACCGCAACCACTTTCCCCCTCGCGGGTGGCCGTACACCCATGACGCGAATCGCCGGGATGGCCGGCAACCGAGGGCGCAACCTGTTGAACATCGCCGACCGCCGACCGGGCGGTGCGGAACTGGCCGTCGTGCTTGCAACCAGTGCAGACGCACCGGTACTCGAGTCCGCCGAAGAGCGCGGGATTCCGACCGAGGTCGTCCCGCTCGCAGACGACATGAGCCGAACGGAACACGAGGAGGCAGTCCTCGAGGCCCTGTCTGACTACGAGTTCGATCTGGTCTGCCTCGACGGCTACATGCGCATCCTCTCGAGTACGTTCCTCGACGCAGCGCCGACGACGCTGAATGTGCACCCGTCGCTGCTGCCGTCGTTCCCGGGGATGGACGCCTGGGGCGACGCACTCGAGGCGGGCGTCTCGGTGACGGGCTGTACGGTCCACGTGGTTACCGACGCGACCGACGGAGACGGCGAGGTCGTCGAGAGCGAGGTCGACGGCGGGCCAATCGTTACCCAGGAACCGATTCCGATCTACGAAGGCGACGACCCGGAGCGTCTGAAGGAGCGTGTGCTCTACGAGGGTGAGTTCCGCGCGTACCCGCGAGCGGTGCAGTGGTTCGCCGAGGGGGCGGTCGACGTCGATATCGAGGCGGGCGACGTACGTGTCGAGGACGACGTGGCGGGCGTCGACGACGCGGACAACGATGGAAGCGAGGGGCCACGCGCCTCGGACAGTCGAGCTGCGAAGCCGCGAGACGGCCTGCCCGGTCGCCGACTCGTCTCGAGCGACCGACTCGATACCCTCCGCTACGGAGAGAACCCACACCAGGACGCCGCCGTCTACGCGGACTACACCTGCGACGAGGCGAGTGTCGTCCACGCCGACCAGTTGAACGAGGGCGCGAAGGCCCTCTCGTACAACAACTACAACGACGCCGACGGCGCGCTCAACCTGATCAAGGAGTTCGACGAGCCCGCTGCCGCGGTGATCAAGCACACGAACCCGGCCGGCTGCGCCACGGCCGACTCCCTCGCCGCAGCCTACGAGAAGGCCCTCTCCACGGACCCGATGAGCGCCTTCGGCGGCATCGTCGCGCTCAACCGCGAGTGTGACGCCGCCACCGCCGAGCAGATCATCGACTCGTTCAAGGAGGTCGTCGTCGCCCCGGGTTACACCGACGACGCACTCGACGTACTCTTCGAGAAGGAGAACCTGCGCGTTCTGGACGTTGGTGAATTGGGTGAGCGCACGGAGCGATTCACCGAGAAGCCGCTCGTCGGCGGTCGACTCGTCCAGGAACGCGACCTGCAGTCGATCTCGACCGACGACCTCGAGGTCGTGACTGAGCGTGAACCAACTGAGGACGAACTCGAGTCCATGGTGTTTGCGTGGCAGACGCTAAAGCACGTGAAGTCGAACGGGATTCTCTTCGCGGACGGGACGGAGACGGTCGGCATCGGGATGGGACAGGTGTCCCGCGTCGATGCAGTCCGCCTCGCGGCGATGAAGGCGGACGAACACGCCGAAGGCAAGGACGCCGAGGGCGCGGTCATGGCCTCGGATGCGTTCTTCCCGTTCCCGGACGGCATCGAGGAGGCCGCCGACGCGGGCATTGAAGCTGTCGTCCAGCCCGGTGGCTCGGTCAACGACGACGACGTGATCGAGGCGGCGGACGAGCACGGCATCGCGATGGCGTTTACGGGGCAGCGGTCGTTCCGACACGACTGACTCCTGACTCTTAGCGAAATTGCAAGCAGCGCGTTCTGGAAGGCTATTGTCCATTCTTTCGTTCTTTCGACACTTCGCCAGCCGCTACCGGAGCCGGTCACGAACCCGCCGCCACACCGTCTTCGACACACCCTGGTGGCGTTTCGCCATAATGACCGCACTCTCGGCCTCTCGGCCCACCGTCTCGGAAACGTCACCGACGAGCACGCTCCTGAGGAGGCCGCTCTCCGCGGCACCGATAACCACCACGTCGTGTGCGTCGGCCTGCTCCAGAATCGTCTCGGTTACGTCGCCCTCGAGTACCGTCTCCGTCACCGAGTCGACGACGCCGAGCGACGAACTCGTTTCGGTGAGCATCCCGCGCGCACCGGCCAGTTGCTCGTCGTCTCGCGTTGGCACCACCGTCAGCAGTTCGACTCGTGCATCGTGGGCGCGAGCGAGTGCGCCAGCGGTTTCGGCCGCAAATTCGGTGTTCGGGCCGCCAGCGACGGGAACGAGGATCGAATCGACGTCGGTCACGGTTCGGTCGATGCGCTTTACCAGCACGTCACACGGCGCAGTGGCCAGGACCGTGTCGATGTGACTTCCGAGTACGACGTCACGACGCTGTGGTCGGCCGCGCCAGCCGACCAGCACTGCGGCGGCGTCGAGTTCCGCGGCGACATGGCAGATTCCGTCCGCGATATCACGACCGAATCGAATCCGGCCGGTTGCGTCCACGCCGTAGCCGCGCGCCCGCTCGACCACGTCCGCGAGCAGCGCCTCTTCGTCCTCGATGTCGAGCGTGTCGCGGGCGTGCTCGAGTGACAACTGCATCGGAACGGTGACAACCGACAGGACGACGAGTTCCAAGTTGCGGTCGTGTGCGAGGTCGACGGCAGTATCGAGCAGTCGGTCGGCGGTTTCGGGGTTCGCGATGGGAACGAGCAGCCTGTCAGCCATACGGTCGAGTCGACACTCACCGTCGACCGGCAAGAACGCTCCGTGGCGTTCCAGCACGTGCGAGACGGCGCTAATCGCCACCTGTGGCAGCCGAACACCCACAGCACGCTGAAAGAGCGATTTGAGCTTGACGAATCATTATTTGAGTGGCACGTGTCGGGAGCGTATGGACAGACGACAGTTCCTCGCGGCATCGACCGTCGGTGTCGCAGCGACGACGGCAGGATGTCTCGGCAACGCGCTCTCGAGTACGGACGATCCCGCGCAGGCGGGCGAAGATGCGGACACGACAAATACAGACAACACGATCACCGTTACTGCCGACGGCGAGGTCGAAACGGAGCCCGACCGGGCGACGATGAGTCTCGGTGTCGAGAGTGTCGACGAGTCAGCCGACGCGGTGAGCGACGATCTGGCGACTCGCTCGGAGCAGCTCCGGGAGGCGTTCGACGACCTGGGGATTCCCGAAGACAACGTCGAAGAGGGACGGTACAGCGTCCGCCCCTCGCCGGCGGCGAGACGCGAGGATGGGGTCGAGGAGTTCGTCGGAACCCACTCCTATCAGGTGACACTCGACGACGTCGAGCGCGTCGGCGAAGTGATCGACGCCGCGGTCGACGCCGGCGCTGACGACGTTGGTCGAGTGAACTTCACGGTTCGGGACGAGACCCGTTCCGAACTTCGAAAGGATGCAATCGACGATGCACTGGCGACTGCCGACGAGGAGGCCGAGCACATCGCCTCGAATCGCGGCGTCGAACTCACCGGCACGACGGCGGTGACGACGAGTGACGTGCGGGTGAGTACGGTTCGCCACGACGTGGCCTACGAGACGGATGACGCTGCTGACGCCGCACCCGAGACCGAGATCGATGCGGATCCGGTGAGCGTCACGGCGAGCGCGACGGTTGAGTACGGGTTCTCAGACGACGGGGCATAGGCATCAACGAATGGTGTACTTTTGCGGTCAACTATTGTCAAGGCCGCCCCGGGGAAGAGGTAGCACAACGTGTCCCAATTGACGAACCCACTGTCGTGTCGGGCCACCGGGTTTATCTGGTTTGTCGACGTGCTGTTTGGCGAACAATGTGTACTGTCACACCGGTGGCTGTTTCGACTTTCCGTCGCAGGGAATCGTCTAACTAACAACCCGCCTTGCGAGAAATAGCACTTTCTCCGCCCGAAATGGAACCACCGTCATTTGTAACCAGATGTCCAACCGTATTCACTGGTATTCACCAGATCAAGGTTTTATATGAGCTCCAATAGATAAAATATTTCTAATATCTAAGAACTAAAGATTTATATGATGTGATGTTGATGTTGAGCTATGGTTGATGGCAATAACCATTCGGATAGGAGAAGAGCCATTTTAAAAGCAACCAGTGGCATCCTACTAGGATCAGTTACAGGAAAAGCGAGTGTCAGCGCTACTGATGACAAAAGCAATCTGAATAATACCATTGATACCTTGAATGTTGAGATGGATGATGTCGATTACCAACTCGATTATGTCATCGACATGCCCGGTGACGGTGAGGTCTCAAATAGCGGTGCAATTCGATACGAAAGGAAAAAATACGCCGCCGATGCCTCGTTTTACACTTGGCAATCTGGGACCTGGGTAAACGCCTACGACGACACAAATTATAGTGCCCGAGATACCACCCATTTCCCAGCGTCAAACAACAGTCGCGTCACAATTGAAGAACTTAGCTCTACTATGGTCGATCTACAACTCGATAGCATCTATGGATATTTTGAAAATGAAAATAATGACGATTTCCCACAAACTGCGTTCGCCGAATATGCGTTTGACGTTGCATGGAGCGCGTTAGACAACGGAACACCATTTTGGCTACCGCCTCGACCGCCGAGCGTTGGAGATGATAGTTCGATCGATATTGATCGAGATGCATCAGGCAAGTCAGCAGAGATTAGTTATCCCGACCCAATCCCCTCAATGATTGACTTCGATACGACCACTCATTCCGCGGATTGGAAGTGGGAAATCGGCGGCGGTGGGATTGATGCTGGGTGGAACTACGTCGGTGCGAATCGGGAAGTTGACAACGGACATTATATGTATAATTCCGATAGCGGCCATCACTTCGAAATAGACCGAGGGCATCAGATAGCGCTGGGTAGTGCTTTCTGTATCTACCAGGAGGACGAAAGTATTTGCGAAACTGATGATTGCCCTGGGGGACCTCCATGTCCTGAAGTTCAAGTCCGGTCATGTTGCGAGTTGTCCCCTGTTGCAAAACCGATCCAGATTAGTGATGCACACCTCAGTGAAGCAAAAGATAAAGCGGAAACTCATGTCGATGCTATCGACCACCGCACGGATAGTCGGTTTGAAGATGAGGCGATAACGGCCCTTGAAGAGGCTGCTGAAGCAGAAACTCGGTTCCGGGAATTAGTCGCCTATCGAAGTGCGACGGCTCATTCGAAGGGGAGTGTTTCTCGAGAGAGCGCTGCTAACGGCGAAATCAATGAACAGAATATCAAACGCCGAGCCAAAGAAGTCGAAAGCAAAATTTCCGCTGCTCACAAGCGAGTTAAATACCAAGGAGAATCAGTCAATCAGGTGCTCGCGACAACTGGACAGATTGAAAAGTGCCTTTTGTCTGCCCAGTCATGGCTCGACAGCGTTTTTGATGCTCTATCTTTCGACGCCGTAAGCGAACCGGAGCAGATCCAGTACGCGGACTCTGCACTCGAGTTTGCGCATGGCAATCTCGATGACGGCGAACAATATCTCGAAACGGCTACCCGTCCCCCAGATGGACCCGTTCAAAAAGAGGCCGTTCTAGAACGATACAAGGACATAGAAAGGATGGTTCGAAAGAAACTCGAAGACGCACCAGGTGATAGCAATCGTAATGTCGAATACGCAGTATCAAACGCTAAGGGGTATTTTGAGCGAGCACAGAAACGATTCGAAACTGGATACACCACCGCAGCTGGGTTAGATCTGTACTACGCGTTAGCCTATCTCAAAGCTGCATCGCAACTTAATGGTGATCTGCCTGATGTAATCGACATATCGACGCTGGAAGTCGAACAGGAACTCACTGCAGATCGATTTAATCAAGCTGTAAGCTCAATCAACTGCGATCTTGAACGGTTCCTCCTGAAACTGGCCCGTCTAGAATTCAATAGCGGGACTGAATCGTTTGGTGCATTTGAAGCGACTAATGACGACCGAGAAGGCTTTCGGGCTTACACGCACTATTTGATCGCAGATACTATCGTTGACGGTATCGACGATAGCACGCTATTTGCATCACCGCCACAATAAATCTTGATGATATCTTTATGCACTACTGTTCCGATGATTGATCGGCGTACATCTCTTGTTGCTGTCTTGGGCAGCATACTCGCCATCTCAGGTTGTCTCGAGCGTATCTCAAACGGAGATACCGAGGGGGTACGAATACTCTCCATTCGAATCTTTAACGAAGACGAGACCGACCACGATGTGACCGTCGCTGTTGTGGATGACGACGGGGCTGAAACGTACACCGCTACACAACCGATCGAAGCGGAGAATATGACTACTCTCGAGAACCCTGTTGACGACCCAGGAAACTATACGTTGAAAGTCACAATCAATGATGAGTCAGTCGAACATTCAATATCACATAATCTTGATCCAAGGGATAAGTGTGCCAGAGCGACAATCCGGCTCGTGAAAACGGACCAGATCCATTTCGACGCGACTGGATATACGGAGTGTTAACCGGAGTAAGACGACGGCGTGTAGCGATTCTACAGAGTCTGTATGCGAAACAGCTGCCTCTGTCCTAGAAACGAGAAAACAGCGCCCAACTCAATCGTCTGCCGGAACCGCTCGCTGGGGCGTGTTTTCGGCCATCTCGAGGACGTTGTCGAAGAAGTCGAGGGTGTCCTCCGGACCGGGGTTCGCTTCGGGGTGGTACTGGCGGGTGATGATATCGTGGTCGACGCCGTCGAGTCCTTCCGGCGTGTCGTCGTTGACGTTGATCTGGGTGACTTCGAGGTAGTCGCCGGGTTCGTCGACGGTGTAGCCGTGGTTCTGGGTCGTCATGACGACCTGACCGGAGTCGAGGTCGAGCACCGGCTGGTTGACGCCGCGGTGGCCGAAGTCCATCTTGGCCGTCGTGCCACCGAGCGCTTCGGCGACAATCTGCTGGCCGAGACAGATGCCGGCGACGGGCGTGTCCTCGACGAACGCCTCGACGAGCGCGATTGCCTGCTCATAGTTCGTTGGGTCGCCGGGGCCGTTCGAGATGAACAGAAGGTCCGGATCGGCGGCTTCGACATCGCTCACGGCTGCGTCGTAGGGCAGCACGTGAACCGTCGCGTCGCGGGCGAGCAGCGAGTCGACGATCGACCCCTTCGCGCCGCAGTCGACGAGCGCGACGGTTTCGCCGTCGTTGTCCACACCGTAGACGGTGGGTTCGTCGACGCTGACCTGTGCGCCGATGTCGGTGTGGTCGCTCATCGCCTTGCACTGCTCGAGTTGCTCGAGTGCATCTTCCTCGGTCACGTCCTCGCCAACGGCGATACCGCACTTCATCGCGCCGCCGTCGCGGATGTCGGTGACGACGTCTCGCGTGTCGAGGTGGTCGACTGCTGGCACGCCCTCCGTCTCGAGCCAGTCGGCGACCTCTTCGGTGAGTTCCTTCGCGAGCACGGCGCGTGGGTGGACGCGGTCGTCCTCGAACCGTTCTTCTCGCACGCCGTAGTTGCCGATCAGTGGGTAAGAGAAGGTGAGAATCTGTTCCTCGTAGGATGGATCGGTCAGGCTCTCCTCGTAGCCGGTGTATGCGGTAGTGAAAACCACCTCACCGCGAGCCGTTCCTGAAGCACGACCACGTCCCTCGAGTACGTGCCCGCCCTCCAGCGCAACGTAGGCTGCTGTCATTACGAACTACGTATTGGACACACCGCCATAAGTGTTGTCTTCGAAACTCAGTTACGAATTTCGTAATGGGTAAGTGTGCCACCCTCGTAGTGTCAGATCTCTATGGACGAACTCGACCGATCGATCCTCAATATCCTGCGCCGAGATTCCCGAACGCCGTACACGGAAATCGCAGACGAGGTCGGGACGAGCGAGGGAACGGTGCGCAACCGCGTCGAACGGATGATGGACAACGACGTCATCGAACGCTTTACCATTTCGACGCACACGGGCAACGTGAAGGCGATGCTCGAGATCAGCGTCGCGGTCGACGTCGACACGAAGGGCATCTCCGAACGGATGGCCGAATGGGAGGAAGTCGACTTCGTCTGGATGGTCTCGGGCGAACAGGACGTCGTCCTCGTGGTCGACGCCGCGGACACGCGCGGGGTGAACGATCTAATCACGAAGGCGCGCGACCAGGAGGAAGTCGTCAGCACGAAAACGCGGCTGATTCTCGACGAACAGCTCGGCTGAACGCGGGTTTCTCAGACGCCGTCGAAGCGCTGATAGAGCGACCGCCCTCGACGGACGAGCGGCCAGACTGGATTCGTGCCACGCTCCCAGTAGACGTTCGGAACGAGCTCGCCGCCGAACTCCTCTTTGAAGGTGAACGCACCGTCCCGGAAGTCCGCGCCACCGCCGCCGAAATCGTACGCCTCGTAGCCGTTTTCGATCGCCCACTGAAACACGTAGTCGTAGAGCCGTTCGGAGGCGTAGTACTCGAAGTACGCCGGCGGAATCGCCGCGAAGAAGCCGTGAACGGTGTTTCGCTCGTCGTTGAGGAGTTCGAGGAAGCCGCCGGCGTACTCACCCTCGACGTAGAGCTGTGCGAGCAGGATGCGGTCTTCCATCTCCCGCAACTGCTCGAAGAACGCGCGGGGATAGACGTGCCCGCCGACGCTCGCCATATGCTGGCGGTACCGCTCGTAGAAGCGCGTCAGTTCCTGGTGCGTGAGCTCCGCCTCGACGATATCGTGGTCGGTCTCTCGCCCCCGTCTGATCGCCCGGCGCTTCGAGCTATCCATCCCATCGAACACCGCATCGTAGCCGTTCGAAAGCGGCAATACGAATCGCCCGCCGACGCGATTCGATTCGTAGCCAGCCCCAGACAGCGCGCCGTCGTACCGGAGAAAGTTCGTGTTGCAGGCACGGATTCCGTGCACGATCGTCCGCCGCGAACAGCAGTCTGGGATCGTCTCGAGTACGAGTGAGAGTGAGTCGTCGACGTCGGTCGTCAGTAACGGGCCGCCGAAGCCGGGATAGATCGAGGTTAGCCGGGAAAATGGCGTCTTCGGGATCGGCACGACGAAGTTCGGGACGACGCCGATGAGGTTCGAGTCCTTTTCGACCAGCAGGTGTCTCGCTGGGTGTCCGATCCCCAGTTCGACCGCCGCAAGCCACTCGTAGCGGTGAAATACCGTCCCGAGGTCGGCGCGTTCGACCACCTCGTTCCAGCGATCGCGATCGATTTCCCGGATCGTATCGACGGCGGCAACCGTGAGCCCCGTTTCCGAGTCGGTCGTCTCGGATCGACTCGAGTGAGTGCTGGCTGTCGCTTGTGAGGACATCTGTTGTCTCCGAGTTGGAGGCGGCGTCGTTGGTTAAGTTATCTTCTCGTACAGCGACGTATGCTCGGCCTTGGGGCTGTACGGTGTCCCTGTGTGGGTCGTGTTTCATATGGCCCGTTGTCGTTCGGTACTGGTGATCGTGCCAACGGGGCAACAATCGCTGATACGACGCGACAACGATCCGTATCAGCAGAACGCTATTGACCTCGAAGTGTGGACGCCACCTCGGTTCAATATTTTAACGAGGGAGATCCCAGGCCGATACGTCATCCGACTCCATCTGCTCCATCGCGCGTCGCTTGAGCGCCCCCGGGGACTCGGCCAGCACGTCGTCCGGGTGCTTTCGTTCGTGGAGCCATCGGTATCCCTCGCGAAGCGCTGCATTGAGCGGTCCGTTCGCGACACACGGCTGTACCCGTCCCTCACGAATCGCCTCGACGACCGCTGCCGGGGTGAGCGTTGGTGCATCGATCATCGTGTACGCCCGTCCCACTTCGAACGGAACGTGTGCGTCACTGCCTGCGACGATCGGTACCTCCCACTCCGTCGCCAGCGATTCGACGAGCGGCCGCGTGCGCGGGTGCTTTCCGTTGATCTCGATTGCGTCGAACGGCACGTCCGCAAATCGCTCGCTCAACACCTCGCTGTCGCGGTATGGATGGGCGACGATCGCCGCACAGTCGCGCTCGTGTGCCAGCTCGACGACCTCTCTCGGCGTGTACTCGAGTGGCACCGTCTCGCGCGGCGGGTTGGGACCGACGACGAGGACGTGTCCGTGGGTGGTCGATACTTCGATGCCGGGGATCGTGGCGACGGCTGCGGACTCGACTGGCGTGTAGTAGTCGTGATTGGTCGTCGCGACACCGTCCAGACCGTTCCTGTGGGCCATCCTCGTAAGTACACGCGTGCCGAACGGATCGAACCGGTCGCCGACCGATCGCCGGCCGTGGAAGAACCGGGTGTGTGCGTGGAGATCCACGGTGTACATGTGGGGACAAACGCCGGGCAGACTCTTTTGCGCTTGGTTGGTATACGGTGGGCTATGCAACCGGTCGGCGGCAGCGGCGGCGACGGCGACGGCGACGGCGACGGCGACAGCGACGGCGACGGCGACAGCGATGGCGATGGCAACAATGACGGTGGCTCCTCCAATGGATTCGGTGCCGCTGGTTGCTAGCCCAGCGTTCAGACCGGGCGGCGGATCGACTGCACTGCCCACGGGAACCACAGAAGGCGAACTGGTTTCACGCATCGCTGTGATTGTGTACCCATGAGCACACCTGGCGCGCCGGCCGAGGATCACGAACACGACGACACCGACCAGGAACACGAGCACGAGCACGAGCCCGAGCACAAGAACGCTCGCCAGAACGTCATCGCCGTCGACGAAGACGACACCGCACTCGAGTCCGTCAACCGGCTCGAGGCCCACACGGGCGAGGGCATTCGCCACCGCGCGTTCACCGCGCTCGTGTTCGACGAGGACGACAACGTACTCCTGGCACAACGGGCACCCGAAAAGCGTCTCTGGGGGACCTACTGGGACGGGACCGTCGCCTCTCACCCCGTCGAGGGACAGCGCCAGACGGAGGCGACTCGCCAGCGACTCGAGGAGGAACTCGGGATCATGCCCGATCAGTACGACGACCTGCGGGTCACTGACCGCTTCGAGTACAAGCGCTACTTCGAGAACGCGGGTGTCGAACACGAGGTCTGTGCCGTGTTGAAACTCACCCTGGCCGACGTCACGCTCGACCCGAACGAGGAGGAGGTCGCAGGGCTACTGTGGGTCCCCTACAAGCGTCTGGCCGACAATCCCGAGTGGTACCGACAGCTCAGACTCTGTCCGTGGTTCGAAATCGCGATGCGACGCGATGTGCAGACTGACGTTGATGCGCAGACGAAGGCAGGACTCGAGTAGCCCAGCAGAAGTACGAGACGCGTTCCACGGTGTCTTTTCAGCTACCTGTCTGGCTCCGTCGGCCCACCGAAAGCGGTCTACGACGAACCCGCGAACGACTTCGTCGGCGAATTCATCGGCCAGTCAGCGATGGCGTTCTTCGACACCCACGTCGAATCCGCAACCGGCACCGCAGCTGTCGCTCTCGGCGGCCACACCATCTCCCTCGACGCCAGCGCAGACCAACTCGAGGGCTACGTCGAACGCGACGTTCGCGTCGGGTTCGCCCCCAGCACATCACCGTCGCAGACGCGGCAGCGGGAATCGAAGCGGAGCACGTCCTGGACGAACCGGTCGGCGGACGAGACCCATAGCCTGTTCGATCCGGAATCAGGCGTCCGCATGTTCTGGTATACTTGATTACGGCCCCGTGCATTCGAGCCGACATCTGTCGGTACGTCGCCGTTGGGTGATGTGTGATACCACGTGACAAACTTTATGAGCGCGTCCCTCGTAGTGTTGGGCAAGGGCCGACGAAATCGGTCCAGTATCGCAATGAGTACCCCACCATCGGAAACCGAATACCACGACGTCACGCTCTCCAGAGAAGAAGAATGGGTCGTCCACCACTCGCTCGTCCACCGAGTCGACGACGCGCTCGACGAGGACTCATCACCACCATCCTGGACACTCTCCCTGGTCGAAACGGTCGAATCGAACGACGACACAGAACAGTTCACCACGGCACAGATTCGACGACTCACGACGCTGTTGACCGAGTATGTCGACCGCGAGGAGACGCCGGCGCGAGACGTCGAACACGGTCGCGCTGCCATCGACCGGCTGGACGGGGTACTCGAGTCCCGTGGATAGTTCATCCCCGGCAGTCAACTGACAGCGGGATTGAAGCAGGCTAACTCGTCTCTTGTTGGTTCGAGCGCTCCACAGTACTAATTCGACTCGTGAGCTATGGTCGCGTCGTCGCCCATACTGCCGTAATTGCGAGCAGTGCCGCCGGGAACAGCGGCAAGATCAGGAGTGCAACGAAGTAGTTGAGCGTCGGCGGCCAGAGCAGGATCGAGATCGGGGCGACGATGAACGCGATGATGATGACGCCGACGAGGACCCAGCCGCGCCAGTCAAACTCGCGGTCGACCGCCGCCGGGTTGCGCGGGTTCTCCGTCCAGTCTGCGCCGGTTTCGTCGGCGCTGTCGCCCGCATTATTCTCGGCGCTGGCCGTCCCGTCGCCGTCGAATGCCGATGGGTCGTGGACGTAGCCGCCGTCGTCGCTCGAGGTCACAGTGGAGGGTTTCGCCTCGGTGATAAAAGCACTCACGGTTCACCGGTGTGTGCGGCTGCCGTGCCGGGCTGACGGTCGTTCGACTTAGAGTTCGCTATCCGGACGCACGACCACCTTACCGAACCCTTCCCGGCCCTCGATAATTTCGTGGGCGCGGGCGGTTTCGCTCATCGGCAGTACCTCGCGGATTGCGGGCGTGAACGTCCCATCCCAGACGAGTTCCATCACGTCGTCGACCTGGCCGGGCGACCCCATCGTCGAACCGATGATCTGGAGCTGGTTCCAGAAGATACGTGGGATGTCCGTTTCCGGGTTGCCGCCGGCCGTGCCGCCGCAGGTGACGAGACGGCCGTTCTTCGCGAGGCTCTTAATCGAGTCGCGCCAGGTGCCCGCGCCGATGTAGTCGACGACGACGTCGACGCCGCGGTTGCCGGTTTCGCTGCGAACCCACTCTGCGAAGTTCTGCTCTTCGTAGTTGACGACGTGGTCTGCACCGTGCTCGCGGGCATACTGGAGTTTGCCCTCGGTGCTGCCCGTCGCGTACACCTCTGCACCGGCGTAGTCTGCAATCTGGAGGGCGGCGTGGCCGACGCCGCCGCTCGCGCCAAGGACGAGCACCTTTTCGCCGGCCTCGATGTCTGCGCGGTCGATCAGCATCCGCCAGGCAGTCTGGAAGACGAGCGAGGACGCCCCTGCGGTGATCCAGTCGACGTGCTCGGGAACGGGAATCAGGTTGTCCTCGGGAACGGCGGCGTACTCGGAGTGGACGCCGGTGACGTGCTCACCGAGGAGGTGGAAGTTCACGCACAGCGTCGGGTCGCCGCTGCGACAGAACTCGCAGTGGCCGCAGTTGACGCCCGCGGTCACCGCGACGCGGTCGCCGGGTTCGAAGCGGGAAACGTCTTCTCCGATGGCTTCGACGACACCCGCAGCGTCGCTCCCGGGGACGTGGGGCAGGTCGAGATCGAGCGTCGGCAGGCCGCGTCGAACCCACACGTCGAGGTGGTTGAGCGCGCCGGCTTTGACGTCGACGAGCACGTCGTTGCGACCCACCTCGGGGTCGGGGTACTCGCCGTACTCGATGCCGTCGGTTCCGCCGTGTGCGGTGATCTTGATCGCCTGCATGGATACAAACATTCCGAAACAGTGGCATAACAGTTGTGAACCTGGTGGGCTGACCCCAATTTTTCGACGGCTATCGAGAAAGGGCGCTTCACAGTACCGATCTGTTCGATAGCGGACCGTCCGGTCCCGCTGATTTTCACCGTTCGATGTTCGACGTTCACCGTTCGACGCGGACGCGGACGTCACGTGTATCACCGAGCACACCCCAGCATCGCTCGCGTCCACACCCACAAGAACCAGTGTTTTACCCACTGGCAGTCAATGCGGTCCATGAACGAGTCGAGCGATTCTCCGTTGGAGCCATCACCAGCCGGCACAGCCATCGAATCGACGACCACTGAGACACCCGACACGCTCGGCATCGGTCTCGTCACCATCGCCGACGACCGGTCACTCGAGTCCGACGCCGCTGGCAAGGCCATCGTGTCGGCGTTCACCGAGGCGGGCCACGAAGTGGTGATGCGAGAGCACGTCGGTCGCGAGCACGACACCGTCCAGTCGATCGTCTCGCGGATGATCGACCGTGGCGACGTGGATGTCGTCGTGACAGCAGGGGCGACGAGTATCGAACCCGACGATATCACGATCGAGGCGGTCCAGCCACTCATCGAAAAGTCGTTGACCACGTTCAGCGAACTCTTTACCCATCTCTCCTACGAGGCACACGGCAGTCGCGTCGTCGGCGCACGCACGATCAGCGGTGTCACCGAGGGGACGCTCATCTTCGTGCTTCCCGGCAATGCGGACGCAGCCGAACTCGCGGCGACAGAGATTCTCGTTCCAGAGAGCCCCAATCTCGTCGAACTCGCACGAGATGGAGACGACTCAGAAGACACCGAGAAGGCTGCTGCTGCGTCGGACGACTCCACAGCAGCTATCGAATCGGATGAGGCTGCCAAGCCGAACGGTGGTGAGGACGTGTGAGTGACAAACGGATCACCGGTGACGATCCAGGAGGACAGCCATCACAAGCTGACAACGACCTCTCGAAAGACACGATCCGCGAACGCGTCTGGGACGAACTCGAGGACAGCGGCGTCGCGCGGTTCCCGTTTCCACCGCACGGGCGGATTCCAAACTTCGAAGACGCGAACTCGGCAGCCAAGCGCCTGGCTGCCCAGCCGGAGTGGGAGCACGCGACGACGATCAAGGCGAATCCCGACGCGCCACAGCTCCCGGTTCGCCGTCGGGCGCTGCGCGACGGCAAGACCGTCTACATGGCAGTGCCACGGCTGCGCGACGAGGAGTGCGTCCTGAAACTCGATCCCGCCGAACTCGACGATTACGACGCGGCCACCACTGTTTCTGGCTCGTCGACACACGGCGAACAGGTCGGCCCCGAAGCAGTCGACAAAATCGACCTGATCGTCTCCGGGAGCGTCGGCGTTCGTGCCGATCCCGAGTTCACTCCCGCAGATGGCGGCCGAATCGGCAAGGGAGAAGGCTACAGCGACCTCGAGTTCGCCGTCCTCTTCGAACTTGGACTCGTCGACGCGGACACACCCGTCGCGACGACGATCCACGAGCGCCAACTCCTGACGAGCGCCGAGGCCGAGGGACTCGAGGTGGGCGACCACGACGTGCCGATGGATCTGGTCGTTACGCCAGGGCGGGTGGTGCGGCCAGGTGGTGGTGAGAAACCTGACGGACTCGACTGGGAGTGCCTCTCCGAGGAACGGCTCGCAGAAATTCCGGTACTCGAGCGCGTTCGGTCGGACTCCTGAACTCCTGAGAGTGTGCTTGTTCGCTCGAGACCGGGTGGACGGTTGGGCTGGAACGGACGAACGGCTGGGCGACGAATTGACGAACGGCTGGGCTGACGAATTGACGAACGGACGAACCGACCGCGAACGAAACCAGTGGCTGGTTCAGAAAGAGCCGACGCGACAACGAGCGCTGCTGCTCGGAAACGAAGCGAACCCGGGACATAATGGTGTCCCGAGTTAGCTGCCAAAACCGCAGGACGTGGCGCAGGCCGGTGCAGCGAAGCCCGCGCCACAACGGTGTGGCAATGGTGGGGGGAAGGGTGCTGTGGTGGGATTGCTGGAAGTCACGGGAGTTGGCGTTGGGTGCCTTGGGTGAGGGTAGCCCGTCGACCTCCATCGAGTTCTACTGGTGGGACCTACTTGAAGCGTCGTGATGGTCGAACCATCTTGCGCCGGATTTCGCCCGATTTAAGCCAGATTTAATCTCTCAATTTTGGCGCTGAGACCGTTCATAGACGGTGAAGCCGACTTTCATCCAGTTTGCCGGTCAGCTGGGCCGAGAGTGGCAGTACTTGCCGATTCATATACCCTCGATCGCACTCACGGGTGCACCCCGTGCTCGCACTTCACGCGACGAGTTCTTCCGCGACGATCGCAGCTGACATCAGCTGGGGGTCGATTGCCAGGTCAAGCTGTCCCTTGACGAACTCGGGCACCGTTCGGCGTGCGTAGGTGACGGTCCGCAGGTCGTCGGTGAGATCACAGACGATCGGGATCGTCGTCGCCTGATCGATATCGGTCAACACGTACAGGTCGGCGTCGACGATACCGGCTTCCTCTAGCTGTGGCCGCGTGACGACGCCATCGACTCGAGTGACCGTGACGCCTTCGTTCTCGAGTGCGACACCGATCTCGTCTTCATCGGGACCGGCGACGATCGCCCGTCGGTTCTGGTCGTCCTCGCTCATTCGTACTCGATCGTTGCCGGTGGCTTGTGGGTCACGTCGTAGACGACGCGGGCCACGTTCTCGTTCTGGCCGGTGATACGCGACTGGATGCGCTGGAGGGTCTCCCAGTCAATCTCCTGTGCACGTGCGGTCATGCCGTCACGCGACTCGACGGAGCGGACGGAGACGACCCAGCCGTGGACGCGGTTGTCACCTTTGACGCCCGTGGCCTTGCCGATCACTGCGGCGAGGGCTTGCCACGGCTCGTACTCCTCGAGTTCCTCCTCGACGACGTGACAGGCGTCGCGGGCGACCTCGAGTTTCTCTTCGGTGACTTCCCCGATGACGCGCACGGCGAGCCCCGGGCCGGGGAACGGCATCCGTTCGGCGACGATTTCGTCGAGGTCGAGATGGCGTGCAACCTCGCGCACTTCGTCCTTGTAGAGGTCGCGGACGGGTTCGACGATGCCGTCGAAGTCGACGACGTCCGGGAGCCCGCCGACGTTGTGGTGGGACTTAATCCCGCCTTCGCTCTCGATCCGGTCGGGGTAGATCGTCCCCTGGACGAGGTAGTCCGCGTCGGCCTCGGTCGCCTCGCGCTCGAACTCGCGGATGAACTGCTCGCCGATGATCTTGCGCTTCTCTTCGGGGTCGATCACGCCCTCCAGGGCATCGAGGAAGCGATCTTTCGCGTCGACGATTTGCAGCGAGTCCATGTAGTCGAACGTCTCGCGGATCTGGTCGGTCTCGCCCTTACGCATCAGGCCGGTGTCGACGTAAACCGGCGTAAGCTGGTCGCCGATGGACTCGTAAGCGAGCGCTGCGGCGACCGACGAGTCGACACCGCCCGAGAGGGCGATGACGGCATTTGCGTCGCCGATTTCGTCTTCGATCTCTTCGATTGCTTCCGGGACGAACGTCTCTGTGTCTACCATTAGTGTGTAACCTCTGTTTCGGTGTCTGCGTCGGTGTCGCTGTCTGCATCGTGCTCCATATCTGTACCCGCCGACGCGTTTCCACCGCTCTCGTCGACGATCGCCTCGACCAGCCCGAGGAACGGCGGACTCGGCTGTCCCGGCCGGGACGTGTACTCGGGGTGGAACTGCGTCCCGAGGAAGTACGGGTGGTCCTCGAGTTCGAGAATTTCCATCCGGTTGCCCGCGGTGCCGGAGAACGTCATCGGCTCCTCCTCGAATTCGTCGAAGTACTCGGGATTGACCTCGTAGCGGTGGCGATGACGCTCGGAACAGGACGTATCCTCGTACAGTTCGTAGGCGAGCGTCTCCGGTTCGATCACCGTCGTGTGCTCACCGAGGCGCATCGTACCACCCATGTCCTCGACCTCGTACTGCTCGGGCAGGATGTCGATGACCGGGTGTGCCGTCTCCTCGTCCATCTCGGCGGAGTGAGCGTTCTCGTAGCCGAGGACGTTCCGCGCGTACTCGACGACGGCCATCTGGAAGCCGAGACAGAGCCCGAGGAACGGCACGTCGTTTTCGCGAGCGTACCGGACCGCCTCGATCTTGCCTTCCGTCCCGCGCATGCCGAAGCCACCGGGGACGATGACACCGTCGACCGACTCGAGTTGGTCGTCGTGGCCGTCGGCGAGTTCGCCGGCTGGCACCCAGTGGACGTTCACGTCGACACCGACCTCGAAGCCGGCGTGTTTGAGCGATTCGTGAATCGACATGTAGGCGTCGGTCAGGTCGTACTTGCCGACCAGCGCGATGTCGACCGCACCGTTTTTCTCGGTCGTGACGATTTCGCGCCAGTCGTTCGCACGTTCGCCCTCCGGCAGCGCCTCGTCGGCGAGGCCGAAGTGCTCTAAGACGTACTGGTCGAGTCCTTCTTCTTCGACCATCAGCGGGACGTGATAGACGTCCTCGACGTCGGGGTTCGAGAAGACGGCCTCGGTTGGAATGTCACAGAACAGCGCGATCTTCTCTTTGGTCTCGGGGTCGAGTTTGTCCTCACAGCGGCCGACGATCACGTCGGGCTGGAGACCGATCGATCGGACCTCCTTGACGCTGTGCTGGGTTGGCTTGGTCTTCTGCTCGCCGTTTTTTGAGTAGGGGACGAGCGTGACGTGCGTGAACAGAATGTCTTCTTCGTCCTCCTCGTGGGCGAACTGGCGCAGGGCCTCGAGGTACGGCATACCCTCGATGTCCCCGACCGTCCCACCGACCTCGATGATACAGACGTCGGTGCCCTCAGCGGCCTCGCGGATGCGTCGCTTGATATCGTCGGTGATGTGCGGGATGATCTGGACCGTCTTCCCCAGGTAGTCTCCGGCACGCTCCTTTTCGATGACGTGCTGGTAGGTTTTCCCGGTGGTGATGTTGTGGTCCGAGGTCATGTCGATGTCGAGGAATCGCTCGTAGTTCCCCAGGTCGAGGTCGACCTCGCCGCCATCCTCCAGGACGTACACCTCTCCGTGCTGGTACGGATTCATCGTCCCCGCGTCGACGTTCAGGTACGGGTCGATCTTCACGGCGGTAACGTCGAACCCGGCGTTTTTCAGGAGTCGGCCAGTGCTCGCGGCCGTGATCCCCTTTCCGAGTCCCGACATCACGCCGCCGGTGACGAAGATGAACTTGTTCCCCAGTGTGGGGTCATAATGAGTGTCCGGTTCCGTCGGCATACCGAGTGTCCGCGTGAGCGGTTGAAAACGATTTCGGGACTGGACGGCCTCCGATAGCGATTGTCACCCTCGCCAGTCCCTATTCGCTACCACATACCTCCGCCAGACCCCATCCGCTACCATACTACCCTACCAGACCGCACCAAACCGAGCAGACGACCACCATAGAACCGCTACAGTCGCCGACGTGTCCGAATTATTTTGTAGTGTGACATGATTTATCTGTGTGACGCCCTCCAACCGGCGTTCACCCTCCGGGATCACGTTCACTCCCATAACCAGAACCAGAACCAGAACCAGAACCAGAACCACCGCCACCGCCAACATGTCTGACCGCACTCCCGACCTCAGTTTCAAAGCCGGCTTCGGGTTCTACCTCGGCATCATCGCTGCCGGCGTCGTCGCACTTGGCTCCGTCGCAGCAGGCGCTGGAACCGAAACCATCCTCGTCACGACACCAAGCACCGTCGTCGCCGCCCTGCTCTTCTCGCTCGTCTTCGGCGACCGCCTCGGCGACCTGCCCGAACGACTCGGTACCAGCCGTCGCCGCCGCCTCGCCTGGTATCTGCCCAGCCTCGGGTTCGGTGCCAGTGTAATCGCGCCCGCCATGGGTGTCCTCCAGTCCACCGGTCGATTCTCGCTCACGGCGGGGCTCTTTACAGTGCTCAGCGGAGCCGTCACACTGGGTGTTTCTCAGATGGCTCGCCACCGTCACATCGACGCAGTGACGCCGGACGAACCGGTAGTGACGTGGCAGTGGCGCCGACCGTCGTTCAAGAGCGGATTCCAGGGAGCGATTTTGCTCGGCTTCACGATCTTGACGGTCGTCTTCGGCCTCGGCTCGCTGCTCGTTGGCGATGGTTCGAGCGCCTGGGTTCTCATCTACGCACTCATTCCGGCGTTCATGTGGCTGAGCGACCGGTATAACTGGGGATGGAATATCTGGGAGGAGCCGAACGCGGATAGCCAGTGGGGGATGACCACCCTCGAAGCGTACGAGAACGGCCTGCTCGTCGACAACTTCGAGCGACGACTCGTTTCCTGGAACCGAGTTGGTGAGATTCGGCTCACTGACGACGAGTTGATCATCGAACGCCACCGGTGGTTCGACGTCCGCTGTGACCGCTCGGTGATCGACGATCCGGAGTCGTTACGTGCAACCCTCGTTCGCCTGCGAGATGGTGAGGGTCGGGATGCGTACGACCAATGGAGCGAACACGACGTCGACGCCGACGCCGCGTCCGAGTCAGAGTCAGCGTCGGAATTGGAGCCGGAGTCGGAATCTACGTTCGGTTCCGAGTCAGGATCGGTACTCGAGTCCGATCACGAGCGCGGACCGGACAAATCCGGCCATGAGGCTGAACCGAAACCAGGCCCCGACCGCTCGAGAAGCCAATCAGATGCTACTGATCCAGAACTCGATCCGAACTAGTTGATCTGAGTGAGTCGAATGAGCCGTAGGGTCAATTCGATTCTGACGCGTTGCTTTGATTGTTATCAGAGCGCCCTCACAGAAGAGCCAGAACGTTGTAGCGTCGCTACTTGCCCCAGAACGGATCTCGGCTGCGCTGTTTGTCCAGATACATGTTCAGCGCCTCGAGTTCGTCGCCGGGAATCTCGCTCGCCAGTTCCTGTTCTAAGATCTTTGCGTGCTTTTCGGGAATCTCGATCCAGAGCTCGTCGTCTTCCTCGATCTGGCGGCCAACAGTTGGGCCGTCGATCGCAACCGAGACGCGGTTGCCCGCGCGCGCTTCGTCCACGTCCTCACCCTGCTCCTGAATCCCCTTGACCTGGCCGACGCGGTCGGGCTCGTTCCCCTCGAACTTGACAACGTTCGCGTTGTTCTGGACGGTGCCGGAGTTGACTTCGACGCCGACGACGGCGGGGTCGTTCTGGCGGAAGGTGTGATCCGGGAGAATGCGGAACCGGGCCGGTCGGACGATGTTATCGAGGATCGTGTCCTGCTGGGCGCGCTCGAGTTCGTCGATGTACTCCTCGTACTCCTCGATGAGCTGATAGATAACCTCGTCGGTGAACACCGTCACGTCCTCGGTCTCTGCGCGCTGTTCGGCGTCAGCGAGCGTCTCGACGTTGAAGCCGAGGATCGCGCGCTGTTTTGGCTCCTCTGCGGTCGAGGCGACCGAAACATCCCGCGGTGCGACGTCACCGACTTCGGCGCGGACGATCGGCACTTCGGCTTCGCCCAGCGCGTCGGCCATCGCCTCGAGGCTGCCGAGGGTGTCTGCCTTGACGACGACGCCCTGTTCTTCGGTGTCGACGGCAATGTCTGCGAGTTCGGCCTCGACTTCGTCGACGACCTCATCCAGTTCGCGGTTGCGGACGACGCGAACCGGCGCACCGGCCATCGCATCCGCGAGGTCGGGTGCGGCGACCTTGATACCGGAGGCGGCCGAGATCTCGTCGACCTTTTCGAACCGGCTCTCGGTTCGGATTTCGGCGAGCGGGCGGGGCTGGAGCAGCGCCCGCACGTCGGTGACGATTGGCTGATTCATCCCACCGACGACGACCTTGTCGTCGGCTTTGATCGTGCCGTCGTAGAGGACGATATCGATCGTCGTCCCGAATCCTTTCTCCTCTTTGACCTCGAGGACGGTGCCGACGCCGGGACCCTGCACGTCGATCTCCATCTCCTCTTTCATATACCGCTGGGAGAGCCCCATCATGACCGCGAGCAGGTCGGGGACGCCCTCGCCGGTCATCGCGGAGACGGGGACGACGCCGACGTTGCGCTGGAAGTTCTGTACACGCCAGTAGAGGTCGGCGGAGAAGTCCTCGTCCGATAGATTACCGATAATCTCGTAGAGACTTTCGTCGAGGCGGGAGCTGACGCGGTCTGACTGGGCCTCGTAGGTCGCGTTGATCGGCGAGTCCTCGTTTGCGTTCCAGCCGGGAACGGTATCGATCTTGTTCGCCGCGACGATGAACGGCGTCTGGGAGCGCTTGAGAATGTCGAGCGCCTCGAGTGTCTGCGGCTGGAAGCCGTCGTTGACGTCGACGACGAGAATCGCTATGTCCGCCAGTGCGCCACCCCGGGAGCGAAGCGTGGTAAAGGAGTGGTGTCCCGGCGTATCGATAAAGAGCAGCCCCGGCAGGTCGAAGTCGTCCGGGTCGACGAGGTCGCCCGCGATGGAAGAGACGACGTCGAGCGGGACGGCCGTCGCCCCGATGTGCTGGGTAATCGCGCCTGCTTCACCCTCGATGACCGCAGAGCCGCGGATCTTGTCGAGGAGACTTGTCTTGCCGTGATCGACGTGTCCGAGGACGGCGACGATCGGCGTTCTGAGAGATGTGGGATCGTGCGATCCCGCGCCCGTGTCCGTGTCCGTATCGGTATCCGACATGATGAACCACCAGAGAAGGTCTTGTCTAGAGGTCTGCCGGCCAGTAGTTAAACCCATCGTCACGCTCTGGAAGCCGATTCGTCCCGATTAGTCGGCAACATGCGACCGACGATCGGAGACCACCCCCTTTCTGAGCCCGAGGTTTTTAATACCGATTAGTAAATACGAGTATGCATGAGTGAGATACTCGCTGAAAATCTCTCGGGCAAGTCCGTCATGGGATCGGACGGCACCGAGCTGGGCCTGCTGTACAACATCACGATGGACCTCAAGTCGGGACAACTCCACGACCTCGTTATCGAACCCGACGACGAACTGCCAGAGCGGGCCGTCGACTTCAACGTCGACGACGCCGGCCGGTTTCTCGTCTCCGTCAGCCGCGTTCAAGCGGTGAAAGACTACATCGTCGTTCAGCGCTAAGGGCATGTACGTTCTCGACTCCTCGGCTTTTATCCACGACTTCCACACGACAGAACAGACTGCAACCATCCCCCTCGTCCGCGAAGAACTCGAGGACGAGAGCGCCTATCGCTACGACGCGATGGAGGGCTCGGGGATGCACATCCACATTCCAAACGAGGACACGACCGAGAAGGTCCGCCGGGCAGCCAAGGAATCCGGTGATCTCGGCGTGCTCTCCGATACGGACATCAGGCTCGTCGCCGCGAGTTTCGAACTCGACGCCACACTCGTCACCGACGACTACGCGATGCAAAACGTTGCAGAGAAACTCAACGTCGCCGTCGAAGTAATCGCCCGCGAGGGCATCGACGAACAGCGCCACTGGCACTACCAGTGTCAGGGCTGTGGCCGCGAGTTCGACGAGGAAAAGGAGCGCTGTCCGATCTGCGGTTCCGGTCTGGCGCGCAAGAATCCGTCGTAGCGTCGTCTCATCGGTTACTGACACGACGGGTTCTCACCATCCCGCCAGCCCGTCGTCCCGGCAGCATGTTCGCCTGTCGAGTGACGACTTTGGGCGGTACTCGAGTCTCGGCTGCAATCTTGCGTTCCGGCTGCTCCCAGCCCTCCGCTGCTCGCGGCTGCTCAGCGATACTCCCAAAACGAAACCGCGCAGAAGTGGCAAGTGACGCACCCACTCGCCTGTCGCTCAGCCGTAAACCAGGTAGAGATTCCCGAAGAGAATCGCGTTGTACACACCGTGGACGACTGACGGCACGAGCAGGTTGTCGGTTCGCTCGTAGAGCGTGCCGAGCACGAGCGAGAGCCCGAAAATGACGCCGAGGCTCGCGATGACTGCGCCTGGGCCAGCGGTCGCGTAAGCGAGAACGTGGACGCCAGCGAAGATGACGCTCCCGGCGACGATCGCACCGGCGCGAGAGAAGGTGTCGTACAGTGCCTTCTGGATGACGTTCCGGTACAGCAACTCCTCGAACGGCCCGATCACGAGCAGCGACGCCGGAATCAACACGAGCAGAATCTCGGGGTTCTCTGCGGCCTGCTCGGTTGTTCCGTGGTCTGCACTCTCGACGCCGGCCGTCTGAAAGGCCAGTGAAATAGTCATCAGCGCGCCAAAGAGGATGACGAGTCCGCCGACCGTCCAGATCACGTCCCACTTCGTCGGGACGCGCAGGTCGAGGAACTCGAGTCCCCGGTCGGTGACGGAGAGGTAGATACCGGCGATGATTGCGGTGCCGAGCGCCATGCCGAGCTGTGCGATGACGAGGAACTCGGTGGTCGAGAGATCTCCGGCGATCTCCATCACTGGAAGTGCGAGAAAGACGCCGGCGAGTTCGGCTGCGAAGAGCCCGGTAACCCCGAGAAGGGATAGGACGACCATCTGAGAACTTCGATCTTTGAGCCCTGAAACACTTATTTTGAGGACGGCAGCGACGCCGACGCCGACTGTGAGGCCGGCGGTGAGGAAACCGGCCATGAGGAGCGAGATTGACGTCGAGAGCCCCGGTAACTCGGTCGAGGCGGTGAGTCCCTGATTCAGTGCGTAGGCGGTACAGAGGAGGACGCCACCACTGGCGGCGGTTGCGATTCCAGCGGCGATCCGCTGTGTTCCACTCCCGTAGCGACTTGCGAGGAAGGCACCGACGGCGACGACGGCGAAGACGGCTGCTGCGACGACTGCAGGGTCGGTGATCCCTCGGTTGGCGGGAACGAGCACAGTCGCCGCCATCACCGCCGAGAGGCCGGTTCCGATGCCTGGGACGGCGTCGGTCGCGACCGACTCGGACTCGGTCCGTGCGGTTTCGGTCATACCTGTCTGTTCGTGTGAGTACTCATATGGGCTCCGCATCCGGAACCCAACGTCTGTTCGCAGGCAGGATGTGAGGACGAAAACCCGCGCTCAGTCAGCGCTCAACGCGTAGTTCAGTTTTCTCCGCAACTGCTTCTGCCTCCTCGAACTCGCCGCCGCCGAGCAGGCCGCGCGTTGCCTTCTTCGCCCACTCGACCGCCGGCTGCTCGAAGGTGTTCACGCCGTACAGTTCGCCTGCGAGCACGCACGCGGCTTCCATCCCGTAGAGGAGGCCGCCGAGTTCGAACTCGTCGACGCGTTCGATTTCGACGCGGACGCTAGGTCGGCCTGCCGCGGCGAGGCTCGCCTCCGTCGCCTCGAACTCGGCGTCGAGTAATTCACCGAGCGTCGCATCACCGAGGTATGCGAGGTCGTCGACCTCGGTAGACGGAATCTCGCAGTCTGCGGTCTCCTCGACCGAGACGAAGGTAACGAGCTTGTCCCGCGGGCCTGCCCGGTAGAGCTGGAGTTGGGAGTGCTGGTCCGTTGCCCCGAGCGCGCGAACAGGTGTCTGTCCGAGGTCGTCCTTCCCCAGACTCTCCGCCCAGAGCTGGGCGAACCACTCGGCGTACGTCTCGAGTGCCTCCGCGTACGGCATCATCGCGTTGATGCCGGCACCGCGCGCGTCAAGCGCGTAGGCCGTCGCGCCGTAGGCGTAGGCCGGACACTCGAACAGCGACCCGGTCAGTGTCTCGGCCTCCGCGGCCGCGCCCTCGAGAAGGGCGTCCAGATCGTGGCCACAGACGGCGGCGGCGACCATGCCGACCGCCGAGAGCGCAGAGAAGCGCCCCGGGACGCCGTCAGGAACCGTGAGGGATGGGAGGTCGTGGCGGTCTGCAAGGTCACGAAGCGGTCCCGATTCGCCGGTCGTGACGATGGTTCGCTCGGTCCAGTCGACGCCGGCGGATTCGAAGGCCTCACGGACGACGAGGAAGTTCGCGAGCGTCTCCGCAGTCGTCCCGGAGCGCGAGACGACGTTGACGACGGTCGTCTCGAGATCGAGGCGCGCGAGTTCGCTCGTGAGCCACTCGGGATCGACGTTGTCGAGGTAGATCGCTTCCGGGTCCTCTTCGCCGTTTAGCGCGTCGGTGATCGTCGCTGCCCCGAGCGCGCTGCCACCGATGCCAACGGTGACGATGGCGCTTGTCTCCGGTCCGGTAACGCGGTCGGCAGCGAGCCGGATCTCGTCGGTCTCCGTCCGCTCCGGCAGATTGAGCGCTTCGTAGCCGTGCTCGCCGGCGTCCATGCCGGCCTCGATGCGCTCGTGTGCAGCCGCCACCTGGTCATCGAGGGACTCGAGTGCCTCCCGAGAAACACCCGGTGAGGCGACGCTCGCGAGCGCGTTTCCGATGTCGACGTTCATGCCCGAGAGGGCAACCGCTGAGTGTAAAGGCGTTCCGTCATCGGGTCGGTGTCGTGGCGTACTGCGGTGAATTGCTCGCGGCTGGCAATTCGGTTCGACGGCCGAAAGCCGAAACCCCGAAAATGGTCTCGCGCATACGGTCGTCTATGACTGAGACTGAAACCGGATCCGGGAACGAGAAAACCGGGACCTTCGTCGTCACGCACGCCGAGACCGAGTCGGCCGTCGTCCGCGACGTCGACACTGCACAGATACACACCCTCGGCTCGAATCCCGGCCTCGAGGCGAACGACGTACTCGAGGCGACCGTCGCACCGGAGCCGCCGCTCGAAGTCACCTGGCAGGTGATCGAGGTGGCCGAGCGCCGGCGCGTCGAACTCGTTGACAGTGATCTCTCACCGACCAAGCACGCAGCCGAGCTGGCGGCCGACGCCGAGACCGGCGACCTGATTCAGGAAGAGCGCGCGGGGACGGGTGAGATCCATATCTTCCGCGTCCCGGCCGACGAAACCGAGGCCGCAGCACAGGACGTACTCGAGGACGAGGAGACAATCGCGCGGGCGGCACGACTCGATGCGGTTCGGGTGGAGGTACGCCGGACGACGGCGCTCGATGCGGTGGACGGCGGTGTGTTGAGTGTGCGGTATCTCCCGGATTGAGTGGTGTGTGTGGGTGGTCTGCGTTACCAGAGTAGCCCGGTTTTAGGCCCGTTTTAGGCCTGGTTTGGCCCACCCTTGCTCTGGACGCGCCAGCTACCCTGAATGCCACACGCCTCGCGAACCGTATAGCTGATTTCGGTGTGCTCGTTGATCGCGGTGCCGCCTTCGATCGATTCGACACGGAGCGGGACATCGAGTGAGTTGCCACAGCAGCCGACGCCGACGAACTCTTCCCACTCGTCGCCTTCGCGGGCGTGGTCGCGGGTTTTCCGGAGGAACGCACGGAACGACGGCTTTTCGACCTGGAATCGTCCCCACTCCGAGAGGTCCTCGGGGTAGGAGACGACGACGCGTGTCGCGGGGTCGCGTCCGGTTCGATCGCGACTGTCGGAACGCTCCGTCTCTGTGTGTGTCGTCATGGACGCAGATACGGTCTCGAGGTGCTTGAGCGTGCTGTGGTTTCAGGTGATCGTTCTTCGAAACCGACAGGAGAAATTGAGAAGGCTTACTTCAATCGCTTACTAGTAGTCCGATATATGGGGTATTTCGACGTACCGGACATATCGTACACCCGGTACACGAACCGCCAACTTGCGGCGGTACCACTTGCAGTCCTCGCCGTCGCGTTGCTCATTCTGAGCGGTTCGTTTCTCCTGACCGGCACGCCGGTCCCGCTCGGTATGGACTTCGCAGGCGGTGCAGAGCTGACGGTCCAGACGACGTCTTCACAGGCGGAGATTGAAGAAGCGTTCAGCGTTGAGCCGGACTCCGTGCAGGGAATTCAGGCACCTGGCGTCGAGAACCAGTACACCGTTCAGTTTGCCGGTATCGAGGACCAGGACGCGATTCAGGAGTTGAGTAGTCAAGCCGAGACGGAACTCGCCCAGGATGGCGATAACGAAATCGTCCAGCAAGAATCGACGGCGTCACCGAGCTTCGCAGCACAGACCCAGCAGACCGCGCTGCTCGGTCTCGGCGTCGCGTTCGCCGGCATGAGCGTGCTCGCGTTCTTGCTCTTTCGAACGTTCGTGCCGTCGATCGCAATCGTCGCGTCGGCGTTTTCGGACATTATGATCCCGCTCGCGTTCATGTCGGTTGCAGACATTCCACTCTCGCTCGGGACGGTTGCCGCCCTCCTGATGCTGATCGGATACTCGGTCGACTCGGACATCCTGTTGAACACGCACATCCTCAGACGCGGCGGTGACTTCTACGAGAGCACCTACCGTGCGACGCGGACGGGTGTGACGATGACCGTGACCTCGATGGCTGCGATGCTCGTTATGGGAATCGCCGCCACGCTGTTCGGCGTCGAACTGCTCGCGTCGATCGGGATCATCCTCTTCATCGGCCTCGCAGCAGACCTTATGAACACGTACCTGTTGAACCTCAGTCTCCTTCGGTGGTACAAGTTCCACGGGGTGCGATCATGAGCGCGAATCCGATCGGGTTCGTCAAGGAGTACTGGCGGATCCTCCTGCTCGCGATATTCATCGCGTTCGCGCTCGTCGCACTGTTCATCCCTGGCGGCATCATGGCGGACGATTCCCTCGCTGGCGACCTCGAGGAAGACGAGGAGAACCAGACCATCGAGGAGAGCATGTCGAATATCGAGTACGGTATCGGACTCGACGGCGGCACACGCGTGAGTGCGCCTCCGACGGGAATGATGGTCGACAACATCGATCTCGAATCCGAGCAACACTCCGAGTTAGAGTCATCGCTGTACACCGAACTCGGTCTCGAGACGGCCGATGCGACGGTTCGCCATCACGAGGACGAGGACCGCTATACGGCCGAAGTGTTCGTCGATGACGTTAGCGCAGCCGACTTCGCAGCCGTCATCGCGGAGTACGATGCCGACGTGAGCGAGGACGATGTCGAGAACGGTGTCACGCAGGAAACCCGGGACCGGATGGTGCAAACGATCGAGCAGCGCGTCAACGAGGCCGGCCTCTCCGGCGGACAGGTGTACCAGGAGGCTACCGTCGAGGGTAGTTACTACATCGTGACCGAGGTTCCCGGCATGAGTCCGGAGGAACTGCGTGAACTGCTCGCCGACCGCGGTGACGTGCAGGTTCAGGCGTACTACCCGGACGAGGACGGTAACCAGACGAACGAGACTGTCCTGCACGGAGAAGACGACTTCAGCAGGATAGGTGTCGCCTCGTACAACGACGAGCAAGGCTACAACTACGTCCCGGTCACCGTCGACGACACTGAAGATGCTGACGGCAACAGCGCGGCCTCCGAGTATCAGGCCGCGATGAACGAGTACGGCTTCACCTCAGAAGGGATTCAGCAGTGTGGCATCCAGGACCGCGAAGCCGGCGAGTTCGACTTCGATCACGACCAGCCACAGTGGTGTCTCCTGACGATGGTCGACGGCGAGGTCGTCGACGCACACAGTATGGGTGACCGCCTCGGAAGCAACATGGCATCCGGCGAGTGGGCAAACGATCCGACGTTCGAGATGATCACGCCTACCCAGCAGGACGCCCACCAGCTCGCAGTCAATCTGGAATCCGGTGCGCTGACCGCGCCGCTCGACTTCGACCGCCAGCAGACGTTCAGCGTCGAGCCGGCGCTCGCAGATCAGTTCAAGACCTACTCGCTGCTGATCGGGATCCTCTCGGTGCTGACCGTCAGCGGCATGGTCTTCCTGCGCTACCGGAATCCGCGCGTGGCCGCGCCGATGGTCCTCACTGCGATGTCCGAGGTGCTCATCCTGCTTGGCTTCGCCGCGATGATCCGGATGCCACTCGATCTCTCGCACGTCGCCGGGTTCATCGCCGTCGTCGGGACGGGGGTGGACGACCTCGTCATCATCGCCGACGAGGTGATGGACGACGGCGAGGTGAGCTCCCAGCGGGTCTTCGAGTCGCGCTTCCGCAAGGCGTTCTGGGTCATCGGAGCCGCCGCCGCGACGACGATCATCGCGATGTCCCCACTCGCCGTGATGAGTCTCGGCGACCTCCGTGGCTTCGCGATCATCACGATCCTCGGCGTGCTGATCGGCGTGCTCGTCACCCGTCCCGCCTACGGGAACATCCTACAGCGGCTCCTGACGGACAAGTAAGCGGCTCCGACATCAGGCGGCTCCAACACCCCTCAGCTTCGACGACTCCGATGGCTCTATTTTCACTTTCGGATCGACAACGAGATTCTCCAGCAGTCTCGGACGTCTCACCCAGTACGACATCGTGGACACCAGTCGACGGTCTCTCCGTTACCGTGTGCCTGTACGAAATCGATCGAGACGGGATTCTCACACTGCGTACAGACCGGCATCGTACTCGAGAGACCACGGGAACCAGCAAGAGCGGTCAGACTGCCGCTGCAATCCCTCTAGCGCCAGTGTGCAGCCAAAGATACCCACTGGCTCGGCTCACGTCGGCACCACGTTCACCAGCCCGACACTCTCGAGTACCAGCCAGCTCACGAACAGGCCATAGAATCCGAGCAGGAGCCAGACCTCTCGCTCCGAGAGCAACATACCGGTCCGAGAAATCGCGAAGAAGACAACGGTCGCGAGCACGAGAAACGCCATCATCGGAACGATGTGTGCGAACGTGATCGCGAGCGCACCAGCGATGAGGACGCCGACCGGCACCGCCACCAGCAGGTCGAAGATGTTGCTCCCGAGCACGTTCGCCAGGCTGACCGAGGCGCGACCCGAGCGCGCGGCGACGATGCTGACGAACGCGTCGGGGACGCTCGAGCCCGCCGCGACGACGGTCATCCCCCAGCGGAACGCCGGAGTTCCAAAGGCGTTGCCGAGCCCGATCGCCGCACGAACGAGTCCCTCGACGCCGACGATGATGACCACCAGTCCAAGGCCGAACCAGCGCCACGCCCTGGCCCGGTCGATGTTCGCGTCGGGTCGCAGTTCGTCCTCCGTCGCATCCAGATACTGCGTGAAGACGTACAGCGCGTACAGTGAAAGCGGGAACAGCGCCAACCCGCGGGTGACCTCGGCCTGCAGCCCTGTGCCCTCGAGTGGGGAGTAGATCACGGCGAGTGAGAACGTCAGCAACAGGACTGCGACGGCGAGCATGTAGAACAGCGATTCCTTGTAGACGAGGTCACGGGTGGTCGCCATCTCTTTTGGACCGGCGAGCGCGGCGAGTCCGGGGATGACAAGCAGGTTGAACACCGCCGAGCCGACGATCGCCCCGACGCCGAGTTCGAACTCGCCGTGAACGAGCGTCGCGAGGATGACGCTCATCAACTCGGGGGTACTCGAGCCGGCGGCGGCGATAACCGCGCCCTGCACGACGGGCGGGATGCCGTAGCCGACCGCGAGCTGGTCGGTGGCCGACTCGAGCCAGATACTCCCCTGCCAGACGACGACTGTGGCGACGACAGCGAGTGCGAGCAGGGTGAGAACGCCGAGCACGGCCTGTTCGGCCCACGAACAGTGATATAAAAGCGAGCGCGCGTTGTCGGTTCCAACGACCGCCTAGAACTGCCCGAGTCCCGTCTGTTCCGCCGCCGCGAGCACGTCCTCGCAGGTCGACCACGACTCGCGAGCACAGGCGGGCAACTCGCCGTGGGCGTCGACGTACGACTCGAGGAACGCACGCGTGTTCGGATCACTCGGATAGCCGCTGCCCACCGGGCCGCAGTCGGGGAACGCGGCCGAAACCGACTCGACGTGCGTATCCCGCTCTACTTTCGCGATAATACTCGCCGCACCGACGATTGGTGAGTCGTCGTCCGCCCCGTGTTCCGCGCTGATGGTGCACTCGAGTCCACACCGATCTGCGACTCGGCGCGCGAACCGATCGGCGTCGGTGTCGCAGGCGTCACAGAGCCCAGTTATGGGTGCCTCAAGCACGGTATCGGCCGCGACGGCCTCGATCGCCTCGGCGTGCGCCCGCACGCTGAGTGAGTTCATGTCCGTCTCGGGGTCGTCGATCTGGGCGGTCGTGATTTCGGCGACGCCGACGCCGATCCGGTCGTCCTCGCGTAGCGTGGCGGCGAGTTCGTCGCGTCGAGCGGGTGTGAGGCGCTTCGAGTCCGCGATACCGTCGGGAAGCACTGTCTCGCGCTCGACGTGGACGGCTGCGGCGAACATCGATCCCAGCACGGGTCCCTTTCCCGCTTCGTCGACGCCGATTGGCATAGGCTGTGGATCTGCGCCCGACTGCTAAACGGTTGCGTTTGCGCGCTCTCTTGCGTGCACTTTTGCGTGCTCATTTGGACGAGGACAGTACCGGGCGCGAGACATCCAGTACCGAACACGAGACGTGTCGTCGAGAGATTTTTTATTCCTGGAGTTGAAGCCACGGTACATGTTCCGAGCCGCCCTCACGCGGCTGCGTGAGCGCTTTGCCGTCGAGGACGCCGACGAGCGCATCGAGGGCTCGGGCGAGGCGATTACCTCTCCTCAGCACCGCCGGTCAGCAGAGGCGGAGGCCGAACTCGACCGACTCGAGGAACTCGGTGACGATAGCCGCGGGAAGAATCCCTGACCGTGCACGCAGAACACGAGTCACAACAGTTACGCGAGCAACAGCGATTCAGGCGTCAGACCGCGGCTCGTCCCGGAAGTACATCTTCATCTCGAACGGCTCGTGCTCACCCTCGACACCCGTCACGTCCAGTGCCGTCACGACTGCATCCGTCTCGAGTAGCCCCGCCAGACTCGGCACCGTGCGCCCCTCGTCGCTGCTGATGAGCTCCTTGATGTAGAGCCCGCCCTCGCCGTGAATCCGGACCTCCGCTTGCGTTGGCTCGCGGAGTTCTCCCTCGGTGTCGTACACTGTCCGCTCGCGGGTGAGCGCCGCTCGGCGGTGGTCGACGCGCTGTGGCGTGTCCTGCTCGACCGTCGTCCCGCGGAGTTCCTCGAGTGCTGTCTCGAAGTCGTCCTCTTCGACCGGGTCGCTGAACTCGACATCCGCGCGGTAGTGCTTGCTCGCGTCGTGTTCCTTGACGCGCTCGACCATCTCGTAGGTCGCGAGGCGCAGTCCCTCGACTTCGACCGCACCTTCCGCGGCCTCGTTGATCTCGGACTCGAGTGCGGCCACGTCGGGCGTGCGCTCGCGCGGTCGCTTCACCTCGAGGACGAACGGACGACCCTCCTCGAGCATCCTGGCGTCGACGTCCTCGCGGCCCGCACCGTGGAAGGTTCCCTCGTCGCCGTCCATCGCCTCGACGACGTGCGGGCGAACGACCTGCTCGACGCTCGTGTCGTACATGTAGCCCGAGCCGCCACAGTAGTCACAGGGCTCCTCGCCGTCGTCGCCGAGCTGGACGCCGCTGCCGCCACACTCTCGGCAGGGCCACTCCGTCTGCGGAATGTCCCGTTCGAGCTTGCGGTACCGGCCGTAGACGAACGCCGGGTTGATCTGGACGTCTACCGCGTGGCTTGTGACGGAGTCGGACTCGAGTGCCTCGAACGAGTCGAAGCCGTCGAGGTCGATGACGGCGAGTACGTCTGGTCGGTCGAAGTCGACCTCTGCGCCGCTTTTTGCGCCGACGCGGCGGCCGACCTCGCGGTTCATCTCGCGCTTGAGGGATTCGCCGACCTCGGGGTCAAGTCCGGCGTCTTCTCGGAGTAGACGGTCGTTCTCCTCGACCAGCGGAGAGACCTGTGTGCCGACCTGGTAGGTTTCGAAGTGGACGTCTCCGAGAGCGTCGACGATGGTGTCGGCGATGGCGTCGAACGTGCCGCAGTAGCCTTCACAGACCCAGCACGTCTCAGGGTCGTCGGGTTCGTAGTCCGTATCGTCTGCCAGCGCGATGGTCGTCCGGAGTGCCCGGCCGCGTTCGGCGTTCGTCAATCCGAAACTCCGATCGGCGAAGGGCCGACCGAGACAGGAGTTACAGAGTGGACCCGTCGCGAGCAGCGCACGGGCGTTCTCGAGCGTCGTCATGCCCATTTGTCGGGGGGCCGCGGGTAACACGTTTTCCCTTCGGTGATTGGTGCTCGCCCGACCCGT
This sequence comes from Natrialba magadii ATCC 43099, assembly GCF_000025625.1. Lineage (NCBI taxonomy): Archaea > Methanobacteriati > Methanobacteriota > Halobacteria > Halobacteriales > Natrialbaceae > Natrialba > Natrialba magadii. Next base: position 2,784,930 of record NC_013922.1, on the reverse strand, counting down.
CGGTTTGCGGCGGCAGTCCTCGGTACTACAAAATAGGTCGAGTGCTATCCGTCTCGTATGAACGATTCTCGGCTGGACCGACGACAGTTTCTGGCGGCAGCGGGGGCTGGACTCGCCGGCGTCGTTGCCGGCTGTTCAGAACCCAACAACGCAAGTTCGATCGAGGGTGGGTCGTCGCACGAAATCGACCACGACAACCGCGCCGATGGCTCGACGTACACCGACATCTACGAGTCGGTCATCGACTCTGTCACCCAGGTCCGCGTCTTCGGCGTCGACAGCCCGCTATCTGACTCTCCGGGGCGCGGCCAGGGTTCGGGCTTTCTCATCGACGACACTCATGTGGTCACGAACGAACACGTCGTCGCTGGCGGACAAGAGGTCGACCTCCAGTACATCAACGGTGATTGGACGACGACTCGCGTCGTCGGCAGGGATACCTACAGTGACCTGGCCGTCCTCGAGGTGGACCACGTCCCAGATACTGCGACACCGCTTACGCTCTCCGAACAGCGGCCAGTTGCTGGCCAGCAGGTGCTTGCTATCGGCAATCCATACGGTCTCGAGGGGTCGATGTCACAGGGGATTGTCAGTGGCATCGATCGAACGGTCGACGCACCGGATCGTGACTTCTCGTTCCCGAACGTCGTCCAGACTGACGCCGGTGTCAATCCAGGCAACAGCGGCGGCCCGCTCGTCGACATGAACGGCAACGTCGTCGGCGTCGTCAACGCAGCCGGCGGTGACAACATTGGGTTTGCGATTTCGGCAGCGCTGACCCAACGCGTCGTGCCCGCGCTCATCGAAGACGGCGAGTACGATCACTCGTTCATGGGTATCACGCTCATGACCGTCGACCGGTTTGTCGCCGAGGAGAACGACCTTCCTGAGGCGACCGGTGTCATCATCGACGAGGTCCGTCCGCGCCAGCCTGCACATGGTACGCTTCAGGGGTCACATACACGGACACGACGCGGGGGAGAACCCATTCCTGTCGGTGGCGATGTCATCCTCAAGATGGACGGGGAACCGATTCCGGACCGCCACGCGCTCTCGACACACCTCGCGCTCGAAACGAGCCCCGGCGACACACTCGAGCTCACGCTCCGGCGCGACAGCGAAGAGACGACCGAGACGATGGTCCTCGGTGCACGGTAAGGGAAAGGAAGCGGGGACGAGAAGAGCTGGGAAGGGAAAGGAAGGAAGAAAGAAACGTGAGACTCTCGCTGCCGATTTCGCGTTTCAATTCTGCTCCGTTCGAAACGATGGTTCCAAATTCACTATCGTTTTCTCGACATCGGCTGTCGGACCGTTCATCCGTACTGAAACCGTTCGGACGGTCTCGTCGTCTCGTCGTCTCGTCGTCTCGTCGTCTCGTCGTCTCGTCGTCTCGTCGTCTCGTCGTAGATAGCACCCTGGATAGTGGAAGCCGGTTCGCGCTGCCCGTTCAATTCGACATTGTCGGTCGGAACCAACCCGGATATGCACTGCCTATCGCCACTCATCAACACCATAACGGATTCGTACAGATCAGGTCCTATTACGTTCTCCCACGCGGTATTGAATCGTCCGAATCGGAGAAAAGTGACTGTCAGGATTCCGTTTGCGCCGATTAGAGTCTCGATAACAATAGGTGTCCTCCGTCTGCTCGCCAATGGCGCGATCACTCGACGCCTGCACACCATGACATACGATGCTGACAACTGGTCGTCCGATACCGAGTTCGGTGATGCACAGCCGGCCGAAACCGACGGCGAAAGCGAGACGTCTCCACGAACTCCAGACCGTGCTGACCAGCCCGATCAGCCCGATCAGCCCGATCAGACCGCTCACGATCACGAACCTCTCACTGAGCGAGACGGACCAACACCCTCGGTCGAACTCGACCACGTAACGATCGATAACGGTCCAGAGGCAGACGAGTGTGCACTATTCCCCGCTGACGCACCCGAAGAAGAGCTCATGACAAACTGGATCTCGGCGATCGAAGGCTCGTTCGTCGACCTCGATTCGATGCGCTAGTCAATGCACCTTGGAAGCACCGTCACGATGATCAGTTTCTGGCTCGGCACGCTCCTCCCGATCGTCTACCTGCCGGTCTTTCTCACCGGCATCGACTCGATTACACAATTTTCGCTCTTTCTGGGACTCATCGCCGTCAACGTCGTCGCCCTCGTCGTTGGACACAACTATCAAAACTCGCCCGTGTGAAAAGCGGCGTCACTACCGCGAACTGACGTGCTATCCTTGCTGAGCTGTGTTTCGAGCCCACCGGGGCGGGCTGTCACGACGACCAGACCTGCGCCTGGGGCGTTCCGCAACTATCACAGACTGCCGCCCTGTTGTCCTTGTACTGGCTGCACTCGAGTTCGCCTGTTGCACAGGCAGGACACGATCGTCCTTCGAGAAGCGAGAGGAGTTGTGGATCGTCCTGGTCTGGGTTTTGGTTTTGGTCCTGACCCTGACCCTGGTCCCGACTCTGACCCGCGTCGTGCTGTCCAGATCGTGATTTCGCCATACAGGGGTTCCAGTCTTGATGTACCGGAAACGGTTGGCCCTGTCTATGCAATGTCGTCTCGGTAAGATGTGATTCTCACTGGCCGAATTTCAGTTCTAGACGGGATCGAACGACGCTGTGGCTTGCAGTAATGAGTTATTTGCCAGCGGTCGCGATACTGACTGTCGACAGCGCGTCGACTCGGACAGCCGGTTTCGGTGGCTACTATACCGTCCGCGGAAAAGTCCAGCCTGAATCTGTATGTGGCCCTGGGGACACCTCGCCGTCGCGTATCTGCTCTACACTGCGTACACGCACTATCGGTTCGACCGTCCGCCGCGTGCCCTCCCACTAATCGCGCTCGCGATCGGATCGCAGTTCCCGGACCTGATCGACAAGCCACTCGCCTGGTCGGTGAGCGTGCTTCCCGGTGGTCGAACCCTTGGTCACTCGCTGCTGTTCGCCGCGTTGTTGATCCCTGCCGTCCTCCTCGTCGCAGCACGACTCGACCGCCAACAGATCGGTATCGCGTTTCTCATCGGGCACGTTTCGCACCTCGTCGCAGATCTGCCGCCGTCGGTGCTTCGCGGTGACCTTGCGGGAACCGAGTTCCTCCTCTGGCCCCTGATCGAACAGCCACCCGAGGATCCGGTCGACGGCATACTCGACGCTATCCTCAACTACTACGCACTCGGTCCCTACGAATGGTTTCAGTTCGCCCTCTTCGCCCTCGCCATCCTCGTCTGGTACCGCGACGGGCTACCCGGACTGGCGACCGTTCGGACGTCCCTCCGTCGTCGTGTCGTGGGTGAGTCCTGAGCGGTTGGCAGGTACCGACCAGCAGCGGTCAGTACCCAGCACCTGCTCATAGCTCATACCAGCTATCCGTCCATACCAGCTATCCGTCCATACCAGCTATCCGTCCATACCAGCTATCCGTCCATACCAGCTATCCGCCCATACCAGCACCCGCTCATACCAGCTATCCGCCCATACCAGCTATCCGCTGCATTACCGGTTCAACCACCTGCAGACTGCTACACACGCACAACGGCAAACCGTGGCTGCTATCCCGCTACCACCCATCCACCACAGCATGCGCCAGTTCGTCCTTATCGCCCACGACGTCCCACTCGATGCTGACTTCTCACTCGACGATCTTGCCGGCGGTGCCGGCCGGCTCGATGCCCTCTCCCGATCAATTACCGCCTCGTTCGTCACCTCCCACGGTATCCGCGACGACGTCCGCGTCCACCTCGTCGTCCAGGACACCCTCACCATCGTCTTTGATGGCTCCGAACTCCGCCGGCTCAACCCCGACGAGCGAAGCACCGCCGCACTCGTCCGAACCGCACTCGAGCACCGCGACGAAGCGATCGGTGCACTCCCCGCCGAACCGAACCCTGGCATCGAACTCTACCGGCGCGGCTTCGAGGCGACACTCGAGACAATCGACGGCGGCCCCATCGTCCAACTCCACGAAGATGGGACACCAATCACCGACTGTGAGCCGGGTGTACTCGAGTCCGGTGTCTTCGTCCTCTCGGATCATCACGATTTCACGGCCGAAGAGGAAGCGGTACTCACAGGGCAGGTCGACCAGCGGCTTCGGCTCGGGCCGACCCTGTTACATGCGGATCAAGCGGTGACGGTGGTGCATCACTATCTGGATACGGCGGGATACGAGGAGTGTTGAGTGGTGTGTGGAGTGTTGAGTGCTGAGGTTGTGTGCTGAGTGTTGAGTGTTGAGCACTGGGCACTGGACACTGGACACTGGACCCAAAGTGAGATGTTCCAGTAGCGGTGCTGTGAGTGTCGTGTGGGGACGATGCGCGTTCTACAGAGTCGATTTTCGGAACCGTTAAACAATCTGCTGTGCTCATTCCGCCTGCGGGCCGGTGGGGTAGCCTGGTATCCTTCGGCCTTCGGGTGGCCGTAACCGCAGTTCGAATCTGCGCCGGCCCATTTCTCCCACCGACCAACGACGAGGAGCTTCGCTCCGACCGTGGTTCGTAATCTGCGCCGGCCTATTCTACTCTCGCACTCTACACCGCCGACCGGCACGTAGCGACGCGAGGCTCATAGCGTCCGTGAACCATAACGTCGATTGGAAACACCAGTACCCCGATTCTCGGGGGCCGATATCGGTGGCAATCGATACCTATTCTGCGGTGGTCCGTCCTGGAGATGGGTCGTCGTCTCTGTCGGGATCACGTTTCCCGTCGGGTTCGTCGCTACCACCCGCTTGCTCACTGTCGGTATCGTCGACTATAACGAACTCAGTCGAACCGCAGGGACAACTGCCGCTCCCGATCAGTTGAATCTCGCCATCAGGCCACTGTCGAGCCGCATAGATAGAGTCACAGCTCGTACATTTCGCCAACTCTCTTGATACATCATCTCTATTCGCCATCTCTCTCGAAAGAGTAGTTGCAATATCTCCCGAATTAGCGTTTCTATTTGTAAATCTGTTCTGCCGATGTGAGGGTCTGTGAGATTTATACGACTGTTGGGTGAAACTAACGAACTCAACGAGTATGGGAAACAGAAGTCAGGAAGCAGTCGAGAGGATAGAACAGTTCCATCCAAGACACCTACCTATCACTTGGCATACAACCGTGACTACGAACCCAATCTTCAGCATTGCAATAGTGTGGCCATGCCATAGGACGGTGACTTCTTTCGCCGCGCAAATCACAGCTCAGTAGGTTTCAAACGGCGTTCGTCTGGTCGCCCGCAACACTGCTCCTGGGTCGAAAAATCTCTCTTCCTTCTCTTCAAGCAGTGAGGGAGTCCTGCCGTTCACGGTGGGCGAGGATGTCACAGGTCGCGGAGTCGAATACCGTCGTCAACGAGGCGTGCGTTTCGCTCCCGGTCGATATGGCTTGCGAGGTCGTCGTGCTCGTACAACTGTGCGATAATATCTGCGTAGAGCGTTCGCCAGGCAATCGCGTAAATCGGTGACTGTCCCCAGGCCCGAAGTTCTGGCACCAGGTCGTCGTAGGTCTCGTAGCGCGCCTCGAACCGATCGATCACGTCGAGAATCTGGGCAGCCGCCTCTCGGTCGTCCTCGACTGACTCAATGATCTCGTTTATCTGCTGTTCCCAGCCGCCAACGGCACGCTGCATATCAGCCGCAGCGACGTCATCGTCCGCTGGCAATCGTTCGAGCAACGGTTTCGGAACACCCAGTTCGATCTCTTCCATACGCTGGTGTCTGTCAGCGATCCTCAAGAAACTGTAGGCCACACTGCAAACAGCAGCTCGTCGACGACTCAGCAACTGCCCGTTCGATCTCTCTTCCGGATAGGGACTCGAGTAACCGCGGGTGTTCGAAGGCAGCGAGAGTGGCCATTGCAATCAGTATGAGTGAGTACGCTGCTGACTCGGTGTCTGATCTGCGTTACTGGTTTCGATCACTGCGCTCACGGTGAGTTGTTCGCGGACTGCACGGTGAGTTGTTTGCGGACTGCACGGTGAGTCGTTCGCGGACTGACCCGTTGCTGTCGCACCGTCTCGCCCACGTTCTGTATCGTGATATACGATGTATGTCTGGTCTCGTTGTCGCTCACTACACGTTAGCCCACGACTACTGTGGCTCACTAAGAGACGTGCCTGCAGATCACGGCCGGTACCCGCCTCTCCTGTCGCTGTCGAATCCACCACACGATCTCGGTAAGCGAACACACTCGTCCACCACACTACGCCGGTTGACCGGGAGTCTCTCTGGCGCGATGTACTCGAGACCGAGACGAGTACACCCACTCTCTCGACTGAAAAGAGAACATGTGATGTGGAGACTGGTGGGCCATAGTCAGGCACACGCTGGGCCACGTTCGAGTACCGAGGGGGACATCGGTGACCAAAATACGCCTGGAACAAACTGGTCTAGCACACTCCGCGATTGTGTGACTGGATCGATGGCCAGGGTAGGGTACTCGACCGCAAAACGTGGTCGCGCTGTGGTGGGCAGAGATAGTAGGTCGGGGTACTCGAGTGTGATGGTGGGGTCAGGGTGCTCAGTGAGAGTCACCGAGTGCAGTAGCGCCGGTGTGTGTTTTCCAGTTGGCAGCCGTCTACTGAGTTGGGTGTGTTGTCGTGGTGCTGAGTTGTGGTGGCAGGTGGGAGGTAGTGGCTGAGTTGTGGTGGCAGGTGGAAGTGAGTGGTTGGGTTTTGATGGGTGGTACCGCTCACGCGCGCGTATTCCAAACTCCAAACTGCACCCTACATTCTCCAGTTGCACCCCTACATTCTCCAGTGGCGACTCGTCAACGTTATGCTGCACTTCCTGTAAATACCGGCCATTTTGGAGACAGCAGACGCGATACGCGCCCTATGCGAACTCGCCCGCGCTCTCCGTTTGGCTCCACCCTCTCATCGCTGCGGTCGCTGAACACGGTGAGTCCGCCCACAGACGACTGTGGGTGATGCCAGCACCGGTGATAAATCGCATGTGGCGATATAGAAAGCGATCGAACGTTCCATCCCACCGGTCACTTATTATGATTGGTCAGAAACCCTGCTCGTGTGATCGTCGACGCCCGCGTCCTGCGCGAGGATTTCGTTCCGAGCGAAATCGTTCACCGGCACGACGAGGTCAACCTCCTCTCCGAGTCGCTGGAGCCGTTGCTCTCCGGTCACCGAACCGATCCCGCGTTCCTGTTCGGTCCGACCGGCGTCGGCAAAACCTGTCTCGCACGGTACACGCTCACCCAGCTACGCGAACAGGACCCGGCCGTCCGCGTCGCCTACGTCAACTGCTGGCAGGAGTATACGCGCTTTCGGGTGCTGTACAGCCTCCTCGAGTCCATCGGACAGACCACGTCGATCCACCGATCGACGCCGAAAGACGAACTGTTCGGGCGACTCGAGGCGGCAGCCGATCAACCACTTGTCGCTGTCCTCGACGAGGTCGATCAACTCGAAGAGACGGCCGTCCTCTACGATCTTTACCGACTCCCACATGTCTCGCTCGTATTGATCGCCAACCGAGAAGAGGAGTTGTTCGCGAGTTTCGACGACCGGGTTCGGTCGCGCTTCCACGCTGGAACTCGTGTCCAGTTCGATCGGTACGGGATGGACGAACTCGTCGCAATTTTGCGCGAGCGCGCAACGCAGGGGCTGGAACCGAACGCAGTCACGACTGACCAGTTGCAGACGATTGCTGAGGCAGCCTCGGGTGATGCTCGCGTCGGTATCGGAATCCTGCGTTCGGCAGCGCGGCGTGCCGAACAAGCCGGTACCGAACGAGTGACGGCCACAGAGATCGAGTCGGCGATTCCAGACGCGCGGACGGCAATCCGCCGGAAGACAGTCGAAGGCTTGCTCGAACACCAGCGAGTGCTGTACGACGTCATCAAAGAAGCGGGAGAGATCGAACCAGGGTCGCTCTACGAACGGTACGAACAGCGGGTTGACGAGCCCAAAACGACCCGAACCCTGCGCAATCACCTGACGAAGATGGTCCACTACGACCTGATCAAATCGGTTGGGAAACACCGTGGCAGACGGTATCGGCTGGTTTCTGATGAGAAGGACGAGACGTCGTAGCCAACAACGGCGTTGCCACACCTTACAATGGGGTCCTATTTTTCCATATTGTGGTGAACACGTGTTCAGCACTGTCCGAAATTTCGGATATTCTCCTCATACGAGGTTTGAACACTACATTTATCCCTCCCAATCAACTTTGCGATAGTACGAAATGGCCGCTTTTCCCCGGTCGTGGTCGGACACCAGCAAGTGTGTCCGTTTCGACCGAACGTCGATACTCCCCTGCAATCACCGCCGGGGCTCGATATCGATCGTCGACTCGGCTATCGTTCGTTTTTCGACCTCCCCACACACGCACGCGAGACGTCGCGTTCATCGCATCTCTTCGTCCGTTCGCGGACCAGTGGCCCGCTCTCGGTTGTCGAACCGCCATCCAAGCACGTACCGTGCGACCACCGACACAACACGCATCCAGCAATGACCACGAGACGATCCGCGACGCCAACAACTGCACAGATACTCCTCGTCGAAGACAACCCCGGTGATGTCCGCCTCACCAAGGAAGCGTTCAAACAGGGTCGCATCGAGAACGACCTGCACGTCGTCTCCGACGGTACGGAGGCACTCGAGTTCCTCCACCAGCGAAACGAATACGCGGATGCGCCGCGGCCGGATCTCATCCTGCTCGATCTCAACCTCCCGCGGACGGATGGCGAGGAGGTACTCGAGGAGCTCAAGGGAGATTCGGAACTGCGCTCGATTCCGGTGATCGTGCTGACGAGTTCGCGAGCAGAAGAGGATGTCGCGAAGTCGTACGAGTTGCACGCGAACGCATATTTGACGAAGCCGGTCGATCCGGACGAGTTCATCGAGACGGTTCGGGCGTTCGAGAAGTTCTGGTTCTCTGTCGTTCGACTGCCACCGGAGGGTGATCAGCTATGAGTGGCGGACACGACGAGGATGATCCCGACCGGATGCGTGATTCCGAGAGTGGTGATCGACAGAACGGTGGGGCAGACGCGACGGGGGAGAACGCTGAGACGGGAGCTGCAGATGGTGGCGCTGGGCCAGGGACGGGACCGGTGCAAGAATCGCAATCAGAATCGGGAGCGGGAGCGGGAGCGGGAACAGGTGCAGGAGCAGGAGCAAGAACAAGTGCCACAGAACTCTCAGACACCCCAGACGCTGCGGACGCCGAAGCGATGCTTCGCATTCTCCTCATCGAGGACAACCCAGGCGACGCACGGCTGATCGAGGAGATGCTTCGCGGTACCGAAGAACTCGCACAACGCGTGAGCTCCGACGAGACCGCCGGCCGAACACCCGATATCTCCCGCGCAACGCGACTCGAGGAGGGACTCGAGTTGTTCGAGCAACGCTCGATCGACGTCGTCCTGCTCGATCTGAACCTTCCCGACAGCCAAGGACTCGAGACGCTCGAGACGGTGTCCGATGCCAGCACTGCAACGCCGATCGTCGTCCTGACCGGCCTTCGGGATCAGCAGGTCGGAATTCAGGCGATCCAGCAGGGGGCACAGGACTTCCTCGTCAAAGACGAGGTGACGAGTGAACTGCTCGTCAGAACGATCCACCACGCGATCGAGCGCGCACGACAGGAGTACGAACGCCGCCGCCAGCGCGAGCAACTCGAGACGGTCAACCGGTTGAACGATATCGGACACGACATCATCAACTCGGTAATCACGACCGAGACGCGTGCCGAACTCGAACAGGAGGTCTGTGATCGCCTCACCGCGTCGGACGCCTACCGGTTCGCCTGGATCGGCGAGGTCAATCCCGGGAGCGACGACGTCGTTCCGAAGGCGGCCGCCGGCGTCGAAGAGGGGTACCTCGAGGACGTCGAAATCAGCGTCGACGAAACCACAGCCGCCGGAAAAGGACCGTCGGGAACCGCGATTCGCGCCGGCGAGGTGCAGGTCGCAAACAGCATCGGTTCCGACCCAGACTTCGAACCGTGGCGCGAGGATGCCACCTCGCGGGGCTATCACTCTTCGGCAGCGATTCCAATCATCCACGAAGACCTCATCTACGGCGTCCTGAACATCTACTCGAGTTCGCCGCGGGCGTTCACCTCAGCAGAAACACAGATCCTCGCTCGCATTGGGGACACCGTCGCGCACGCGATTACCGCACTCGAACGACGCGATGCACTCGTCAGTGACGCCGTCATCGAACTCGAGTTCAGACTCGAGGAGATGGTCCCAGAACTGGTCGGTCTCTCGGAGGCCGACTCCGGCCGGATCTCGATCAACCAGCTCGTCCGCGGCGACGAGACGCTGCTCGCCTACGGTTCGGCGACGGACATTGCACAGGACGAGTTCGCGGAGACGGTCGAAGGGATCGACGGTGTCAGCGACGCCCGGTTCCTATCGGCGCGCCGGGACGAGTTCGAGTTCGAAGTCGTGATGCCCGCCGCAGCCGCACTGTTCGAAGCGATCGCGACTCACGGTGGCCGGGTCGAATCGGCAACGATCGCCAACGGCGAGTTCCGATTCGTCGTCGAACTCCCGCGGGGTCGGGACACCCGCCAGATGATCGAACTCATCAAAGAACAGCGGCCAGACGCCACCTACCTCGCCCAGCGGACGACCGAACGCAGTGACCGCAGCGGCTCGGGGCGGGGATCAACTGCAACGGCCGTGCTGGAAGACGAGTTGACGGAAAAACAACGGGCCGCACTCGAGACGGCCTACTTCGCGGGTTACTTCGAGTGGCCCCGGGAGAGTACGGGCGAGGATATCGCGGATCGGCTGGGTATCGCGCCGGCGACGTTCAACCAACACCTCCGGACGGCAGAGCGGAAGTTTTTCGATTCGGTGCTCGGCGAGTAGGGCGAGTAGTGAGCGCGGCGGACGATACTCAGCGGCCCTCTAACCCGACCGCTTCGGCAAGCAGTTCGTGCGACCGACACACGTCGTCGTGGTCTGCGATAAGATTCTGGACGATCATGTCGTCGACACCGACTCGATCCGTCAGGTTCTCGAGTAGCGTGCCAACCGTTTCGGGGCTGCCGGAGAGTGCACGGGGCCACTCCCCGGACGGGAGCGACTGCGGCGTCGGCTCCGGAACGCCGCCGAGTTCGTCGATCGCCTCTTCGACCGACGGCAGTGAGCCGACGACGCCGCGTTGCATGCGCTTGTAGGATGCTTCGGCGCTCGCACGGAGCCGTGCAGCGTCCTCGTCGGTCTCGTCGCAGACGACGTTCACTGCGAGCATCCCTTCTGGTTCGTCCAGACCGGCGTCGGAATCGGTCGGTTCGAAGTGCTCGTGATAGGTCTCGAACGCCCGTTCGGCGAGATTTGGACGGATGAACGCGGCAAAGCAGTACCGAAGACCGAGTTCGCCCGCGATTTTCGCACTGGAGGGACTCGAGCCGAGGACCCAGATCTCTGGTACGTCGCTCTCGGAGCGCGCGAGGGTGAGTTTCGAGTACGGATGGTCCGCGCTGAACTCGTCGTAGAGGTGGGCAGCGGCCGCCTCGATCTTCTCGGCGTGGTCCTCGTCGGGATTGCGTTTTCGCTGTTCGGTCTGGAGCGCGCGGTCGGCGGCGGGCATGCCGGTGGCACGGCCAAGACCGAGGTCGATGCGACCCGGGGCGAGGGCGTCGAGTGTGCTGAACGCCTCGGCGACCTTGAACGGGCTGTAGTGGTTGAGCAGCACGGTTCCCGACCCGACGCGGATCTCGTCGGTCTGTGCGGCCAGGTGGGCGATCAGGACCTCTGGTGTCGTGCTCGCGATCGAGTCAGCCATGCCGTGGTGTTCGGCAACCCAGAATCGCGAGTAGCCGAGTTGCTCGGCCAACTGGGCGAGTTCGACCGTGTTCTCGTACGCTTCGGTTGCGCTCGCGCCGTCGGGAACGGGCGCGAGATCGACGATCGAGAGGTTCACGCAGTGTGTTCGGGACCGAAGGCCGAATAACGGCTCGCTTTGTCACGTGCGTGAGGTATAGTAGCCACTGCAAGTCACTGCACACCTGATCGCCAGCCTGCTCGGCGATCAGTGTGTAACGAGTTGCAGTTGTTACTATAGTTGCTGTTTTGCTGTCTGCTGGTGGTTGGTTTGGGGGCTCCGTTGCTGTCTGTTTTGGTAGTAGGGTGCTCCGTGACAGGGCGCTCGCTCACAGGTCAAGTACTGACACCGTCAAAAGAGGTCGAAAACGTGGGTAGGCGTGCGTCACGCGCTTACGCGGCTCGTGGTTCGCCGGCGGCAGTCGTCTCCTCCATGTTGCGGCCAGTGATGGCCACGATGCCCATCGAGAGCCCGGTCATGAAGAGGCTGATGCCGACGAGCAGGCCGATCGCCCAGGCTGCGTCCGCCGGGAAGCCGATCCAGAGCAGACCGGCCAGGACGAGCGAGAGAACGCCGCTCGCGGCGACGGACATCCGACCGGGCTGGTCGGCCATCCGCATCGACAGCCAGAGTTCAGCCACGCCGTCGGCGAGCAGGTAGGCAATCGCGAGCAGCGTGAGGGTCACGAGCCCGATGACAGGGTTCGCGAGCACGAGTACACCCGCGACGACCGAGATGACGCCGAGTGCGAGTTGCCACATCGAGCCGCTCCACCCGCGTGCGGTGAAGGCGTGTGCGCCGTGGACGATCCCGCTCAGGACGAGCAGTGCGCCGATTACGAGGGTAACCGAAATGCCCGTCGCGAGCGGAAACACGATTGCGAGGAGGCCGATCAGGCCGACGACGCCACCGGCGATAGCCAATGTCCGCCATCCGCGCTTGAGTGAGTAGCCGTACGATTCGTGGTCAGCAGTTGCTGTGTTCGAGGACATAATCGTCTCCATAGAGACGTACGCAGTGTACGGAGATAACACATTTTCACAGTTTGACAGTAGGTCGCGAATACGGACCGGTCCGAAAGTCGGAGAAACTCCGATACTGGCGTCTCAAAACTGTATTACGCGAGTTCGGATCGAAGTGTATTGTGGTGGAGGGTGAATGTTCAAAACGTGTTATGTTACACGGGGAGAGATTCAGATGAACGAGACTTAGCGGCATCGTACGTATTGTTACATATTCGTCAGATATTTAGTATCAACCGGTGAGACACGATTGAACCCTCCATGCGCCGTCGCCCATTCCTCGTGGCCGCATCGGCTACGACCGTCGGCCTCGCTGGCTGTACCTCCGCTCAGGAACGCCTCGGGGACGTACGCCGCAGTGCTCCAGAGCGTCGCGTTGAGGCAGACTGGCAACCCGGACCTGGCACGTGGGCCGAGGACGACTACGGCCCCGCGAACCGTCGGTACAACCCACACGCAACACCGCCACGGACCGAACCCGAAATCGACTGGCGATACGACCTCGAGGACCCGCTCGGTGATGGTTCACTCGTCGTCGCCAACGAGACGGTGTACGTGACGACATCTCACCGACTGGTGGCGCTCGACGCCGCCGACGGAACGCTCCAGTGGGACCACGACCTCGACAGCGCTGCCAGGCTGAAATACGTTGATGGACGCCTCTACCAACTGCACAGGGACCTCCAGGAATCGACCTTGGTAGCACGTTCGCCTACCGGAGACGAGCAATGGCGAGCTACCGTCCCGGACCAGCTCACGGGCGTCCACGAACAGCATGGCTATGTCTTCGTTGCCGGTCGAAACCGGTACTGGACACTCCACGCAGACACCGGTGAAATCGTCCGCGATCGCGAGCTATGGGTCCGGAATATGGCGTCCGCCAACGGCATACTGTACGCGGCCTTCTCGGGCCTGCTCGCCAGCTACGAGGCAGACAGCCGCACGCTCACAGAGCGATGGCGCGTCCAGAGCCAGCCCGCGGCCGAAGCAGGCCCGCCAACGATTGCAGCCGAACAGCTCTACGTCCCTCAGTATCACTCTCCCGACGATACAGCGACCATCATTGTCTCTAGCGTCGATGGTGAAACACAGCACAGCATCGAACTCGAGTACGGGTCGGTCGCGATCACTGCTGCCGAGAGCGGGCCGATCGTGTCGCCGGTCGCGACGAGCGGTGCTGCCCTCCTTGCACTGGACCCTGACGGGAGCCGCCGGTGGAGCGCCGAGGTGAGTGGGGCTGCGGGCGCGATCGTCGCCGACGGGACGGTGTACGCTGGCGACCCGCTGACCGCGATGGATGCCGATTCCGGGGACCGTCTCTGGGAGTGGGACGGAGGGAGGGATGGGGACGACGCGGTCGAAACTGCCCGATTTGCCGTTGCGGACTCGACACTGTACGCGTCGACGGCGGACAATCACATCGTCGCCTTGCGCGAGTGAGCAATCTCGGCCGACGGGGATCGCCACGGCAAATTGGGCGATCTCGTGGGGCCTCGACGATTGTACAAGCGGACGTTCGTTGTATCGATGAGTGATGTCGTCGACAAAGTGAGTAGCGAACCCAGTTGCCACCGATTCAGTTCACGCTGGCCGATTGTGGATCGGCGACGGCTTGTGAATCGATACGGCCACCAGCCGGAACAGCAGGGGGGCGACTCGTGGACCCGTACTCGCTCGTCACGGTGGGATTCGTCCACACGGCGAGACGAGTCAGTGGCCGGTTTGGCAAGAAAAACGGGCTACAGAAGCCGAAGCGCGTTTTGATTCGCGAAGCAAACGTCCCTACCCTGTATACAGTCGTATCCGTAACATCCAACACAGACTGAACCGTATACCTGTTCATGAACTGCGGACCTGTTCAGTCTGGTGAGGGGCCGGATGGAATTCACATTCGTCTTCCACTCCCCATCGATGGATCCGAACTCTTCCGGCATACCGCGACTGGCGACATTCTGAACCTGCTAGCAGACAACCCAAACCGAGCGTTCAGTAATCGTCAACTTCAGCGGCTAACCGGGAAGGGGATGGGAAACGTAAACGGCGCTGTAGATGCGTTGGAGGCCGCAGACCTGATTACAGTACAGCGCGACGCCCGGGCGAATCAAGTGACAATCAATATGACGAACCTCTCCAAGCCGGATGATCGCGTCACGTTAGTTCCGCAGAGGGAATTCCGGCAGCCGATCCGCGAGGTCCTCACACGACTCGTCGACTCTGTGAGCAGCGAAATCGGCGTGGTTTTGTTCGGAAGTGTCGCTCGTGGTGACGCCGACAGAGCCAGCGACGTGGATCTCTTTGTCGTGGTACCGGAGAAGCGGATGGTGGCACAACGAGAAGCGCACGAGATCGAGAAAGAGATCGCCACCGAACGCTTCGACGGCCATCGGTACGAGTTCCATATCGTCGTCGAAACGCGAGATGCCGCCCCGACGCACGATCGAATTTCGGACATTCTCACCGACGGAATTACGCTGCGCCCCGCTGCTGCGTTGGATGCTGTGAAACAGGAGGTGTTCACAAATGGGGCTTGAGGATGTTGTGGACGCCGTTGGGCGTGTCGAAGTGTGGGTGTGAGGAGCGATAGGTGGCTCCCCTGCTGAACTACTGAACTGCTGAACAGCACACAGCGGTGGTGTGCAATGCAGAGACAGCTATCCGACGACTAGCGTTTCAGCAGACCTGCTCTTCGGAGTGCTCACCCCTCGCCGAGACCCCGTCGGCAAAGAGGGCCGTCCAACCGACTATCGACTACCGACTCAGTCCGAACCGGCCGACCCCGCTCCTGATCCCGACCCCGGATCGGCAGCGAACTCGAGTAGCCCGATGGCAGCCACACAGTCAGGACAGCAGGGCCGGCTCGTGGCTTCGTAGTGGTTCGTCGCGTCGGGACCCGGACGCGTGGTGAGGCAAATCCAGTGATCGGTTTCGATGGCGCGGTCACAGCGGTAGCAGCGTATTTCGGTTCGCGCGTCGAGGTCGGCTGGTTCGTGGGAGGCCGACTCGAGTGGTGTCGACTCGTCGGTGTGGTCGTCGAACCGTGCAGTCATCGAGACCACCATCGACGATCAGGGAGGAGACGGTCCGGAACGGGTCCGTGCTCGGAGCCGCACGGTTCTGTGTGCTGATCGTGAGTGCGCTGCTTGGGAGCGATACCTGTGTCTGTGTCTATACCTGTGCGTCGTGCGAGACCTTTTTGTCTCGGTAGCAGTAATGGAAACATGGCAACCATTGCGTGCCGCGATGGAAGCCACGTCTCGGGTGTTACAGCACCCGGGGCATTTCGTACGCATGCCCCCGCGTATTCATTTGGGTGGCTTCCGTTGTGACAGTTTGTTAAGGAGAGTAATATAACTACTGGAGTTTCTGTGAAAAAGTTGGGTGTGCACGCGCTGTCACCCTTGACCGACAGCGTTGCTCCGCAGCCAAAACCCGTCTTGGGTACGGAGCGACGCATGATAATCGGACACGGGCGTCAAATCACAATTAGACACGAAGCGACAGTTCGTAAGAGGGTCCAATCCGTGAACCGTCCGTGTAAGTAGCGAGATAGTCATCAAATATTTAATAGAGGACCGTGCTCATCTAGTGTTGGTGCATCCCGAACGTCGCTTCGTGAGTTGTGCTGAGTCACGGGTAGCTGGAGCAAACGCTGGTGTGGTAGCTAAGTGAAGCACGAAATAGAGTTCATAGATGAAGAAATCCGGAGTAAGAAGGCTGAACTACGCCACTCGAAGCGAATGCTATTGCTCATTGGATCCTGCCCAAGGCCGCAGGCTGGCGTCAGCCCGCGGCTGATGCGTACGCTTCTGTCACATCGATGCCGTTCATTTCAGTCTCCCACGTCCGCTCTAACTCTTCCTCTAACCCGTGCCTAACCCAGTCAGAGAAGGCTTGAACGTGAATTCCTCGGGGCAGGTCGCGCCCGCCCATTGAAGCATAAGCCAGAGGTTTTCCAACAGGAATCCAACCAGGACGAACGTGAAGCGGATGATTGGGTCTTGTGTTGTCGTTAGCACCCATGCTTGGGGAAATACACGGTAACTCGTTTCGATCGCTGACCGTTTCCAGTAGAGCCGTTCGATTTGTTTCGGCGTGCAATCGGCCAGATCGGACGCCACATAGCCTCAAACGACTTCGCCGTCCGACTCCACGCGACCGGGCGTTGCTTCGAGAAACACAAGCGATTCTTCGCTTGATCGGCGTAGAACGCACTCATCAAGCAATTCGGCACTGGGTGTGTCGTCTCCCTTATATAATGACAGATCCGCTGATGTCCACGAGAGCAGTGCTCTCGTGCGGCCCATCAGAACGCTCCGCGTTCTGAGGACGACGCAGTCGTCGCGGGTCGCAGTTGATGAGACCGCTGTCAAGATCAACGGCGACTGGTCTTGGGTATACGCCACAATAGACCTAGACTCGCGGATGGTCTTTGATGTCGCAGTGCTTGGATGGCGAGGCACCGACCCATCTACTGCGTTCCTGTATCGAGTAACCGAGAAACACATCTTGACAACACGGTGTTTCTCGTCGATTACTTCGGGTATCTGACTTCATTCTACCGATTAGGATTAAGCGGTCAGCTTGACTATGCCGAGAGAAACCTGATGGAAAAGCAGTTTCATACCCGTAAGTTACGGGTTGACCGCTTCCATAATTCGTGGGTGGGCAGTTGGTCGAGTGTCAGAGAAGGGCTTGAGCAGTGCGTACACTATTATAACACACAACGACTACATCAGACACTCAACGGACAGATGCCAGCGGGGGTGCTAAACTAGACAATGCCGGTATAGTGAATACGTTCTCCCAACCAGAACAATGTTTTAGTTTCGTGTCTCATATTAGTTGGTGCTGATCACATCATATTTAATTTTGATTAGTGTGGATCAGAGACTAAAACAATGTATTTATATATTTGGTGGTGTTATGGATAAAATGAATGTCAATGAAGTCAAAGAGACTATCAATTGGCCGTCGTAATGTGCTAAAAATGGGGACCTCAGTTGCTCTTTTAGGGGCAACCGGTTTAATCGGGAGTGCAAGCGCATCATCCGAATCTGATCAAACACTGGAAACGAAAATGATCCAAGCTTCGGTTGAAGTTGCAAGAGACAGTGATGTTGAGGACACTGAAGAAGCCACTACCCAAAGATTTGAAGAAATCTTGGATGAAGAAGGACTTGGTAATGGAGTGAAAGTATCACATACAGAATATGTTCCCGAAGATCTTGGGGTAGAGATCCTAGAAAGTGATGGTGAGGATCGTGAAGGTGTTTCTCCTGATCAGAGATATAGTCAAAGTGCGGCTGATTTCACCACATGGTCAAGCGACTCAGATCATTCAGAGGGTGATGTCCTTGTCGGATTCACGGCTGACTTTGAAGACGCGGTCTTGCGCGACAGAGTTAATAAACCATACTATGTGAAGGATGGGTCAGGTTTCAATTACGACAATAATGATTGGAGTCAAGTTGGAACGGGTACCTACGAGTCCGATGTGCATGATGTGAGTTGGTACTCCGGTAGTCCGGGGGATCACGGAACTGCGTTTGAGATTGAGCTTGATACTAAACGGAGAATGACCCCGTGGGGGAGTTACCAAACAATTCCAAAACCAGGATATGTATCAAATGTTATTAACTTAGCATTGGAAGGAACACCAAGTACACTGGGTGCACACTACGGACATACCACTGCCGAGACTCCATATGGGAGTCTTAGTATTTCGGCATCAGTAGGCGCTTTCGAGGTGGGTGTAAGCGGATCGCTGGGTGACGATGCATTCACACTGAGTGATCCAATTGATGCCTCTGACGACGTATAACCACATGTTAAAATAGATCGTGCCGCTATAATAATTTCGGCTACCTATTTATAGACTTGGAGAAAACTGAAAATATGGAGAAATACTTGCAATCGATTTGCTTTGGAATAGGTGCTCTGACATCAGCAGTCTTAGCGCTACAGTCTATGCCCGAAAGCAGTGGTCTATTCTTTGGATTCGCATATCTGTCAATAGCTCTACTGTCACTTTCCCTCATACACCCATTAAAGACACTGGTGATGGATATATTCAGTATCAATCCAGGTTTTTAACTAAGACTCATAACTCGATTGTGTAGCGGTAACGTGGGTTCCGTGAAATCGCTCTGATGTGTGTCGTCTACAACATCAAACGTACCGTCAAACAGTGAAAACCGTCGCCTTACTGGGATTCAACAGAACCGTCCGTCCGAGGGACGTGCAGCCTCCTGCCTACCGGACGAACACCTCGACTTACTTCTCTTCAACGTGGCGAATCTCAGCCGCAATCCCGCGCGAACTCTCGGCCATCTCGCGGCCGAACATCTCGGCGCGGCCGACGCCGAACGCCTTCGGCCCCTCGACGACGACCTCGTCTCCCACGCGGATCTCCTCGTCGGCCTCGACCACACCCGGCGCGAGCACGCTGCCGTGGGGAACGAAGCCGTCGATTTCGACGCGCTTGACCGGCGCATCGCTGTCGACCCAGCGGCGCGCGCCTGCGAGTGTGAACGAGAGCGTGCCGTACTGGGGCACCATCGTCGCCAGTTGCGTGTCCTCCCGGTCGCGGACCTGAATCTTCGGGTAGCGGCTGGTGGTCTGGATATCCTCGAAGAGGTCGTCACCGGCCCCGTCGCCGAGCAGGTAGTCCGCGATGGCGCGGACGGTGTTGTGCTCGCGCTCGCGTTTGGAGTATTTGAGTTCGCCCGACAGCGCCTCGCTCAGGTTCGCGAGGGATTCGTCGTCGGTAGGATGCTCGTTGACGGTGTAGGTGATGTCGAGATCCAGTTCCTCTTCGACACGGCCGACGATGTCGCGGTACCCCTCGTTGGGGACGTGAGCGATGATCTTCGGATACTCGTTGCGCTCGAGATACCGCCGGAGCACCTCGCTCACGAACTGCTTTTCGTCCTCAGACCAGCGGCCCGTGACCACGGTGTCGTAGTGCTGGGCTGGGTAGGTGGTCTCGAGTTCCTGCGGAACGACGCCGATGGGGCTCGTCATCGAGACGAGGTGGGCGCGCCACTGGATTGCGTCGTGGAACTGGCGGTGGCTCTGGGACTCGCTGTAGGGTTTGGCGGCCGAGCAGGGGACCAGCACGAGCGGGTTCTTGAATCGGTTCTGGTACCGTGTGGTGACCCGGTCGGCGTAGCGCTGGATCTCGACGCGACGGAGGGTGTCCTCGGTCGCGGCGTCGATCTGTGCATCACGGAGGATCGGCGTCCGTTCCGCCAGGTAGCCCCACTGCGAGTCGAGTTCGCGCATTGCGGCGGTGAGCCACTGATCCTGGCGGGCCTGGCCCTCGACGTAGTCGCGCAGGCGGCCGTCACGAATCCGCCGGCGGACGATACCGAGTTCCGCCTCCAGAGCGTTGACGTTGTGGTCGACGCAGTCCTCGCGGGTGAACGCCTCGCGGGGCTGCTGGCAGGCTGGACAGGAGCACGGCAACTCTTCCAGATCCTCGAGGAAGTAGGCCTCGTCGGTGGTCAGGTACCGACCCTCAGTTCCCTTTACGATGGCCGCGGTTCGGTCAAAGAGGTCGACGCCAGCGTACGCCAGCAGCGCGACGTTTCGTGGCGTTGCGACACCCGAAAAGAACAGCGCGGTGTCAGTCGGAATTTCGTCGCGGACGTTCACGACCGCCTCGACGAGCCCCGCACCGTGGCCGGTGAACGACTGCACGTCAGAGACTGCGTAGGCGTCCGTCCCGTGGTCGTCGACGTGGTCACTCGAGACGACTGCCACACTGGGAAACTCGACGTCCGGATAGTCGACGGCGAACGACTCCTGTACCTCGTCGGCCGTCCCGCCCGGGAACGACCGATGCGGGAGCACCGTCAGTGCGGACTCGTCGCCGTCCGGGAACTCGCGCTCTGCCGACCAGAGCGAGCCCGCGTCCTCGAGTACGTCGTCGACGAGCGCGGGTGTCGTTTGGGGTGGGGTTCGATCGGGAGCAGTGTCGGGGTTCGAATCGGTGTCCGAATCGGAATCAGCATCGCCAGCGACGGCCTCGAAATCGAGGCGCAGCTCGCCCACGCGCGCGGCCCCGTCGCGCTCGTGGACTTCGAAGTACTCGGTCATATCAGAACTGGGTGGGGGAGCGCGAAAGAGGCTGTCGGTGTGGACCGCAGCGTCCGTGTCGCGTTCGCGGGCTCGACAGAGTAATTATGACAGTTCGCTCGAAAGGAGGGTCATGGTACTCGAGGTCTCCGAGTCAGCGCTCGGAGTCGGGCTCGCAGTCGCCGGTGCGTTGGCGTTCGCCGGCCAGTTTTTGTGCGTGCGCCTGGGTGTCCACGACGGCGATGTCACGGACGCCGTACTCGTCGTCTTGCTATGTAACGTCGTCCTCGTCGGCTTCCCCGTGCTGGTGCTTTACCCACCGCCGTACACGGGACTGTACACCCAGACCTCGCTCGCGTCGTTCGCTGCGGCCGGCCTTGTCGGGATGTTCGTCGCACGGCTGCTCATGTTCAAGAGCACGGACGAGATCGGCGCGAGTCTGACCTCACCGATCGTGGCCTCGAACGTGCTCTTCGCGACGGTGTTCGCCGTGGTACTCCTCGATGAGCAGCTTACACCGGTCCACCTCCTCGGCATCGTGCTTGTCGTCGCCGGCCTGGCCGTCGTCTCCTGGGAAACCGCTGCGACGACGGCACGCGACCGCTCGCTCCGCGAAACCGGTGTGACGCTCCTGTTACCACTCGGAGCCGCGGTCTGTATCGGACTCGAGCCGATCTTCGTCTCCGTCGGATTGGCCGAGGGGACGGCGGTCCTGCCGGGCCTGGTCGCCATGGCTGGTTCGGCGACGATCGGATTCGTGGGCTACCAGCTCTGGACTGGCTCGCTTCGGCGGATTCCACTTCGCGATCGGGCCACGTTCTGGTACGTTGCAGCCGGCGTCTCGACGACCGTTGCCTTCGTCGCGTACTTTGCGGCACTCGAGATCGCCCCCGTCGTCGTGGTCATGCCGCTGCTTCAGCTCACGCCGTTGTTCGTGGTCGTGCTCTCTGCACTCTTCTTGCCGACGCGACTCGAGCACGTCAGCTGGCGCGTTGGCGTGGCTGCGGTGATCGTCGTGCTGGGGGCGTCGTTCGTGTCGGTCTCGGGGTGACGGCGAGACTGCGGGTCAGAAAGTAGCGGCGGATCAGCCGGCGTAGGTCGCCGTCGCCGACGTGTGCCCACGGTTGAACGAGAGAATAGAGGCGCTGATCACGTCTGTCGGTTCGTGGTGGTCCGGCACGTCCTCGACGAAGATCACGAACCCTTCGACCTTGCAGACGGCCTGGCGCTCGCCCGTGTGGTGTTCGGTAAACTCCTGAATTGCGACTTCGTATTCCTCGCCGATCTCGACTGGCGGTTCGCGACCCTGGGCCTCCTGGTGACTTTCCCAGGACTCGCGTTGGTCACCCGAGGTCCGACTCGAGCCGCGAACACGGCGGACGAGCCACGACGCGAACAGTATCATCACGAATACCCCCAGGACGAGCGACGCTGGTCCGAGCATATTGGCTACTGGTTCGCCCTCGCACCTTTGCTGTTTCTGATGACGATGGTAAAGTGGCCACGGTCGGAGTCGCCGCATGCGGTGTGGTACTCACGGCCGTTCGCGAATCATACCAGACCGGATTTACAGTGCTACTCCTAACTGGGCATATGAACAGACGAAATCGGTCAGCGAATGCTGAACGGGGAACGACACGTCGAACGATCCTCGCAGGGGCGACGACTGCCGCGATCGGCCTGGCTGCCGGCTGTCTCAGCGAGGACGAGGAGTCCGTCCCCGATCCGATCAGTATCGACAGCGAACAGGGCTGTGACAACTGTACGATGACGATCGGAAACCAGCCGGGGCCTGCGGGCCAGGTCCACTACGAAGACCCCGCGGACGTTCTCGACGACGATGCGGACCGACCAGCTCAGTTCTGTAGCTCGCTGTGTGCGTATGCCTTCTCGTTCGAGCACGAAGACACCGCAGATCCCGAGGTGACGTACCTGACTGACTACTCCGCCGTCGACTACGAGGTCGACGAGAGCAGCGACAGCGACAACTACGTCCTCAGCCGTCATCTGGACGCCGACGCGTTTGCAGCAGCGACCGGACTCGACCTCATCGTCGATAGCGAGGTCGAAGGTGCGATGGGTGGCTCGATCGTTGCATTTAGCGACTCCGACGATGCGGACGCGTTCAACGAGGAGTATGGCGGTGAGCACTACGAGCACGAGGACGTGACCGGGGAACTCGTAATGTCGTTGATGTAGCGTCGCACCGAAGCAGCGATTCAGTAGCCAACAGTTCTTGGCGTCGCACCGAAGCAACAACCGAGACAACAGTTCTTAGCAGACTTCAGAGCAACAACCGAGACAACAGTTCTTAGCGATTCAGTAGCCAACTCGCGAGCGCAAGCGAGCCGACAGTCCAGCCGACCAATCCGAGCACACTCGCCAGCGGCGAGGCAACTGCCGGACCGGTGCCGGCCGCGACGACCACCACGGTATCGAAGACCAGTCCCCGGAAGGCACTGAGCGGACTGAGCGCGAGCGAGTGGACGAGCGCGCCGTCACCGATCAGCCCGGACGTAAAGCCGTAGACGAGCAGCAGGTCGAGCCCGACCAGTAACACGACGAGTGCAACGACTGCGAGTGCAAGTGCACTCCGCGTAGCGCTCACTGCCGCCGAAACCGCAATCGCGACGGCAAGCACCGCCATCGCGAACAGCGCCGTCAGCACGACGAACCGAGCGAACAGGAGCGGCGAGTCGACACCCGCGTGGCTGGCGTAGATCAGTATCCGATCCTCCTCGGCGACGACGACGGCAATCGCCACGAGCACCAGCGGGACGACGATCGCCACGAGGAGTCCGATCACCCGCCCCACGTAGACACCGAGAACGATCGATCGGTTCGAGACGGGATACGTCTCGAGAACGTCGAGTTCACCGCGCTGTTCGTCGGCGAGCACGGCGCGGTAGCCGAACGCGACCGCGACGACGGGAACGAGTAACTCGAGTGGTGTCAGGAGATCGACGGCGGTGGGGACGAACCCGGCACGGATTCCGCCGCCGGTCCAGGCGACCCCCAGGACGACGGCGGCGAGTGCGAGGGCGAGGACGTAGAACGTTCGGGTTCGGGCGATCGTTCGGAGTTCGCGTCCGATGATGGTTTTGAGGACGTGTTTTGCTCCAGGGGGGGTTGTGGTGGCTGTCTGGGGTTGGTTGTGGGGCTGCGCCTGCGCCTGCGCCTCAACTCCATCTCGAGTCGGATTCTCGTCACTCATGCTGATTCACCCTGTACGGTAACCGTGTCAGTGTCGCCGCCCGTCGCGTTCCGGTAAACGTCCCACAGCGAGTCTGCGTCCAGGCGGTTCTTGAGGTCGGCAGTCGAGCCGCGCTGGATAATCTGGCCGTCGTCGAGCAACAACACGTCGTCGGCGACCCGTTCGACCAGTTCGAGGTCGTGTGAACTCAGGAGGACTGCCATGCCGTCTGCAGCGAGTTCTGCTGCGATGTCGAACACGTGCATGCTCATTCCCGGATCGAGCCCGCTTCCGGGCTCGTCGAGGATGATAACCGGCGGATCACCGATCGTCGCCTGTGCGATACCGAGCAGGCGAGTCATACCACCGGAGAGTGCGTCGGCCGGACGCGATGCTGCGTCGCCCAGGCCGACCCGATCGAGGTGTGCTCGCGCCGTTGCCTCTGGGTTGGCTGCGCCGACGAGTGACGCGTAGAACCGAAGCGTCTCGATGACGCTGAAATCAGGTCGGAACGACGGCTGCTGGGGAAGGTAGCCAATCTGGCGCGCCGTGTCGGGGCCGTGGTAGGTAACGGTCCCCGCGGTCGGTTCGTGGAGGCCCGCCAGCGCGCGGATCAGTGTCGTCTTTCCAGAGCCGTTCGGGCCGATTAGCGCCGTTACCGTTCCAGGGCGTAGCGAGACTGAGACGTCCTCGAGGACGGAGACGGCTCCGTAGTCGTGGTCGAGCCCCGTCGCTTCGAGGACAGGTGTCTGTGCTGGTTCGGGTCCTGATTCCGACTCAGACTTCGATCTCGATTCCGACCCCGACCCCGACCCCGACTCAGATTCGGGTTTCGGTTTCGATTCCGGTCCTGATTCAGGCGCTGATTCTGCTGGTGATACCGATGAACGCGGTGACGTCGATTGCGATAGTTCGTCAGTCATTGGTCGAAATGGTTGCGTCGGCACACGGCCAGGCGGCCTCGGCCCAGTCGGTTCGGTCGAGTCGTTCCGGATTGTTCGGCTCGCAGGTCGGCGTTTGGTCGACGATACTTCCCGTCCGCATGCCGGGAACCGAGCCCTCGAGTCCGGCGAGTGCTTGCAGTGACGGCGCTCGAACGAGTGTCTGTGTTCCGTCGGTGCGGTGTAGTTGAGAGTCGACTGCATCAGTCGGCGTATACGAGCGGTCGGCGTGAGTCCCGGTGGCGTCGCCTGCGATCGCTGCACCGCCCTGCCAGTAGTTGCCGCTGTCGCCGTCGTTCCAGATCCGAAGTGGCCCGGACGTTGCCGTCGCGTGCTCGTCGTTCTCGACGAAGTCGTTTTCGATGACACGATTGGTCGGAAGCATCGCCGTCACGTCCGCACCGACGGTGTTACCGGCGAGGACGTTGCCGTCGTAGAACGAGGTGGTGGACTCCACCCGTAGTCCGAGCCCGTTGTCGGTGACGACGTTCGATGCGACGTACGTCTCGCTGCCACCGACGCTGATGGCGGTCTCGCTCGCTCGGATATCGTTGTCGACGATTGCATTTCGTTCGGGACCGGTCATTACGTAGATCCCAGCGCCGGGATGCGATCGGAGTTCGTTTCCGTCGATCAGCGTATCGCTCGTGTGCATCAGGTGCACGCCGATTTCGTTGCCGTCGGCCTCGTTCGATCGGAGAACCGTCTCCGGAGACCGGTAGAGATAGATCCCGTTCGTTCCACCCTGAACGCTCGACGATTCGACCACGCTGGGCGACTGAAACAGCAAGATGCCGGCGAGACCATCTGTCGGGTCATCGGGACCCGTCACTGAGACGTTCCGGACAACGGCATCCGTGCTGTCGTAGCCGATCACCCCGCTTGCAGGCGTCTCGACATCGATATCAGATACGTGGAGGTTGTCGGCACCGTAGGCTCCGATTCCTGCGTCAGTGCCGGCGTAGTACGTCGTGAAGGTCGCGTCCCACTCGTCCTCGTCGACATCAACGGGGAGATCCTCGCCACCCTGTGTCTGGTTGCCAACGCCGGTGATCGCGAGGTTCTGGATCCCGACGCCGTCTCCTGTGACGGTAATGACAGTACTGTTATCGTCGCCGCGAATCGTCACCTCTCCCTCGCCGGCGAGCGTGATCGGTCGGTCGATCTCGAGTGTCTCCTCGTAGGTTCCCTCGGGGACAACGACGGTCGTGTTCGCCGGTGCCTGATCGATCGCCTCCTGAATCGTCTCCGTCTCTTCGCCGGCGACGATCGACGGTGGCCGGTCAGCGGCCGAGTCGACGGCCTCGATACGGTCATCCGCTACCTGGTGATGGTCGTCGACACGGTCACGAGCGACCGTCGCATCATCTCGGTCGAACGACTGCTCGAGTACTGACTCCCAGTCGTAGACGCTACCGCCGTGGTCACCAGCGAACGTCTCGGCATCCTCGCGCTCGCTGAACGGGACAACCGTGTCGCCCGCCGGCGTCTGCGCGTCACTGTCGACGACGAACCACGCGGTCTCGGCGTCGGTCCAACCGGGTGACTGCTCGGGAATCGGATACCCCTCGGCACTCAACTCGAGTGCGGTGTCGCTGTAGTCGGAGACGTACACCGTCAGCGGGTGGCCGAACTGCTGTTCGTGGCCGGCTTGCTGGCGCTCGTCGACGAAGGTCTCGACGCCGTAGTAGCCGACGACGTACTGGTATTGCGAGTAGAACACCTGCGCCTGCGGGAGAGAAACGGCGTCGTCGAGGCCGCGCTCGTCCTCGAGTGTGAGTCCGACGGGGACGGTATCGTCGAACTCGGCGGGTGGCGGTGTCGTCGAGCCGACGTCGGCGATAAAGAGGCCGGTGAGCCCGACGATACACACGACTCCGATGACGAGTGCCACGCCGAGACGCAACGTGTTCCGAGAGCGTTCGCGCACAGCGGGTGTTTGTACCTCAATGAGATATACGGTCTGGTCTGGTCGTCGAAGAGCAGTGGACCAGACTGTCGAGAATGACGATCACTCTCACTCTCACTCGTCGTCGAGATCCACCAGTTCAACTGTCGCTGGTACTGTCTCGAGTACCGCCGCGGGCCAGCCCCGGTGTGCCAGCGTGAACGCTGTGTCCGGATTCGCCTCGACCAGGCGTGTGACGCCGTCTGCAGCGGCTGCAATCGCGGCGCGGTCCGTCCGATCCGGCACCTCGGCCGTGAGCGGATAGCTCTTCGAGAGCGCTCGCGGGAACGGACCGAACGGCGGTTCGACACGCCAGGAATCGTCGAACTCGTCGCCTCGCGGGGCGTCTCCCTCTGTCAGGAGCAGCGAGTCCGGCACCGAGAGCCGGTCGAGTCGCTGGTGGTGTCGCAGGACCTCGGGGCGTCGCGCACTCTCGTGGGACGTGTAGAAGAACGCGCCCTTCGAGACGGGATCCGTCTGCTCGAGTGCCGCCGCGTGGTCGAGCAGTGCCCGGTAGCCGTCGAGCATCGTCGGGTGGGCGCGAGCGCGCTGTTCGACGAGTTCGAGCAGGTTGCCGGCACGGATGGCCTGCTTGATACGTCGGATTTCCGCGAACGTGACGTGGAGGTTATGGGCGGCGAGCTCTGTTTCGCGCTCCTTGTCCGGGAGTTCACGGATGTCAGACGGCGAGTTGGCGGCACAGACGGGACACGAGCAGGGGAAATATGACAGGTCATCGAGATTCCGAGTGCCGCGAACGGTGAGGTAGCGGTCATCGCGCGCGTAGAGCGCATATGCCGCGGAGTCAAAGAGGTCACAGCCCATCGCAGCGGCGAGTGCGAACATCATGGGGTGGCCGGCACCGAAGAGGTGAACCGGTGCGTCAGCACCCAGGCCACGCTTTGCGGCGGCAACGGCGTCGACCACGTCGTCGTAGCGGTAGTCGTTCATCAGCGGGACGACCGCGCCGACTGGGAAGACGTCGAGCTCCGTCGCGTCGGCGTGGCGGCCCGCCTCTTCCCGGAGATCCGGGTAGGTCGATCCCTGGACAGGTGCGGTAACGAGCATCTCGCCCGTGTCCACGTCTTCGGCGGCTTCGAGGCGTTCCTGTGTCGTCGCGAGTTCCTCCTCCGCCCGCTCGCGGGGGACGTCCGGCGGCGTCGGGATGTCGACCGGCGTGCCGATATCCGAGCCAATCGCGTGCTGAAATTCCAGGATCTCCTCCGTGGTGACGTCGATATCGCCGTACTCGGCGAGCTGGAACGAGCCCGAGTCAGTCATGATCGCCCCCGGGAAGTCGAGCAGTTCGTGGAGGCCTTTCTCGAGTGCCTCCTCGCGGACGTCGTCGGTGCCGTGGATGATATAGGAGTTCGTGATGAGAATTTCAGCGCCGAACTCGTCGGCGAGCCGACGGGGGCTGATCGTATCCAGATTCGGGTTGATCACCGGCAGGAGGGCGGGCGTTTCGACGGTGGTGTCGGCTCTCGGAACGGTGAGCTCGCCAAGCCGGCCGCCAGCGTCGGTCTCCCGGATTTCGAAGCACTCGCGCATCGACAGTGTGTTGACGAGCGAACCGGTAAACGTTCCGTTCTCCGGGCGTCCGTGGACAGGGAGGCCGGTGACTGGGCGTCAACAGCGAACTCCGGTTGGCGATGGCAAGCGATCTGTCGTCTGCACTAGCTGCTAGCTACAGCACGATACTTGCGACGGATGACAGTCATGACAACAGTCATGAATGGGTCATTAGCGACGATTGCAGGGGTTCTAACTAGCATTTCCATCCAGACATGACTGAAACAGTCAGCTTGTTTTAGCCGCTCGCGGGGGGAACCACCGGGCGCATGGTTTCACGATCACAGCAACTCGGTGTTGTCTTCGTGGCGCTCCTGGTCGCGCTGTCGGGGGGTCCTGCCCTCGCTGGCGGATCGGGACCAGCCGCAGACGACACTGAGGACGGAGACATGGGCGCGACGGTCGAGAACGCACAGGTAGGCACACTCGAGTTAGATGAGGTTACGGTAGAGGAGGCGACGATCGAGGAGTTGACCATCGAACAGTTCGACGTTGACGACGAGCAACTGCATGCGTTGCTTGACGATGAGCATGTAGACGCCGACGAGCCCGGTGTAGATGACGATGCGGCTGATGCTGACGGGCTCGATGATGAGACTGGCGTTGACGACGCTGATGACGAACTCGACGAGAACGGTGTCGACGACGCTGATGACGAGTACGAGGATAACGGCGTTGCTGATGATGAATACGACGACAATGGCGTCGAAGACAATGGTGTCGAGGACGACGAATACGACGAGAACGGCGTTGAGGACACCGACGAGGTAGACGAGAACGGTGTCGACGACGCTGACGAGATGGACCACGTCACCATCTCCGACATCCAGATCGACCAGCTCGTTCTGACTGACGTCTCCATCGAGGACGTTGAACTCGAGGACGAGATGATGGATGAGGATGTCGAGGACGAGGCAGATGAGGACATCGTTGTCGACGAGGATGAGGCCGTCGACGACGATGAACTCGACGAGAACGGCGTTGACGATGCCGACGACGAGTACGAAGATGACGAACTCGACGAGAACGGTGTCGACGCTGCCGACGAGTACGAGGACAATGGCGTCGAAGACAACGGTGTTGACGACGCTGACGACGAGTACGAAGATGACGAACTCGACGAGAACGGCGTCGATGACGCCGACGACCACGACCTCTTCGACGAGGACGCTGACGAACTAACCGTCCAGGAACTCACCATCGAATCGATGACCGTTGCACAGCTCACCATCGACGAACTCGTCGTCGAAGACGAGATGGCCGATGACGAGCTGGATGACGGTGTCGACGAAGAAGCGGACGACGAACTGGCGGATGATGAGGATGACGAGCTGGTCGACGACGATGAGATGGCAGACGATGATGACATGATGGATGACGACGAGACTGCCATCGATGCGGATGACGAGATGGTCGACGAGGACGACGAGATGGTCGACGATGAGGAGGCAACTGACGACGAGGAACACACCGGTGCCTGTTGCGGTGCAGCGGATGACGAGGACGGCGTTGACGACGACCTCGACGAGAACGGCGTTGACGATGCCGACGACGAGTACGAAGATGACGACCTCGACGAGAACGGTGTCGACGATGCCGACGAGTACGATGACAACGGTGTCGAAGACAACGACGTCGACGATACCGACGACACTGAAGTAGACGACAACGGTGTCGAAGACACCGAGGAAACGGTCCACGAAATCGGCCACCTCACGATCCAGCAGTTCACCACCACTGAACTCACCGTCGAATCGATGACCGTCAGCGCCATGGATGACGAGATGGATGACGGTGTCGAAACCGACGACGCTAACGACGAATACGAAACTGACGAGAACGGTATCGACGATGCTGACGACGAGTACGAGGACAACGGCGTTGACGACGCTGACGACGAGTACGAGGACAACGGTGTCGAAGACACCGAGGAAGCCGTCCACGAAATCAGCCAGCTCACGATCCAGCAGTTCACCGTCGACGAACTCACCGTCGAATCGATGAGCGTCAGCGCCATCGACGAGATGCATGATGGCGTCGAAGTCGACGATGAACTCGACGAACCTGACGAGGAAGCTGCACCCGACGAGACTGACGACGAGTATGAAACTGACGAGAACGACGTTGCTGTCGACGATGATGACGAGGCAGTGACCGAGTGCAACGTCGATGAGGCTGACGACGAGCACGCGGACAAGGACGACAAAGCTGCCCACGATGACGAGTACGATGACAAAGCTGCCCACGATGGCGAGTACGATGACAAAGCCGCCCACGATGACGAGTACGACGACAAACAGGACGAACACGTTGACGACGACTACGCTGAGGAAGACGACCACGCGGAGAACGCCGTTGACGCTGACGACGAGTACGACGACAACGGAATCGAAGACAACGGTGTCGACGATACTGGCGACGCTGACGTAGACGACAACGGTGTCGAGGACGACGAAACCGCCGTCGATGACAACGGCATCGACGATACCGATACCGACGAGATGACCATCGAATCACTCTACGTCTCGTCGATCACCGTCGGTGACGCGACTGCCGACAGCATCTCGGTTGGCGAGATAACCGGAGCCGAGGACGAGTACGATGACGAACTCGACGATGCCGAGGATGACGACTACGACGACAACGACTACGACGACAACGACTACGACGACAACGACTACGACGACAACGACGAAGAGTACGCACTCGCCGTCTAACGCGAACTAAGGCGAAACCGAGACGAGAGGCGGTCCAGCCAGACGACCGGCACCGACCGCTTCCCGGTCGACCCGCCGGCCAGTTGTCGGCGATTCTATTTTTGGACTGCAATCCTCGGACAGTGTCCGTTCCCCTATCCGAGCAGCCCGTCCGTGCGCTAGTCCCAATTGCCCCTATTCACACACTGTTCACACCACTGTCGTGCGATCAGGTGCACAGTGGCTCGCAGTGACTCCTCTCCTTGCAGCCTCGAGTTCTGTCGTTCTGATCCACACCCCTTGCCGGCTCTATAGTAACAACTGCAACTAGTTACACACTGATCGCCGAGCAGGCTGGCGATCAGGTGTGCAGTGACTTGCAGTGGCTACTATAGTCCTGCGCTGGCTGTCCGCGAGCCGGCCGACTGACTCGCTCTACTCGAGTCCACGCCACCACTGGAACAATCCGTGCTCGTGTCGTTCATGGGTTGAGTACAGTCATCGGACATGTACTGAGCGGCGGTAAATGAGTGCTTCCGATAATCAAGTGGCAGCCGCAGGCACAAACGCAATTCAGTTCAAACGGGTGCCCGAAATCGTCGCCGAAAACGTACTCGAAACCTGAGATAATGAACGAGTGATTAGCGACTCTTGCACGAATTCTAACTGGACTTTTCGCTGCGATAAGCCTGTAACAGTCGGCTCGTTTTAGCCAATAGTAGGGGGTATGTCAGTCCGCATGGTTTCACGACCACAACAGATCGGAGTCGTCTTCGTTGCACTGCTGGTCGCCCTCTCGGGGGGTCCTGCCCTCGCAGGCGCGACAGCACCTGCCGCAGACGACACCGGAGACATGAGCGCAACACTCGAGGACGTACAGGTAGACACACTCGATCTTGACAACGTCACGATCGAGAACGCCACTATCGAGGAACTGAACGTCGACCAGTTCGACGTTGACGACGAGGAGCTTGAAGAGGAACTGGACGATAACGACGAAGCAGATGACGAGGACAACGGCGTCGACGATAACGACGACGTCGCTGACGACGAGAACGGCGTCGATGACAACGACGACGCCAACGCGGACGATACTGACAACGGTGTCGATGACGCTGACAACGGCGTCGACGACAATGACGACGCTGAGTCCGTCATGATCTCTGACATCGAGATCGAGCACCTCGAACTCGAGGACGTCTCGATCGAGGACCTCGAACTCGATGACGATGAGATGGATGATGCGGAAATGGACGACGAGGCTGACGCCGACGACGAGAACGGCGTCGACGACGAAAACGATGACGCTGACAACGGCGTCGACGACAACGACGACACCAACGCGGACGATGAGGACAACGGTGTCGACAATGACGACAACGGCGTCGATGACAACGACGACATGGCTGACGACGACGAGGCCACTGACGACGAGTTCGACCTCTTCGATGAGGACGCTGACGAGCTAACCGTCCACGAACTCACCATCGAGACCATGGATGTCGATGAGATGACGATCGACAACCTGGAGATCGAGGATGACGACGGTATCCTCGACCAGGTCGGTGACTTCTTCGAGGGCCTCTTCAACGATGACGACGAGAACGACGAGGCAGATGACGAGGACAACGGCGTCGATGATAACGACGATGCCGCTGACGACGACGCCGCTGACGACGACGCCGCTGACGACGATAACGGCGTCGACGACGAAAACGAAGAGAATGACGATGGCGTCGTTGACGACGAAGACGACGCAAACGGTGAGGAACTCGAGCACCTGACCATCGAGCAGTTCGATGTTGACGAGGTCACCATCGACTCGATGACGGTCGAGTCACTCGAGGAAGCCGACGATGACGAGACCGACGACACCGAAGTAGATGACGAAGACAACGGTGTCGACGATGAGGACAACGGCGTCGATGACGACGAAAACGGCGTCGATGACGAGGACGACGAGATGGCCGATGACGATAACGGCGTCGACGACGAAAACCACGAGGATGACGCAGATGACGAGAACGATGTCGCTGACGACGAAAACGACATGAACGATGAGGAGACCGTCTCGCACGCGAGCGCATCCTCGATTTCGATCGGTGACGCAACCGCAGAAACCGTCACGCTCGGTGACGCGTCCGACCTCGAGGACGTGACCGACGATGACGAGATGGACGATGACGAGATGGACGATGACGAGATGGACGATGACGAGATGGACGACGACGATGAGATGAACGATGACGATGGGATGGACGACGATAACGACGACCAGAACTCCATCGCGATCCTGGGCTAAGCTGACGCCGCAGCTCCCATCCAGGAGCCGCTGAACGCAAACGCACCGACGCGTCCCTGCACCCATTCGGCACCGGCGTGCCATCGGCACGCCCGGTCCTGAGTTAGTATTTTTTCGCGCATCACGCGCCACACCGGCATCACGTATCCGCTACTGTACTGTCCTCTCACCACACCCAAAACAGACTCATACAGTAGCGACGGCGACGGCGCACGTAGCCCTCACACGAAGCGATCGCCACAGTAGGCTAGGCTACAATCGCCGGCCGACGGCAGTCAGTCTTGCAGTCTCTTGCACTGAGGGCGGGTAGTATTGTACTGCCCGTCGCCCACGACCACGCTGTGCCCGCTGCTCACGCTACTCAGTTTCCTCCTGAAGCTGATAGTACGACAGCGCAAGCGCCAGCCGGCCATCTCGAATGTCGCCAGCCAGCAGGGACTCGAGTACCGTCTCGAAGGCGACCGGTTCGACGCGGATGCTTTCGTTGTGGTCGAGTTCCTGTTCAGCCGTTGGTTGACAGTCCTCGGCGACGAAGACGTGCAACACGGAGTCGGCGATGCCATTGGCGGGTTCGACCGTGACGAGCGGTTCCATGCGGTCGGCCTCGTAGCCGGTTTCCTCGCGGAGTTCGCGGCGGGCAGCGGCTTCGAGGTCGGTGTCGTCGGGTTCGGTGCCGCCGACGGGGAGGCCACGATTGACACGGGCGACAGCCTGTCGCCACTCGTCGATGCAGACGACGTCGCCGTCGGGTGTGAACGGGAGGATGCAGACGCTCGACGGTTCGGAGAGATAATCGAAGTCGGTTTCGGTGCCGTCGGGCAATCGAACGGACTCGTTAACGATATCGAAGCCCGGACAGGTGTATGCTACCTCTCGATCGGTGGTTTCCCAGGCAAGCGGATCGGTCGGCATACCGACCGGTACGGCGCAGTCTGTCAAAAACGCGGCGTCACGGTGGGTGACGATATCCAACTCAAATCCATCACCGGCTAAATCGACGGGTGGATGGACTATGCGGTCCGTTCTGCCGCCCTCAGCGGTCGTACAGACTCTATAACAAAGCCACGAATGGATGAAGGTTGCAATTCAGAGGATGATCCATGGATCAGTTAACCGGATTCCAGCGTGATTTGCTGTACGTAATCGCAGGGAAGGATCGACCGTCGGGCCAGCAGATTCTCGACGATATCAATCGATATATCGACCAGCCGGTCACTCACGGACGGCTGTATCCGAATCTCGATACACTCGTCGAGAAACAGCTCGTCGAGAAAGGGCAACTCGACCGCCGGACGAACTACTACGCATTGACACCGAAAGGACGACGGATTTTGCAACGCCGTCAGGAGTGGGTCAACCAGTACGTCGACGTCTGAACGAGCTCCTGACGAGTTTCAGGCACTTTCACAGACGGACTCGTCTGTCACTCACTGTTCTGACTCACCGCTGTCTCACCGTCGACTCTCTGACTCCCCGCCCGTGACACCCGTACCTACTTGTGCGTCTGGGCCGGTCGTCAGACTGGCCAATGACGGGACAGACACGCGATGCGATCGCTCGCTGGGCACTCCTGACGGGGAACCGTCTTCAGGTCGCCGTCGTCACACTGGCTGTTCTCGCTCTTGTCATCGGCTTCGCTGGTGTCGGCGTCGTCCGAGAGAATCAGTCGCCGCTGTACTACCTGCTCAGCAGCCTCGTCGCCGGCAACATAACACTCATCACTGTTGTCGTCTCGATCAACCAACTCGTCATCTCCCGTGACTTCGGTACACCAGCCGAACTCCAGCGTGAGATCCGTGAGACGCTCGCTTTTCACCATCGCGCAACGAACGGCTCGTCGGCATCCCTCTCGCCTGCCGGTTTCCTCCGAGCCGCGGTCGCCGATCTCGACGCGACACTCGCCGACCTCGGCACTGGTGTCCCAGCAAACACACCGTTTCAGGAGTCATTACTCTCCGTTCGGGAGCGCCTACAGACCCACACCGACCGCGTTTCAGCGCGTCTCGGCACCGATGACGACAGTCTCCGTACCGTCGTCCTCGCCATCTATCCCGTCCGCTACCTCGACTATGTACAGGAGATCTACTCGATTCAGGCGGCCCATACTGCACCCAGCCCTGCCGAAACTGACGACCGCCTCGCCAAAACTGTGGTCGCACTCGAGTCCCTCGACATCGCGCGGTACTACTTTCTCTCGATGTACATCCAGCAGGAACTCTCGCGGCTGTCGCGGTTGCTCGTCTACGCGGGGCTTCCAGCGATTGCGCTGGCCGGCGGTTCCCTGATTCACCTCAGTGGGTACGACGGTGGTGCGACGTTGTCGTCGCTGTCTGTTTCGATTGTGACGGGGACGATTCTCGTCGGACTGTTTCCGATTGCGTTGCTCGCGGCTGCAGTACTTCGGATTTCGACGATTGCACAGTCGATTTCGATTACGCCGTTCGATCCGGACTGATGCGGATTCTGTGGCGTGCTGGCTGTGATTAGTTCCCGGGTTGAGCGATTACGGGTAGCAGATCACAACAGACTGGCTGAAAAGGTGGGTGTTGTCGGCTGTGCTGGTCCGCCAGTGGTGTTGGGTTTCGATCAGGTGTCGTCTTCGCCGTCTTCGTCGTCCCCGTCGTCCCCGTCGTCTTCGTCTGCACCCCCATCGTCCTCATCATCTTCGTCAGCGCCGTTATCATCACCGTTGTCTTCGTCCGCATCCTCGTCGGCACCATTCTCTTCATCACCGTTCTCGTCGTCCGCCACACCGGTCCCTGCCTCCTCGTTCTCGTCCTCGTCGTCATCTTCATCATCAATATCTTGCCCGTTGCCCGTCCCCTCCTCGGCTTCCGGTTCGCCGTTCTCGTCTTCGGGTTCGGTATCGCCACATCCAGCGATGAGCATCGTCGACACCGTTGCACCAGCCAGTCCGAGCAGCTGTCGCCGCGTTTGGTCACGATCAGAAGCCATACCCGTTCTTCTCTACCAACGCGAATAAACGCTGAGCCGACACCTGCGTGCCTGCAGCGCCGTCGCTGCGGAGTCTCTCCCGCTTCTGCGATGCGAAACCGCCGGCGTGTCCACCGTCGCGGGTGTCAGCGTGACCCCCACTTATGTCGACTCCGCTCAAGTAGCAACCATGGAACTCACACTCCGCTTCTTTGCGACGTACCGCGACGCAGTCGGCGAAAAGGAACGAACCCGAACCGTCGACGACGATGCAACTGTCGGCGACGTCCTTGCCGACCTCGAGTCGCAGTACGACGGCCTCGACGGACAGCTACTCGAGTCCGACGAGATTCGCCCGCAGTTGAGTGTGCTCAAGAACGGGCGAGACGTGACGCACATGGCTGGAGCTGAGACTGTACTCGAGGACGGCGACGTTGTGTCGGTGTTTCCACCGGTAGCGGGTGGTGGTGCTGGTGGTGGTGGTGCTGGTGGTGGTGCTGGTAGTGACAGTGGGTCATCCTTGTGAGCGACCGGTCGGTTATTGGCTGAGGTGGTG
This sequence comes from Natrialba magadii ATCC 43099, assembly GCF_000025625.1. NCBI lineage: Archaea > Methanobacteriati > Methanobacteriota > Halobacteria > Halobacteriales > Natrialbaceae > Natrialba > Natrialba magadii. Next base: position 2,747,887 of record NC_013922.1, on the reverse strand, counting down.
CTGGTGGTGGTGCGGTGAGCCACTGAGGCAGTAGATGCGTGTGAGACTGGTGCCGGTGACCACCAGTTTGGCGGGCTGCGTTGAACTCCCGAAGATATACAGCTGCGCCGTCCGGCGATTCCGAGAACACTTTACGCGTTGGCCCGCCGAGAGTGAGCGAAGAGTGATCGAATGGAAATAGACCCGGAGACTGACGCGTATTCCGATCAGGAACGATCTAGACGGGAAACTGACGAGACGGCCGAGTGCGCGGCGGAGTCGGGTGTGGTGGCTGAAACTGAATCTACTGGAGCTAAGGGCAAGTCCAATAGCAGAGCCGAACGCGAGTCCGATGACGGGGCCGAGAGGGTGCCCGGTACCGGGACCGAACCTGAATCAGACTCGAATTCTGGGCACGTCTCACGCACCAGCGCGAATCCAGACCCCGAGACCGTCACGTTCGGCTGGGAAGGCATTCGAACCGGCTTTCTCACCTGTCTTCCCGTCGCGCTCGGCGTCGGCGGCTACGGCATCGCCTTTGGCGTGCTCGCTAACCAGGCTGGCTTGAGCGTCGCCGAAGCCGCGCTGATGAGCGCGACTGTCGTCGCCGGGGCCTCACAGATCGTCGCCGTCGAACTCTGGGCCGATCCGATTCCGATCGCTGCGGTGCTCGTCACGACGTTCGCGATCAACCTTCGATACTCGCTGATGGGCGCAGCGCTCCAGCCGTGGTTCAAGCACCTCTCGGCGGCGAAGGTGTATGGCAGCCTCTTCGTCATGGCTGACGAGAACTGGGCGCTGACGATGCGAAATCTCCGATCAGGGGCCGGATACGGCGCGTTCTTGCTCGGTAGCGGATTCGCTGTCTGGCTCTTCTGGGTGAGTGCGACCGTCATTGGTGCCGTCGCCGGCGGCGTCGTCGGCGATCCGACCGAGTACGGCTTCGACTTCATTCTCGCGGCCGTCTTCCTCGCACTTGCCGCCGAACTCTGGGAAGGCAAATCCTCGCTCGTCCCGTGGACCGTCGCGCTCGCAGTCGCTATCGTCGCAGCAGAACTCGTCCCGGGCCGATGGTACATTCTGCTCGGCGGCCTCGCAGCGGCCGCCGTCGAGGTGATTCGCTATGATCAGTGACGCGCTCTCGCTCGACCCGCTCGTCGTCGGCGTCGTCCTCGCGATGGCTGCCGTCACGGTTCTCACCAAGGTCGGCGGCATCTGGATCGTCCGCCGCTTCGAACTCAGCGAGCGATTCGAGGCCGGGCTGAACGTCCTCCCGGGCGCGATCGTGATCGCCGTTCTTGGCCCGGAACTCGCGAACGGCGGCCCGGCGGAGTGGGGTGCCGCAGCCGTCGTTCTGGTCGTCATGTGGCGCACCGAGAGCATTCTGCTCGCGCTCTGTGCGGGTGTGCTTTCGGTCGTGGGCTTCAGAGCGTTACTCTAATGCGACAGCGGCGTGGACAGCGGATCGCCGACGCGCCTTTATGATCTCTGCGAGTACATAGTCCGTATGACCCGCCGTATCGAACGCTCCTTTCGGGGAATCTCCGAGCGGCTCGCGATTCGGTACCTGACAAATCTCGGCGGCGAGCGCGTCGAATCGGCAGCCGAGGCCACGCCCACGCCCACGCCCACGCCCACACGCACACCCGATCACGACAGTGTGGATTCCGACTACGAACGCGACGACGACCACGACCACGATGCACCCCGCGACGGCACACCGCCAACCGTCGTGGGTGACACCTGGCAAGCGACGCTCTCTTCAGAGTCCGTCCAGATCGGGCCGACGCTCACGCTAACCGAGGTCACGGTCGTCTTCGAAGGCCAGGAATCTGCCCCACTCGAGACGCTCGTCGAGGACTTCGCCCAGAAAGCCATGCGCGCGGGTGGTTAGATGACCGAACCCGGTGATCCAATAGAGGGTCAGATCCTCCTGCTCACGGCCGCCAAAGCGAGTGTCCCGCCGGAGCGCCTTCCCAACCTCGTCGACCGAGCGCAGACACTCCTTGCACCCCGACGCGAACGCTACCGCCGCGAGTTCGAGCGCGTGTTCGCCGATGACGATCACGAAGCCTTTCTCGTCGCATGGGGTCACTGGGACGACCTCGGCGAGGAACTCGAGTTGACCGAGCGAGAGACGGCAGCGGTTCGGCGGGCACACGAGGAGCAGGTGCGTCGAATCGGTCGCCGGCAGGATCGTGAAGAGGAGTTCGAGACGGCGTTCGAGATTCGGGAGCCGGTGCTTATCGCGCGGTAACTGTTTTGGCTCTGGTGTCTTCTCTCCGCCACTCTCTCCGAAGAAGCTGCTGGCGGCGCCCCTCCCGTGCAGCCGCCAGTTGAATCGGGTCGTACTCGAGTCGCCTCGAATTCCTTCGAATTTCCTCGCTCACAGACCACCACTTTCTCACTCTCTCGACTCAGTCGGCACCGGCCGGCGCTGCCTCTTGTTCCTTGAGGTGGTCGACGGTTTCGGCCGTCTCGGCGACGAACTCGTCCATGTCGATCTCGTTGCCGTGCAGGGTCGTCGAGAAGTACCGGGTCGAACTGGCGAGTGAGACGGCCTCCTCGAGTTCGTCCTCGCTCACGTCGGCCAGCCGTGCTTCCTCGCGGTGGAAGTGCGTGCAGTACGGACACGAGATGGCGGCGGCGACGCCGACACCGATGAGTCCTTTCTCGCGCGGTGAGAGCTCCGTCTCGCCGAGCGTGAGGTCTCGGAAGATCCCCCAGCTGTGGTCGCTTGCAGGTGCTGCAATGGTTTCCATCCAGCTTGGTACCTGACCGAGTATCTGTTCGATTTCCGCCTGGGTTTCTGGTGTTGCCATGGTCGTGACCTCCACCGAGTGAGACGCGCTGCTGTCGTAGGTAGGTATTTGTTGACATTGGTGCAGTGGCTGCCCGGCGTGCACGAGGTGCACTCGAGTCGGTGGGTGCGTTTGGGTCACTGCATGCGAACCGAACGGTGTGTCGTCGCTATTGCTCCCGTCGGTGTTGGTCTGTCCGTTGTTGTTCCGGCCGTCGCTGTTGTTCCGGCCGTCGCTGCTCGCCAGCCGACGCGATCCACTCCGGCACCACCGCGACGACGGGCGCTGGGAGCCGCTCTAGCAGCCACTCACCCAGTCGAGCCAGCGGCTGTCTGAGCGCGGCATACCCGATAGAAACCAGAAGCAACACCACGACCGCCGTCTCGATCGTGGCGCTCGCGTCGAAGACGAACAGCGCGGGAAACGCGAGCACCGCCGCCAGCGCGAGATCTGATGGCGCACCATCGTAGTGAATCCAGCGCCGCGGCGCGAGCCACCGGCCGTGATAGTGGCTGTAGACTGCCCGGTCCGAGGTGCCGAGCCAGGGTTTGAACTCGAGTCCGCAGCCAAAGAGATCCATAACGGAGTGCAGGCCGGCAGCGACGAGGAAGACGGCGAGCGCGACGGTGAGGTCACTCGGTGCGAGAACGGCGGCGAGCGACGCGGGCGCGGCGAGCACCCAGTAGTAGACGGGAAAGTGAAGCGTGCGACGATGGCCTGCCGCGAGGTCGAAATCGGGAAAGAGGCCGCCGAGAATCGCGGCGACGGCGGCGATGGTGCCGAACGCGGGGGAGACGGTCGCGATGGCGGCGGCGAGCGCGAGCCCGGCAAGGGCGTGGGTCGTGGCCATCATCGTGCGTCTATCCGTGATTGGGATGGGGCTGGTATAGCAGCATCGGGTTCTGTGTTTGTGGCCGGATTCCTGCGGCTGTCACAGTGCTCCGGACAGGACACAGCACCACAATCGCGCTGGGATGGAAAAATTGCAGGAGGTGATCAGTCGTCTGCCGGTGCCGGCGAATCGCCCGCAGAGACACCCGTCCCCGGCCCAATATCGATCTCGAGGGCTTCGAGTTTCTCGTCGGGGACGACGCCGTCGACCCAGCCGCGGTGGTCGTAGTACTCTTCTTTCATCTCGTCGAGTTCGCAGAACTCGCCCTCGCTCGCGCCCTGCCCGGGGATGCCGTCCTCGCCCTCGAGGAAGCGCGCCGGGAGCGAGTCGTCAGCGCCGTCGAAGCCGACGAGGTTGTTGTAGTAGCGCTCCAAGTTGTAGATGCGTTCGCCAGCTTCGAGCAGTTCCTCCTCGCTAACGTCGAGGCCCGTCATGCCGTTGTACTGGAGGACGTACTCTTCGATTCCCTCCGCGAAGGCGTTGAACTTGCAGATGTCGAACGAATCGCTGATGGCGTGCAGATCCTGGAAGGCGGCGGTGAGTTCGCCCTTCCCCTCGTACTCGTAGGGGTCGACCTTCTCCGGAATGCCCAGAATCTCTGCGGCGGGCGTGTATCCGCGCAGGTGACAGGCCCCCCGGTTCGAGGTGGCGTAGCCAATGCCCATTCCTTTCATGCAGCGCGGGTCGTAGGCCGCGATCGTCTGGCCCTTCACCGCGAGGGAGTTGTCGTGAGCCTCCTTGCGATCCGCGACGCGGCGTGGCCCCTCCGCGAGCAGGTCCGCGAGGTCATCCTCGCGGTGGGCGATCCGCTCGATCATGTCGATCATGGTCTCCGTGTCGCCCCACTCGAGTTCACCCTCGTCAGTGAGTTTGCCCTCCTCGGACATCTCCATGGCCATCGCCATCATGTTGCCCGTCTCGATGGTATCGACGCCCATGTCGTTACAGCGCTCGAGCATGAGCGCGACGGCGTCGCGGTCGGTGTGGCCGGAGTTCGGACCGAGCGCGTAGGCGGATTCGTACTCGTAGGATTCGGTGCGGACGTTCATCTCCTCGCCCTTGTGCATCGCCTGGACTTCGACTTCCTTCTTGCAGGCGACCGGACAGGAGTGGCAGGTCGGTTCGTCGACGAGAATGTTCTCGCGGACGTTCTCTCCGGAGACGCGTTCTGCGTCGATGTCGACGCCTTCCGCGTCGCGCATAGCCTCAGTCGAGGTGTAGCGGCCGTTTTTCGTCGGCAGACCGTCCATCTCCTCGCCGATGTTCATCAGGACGTTCGTCCCGTACATCGAGAGGCCGCCCTCGTTCGGCGCGGTGACTTCGGATTCCGTGATCGCCTGCATCGCCTGCTGGTGGCCCTCGCGGAACGTCTCCTGATCGGCCGGCTGGGGCATCTTCGTCGTCGACTTGATGACGATCGCCTTGAGGTTCTTCGACCCCATGACACAGCCCGTGCCGCCGCGGCCCGAGGCACGGTCGTCCTCGTTCATGATACAGGCGTACTTGACCTCGTTCTCGCCACCAGGGCCGATGGCCATCAGCGAGAGGTTCTTTCCATAGCTGCCGTCGACCTCCTCCTCGAGTTGGTCGCGGGTCTCGTGGACGCCCAGCCCCCAGAGGTGGCTGGCGTCGCGGAGTTCGACCTCGCCGTCTTCGACGTAGGCGTAGACGGGGTCGTCGGCCTCGCCTTCGACCAGTAGGCCGTCGAAGCCGGCCCACTTCAGGCGCGCGCCGGACCAGCCGCCGTGATGGCTGTCGGTGACGGTGCCGGTCAGTGGTGACTTCGTACAGACGGCGATCCGGCCGCTCATCGTCACCTGTGTCCCCGAGAGTGGTCCGTTCATGAACGCGAGCAGGTTGTCCGGTCCGAGCGGATCGACGTCCGGCCCCTGTTCGAACACGTGCTTTACACCCAGTCCGCGTGCACCGATATACTTCCGTGCGTCTTCCTCGTCAATCGACTCGTAGCCGACCGAGCCGTCGGACAGATCGATGCGTGCGAGCCGGTCCTGAAAACCGCCGAGTTCGGTCATGGTAATCTCTCTCCCTTTAATAGGCGCCCCAGGTTGTTAGTTGTTCACACCCATCCGTAACGGGTTTCGGTTACGGCGATAGTTGCGGCGTTTGGGCCCACGGTTCCCACGGTTCGACTGTCGGTTCTGGCACCATCGCTATCGAAGGGGGTACGGATTACCGATCACTCTTGATGCGGGTCGTTGTAGCGTGTTGCCGGTGATCACCGTCTCGTCGGAATGATCACCGGTAATGAACGACAGCGGGCCGTATGAGAGCCCCGCCGCGAACCGCTGAGAGCGAGGTTTATAACAGGAGTGCGACGATCGCCAGCACGATGAACACCAGCACGAAGATTCGTGCGATCTCCATCGAAATTCCGGCGACGCCTCGCGCACCGACGGCGGCTGCAACGATCGCGAGGACGAAGAAGACAATTGCCCAGTACAGGAATCCATCGCCGGCGAGCTGGAGCGGTGGCGCGAATTCGAACATGAATTCGGGTATCGCCATGACCCCACATAAACGCCGAGGACCGTCAATCACAGTTTGTGACGCTAACTGCGGGCTACAGTACAGTAAGGTCAGCTTCCAGCTGCTCGGCGTGTTCCTCGGGTTGCAACAGGTCGAACTGGGACTCTCGCAGCAACCAATACAAATGAACTTTCACTAGAGAAAATTAGGTAGTATTTTGTAGGCCCTCTGTCGACGACAATGCATGCCAGTTGACCAATCGCAGGATTCCACAGCCACACTTGAGCGATCGTACACGGAGATGAGTGAAATTCTGATGCCGAACGAGACGAACAACCTTGGCCGAGCACTTGGTGGATCAGTACTTCACTGGATGGACATCTGCGGTGCAATTGCTGCGCGACGGTTCTCTCGCTGTCAGGTCGTGACGGCGGCGATGGACCACGTCGATTTCATCGCTGCGATCGACCTCGGCGATATTGTGACGACGACCGGGTACGTGTTCGAGACCGGTCACACGAGTATGGATGTCAAAGTCGATGTCCACGCCGAACGTCCTGAGAGCGGACAACGAACTGAAGCGGCAACATCGTTTTTCAGCTTTGTCGCGCTCGATGCGGAAGAGACGCCTGCCAGCGTCCCTGACCTTCGCTGTCCGTCGGACGCACAGCAAGAACTTCGTGCGATCGCGCTGGAACAGCGGCGAGCTCGCCGCCGGGAACTCGCAGATCGAACGCCGGATCACTAGTCGTCTACAGCCACAGCCCATATTTTGTGACGTTCTTCGATCCGACTCCGGCAGCGTTTCTCGTCCTGTTCGTCCAAGAAACACAAGTGAATTTTCACTCGTGAAAGTGAGTTTGGTAAGTTTTATGTACCAGTCGATGACACCAGATATTGCGGCTGCTGCAGCTCTCACCCGCTCTGTAGGGGTCGTACCAGCGGCGGTGCCCAGTGACAACTATGAACTGCCCGGACTGCACCCACGACCGAACACGAGTCATCGACACTGAGGCGAGAACCGGCGGAACAGCCGTCCGACGGCGTCGCGAGTGTCGGTGCTGTTCGTTCCGATTTACAACCTACGAACGACCTGCGTGGGATTCCCTGCAGGTGAAGAAACGCGACGGCGCCCTCGAACCGTTCGACCGAGCGAAACTCCGTGCGGGAATCGAACGAGCCGTCGAGAAACGCGACGTCACCGACACGACCGTCACGTCGCTCATCGACCAGGTCGAGGCGACGCTGCAAGAACGGGAGACGCGACTCGTCTCGTCGAACCGGATCGGCGAACTCGTTTCAGCGCAGTTACGCGAGGTCGACGTTGTCGCGTACATCCGCTTCGTTTCGGTCTACAAGGCGTTCTCCGATCCCGAAGCGTTCCGGCGTGAACTCGACGCTGTCCTCGACGGGACCAGTGGCGTCGATGAGGGCCAGTCGCCGCAACCGACGACCGAGACAGACAACTACCACTCTGACACGACGAATCCATGAGTCACCACCAACAGCAATCGACTGCACAGACTATCGATATCGAATCAGTACTCGACCGAGCGCAGACGGGGACCGAGGAAGTGCTTTCACCAGCGGAACGAGACCAGCTAGCCACCGAAATCGAACGCAACCTCTACGACGGTGCATCTCCCGACGAGTGCTATCAGGCCATCCTCCAGGCACTCACCGCACGCATCGAGCGAGAACCGACGTACAAACAACTCGCCGCCGCCGTCTTTCGCCAACGCTACTATCGAACCGTTCTCGGCGAGGACCTCACGGGCGCTGCACTCGAGACGGCCTACCGCGACACGTTCGTCACCAACCTCGAACGAGCCGTCGAACTCGATTTGCTCGACGAACGACTCCTCGAGCGCTTCGATCTCGAGAAACTGGCAGCGGCTCTCGAACTCGAACGCGACGAGCAGTTCGAATACATGGCGATGGAGACGCTGACCCAGCGGTACTTCCTCAAAACCGAGGAGAACGGCGAGCACCTCGAACTCCCGCAAGCGTTCTGGATGCGGGTCGCGATGGGACTCGCACTCGAGGAGGACGACCCACAACAGCGGGCGCTGGAGTTCTACGACGTGCTCTCGGCACTCGAGTTCACGCCGTCGACGCCGACGCTGTTCCACAGCGGGTCGACCCATCCACAGCTGTCGTCGTGCTATCTGACGACGGTACAAGATAGTCTCGAGAACATCTTCGACTCGTACAAGCACCACGCACAGCTCTCGAAGTGGAGCGGCGGGCTCGGAAATGACTGGACGAACCTTCGGTCTGCGGGCGCGCTGATCGAGAGTACGGGCGTCGAGTCGACTGGTGTGGTGCCGTTCCTTCGGATCAGCAACGACGTGACCTCGGCGATCAACCGGTCGGGGAAACGCCGCGGTGCGGCGTGTGCGTACCTCGCCTGCTGGCACCTGGATTTCCCCGCGTTCACGGACCTGAAGCGAAATACCGGCGACGAGCGCCGCCGCACGCCGGACATGAACACTGCCGCGTGGATTCCGGACCTCTTCATGAAGCGCGTCGAGGCCGACGAGGAGTGGACGCTGTTCAGCCCCGACGAGGTGCCGGAGCTGCACGACCTGTCGGGTGAGGCGTTCGAGGAGCGCTACTGCGAGTACGAGCGACAGGCCGACAACGGCGAACTCAGGCAGTACGAACGCGTCGACGCGGCAGAACTCTGGCGGACGATGCTCACACGGCTGTTCGAGACGGGCCATCCGTGGCTGACGTTCAAAGACCCCTGCAACGTCCGCTCGCCACAGGACCACGTCGGAACGGTCCACTCCTCGAACCTCTGTACGGAGATTACGCTCAACACGAGCGCGGACGAACACGCCGTCTGCAACCTCGGCAGCGTGAATCTCGCCACACACGTCTCCGACGGCGAACTCGACCGCGAACACCTCGCAGACACCATCGAGACGGCGATGCGGATGCTCGACAACGTCGTCGATCTGTGTTTCTATCCGACCGAGGAAGCGAAGCGTTCGAACATGCGCCACCGACCGGTCGGACTCGGGACGATGGGATTCCACGACGCACTGATGGAACTCGGCATTCCGATGGACTCGGAAGACGCGGTCGAAGCAGCCAACCGCTGGCAGGAGTTCGTCTCCTACCACGCCATCCTGAACTCGTCGAAACTCGCCGGCGAGCGTGGGGCCTACCCCTCCTACGAGGGCTCGAAGTGGGACCGCGGCCTCCTGCCACAGGATACCGTCGACCTCCTCGAGGACGAACGCGACCGCGAGATTCCGACCGACCGCGAGGAGACACTCGAGTGGGCCACTGTCCGCGAGCACGTTGCCGAACACGGAATGCGAAACTCGAACACGATGGCGATCGCGCCGACCGCAACTGTCTCCACGATCAACGGGACGACGCCGTCTATCGAGCCGATCTACTCGAATCTCTACGTAAAGTCCAACATGTCGGGTGATTTCACGGTTATCAACGACAAGCTCGTCGCGGATCTGAAGGCACGCGACCGCTGGGACGACGAGATGGTCGACCGACTCAAATTCCACGACGGGTCCGTACAGGAGATTGATACTGTCCCGGACGACCTCCAGGAGCTGTACCGTGGCGCGTTCGAGATCGATCCCCGCCACCAGCTTCGGCTCACTGCTCACCGACAGACGTGGATCGACCAGTCGGTCTCTCACAACGTCTTTTTCCCGTCGACTGACGGCTCGCTCCTCGACGATGTCTACCGGACCGCCTGGGAACTCGGGCTGAAGACGACGTACTATCTCCGCACGCTCGGGGCCTCCCAGATCGAGAAGTCGACGCTTGACATGGGCGAGTACGGGAAGACCCAGCACCGAGATAGCGATTCGGCTGCGCGGTTCGATGGTGATGATGACGACAGCACCAACACCGACTCTGACCCTGATCCCGGCTCCGGCTCCGACACCGACTCTGACTCCGATCCCGGCTCCGGAGACGAACTCTGCCGCGTCGACGATCCAACCTGTGAGGCCTGCCAGTAGCGCACCGTCTCGAAACCATCACTGCACACGAACACAACCACAGATGCCGATCATCAACACCGACGCCGAACACGATCCGAACAAGATCCTCCCGATCGACTACGACTGGGCACGCGAGTACTACGAAGCGGGAGTGAACAACAACTGGGTCCCCGAGGAGATTCCGATGCAAGACGACGTCTCCCAGTGGAACGGCGACGCGCTCTCCGACGCCGAACGCCAGCTCGTCGAGTGGAACCTCGGCTTCTTCTCGACGGCCGAGTCGCTCACCGCGAACAACATCGTCCTCGCGGTGTACGACCACGTCACCGCCCCAGAGTGTCGCCAGTACCTGCTCCGACAGGCCTACGAGGAGGCGATCCACACGGACACGTTCATCTACTGCTGTGACTCGCTCGGATTCGAACCGGACTACATGTACGGCATGTACGACCGCATTCCGTCTATCGCAGAGAAAGACGAGTTCGTCATCGACCTTACTCGAGTCATCAATCAGAACGGGTTCGTCATCGAGACCGACGAAGACCTCCGGGACTTCATTCGCGACCTCGTGGGGTTCTACGTCATTATGGAGGGGATCTTCTTCTACGCCGGCTTCGCCATGATGCTCGGACTCAAACGCCAGAACAAGATGGTGGGGATCGGCCAGCAGTTCGAGTACATCATGCGCGACGAATCCCTCCACGTTGGATTCGGCGTCGACCTCATCGACCAGATTCGGATGGAGAATCCGGACGTCTGGACCGATGCGTTCGGCGACGAGGTAGTTGAACTGATCACCGAAGCGGTCGAGCTAGAGAAAATCTACGCTTACGAGGCGTGCCCGGACGAGATACTCGGGATGAGCGCCGATCAGTTCGCGGAGTACGTCGAGCATATCGCCGACCGCAGACTGGGACAGCTCGACCTCCCGACGCAGTACGGGACGGATAACCCGTTCCCGTGGCTCTCCGAACAGGTCGATCTCAACAAGGAGAAAAACTTCTTCGAGACGCAGGTGACCGAATACCAGAGCGGCGGCAGTCTCGACTGGTAGTCCCATAGGACGCTCTTACAGCGGAGTTTCGCCGGCGTCCAGCAGCACCTCAGCAACAGTTTCCTATCGCAATATCTGATTTATCGAACTGTCCTGTTCGCCCAAACCGTTGTCTCTCTGATCAGTGAGGTTCCTAACGGGTACCCCCGGTGGTTAAGTCGTACCACGACCTATGATAGCACATGTCTACCTACCGCTCCCCCTTTGACCGACTCCGGGCGAAGTTCGACGAGGCCGAACTCGAGTGCCGGAAGTGTGGGTTCCACGACGAGAGCGGCGGGTGGCAGGTCAATTCGTCGGGTAGCCGCGTCCAGTACCGATTCGTCTGTCCGTCCTGCGATGCGGTCGAGACGCGGGAGATGCGGCTCTGAGTCGCCGTCGAGCCGTCGTGGAAGCGACGCTGTCGCTATTGTCGAGCGCGTATAGCAGCAGGTCCAGACGAAGGCGCTTTAGGCGCTGGCCCGCTTTGTCCTCCCAATGAGTCAACCCACGCCCGAGGTCTACGAGCAGGGCAAGGGCATGGACGCCCACAATCAGGTAATGCGGGAGATTCGCTCGCGCAAGGAGGCGAGCTACGACCCCCACGAGCCGACCCGCGTCTGGCTGGACGAGGACAACACCCCCACTGGCGTCAAGCAGAGCCTGACGATCATTCTGAACACCGGCGGCTGTCGCTGGGCACGCGCCGGTGGCTGTACGATGTGTGGCTACGTCGCCGAGAGTGTCGACGGCGGCAGCGTCAGTCACGAGGCACTGATGAATCAGATCGACGTCTGCCTCGAGCACGAGGCGGAAAATGGCGACGAACCCGCCGAACTCATCAAGATCTACACCTCCGGTTCGTTCCTCGACGAGCGCGAAGTCGGCGCAGAAACCCGTCGCGCGATCGCCGACACCTTCGCCGACCGCGAGCGCATGGTCGTCGAATCCCTGCCGGATTTCGTCGACCGGGAGAAGATCGGCGACTTCACCCAGCACGGCGTCGACACCGACGTCGCGATCGGTCTCGAGACGGCCACGGATCGCGTGCGTCACGACTGCGTGAACAAGTACTTCGATTTCGCGGACTTCGAGGACGCCTGCGCCGAGGCTGCCGCTGCCGACGAGGAGGCCGGCGACACAGCCGACGCCGGCATCAAGGCCTACCTGCTGATGAAGCCACCGTTCCTCACGGAGTCCGACGCTGTCGAGGACATGATCTCCTCTGTCGAACGCTGTGCCGCCGTCGAGGGCTGTCACACCGTCTCGATGAACCCGTGTAACGTCCAGCGCTACACGATGGTCGACGACCTCTATTTCAACGACGGCTACCGTCCGCCGTGGCTCTGGTCTGTCGCACACGTACTCGAGGAGACCGCCGATGTCGACGCCATCGTCGTTTCGGACCCGGTCGGTCACGGCTCGGACCGCGGGCCGCACAACTGCCAGGAGTGTGACGATCTCGTCCAGAAGGCGATCAAGGATTTCGACCTGCGACAGGATCCCACCGTTTTCGAGCAGGTCTCGTGTGAGTGCGAGCGGACGTGGGAGGTCGTGATGGAGCGCGAGCGGAGTTTTAACCAGCCGCTGACTCGATAGCGGCTCGTTCTTCTCGAAAATTGGTCTTGTATCACTCCGCAGTGAGCGGCGGATACGCGACTTCCCAGAGGTGTTCATCGGGGTCCGCAAAATAACCCGAATAGCCGCCCCAGAAGACCTCTTGTGCTACCTTCACCACCCGTCCACCGGCGTCTTCCGCTCGTTCCAGAATCGTATCTACTTCCGTCTTCGAGGAGACGTTGTGTGCCAGCGTAACGCCGGAAAACCCGTTCCCATCGTCCAAAACGGTGGCATCTTCGGCGAGACGATCGCGCGGGTAGATGGCCAACCACGTTCCCTCGAGTGGGAAGAACGCAACATCGCCGTCCGGGTCGCGCTCGCGCATCGGGAACCCGAGTCCGTCTCGGTAAAACTGGATCGAGTCCTCGATATCCGAGACGCCGAGCGTAACGAGCGTGATTTTCGGGTCCATACGGACGGCCCAACGTCGTCCGCGGTGATAATGGTACCTCGTCTGTCAGGCCGATTTGAAGCCGCGCAGCACGCCCTGCCCGTCCGTCGGCCCCACGTCGGGGAGCGTCGCGCGCTCGGGGTGGGGCATCAACACGGCGACGGTCTCGCGGTCACCGAGAATTCCCGCGACGTTGTGTTTTGAGCCGTTTGGATTCGCTTCGGCGCTTGGCTCGCCGTCCTCGTCGCAGTACCGAAAGAGCACGCGGTCGTCGTCCTCGAGTTCGGCGAGTCGCTCCTCACTGATCTCGTAGCGACCTTCGCCGTGAGCGATCGGGATCTCGATGACGTCGCCCTCGTCGTAGGCAGCGGTCCACGGCGTGTCGTCGCGCTCGACGCGGAGATAGACGTGCTCACACTGGAAGCGGGCGCTCTCGTTGGTCGTGAACACGCCGTCGGTGAGGCCGGACTCGCAGCCGACCTGCGCACCGTTGCAGACGCCGAGGACGGGCGTGCCGTCGGCTGCAGCCTCGCGAACCTCTGCCATGATCGGCGAGCGAGCCGCCATCGCGCCTGCGCGGAGGTAGTCGCCGTAGGAGAAGCCGCCGGGGAGGACGATGCCCGACGTGTCTGCCGGGAGGCCGTCCTCGTGCCAGACGATTTCGGCGTCGATGTCGAGGTGGGCGAGGGCGCGCTCGGCGTCGCGGTCGCAGTTCGAGCCGCCGAACCTGATGATCGAAACCGTCACAGTCGACACCCCTCGGTGGTGTGACCGGCGGTTTCGATCAGTGTGATAGAGACCGTCATCTACCGTTCGTCGACCTCCACGTCGTAGTCGTGGATGGTCGGGTTCGCGAGCAGCCGTTCTGCCATTTCGTCTGCACGCTCGCGCGCGGCCTCACTCGAGTCCGCCTCGAGATCGATCTCGAAGCGGTCGGCCGAGCGCAGCGAGTCGAGTTCGAAGCCGAGGCGCTCGAGGGCCTGTTTCGTGGTTTCGGCCTCGGGATCGAGGACGCCGTGTTTGAGTCGAACCGTCACCGTCGCGGTGTAGGCGGTCATCACCTGAAACCCCGTAACCGTGCTCAAAAACGCTTTCGGCTTTGGTCCGTGATACACGTTCGTGGATATGTGTTCGGAGTGCCAGACAGCCGCAGTGTCACGGGAGCACTCGGCGGACGAGCGAGGAGAGTCGATACCCGAGCGATCCGTTCTGGTAGCCGTTCCATCGTCGCATCCCACCGGCGAGCGTGGCCGCCTCGTAGCCCTCTTCCTCGAGGACGGTCGTCGCTTTCCGTGCGACGACGCCGGCTTTGCAGACCGTGACGACAGTCTCGTCTGCTGGAATCTGTGACAGCGACTGGCGGAGTTCATCGTCGTCGCCGCGGCGCAGGTCGTTGTACACTGGAACGTTCTGACTGCCATCGATGTGGCTGCGCTGGTACGTTTTTCGGGGGCGAATGTCGAGGACGTATGGCGCTGTCCCGTTCGACAGGCGATCGTCCAGCTCTGCCGGATTAATCTTGTCCATAGAGTACAATACTCGGTAGGCACACTAAACGGTGTGGGTTACCGTTTTCGTCGGCTCCCCGTTGCTAGCAGCGTCGACGGCCATCGGTACTGACTCCGTCAACCGGTCAGCCGCTCGTCGGGCACCAGCGATGTTCGCTGCGAACGGGCCAACGGTTCCCGCTGCCAACGCGCCGGTGACGAACAGTGGGGACTGCGTCCCATCAGTCCGCATCCAGGCGAGTGTCTCGTCGTCCAGAACCGCCAGGCCGCGATGGCCGCACTCGAGTGCAAACTCCTGTACGAGTCGGTCGACGAAGGGGTGGTCGAACACCGGTTCGAAGCCGGTCGCGAGCACGACGCGGTCGCCGGTGAGACAGCCATCGTCGGCCAGCAGCAGCCGTACGCGTCCCGCTGTCGTCCGAGCGGAGCGAACCGTTCCCTGACGGAGTTCCAGCGAGCCTGCGTCGGCCGCCGACTCGAGTTGTTCGACGACCGTTGGGGGGACTGTCCCATCGTTTCGCGCGGCCTGAATCGTGTCGTATCGTGCCTTCGACCCTGGTGGATGGCGGTGGAGGTGGCGTTCAATGTGGTTCCAGTTGATCCAGTGTGGGTCGGCTTCGATGGCGGCGGTCTCGAGGTCGTGTCGCGAGAGGAGCGTGGTATCGGCGCTCTCGGCGGTCATGGAAGCAGGTGCATCATCGTGCTCAGCGAGACAGCGCGCGAGTTGGGCTGCGGTGACGCCACCGCCGACCACAATTGTGTCTCCCTCCTCGTCTCTGGCCTGAACAGGGTCGAACTCGTCGTCCCAGACGTGCGTTATCGACTCAACACCGTCGGCCCACCCCGGTCGCCGATAGCGGTCGCCAGGACCGATCGCGAGGACGCACGCTTGCGTGCGGATCGACCCTGTCCGGTCTGCCCGGTCGGTCGTCTCGACGACGAGATTGCCGTCCGGACCGTCGCGGCGGATCGACGTGACGGAGGCCTGCTGGTGGAGTTCGTCGAGACCTGCCCGGCCGATAACGAATTTGGCGTAGTCGAGGAAGAGCGACAGCGACGGCCGGCGCGGATAGCTCGGTCGCGCCAGAAGTTCGTCCTCCCGGTCGCGCGCCTCCGCGAAACTCTCTAGGCCGAACGGATCGGTACCCACGTGGTGGACGAACGTCGACCGCAGTGCATCCATGTCACAGGCGCGAGCCTTCTGCCGGAACGACTCGAGTAGCTGCTCGTGTGGATCGACGATGCAGAGATCGTCGCGCGTAAGGTCGGTATCGTTGAGGAGCCGCTGGCAGCAATACGTGCCATGGATACCGCCGCCGACGATGACGCACTTGTACATCGACAGCTGCTACGTGGCGTTATTATTTTAATCCACTGCATTATTAACTACTGCTATTGGGTGTGGGGGTGTTAGTACTCGACTGTCGAGAAACGACACCATACCAGCGTGTGGATGGAGTTGCCACGCGAACGATGGCATTTTACTGTTGTGTTCCGAACAGGACGGCATGAGCGGAGCGCGGACTACGGGCAGGTCGTCACCCATGGCGGTTGCCATTCTCCTCGTTGCACTGCTTGCGGCGTTTGTCGCGCTCGTCGTGATCGACTCGTCGGTCGCAATCGTTCTCGGGATTATGGTTCTCATCTTTGGCGGTGACTTGCTCCGTGATCTCACTTCGGCACTCACTGCGCCCGCGCCCGAGTCGGACGTTTCCGTCGACGAGGGAGACGATGGAGCCGCCACCGACCCCGAAGACGCCCTCGAACGGCTCCGGGTCAGGTACGCCGACGGCGAACTCTCCGACGCCGAGTTCGAGCGCCGACTCGAGATACTCCTCGAAACCGGCTCTCTTGGCGACGCTGAGCGATACCTCGCGAGCGACGATGCCGGCGAAGCGTTTGCGGACGACAGTGGACGTGGACATGGGAGTGGGAATAGACATGGGCGTGCACGCGGACGCAATAGTAGCCGCTCGAAGACCGAGGGGCACTCGAGTTCGGAACTCGAGCGGTCGACCGAGTGAGAAGTGGACAACGATCCGTCTCAGTAGACGTACTCGTCGGCCATCTCCGCGGGCGTGATCACGTCCAGTTCGCCCGCCGCCGCGTGCGCCTCGATCCGGGAGAGCGTTTCTTCGAATTCTGTCCGTTCGTTCTGACTCGAGAGTCGGTGGAACGCGAACGTCGTGATCCCGTTCCACCGGACCGTTCGTTCGAGCGCCGCTGTCGCCTCCTCGGGGGTCGGGTTGGTGAGCACCGAGCACCGGTGGGGGTTCCTCGCGAATCCCTGAGCGGACGAGTGTCCCGCGAACGCGAGATCATAGTTCTCCCGGACGAGTTCGGATGCCGCCTCGGAGTACTGGGAGTAAGGATACGCAAAGAAGCGGCCCACGTCGTCGTACCCTTCGTCGGCGAGCCACTCGACGGGGTCGACGACGGCCGCTTCCACCCGATCCGCGTCGGCGGCCTCGAGGTGCCGGCCAGCGGCGGCCTGGACGCCGATCGTCCACCCTTCGTCGGCGAGTTCGCCGACCTGCTCGCGCGTGAGGCGGTCGTCTTCGGCCGACTCCCCGCCGCGGAGTCGCTCAGGCGGGACGAACGCGGCCGCCGGGATGCCGGTCGACGAGACGCGCGACAGCGCGTCGGTGTAGTGTTCCTCGTAGCCGCCGTGGAACTGGAGCAACACCTTCCCCCGCTCTGGTTTGGGAACGAAGTGGAAGTCGTCGACCCACTGTCGCCCCTCGGCGTCGCCACCGAACCAGCGGATGACCTGAAGGACGACGACCTCGCTCAGGTCGGGATCGCCCCGCACGCGGGTGACCCCGAAGTTGTCGTGCGTGAGCGACGTCCCACCCGGAAACTGCGTGCTGTACTCGAGGTAGTGGGCGTCCTCGTCCTGCAACTGGATGCGTACCACTCCCTGGTCTGTGTCGGTGGCCAGGGCGAGTCCAGGGGCGACATCCCGGACGTCGATAGGTTCGTCCAGTCGGCGGCGGATCCGGACCTGGCCCTCCGACTCCGGCGACGACGTCAGGAGCGCACACTGCGTTCCGTCGTACGAGCGGCTCCTGTCCGCCTCGAGGAAGCCGATATCTTGCCACTCCCACCACTCGTCGAGATCCTCGAAATTGTCAAACGACCCGGCCAACTCCGGGTAGTCGTCCTGCTGGTCCGATCCGTTGGGGTCGTCGGTAGCGCCGTCGGTCGATTCGTCGCCGTCGGTCGATTCGCTGCCGTTGCGATCGTCGTCGGCGTCCGGTTCGTCCGCTCCACTGAGTTCCGTACACCCGGCAAAAATAGTCGCTGCGCTCGTCGAGAGATACGTTCGTCGGTCCATCGTTTCATCGAACGTACATCCTGGGTCGGTCGATTGTTATGTGCGACGTATCTCGACCGTGCACGGTCGTATCCTGGCAGTACACACCAGCAACTGGGTCGGGCGAGGAGGGCGCGGCGACCAGTGTTCGAATGTCGGTCCTGCGGCCGTTATCGTCGTCTCGCTGCCTCTCCATGGAAGACTTACTCGAACAGCGTTGAACTCGGAGCGTCGTCACCGTTCGCGGGACGAACGTCCCTAGTCACTACCTATCGCTCTCGTCGGCCGAACCGGTTCGGCTGGCTGCCGTGTGAGGGCAGTAGTCACCGATCTAGACGATCTGCAACAGTATTAATAATTTTGGAGTAATGGATAATAACTACTAATAGGGGTCGAGCTATGTTGTTAACCAATGGACGATTCGATCCGGCGGTTCGTGCGGAACTCGAGGCGTGTCTGCTCACGGTCGAGAAACTGGCCGACGACGCGACGTACGAGGACCGATTCCCGACGTTCGAGGTGCTGGCGGAGGACGAGGAGTCCCTGGACGACGCTCCAGCAGACGAACAGCAAGACGACCGAGCCGAGGAACAGTCCGTGTCGAGCACCGACGGGGACGCAGAAGAGATCGGCATTGCAGAGTGAACACGCACGAACTGAACGAGGGGTAATTCAGTGACAGATAACGATACAGATAGTCAGGCCGACGCACAGTCATCGACAGCATCATCACCCTCATCATCCCCGTCATCGTCGTCGCCACCGGCCTCGTCACCGGCGCGATCTCCGTCCGCTGCCGACGGGAGCACAGGTGGGGAGAACGGCACCCAGCGGGACGAGTTGCGCGAGGAGAAATGCCACGAGGAACAACTACACGAGGAGACCGACATCTCTCCGTGTTATCGGGCGTATATCGACCAAACTGACCGCAGCCGAGCCGTCTGCACCATCTACTCCGAATTCAATCCAAGCACGGCCCGGGACACCTGGATCAGGGCTGTCGGTGACGCCTTCGCCTCGCGTGAGGAGTGGCGATAGCTGACCAGATCGCTGTAGCTACGCCCGCACCGATACGACGCACTCGACGAACTCGCCACCAATGGCGACCGAACCACCCTCGACGTCATCGTCCGCACCGACAGCCTCCGTGGCGAGTTCCGCCACCAGGCACTCGAGTACGTGGCCAACTGTCAGGCGACGGCCGAACTCGAGTTGTTCGCCGAGGAGCGGACGATCGAGTGTTCGTTGTGGCGACGAGCGGTTGCAGTGGCAAGCGGTTGCAGTGGCGTAGATGGCACTGTGGTGGGGACAGGCAAGATCGGACAGCGGTGGTATCGAATCACTCGCAGTGGCGCTGCGGAAAGCAGGACTTTTAGCCACCCATAGACTGAGGTGCGTACTGATACTGATGCTGATGCTGATGTTGACGACCCGACGAACGCTCGAGCGGAGGTGGCCACGATGACGACAGACGTGACCGAAATCACGGTGATTGGAGACGACGACACTGGGCTCGTCGCCCGTGTGACGAGCCTCCTGTTCGAGCGCGGGATCAACATCGAAGACCTCGATCAGGCGGTTCGCGACGACGTCTTCCGTATGTACCTCGCCGTCGATACCTCGGAGATGGTCTGTACCGAGGAGACGCTCCGCGAGGATCTGCACGAACTCGGCGAGGACCTCGGTCTCGACGTGCAGGTTCGGTTCCCTGCCGACCGAGAGACCCAGCAGATCGCCGTCCTCGGAACGAAGGAGAGCCATTGTCTCGAGGCGCTGTTCGAGTCCTGGGCAAACGATGAACTCGGTGCCGACATCGGGGTCGTCATCGGCAACCACGACGACCTCCAGCCGCTGGCCGAACACTACGGCGTCCCGTTCCACGATATCGGCGACGAGAAGGGCCAACAGAACGAGGAGCGCCTGCTCGAGGTCCTCGCGGAGTACGACGCCGACCTCATCGTGCTCGCACGCTACATGCGCATCCTGAGTCCGAACGTCGTCTTCCGCTACGAGGACCGAATTATCAACGTCCACCCGTCGCTGCTGCCGGCGTTCCCCGGTGCAGAAGCCTACCGACAGGCCGTCGAGGAGGGCGTTCGCGTCGCCGGCGTCACCGCCCATTACGTGACCACGGACCTGGATCAGGGGCCGATCATCACCCAGCGTGCGTTCGACGTCCCGGACGATGCCGACGTCGACGAGATGAAACGCCGTGGCCAGCCACTCGAGGCGGACGCGCTCCTCGAGGCGGTCAAACTCCATCTCAACGGCGACGTGTCGGTCCACCGCGGGCGGACGACGGTTCGGGAAAACGGCACGGGCTACCAGCTCGGCCTCCCCGCCGAAATCGACGAGGTGACGCCCGACCGGCCGGTTGACGGCATCGGAAGCGTCGTTGCAGACGATCACTAATACACAACGGCTCGTACTCGAGTCCGAACAGTGAACGGGATGGATCTGTTGAACCGTGTGTCACTGAACCTGGTGCAACTGTTTCGAAACTGAGTGAATTAATACCCAATTGTTTCGCTATTTCGACTCACAGTTCCTGGACTGCTAGCCATAGGTTCTAATCCGAAACGTTCATCATTGCGTGGGAATGATGTGCAAACATGCCTCCCAGAACGGAGTCACGTGGTCGGCAGACGGGAACTGACCCCGACGTGGTCGCCGCGGTCGACGAGATCGACGGCGAGGTACAGTTCATCATCGCCGATATTGCTCGCGACGACGCGTGGCTTTCGGCGACACCGTCGAGCGCCGCCGAACTCGAGCAGTGGCGGTAGTTCTGGATTGATTCGTCCGCGTTGACGCCCGCGGTCGTGCTGTTGCGTGCTGTTGCGTTCTCTTGGTGCTGTTGCGTTACCTTCATACACTCGTCTCAGCCAGTGTTCGCGGACGTCACTACTCGTGCTCGTCCTGATCCACAGCCACACCCTCGAACAACGACTGGAGCTCTGAATCCAGCTGTGCGATCAGGTTCTCTCGTTCGCCCATCGTAAGCGAGGCCGCGATTGCATCCGTCACGGCCTCAGTACAGCGCGCTGCATCATCGGACTCGAGTTCGCTCTCTTGCAGGCGCTCGCCGACGCGGTTCATGGAATCGTCTCGGTCGTTGCCCACGCCGTCGTGCTCTGTGTCCGCCAGGTGGTCAGCGAGTTTGGACGGGAACTAACGGGCGACACCTTCGGCCTGCCCGCCAGTCCAGGTCTCTCGGAGGGTGTCGAGGACGGCCGCGGTTGTGGTTTCGGTTCGCGTCTGGTGTCGAGGTGGCTGCGTTCTTGAACGTAGCCGTAGAACTCGTCGGATTGCACGTGTGGGTGTTCACGGGACAGGGACACGAGTGTCTGAGTTTGGTACTCGGATGCAAGGTGTGTTCTGGATCGGTCGGTATCGGCCGTCTGACGGCGTAATCGCAACTGTGCGTGCTACTTGTCTGTGTTTGCGTGTGTGCTACTGTACGTTTTATCGTCGTCAGCCCCATACTATGTCATGGCATGTCACAACACGAAATCAAGCAGACAATTTCTGTCGATCAGTACACGCGCGGTCTCGTTGGGCCGGACCAGGAGTGGACAGGCACTGTCGCCGACGGCGGAACGATCGAGACGTACACGCCGCCGGCGTGCTGGGGTCCGATGATCACGCCCGAGTTCCGCGGCGGACACGAAGTCACGCGACCGATCCGTGTCGAGAACGCAGCCGTCGGTGACGCCGTCGCACTAACCATCCGAGACATCGAGGTGACCAGTCTCGCGACGAGTACGGGGACGATGCGTGAGCGCGAGGGCGCGTTCGGAGACGACCCGTTCGTCGACCACCGCTGTCCCGAGTGTGGCACTGAGTGGCCCGAGTCGGTCGTCGAAGGGACCGGTGAGGACGCGATCCGCTGTGCGGAGTGCGGCGCGAACGCCTCCGCGTTCGGGTTCGAGTACGGCTACACCGTCGTCTTCGACGAGGACCGTACCGTCGGCGTCACCATGGACGAGGGCGGCGCTCACGAACTCGCCAAAGATGCCGACGACATGATGGACATCCCCGAGAACTCGCGCCAGCACCCGATCTTGCTGTACGAACCCTCGGAGATGCCCGGCACGCTCGGCCGCCTGCGTCCGTTTATCGGCAACGTGGGGACCACGCCACCGGTCGAACTCCCTGACTCGCACAACGCCGGCGACTTCGGCCAGTTCCTGCTCGGCGCCAATCACGACTGGGGACTCGAGAGCGAGGCCGAACTCGAGAAGCGGACCGACGGTCACATGGATATCTCCGAAGTGCGCGCCGGCTCGACGCTCATCTGTCCCGTGAAAGTCGACGGCGCGGGCGTCTACGTCGGCGATCTGCACGCGAACCAGGGTGACGGCGAACTCTCCTTGCACACGACCGACGTGAGCGGCACCGTCACGATGGATGTCGAGGTGATCAAGGGACTCGAGATCGACGGCCCGATCCTCCTGCCGAACGAGGAGGATCTGCCGTTCATTAGCAAACCCTACAGCGACGATGAACTCGCAGCCGGTCGCGAACTGGCCGCCGCTCACGGGGTCGACCTCACGGACGATATGGGTCCGATCCAGGTCATCGGAAGCGGCGCGACGATCAACGACGCGACCGAGAACGCGTTCGACCGGGCCGGCACGCTGCTCGACATGACCGAGGGTGAGGTTCGCGGACGGTGTACGTTCACCGGCGGCGTTCAGGTTGGGCGGTTGCCGGGCGTCGTCCAGCTCGATATGCTCGCTCCGATGGAGCGGCTCGAAGAACAGGGGCTCGCACCGCTGGTGCGTGAGCAGTACGATCTGGACGGCTGATAACACATCGCTACCGGTCTTGGCTCTGGAACCGCGACCGACCGAAAAATCAGCGAGCAGACAACCGAGTCGGCGTCAGCGATATTAGTCGGCTTCGTTGGTGTTCGTCTCGAGAGCCGGCCCGCCGTGTGGGGCGGTTTCCGACGAGTCGCCGGAAACGACCGGGGCGAGTGCAATAAACACCATTGCGACGACGAAGACGACGAGCATTACGCTCGCAACGACTGTAATACCGTACGTTGGGTCGAACGGGGCGATACTTGATGCGACGCTCGTGGAAAACGTCATTTGCGCTCAGTAACTGTTCGTTATTCGGTGCATATGAGGATTACTGTCTCGATCGACCACCGGCAAGATCGGGTGCGCTATAGTCTGTGTCGTGCCATCACACAACAAAACTGTGCGGCCACATCTGCGTTCAGTCTCGGTCGTGGGACGCGTTACAGACGTTGGACAGCGCCGATCGCCGACGAGAGCGGCGGCGCATCGAACAGTTCCTGCCCAGTGTAGGCGTTGGCCCCTGCACAGTACATGTTCCGGGCAGTAGTTAGCACGTCCTCGTCGAGCGGCTGTGGATCACGATCGCACAGTGACTTCCAGTTCGCGACGTTCTCCTGTTTCGCCTCGGCCTTCGCGGCCTTGACCGCCTGCACCCACTCCGGCTGCGTTCGCTTGTGGTGCTGGCGCAGCACCTCCTTCGAGAGCTGGGTCCCTTCGTAGCTGAAGCGATTCTCGTCGAAGGTGCCAACGACGTCTGCGACACGGATCTCACCGTCGTAGTAGAGACACTCGATCTTGCCGTCCTGATGGGTCAGTCCAGCCGACTCGGCCTGCTCGGTAATGATCCGGTTGACCTCGCGGGCGAGATCCGCGAGCGCATCGATGTCAGCGCGGCCGGCGATCGCGTCCGCCTCCTCTCGGGTGAGATACCGGTCGCTCTCCTCGTACTTCGTGGAGAACTCGATAATCGGCTCGTCGAGGTCGACCGCCCCCTCCGGCCAGCTATCGAAGTCGAGGCCGTGGTCCTCGGGCGCGGTTCGACTACGAAGGCTCGAGCCGATCGGCACCTCGTTGCGGAAGACGATCTCGAGTGGAATCAGATAGTTGTGGCCGGCAGCCTCGTGGTAGTGGTCGTAGTCGTAGTCTCGACCCTCGTTTGGTAGGTCGGGAACCTGCGTGAGGTCGATCGCCATCTGCCAGGGCGGGCGAGAGGCGTCGGCGAGCCGAATGACCTCGCCGCCCTCGATGACGCCGCGGTAGTGGGTCGCGACGCCTTCGGACTCGAGTAGCTCGAAGTTGTACGCGCCCATGGTACAGAGGCTCGCCCCCTTCTCGGAGATCTGGTCGGGCATCTTCCCCCAGTCGAAGACGGAGTAGTCGTCGGTGAAGACGAACAGGCCGCGACCGAGGTCGGTTTCGGTCGCTTCCTCGTCGATCTGGAACTCCTTGACGCTCGTCACGTTCGCCACCTCACGCTGGTACGGGACCGGTCACCGTCGTCCATATCTCAGATGCCGCGTTCGTGGGTCAAGAAGGTTTCAGTATCGGGTGGCGAGGCGGACAGCCCAGCGACGAACCGGTTGGTTTGTCTGCATCTTCCTGTCATAGTCCTGTGTTAGTATTGCTCATGATGGGCCACAAGCACTTTTCCATGGTAGCGGCCACGTTCAGGAAATGAAATCAGTGCGGACGGAAACCCTCTCAGAATCACTTGGAAATTTGCTCCCCGATCGGATTCGCCGGAGCTACATCGCGAAGTTCAGCGTGGTCGTCCTTGCGGTTTTCTTTTTGACTGTCGCCGTTGCCGTCTTCTTCCACGCCGGCATCTCCGACGAGATGACGAGCGACGTCATGTCGGACATCGACCAGTCCGCTGACGATCAGGCGCTGGCGGTCAGCACCTGGATCGAACAGAACGAACAGCAGACCCGCATGCTCTCTGGCTATCCAGCCATCATCGCCGGTGATGACGACGAGATTTCGGACGTACTCGAGTCCGAACTCGAGTTCGCCTCGGACGACGTCCACTCGGTGAGTTACATCGAAGGCGAGACGATTCAACAGAGTACGGACGAGAGCGCCGTTGGGACCGATCTCTCGGCACAGGACATGGAGATCCACGTGCACGAAACACGACGCAGCGGCGGCAGCACCATCACCGAACTCGACTACGACCGGCTGGTCGAGCGCGACTTCGACTCGAGTTACACGGACACGTACGAGCAAGATGGCGTCCCCGTTGTGTCCTTCTTGAGTCCGGTCGAGGCGCCAAGCGCCGCTGTGGACGGGGACGAAGCCCAGGCTGACGAGCACATCACAGCTCAGGATGACACGACACGGCTCGTGATGATCACTGCAGATGTCTCCGTGCTCGCCAACGACTTCTCGACGCCAGTCGACGGCGGTTACACGCAGGCGATCGATCCCGAGGGGAACGTCGTTCTCGCGCCGAACGAGTCGACGATGTTCTCGGAGTACCGTGACGGCGAGGGCGAACACATCATGACCGAGATCGCCACCTACCGAGCCGGTGTCACCGAGGACGACGAGTACGACGAAGTCGTCGGCTACGCGCAGGTTCCGAACACCGACTGGGCGCTCGTCACACACGCACCAGCGACGGAAGCCTACGACGTCGCCGACACCGTCGCGAACTCGCTGATCATCCTGATCGCAATCGCGTTGAGCGGCTTCCTCGTCATCGGGGCGACCATCGGTCGCTCGACTGCGAACGCACTCGAGGACCTCGAAGACCGAGCCACGGCACTGTCGAACGGCGATACCAGCGTTACAATCACTGACGACGGTCGAATCGACGAGGTAGGACGAGTCCGCGACGCCTTCGAGGGCATCCGTCAGTATCTCGAGACCGCGGCCGCGCAGTCGACCGCTGTCGCGGAGCAGGAGTTCGATGACTCGGTACTCGATAAGGACGTTCCCGGTGAACTGGGCCGGTCGCTGGAGGCGATGCGCCACGATCTGGAGACGTACATCGAGGACATCGAGGACTCCCGCGCGGCAGCCGAGGCATCCAAGGAGGAGGCCGCCGAGGCCCAGCGCCAGGCCGAGGAGATGGCTGACCGACTCGAGCAGAAGGCAGTCGAGTTCGGGAACACTATGACCGCAGCAGCGGACGGCGACTTCACGGAGCGCCTCGACGAGGACGTGGACAACGAGGCGCTCGCAGAGATTGCAACCTCGTTCAACGAGATGCTCGACCAACTCGAGTGGACGATCGTCGACATTCAGGAGTTGGCCGAGGAGGTCGACGACGTGAGCGCGGACGTAACCACGCGCGTCGAGGAAATCGAACGTGCGAGCGGCGAGGTCAGCCGCTCCTCTGAAGAGATCGCGACGGCCGCAGCGGACCAGAGCGAGCGCTTCCAGAACGTCTACGGCGAGATGAACGAGCTCTCGGCGACGGTCGAGGAAATCGCTTCGACGGCCGACGACGTCGCACACGTCTCCAATCAGGCGGCAGACAGCGCCACGGAGGCGAGCGAGGCGACCGACGAGATCCAGTCGGAGATGGCCGAACTCGAGCGCCGTGCCGACGCGATCACCGAGCAGGTCGAACAGCTCGACGCCGAGATGGGCGAAATCAGTGAGATCGTCGACCTGATCGACGACATCGCGGGCCAGACGAACTTACTCGCACTCAACGCCTCCATCGAGGCCGCAGGGGCCGGTAACGAGGGCGACGGCTTCGCGGTCGTCGCAGACGAGGTCAAGTCCCTCGCGGAGGAGACCGGCGAGGCGACCCAGGAAGTTGACGAGCGGATTACGAGCGTCCAGCAGTCCGTCGAGGAGACGGTGACGGAGATCGAACGGATGCGTAATCGCGTCGAGGAGGGCAGTGCTGTCGTCGAGGACGGTATCGAAGCCATCGACGAGATTACCGAACAGGTCGAGACGGCAAACGACAGCATTCAGTCGATCAACGACGCGACCGACGAGCAGGCCCGCGCCAGCGAGCGCGTCGTGACGATGGTCGACGAGGCGACCGAGATCAGCGAGGACACACGCGACGAGACAGAGACCGTCGCCGCCGCGGCCGAGGAGCAGGCAGCAACCGTCTCGGAGGTCACCGCGGGTGCGCAGTCGCTCACCGAGATGGCCGACGAACTGCGCGGATCGCTGGCTGTCTTCGAGGTGGATGCTGACGTCGGTCGCTCGAACACGACCGGGGCAGAGCAGATGGTTTCGTACGACGAGACGACCGAATTGGCCGAATCGGCGGGATCACCGACAGCAAGGACCGACGAGTAAGACAGCCGCTTGCAGGCACAGTCGTTTCGACTCACTCGTGCACCGGTACTCGATACCGGTTCGTTCCGACCACTCGTCCGGTGGTGAACAGTGACCGACCCGTTGTGACAATTCCTCTGTACCGTTCATCGGACGGCCAGCGACCACATTGGTCGTCTCCCCGGTTGTCGGCGAGCAGAAACGATCGGTACTGCTCGCCCGTTGTCCGGTCGAGTTCAGTATAGACTCCGCGCTGGTCTACGACGGCGATCCGTGTGTCCCGCTCGTCGAGTGCTGCGACCCGGGCGTCACCCTCGTACCGCCAGGATTCAGACTGGTCAGCATCGTACGCGGTGACGGTTCCACCCAGGTCGCCGACGAGCAGTTTGGTATCGGTGGCATAGACCGCCGAACCGAACGCGCCGTCACGCTTCTCGGCGTCGACAACTGCCGGCGGACCAGTGGAGAGTCGTTCGATGATCCGTCCTGTTTCTGGATCGAAACCAATGACTGTGCCGTCCTCACGGGGTACCCAGACGGTCTGGGAGAATACGACTGGGCTGGCGTTCCAGCTGAGCGCCCCCTCCAGCTCAGTCTGCCATTGCTCCGCTCCCGTCTCAGGGTCGATACCGAGTGCGTTGCCGTCCTCCGTGACAGCGATGACAGTGTCGCCCTGTCTGGTGAAGCCGTTCGAGATCGAGCCGTCGACCGCGACCGACCACCGGAGTTCGCCATCGGTTGCTGAAAGGCCGACGACGTAGCGGTCGTCCTCGAGACGGTCCTCGCTGGGTTCGTTCACCGATGCAATAACGGTCTCGTCGTGGACGAGCGTTATTACCCCCATGCTGCCGGTGCTGTTGTTTCCAGCGTCGAACTCCCACTGCAAGTGGCCGGTGGCCCGGTCGAACGCGAACAGCCTGTTTGCGCCGGTCGAGACGAAGACACGATCGGCTGTCGGGCACGGCGTGCCGAACCCACCTTCGAGGTCGCGTCTGGCCACCCACTCCGGTTCGCCCCGGGTATTGAGTGCAAGTAGACGAAACGGTCGCGTTCCACCTATCCGGATTAGGCTCTCGCCACCCCCGACGAAAACCGTTCCGTCGTCGAGCACTGGTCGTGACCAGATACCGAACTCTGACTGGGTGTATTCGTGTGTCGGCTCGAGTTGGTCCGGACAGTCCACCCCGCGGCGGCGAGAGAGCCAGTAGCCGCCACCAGCGAGTGCTGCGCCCGTCCCAATCGCACCCAGGAGTCGCCGTCGACTGCGGGAGACCATACGCCGTTGTCCGTTCAGTTCGTTGAATAGTTTGTGAAACAGAACTAGCACAGTACCGCCAACATACCCCGCGTTCCACCACGTTTTTCTCACTGTGCCGGCATTGATACGCCGATGGAGCGTCCGGTAACCGAGGCGGATCTGGCGTTCGAGCACGTTCCCGAAACCGACCAGTCGTTCGAGAACGCGCTCGCGAAGGCACGTGCGGGCGAGCGACTCACCGTCGACGACGCGATCGAGTTGCTCACCACAGGGTCGGACAGCGACGGGATCGACCGGGCGCGAAAGGAGTTGGTACTCGAGGCGGCCGACAGGCGACGGGCCGAGGTTGTCGGCGAGGAGGTCACCTTCGTCGCGAACCTGAACAACAACGTGACGACGGCCTGTAACGTGGGCTGTCTGTTCTGTAACTTCAAGGACGCCGCACACACGTTCGAGCGTGGTGCAGACGTCGAGACGGCTGGCTTTACGAAGACGCCCGCAGAGTCGCGCGAGGCCGTCGCCGGTGCCGTCGACCGCGGCATCTACGAGGTGACCTCTGTCTCTGGGCTCCACCCCGCGTTCGCGCTCGACGAGGAACACCTCGAGATTCTCGACGCACACCCGAACCCGAAGGAAGTCAACTACAAGCCGCCAGAGCGCTACGCGACGGCTCCCGGTACCTACGCCGAACAGCTCTCGGCGATGAGTGTCGACGGCGTGCACGTCCACTCGATGACACCCGAAGAAGGCTACCACGCCCGCCGCGGCACGGATTGGTCCTACGAGGAGGTCTACAGCCGGCTCAAGGATGCTGGTCTCGATACGGTTCCAGGCACGGCCGCCGAAATTCTCGTCGACGAGGTGCGAGACGTGATCTGTCCGGGAAAGATCACCACAGACGGCTGGCTCGAGGCGATGACGGCCGCCGCAAACGTCGGCCTCGGGCTCACGGCGACGATCATGTACGGCCACGTCGAGAACGAGGCCCACCGCGCGATGCACCTCAAACGCGTCCGCGACCTGCAAGAGCGCGTCAACGGTGCGATTACGGAGTTCGTCCCGCTCTCGTTCGTCCACCAGAACACGCCGCTGTTCGAACACGATGTCGTCACCGGCGGTGCAAGCACCGACGAGGATGAACTGATGATCGCCGTCTCGCGGCTCTTTCTGGACAACGTGGAGCACATCCAATCGTCCTGGGTCAAGTACGGCGACGAACAAGGGTTGAAGATGCTCAACTGCGGTGCAGACGACTTCATGGGAACAATTCTCTCCGAGGAAATCACCAAACGCGCCGGCGGCGGCTACGGCGAGTTCCGCTCAGTCGGCGAGTACGTCGAGATGATCTCCTCCATCGGCCGCGTGCCGGTCGAGCGCTCGACGGATTACGAGATGCGCCGCGTGATCGATCCCGAGCACGCGGACCCACCGCTCGGCCCCGAACTCGGCCCGAAGGCAGACGGAACGCCGCTGCTCACGACCGATGAGCGCCGTGTTTCGGCGGACGACTGAGCGACGCTGCGCTGTCGGAGGCGTCCGAACAACTGTGCGGGATGGCTTTTTGATCCCGTCCGCCGTCTCGGCGAGTATGAATCATCTCGTTCCGACCGACGACGGCGACGGTGACGGTGACGGTGACGGCAACGGCGACGACACCTGGCGACTCCCCCAGCACGCCCATATTGTCGTCTACGAGCGTGAGCAGGGAGCTGGCAGTGAGCCATCCGTCGTTGCCGAGAACGATAGCGACAGTGTCAGCGATAGCGACGAAACCAGTGACAGCGACAGCCGTGGCCTCCTCACAATCTACGACTGTGGTGCCGCCCAGCAACCACCGAGTGCACAACTCCTGGGGACACTCGAGTCCGTCGACGCGAGCGCGGTCGTCGAACCCCAGCCGACGGGGCGGATCGTGAAGCTTCGCGAGGAAGCGGTACTCGAGCGCCAGCCGGCGGACCGGTATCAGATTCGCTGACGGCCAGTTAGTCCGACACCGCTCATCGATACGCCTGGTTCGGCAACAGTTGCACTCACCTATCGTCGCG
The DNA here is from genome assembly GCF_000025625.1 of Natrialba magadii ATCC 43099. Classification (NCBI taxonomy): domain Archaea; kingdom Methanobacteriati; phylum Methanobacteriota; class Halobacteria; order Halobacteriales; family Natrialbaceae; genus Natrialba; species Natrialba magadii. The sequence continues at coordinate 2,717,515 of NC_013922.1, read as the reverse complement.
CACGCAGTTTCAGGGTTGGAAAACACCCGTCGGGGTCTTTTATAGTCGGCTTCCCAGTCTTGCCTGTCCGATGGGAACAGGACGCGGCGCCCGCCGTGGTGGCGCGTCGCTCGCTTCGCCCTGTCGGATAGAGCCATCTCTTCGTGAAAATTCTATCCTATTTATAGCTGAATTTTTATACCAGTAGTCCCGACTGTCAGCCACAGTGGAATGACAGGAATACTCGCTGCCGTTCGTGATGGCCTCGGAGCGATCGCGCGGTCATACGTGACGGTCGTTGTCGTCGCCCTCCTCGTTGGTGCGGCGCTTGCACCGGTCGCGTGGGGTGCCGCAAGCGGTCCGGATGGCACTGTTGCCGTTATCGAAGTCGACCAGTCGATTACCGAAGCATCCGCCGCCGACATCACGGCGGACCTCGCAGAAGCCCGCGAGAACGAGTCCATCGACGCCGTCGTTCTCGACGTCGACAGCCCCGGTGGCGGTGTGACCGCGAGCGAGCAACTCTACCTTGCAGTCGACCGAACCGCCGCGGAGATGCCGGTCGTCACGAGTGTCCAGTCGATGGGCACCTCTGGTGCATACTACATGAGCGCACCGACGGACGAGATGTACGTCAGTCCGAGTTCGACCGTCGGTAGCATCGGTGTTCGTGCAACACACCTCGACTCGCCGCCGATGGACGGCGAGGTTACGACGGGTCCGGACAAGGGGTCGATGACCGCTGACCAGGTCAAAGACCAGACCGAACAGATGAAACAGACGTTCCTCGGCTCTGTACTTGAGCACCGCGGCGACGAACTCGAACTCACCGAGCGCGAACTCTCGTACGCGAAGGTCTACATCGGAACGGAGGCCGTCGAGAACGGACTCGCAGACGAAATCGGTGACACCGAGGTCGCAATCGGCGCGGCCGCAGACCGTGCCGGGCTCGACGACTACGAGGTCGTCAGGATGGAACGCGAGGCCGCGCTCGGAACGGGAGTCGTACTCGAGAGCGGTGAGTCGGTCGACGCGGGTTCAGAGCCACACGTCCACCCGCAGACGTTCGGCCAGTACGGTGACGTGACGACACCGGCGTTTCTCGCACTCTGGGGGAGCGTCGAGGGTGAATCCGTGATTGCCGATACGACTACAGCGCCGGCGGAGACGCCGTCACTGGACGCGTCGGCCGAGACGGCGGGAGGTGAGACACCGTGAGCGCAGGCAACGACCACCGAACGCGACTCGCGCTGTTCGTGACCATCGTCGTCCTCTCGGTCGCTGCGGTTACTGCGGCCGGCTTCGTCACGGATCAGGGCCAGACGGCCAAGCCAACCGTCGATCAGGCGCACTTCCAGCCCGACGCGGTCGACGTGGACGAACTCGACCGCGGCGGCGAAATTGCGCTCGATTCGACGGGCTCGCAGACAATCCTCATCGACGTTGCACACGGAAACGGAATCTCTGAAGCCGACCTCCAGCCCGTCGTCTCGGCGCTGACAGCGGCTGGGCACACTGTTCAGTACCACGAACTGGAAGACGAGTTCGCCGAGAACGATCCGGCTGACCTGCGCGCCGATCTGCAGGAGGCCGACGCCTTCATCGTCGCCGAGCCGACACAGCGGTACACGACCGGTGAAGCCGAGGCCGTCGCTGACTTCGCCGATGCGGGCGGTCGCGTCATGTTCGCTGCCGGTCCCGGCGGCGACGGTGTCGGTGCACTCGTCGACGACCTTCTCGGTGGTGCAGCGGCTGACGCGGGCGGCCAGGGCGAGTTCGCTGCCGTGACCTCACCGCTCGGCATCGCCTACGGCACCGGCTACCTCTACGATATGGACGGCCCTGGCACCAACTACCGGACGATCGATGTCTCGCCAGCGGCCGAGAACGACCTCACCGACGGCGTCGACCAGGTCGTCCTCGACGGCCCGACACAGGTCGCCTCTGAGGGACAATCGCTCCTCGAGACGAGCGAAACGGCCGAGCACTCAGAGAGCCGCGACGCCGGCGTCTACTCCGTCGCCGTCCAGCACGACAATACGGTCGCCGTCGGCGACACCGGCTTCATGTCGAGTCAGAACTACAACGTCGCCGACAACGAGGTCTTCATCGCGAACCTACTCGAGTTCCTCGTCGGCGGGCAGAAAGAGCCGGGAGCGCCGAGTGCGCCCGATGATGCCGACGAGGGTGCGGATGACGTGAGCGCCCCAGAACAGGGGGAGTTCGATCCTGACGGTGCGGCGACGAGTCAGCCCTGAGACGCTGATTTTCTCTCTTTTACTTGCTTCTCGCTGTCTCAGCCCAACCTACGGTGAGACGTTCGTCTCCTTCGTATCGATCGTCGCCGTTCCATCGAGGACCGCCCGATATCGCTCGCCGGCGGCGTCGTCTGCCGTCAGCGCCGCCCGAATCCGTGGCGAGATCCACTCGCCGTCCTCCGCGGGCGTCCCGCCGAACGTCTCGGTCCGCAGTTCGTCGTCGAGGAATCGCTGGTAGACCGGCAGCCGCTCGCGAAGTGGGAGTCCCGCGTCGCTCGCGATCGACTCGAGTTCCCGCAGCGCTGGCCAGCTGTAGTCCGGGTTGATGTGGTCGTCTGTCACCGGTGAGACGCCCCCGAGGTCGTCGACGCCGCAGTCGACGAGGTCGCCGGCGGCGGTCAGGTTCGGTGGGACCTGTACCGAGACTTCCTCGGGGAGGGCGGCTCGTGCCATCGCGGTCACGCGGCGCATCGTTTCCAGATCGGGCGAGCCGTCGGTCCAGCGCTCGTTGTTCGTCACGGGCTGGACGATCACCTCCTGAATGTGGTCGTAGCGCTCGTGGAGGTCGCGGATGGCGAGCAGGCTCTCCGCGCGGTCGCGCCAGTCCTCGCCGATGCCGACGAGAATACCGGTCGTGAACGCCACGTCGAGCTCGCCCGCGTTCTGGAGTGTGCGCAGGCGCTGGCCGGGCTCCTTCCGACGCGGCCCCGCGTGAGCGTCGACCTCGGCCGTCGTCTCGAGCATGACGCCCATGCTGGCGTTGACATCGGCGACGGTGGCCATCTGCTCTCGTGTCTGGTCGCCGGGATTGGCGTGTGGAAGCAGGCCCGTCTCGAGTGCAACCTCGCAGGCGGCCCGCAGGTAGTCGTGGATAGAGTCGTAGCCCCACTCTGCGAGCTGGTCGTGAATCTCGGTGTAGCGGTCGTCGGGGTCGTCGCCGAAGGTAAAGAGGGCTTCCGTGCAGCCGGCGTCCGCGCCGCGCTCGCAGATGTCTCGAACCGCCTCGAGTGAGAGCAGAGAGGCCTGTCCAGGTGCGTCGAAGTAGGTGCAGTAGGTGCAGGTGTACCGACACGCGGTCGTCAGCGGGACGAAGACGTTTCGCGCGAACGTGAGCTCGGACGGCGAGTCGACGTCGTCGGGCTCGACCGACAGCAAGTCCTCGACTGCGTGCTCATCGATCGACAGCTCGACGCCGTACTCGCTCGCGCCGGGGATCATCGTTTCGACATGGGGTGGGCGGGTGGTAAAGGATTTCACTTCGGTTGGCGGTGGCGCTGTTCGTGCTGTGTTCGTTTTGTGTTCGTTTTGTGTTCGCGCTCTGTTCGCGCTCTGTTCGTGTCGTGCTCCGTCTCGACGTATCAGACCCGGCCGTCCAGCCGATGCACGTCGATCGGAAGCTCCGTATCGCCCTCGGTGACGAAATCCGCCAGCACGTCACCAATCGCGCTGACGAATTTGAAGCCGTGGCCAGTGAATCCCGCGGCGAACGAGACGTGTGGATACTCGGGGTGTGTATCGAGATAGAAGTGGCCGTCGGTCGAGGTCGTAACGAGACAGGTCGCCATCCCCATCGTTCGATCACTCCCCGCATCACCCGCGAAGTGGCCGTCGGGGAGCTGTCGCAAGAGGTGTTCGTCCTGTATCGTTGGCTCGTCTTGCCAGTCGTTCGGATCGACGACCTCCGTTACGTCCGGGCTGCGGCCGAACTTGAACCCCGGCCGCTCGGCCGTCGGGAAACCGTAGAAGTTGCCCTCGGGCACGTCGACGCTGAACACCGGGAACCGGTCCGGGCTGAAGTTCGCTGGCTCCTCCGGCTGGAGCCAGATCATTACCCGCCGCTGGGGTGAGAGGTGGTTCTGCAGCACGTCGAGCTGGTTTGCCGCCCAGGCCCCGGCCGTGATCACGAGGTGGTCCGCCTCGTACGTGTTCCGATCCGTTCGCACCGTCACACCCGACTCGCGTGGTTCCCAGCTTCGCACGCGCTCGCGAGCGCGAACGACACCGCCGTGTTCGTGCGCCTGATTCACGTTCGTCGTAATCACCCGCTCGCAGGACAGAAACCCGCCATCTGGCTGGTAGACCGCCCGATGACCCTCCGGCAACTCGAAGGCCGGAAACCGCTCTCCCAGCTCCGTGCTGGTCAACAGCTCGTGGTCAACCTCGTTCGCCCGGACGGACTCGAGTGCAGCCGCCACTAGCTCCCCATCTTTCGGGCCGGCGTGGACCGAACCGGTGGTCGTCAGCAGGTCGGTGCCGGACTCGGCCTCGAGTTCGCGCCAGCGCTTGTGTGCGTGCTGGGCGAGCGGGACGTACGACGGGTGTTCCGGCTGTGTCAGTCGGAAAATTCGCGTTTCGCCGTGCGAGGAGCCCCGCGTGTGCGGAATATCGTATTGTTCGAGCCCGAGAACGTCGACACCTCGTTTCGCGAGGGTGTAGACGGCTGCACTGCCCATGCCTCCGACGCCGATCACGATTGCGTCGTACGAAGTCTGTGTCACTCTCTCACGTGATGTGTGCGAGAGCAAAAGTCTTCACGTCGGATCGGTTCTTGCAGCCTCTTGTGGGTTCTTACAGCCCAATCAGGTGTTGTTCGAACAGGCCCAATCAGGTGTTGTTCGAGGCCATATACGCATACACACACAAACAGACTCGCAGTCAGGAGCGATCTCGGGCGACTGTGACTCGCCCGTCCGTCGTTTCGAGTTCGAATCCCAGTTCCCGGAGTCGTGTTGCGGTCCGGCTCTCACCCCCATCGGCCGCTGTCTCTCGGCCGTGAATCAACACCTCGACCAGATCCGCCGGTTCGTCCACGTCGGTCCCGAGCCGAAACGAGTCGACGGACTCGAGTGGCGCGCCGATTTCGGCAGCGTGCTCGCGGTGGTCGAGGTAGGACGCGCCGTGATAGTCGACGCGGAAGTCGGGGTGGCGAACGACGAGAGCGTTCGTCCCGCCGCCGCGGCCGGGGGCGATGGCGACGCCGTCGGCAGCGCCGCTGGCGAACAGGGTCGACAGCGCGGCTGGTGTCGCGAGCGCGAGGTCGGCCATTACGATCGCGACCGGCTCTTCGGCGGCCTCGAGCTGGGCGTTGACCGCAGCCGTCAGCGGCCGGTCGTCGACCGTGACGGGGATGTCGCTTGCGGACTCGAGTCCGGGAGGAGTCGTCGACGGCAGGTCGTCACAGGAACAGCCGTTCTCGAGTGAGAGCGGCGACGTTGAGAGAACGGTCGGGACGTGTCCAGTCGCCGTAATTGCGCTGAGCACGTCCGCGAGCATTGCTCGCGCGAGCGCCGTTCGCTCCGGGGGAGACAGCACTTCGCTGAGGCGCGTTTTCGGCGTGTCGGCGGCGAACGGGACGACGACGTGCATCTGGTTACGGTTGTCAACGGGTGTGGAAAAGAACATCGAACTCCCGGATCAGGCCGGGCAGTCCCACTTCGTGCCCCCCGACACGAAAGTCTGATATCGGCCTCGTTCCGGTCGTTCGACCCGCAGGTCGTCAGTTCGTACGGGTATCGACTCGACAGCCGTCGAGTCATCGGCTTTAGTTCGAGACGCACACTCACACTCACACTCACACTCCCGCGATGTTCGCGTCTCTTGTACGGATTGCGTCTCGATTCGCCAGTGCGACTGAAACGATATCGCTGCAAACCGCCTAGAACAGCGGCTCGAGTTCGTCCTCGTCGTCTTCGACGAGTTCTTCCAGGTTTTCTTCGCTCTCTGCCTGGATGTCGTCGATGTTGTCCTGCGCTTCGATCGCGACCTGCTGGAGTCGCTTGATGCGCGGGACGTTGGTGACACCCGAGAGCAGGATTGCTGCGGCGACTTCCGGCTTCTCACGCGGGTAGTCACCGCCGCGGACTTCCATGCTGCCGGTTTCCTCTTCGAGCCACTTGCGCCCGCGTTCGATGCCTTTCCGGTTCAGATACTCCGAGGGACCACCGAGGACGAGCAGCGCACGCTCGGTGCCTTCGATCTCACAGGGGAGTGTGAGCCGACCGAGTGCGGCCTTGCGGACGAGGCTCGTAATGCGGTTGGTCGTGTTCGCGGCGTCGAGGTCGTCCTCACCGCTGCCGTCGCCTGTAAAGCGAGAGAGCAGTCCGCCGCCGGTGTTGAGGTCGACTTCCTCGCTCGCGAAGCCAACAGTCGAGACGCCACCACCGGAGAGCGTATTGATAATCTCCGAGGAGTCGACCACGCTCTCTGCGACCTCCTGGTCGCCGCTTACCTCACCAGCACCGAAGAGGAGTCCGAATCGTCGAACGATCTCTTCGTTGATCTGCTCGTAACCGCCCTCGACGGACTCGCCGGTCTGTCGCCAGGAGTCGTTGTCGAAGACGAGCAGGTTGTCGACCTCGCGGACGAACGTCTGGAACGATCGTGCCGCGTTGAGGGTGTAGATACCACCCTCGTCCGTCCCTGGGAGAACACCAAGACCGTAGACGGGAATCGTGTAGATTCGCTGGAGGTGCTTCGCGAGAACCGGAGCTCCACCGGACCCGGTTCCGCCGCCCATTCCAGCAACGACCAGGAACGCGTCGACTTCGTGCGTTGGAATCGCGTCGATCGCGTTCTGTACCTCGTCGATATCTTCCTCGGCGATTTCCGCGCCGAGCTCGTTGTCTGCTCCGACACCGTGGCCCTTGACGCGGGCCTGACCGATGAGAACGCGATTGTCCTGTGGAATCCGTTCGAGACCCATCAGATCCGCCTTCGCAGAGTTCACAGCGATCGCCGCACGGACGATACCGCTGTTAGTCCGATCGTCGTAATCGAGGAATCGATCGACGATTTTGCCACCGGCCTGTCCAAATCCGATCATCGCCAGCTTCATACTTTGTCAGGGGGCTCCGTTGAATTGGACCAGAGCGATTAGGACTATAAGTCTTTCTATGAAGTGAATTTCTTGCATAATTCTATATCACCATAAATCGATAGACGGGAGCGGGATCGAAGAAATACCTATACTATATTCAACATCTACTCATTGGCTACTTGACGAATGATTGGACGTAGCACGATGGGAGCCGACAGCCGCCGTGTTATGCGAGCGGGCGGCTCTCCTCGCGGGGTTCTCCCGGCCGAACGCCGAGATACGAACCAAGTGTCAACAGGACCTCTGGCTCGACCCCAAACGCCGTCACGTCGTTCTCTGTGACCGTGTTATCGAACTCGAGTGACTCCCCCTGCTCGGTGCCAAAGGGAATCAGCGGCAGTGGATCGGCGACCGCGAGTCCGAGCTTCGTCAGCGCCATCGGAATCGGCAGAATCGCCACCGAGCGCCCCTCGGCCTCGTAGACGAGTTCGGTCGCGTCGGCCAGGGTGACGATCTGTGGGCCGCCGATCTCGTAGGTCTGTCCGACGTGGGTGTCGTCCTCGAGTACGTCGGCGAGCATGGGGGCGAAGTCGCCGACCCAGATCGGCTGGAAACGCGTTTCGCCGCCGCCGGGAAGTCCGGTCAGGTAGGGTGTAGTTAGCTGCTTGGTGAACTCGAGGAACTCTGCGCCGTCGCCGAAGACGATGCTCGGGCGGACGATGGTCCAGCCGAGGGCTGCCTCGCGGACGATTTCTTCGGCGCGGCCCTTGGCGCGGATGTAGGGCGTCGGACCATCGGGGTCAGCGCCGAGCGCACTGATCTGGAGGAACCGCTCGACCTCGCCCTCCTCGGCGGCACGAACGAGGTTTTCGGTGCCGCCGAGGTGGACCGTCTCGTGATCCGTCCCGCTCGGTGGCTGGTAGAGCGGCGAGAGCGAGACGAAGTTGACGACGGCGTCGTGGTCGGCAACGGTGTCGACGATTGTATCGTAGTCGCTCACGTCGCCACTGGCCAGATCGACCTCGTCGGGGAGGTCGGCCGCGTCCTCGCTCGTTGGGTTTCGAGAGAGGGACGTGACCTCGTGGCCACGCTCGACGAGTTCGGTGCAGAGATGGGAGCCGATAAAGCCAGTGCCGCCGGCGACGAGGACCTTCATAGCTGTTCTATGGGCCCGATTCCTCAAATAAGTAGTTGCCGTGGCCCGGCGGTGCGATCGGCGTCCCAACAGCATCAGTTGCGGGTCCGCGTCTCAGACGCCCTCGCCTCCGCGTACTGAAACAGGAGTTGAATCTGGCGGACGAGCAGCCCAATCCCGAGACAGATAAGTGGCAAAACCAGCCACCAGTAGGACGCGATTCCGGCGACCAGAAGGAGATACGGCCAGAGGCCAACGGTCACGCCGATGGCTGCGGCGGCGAGCAGACCGGACTCGAGTGTCCGCGCGTCTCGGTGTTTGTACCCGACCAGCGCGAGGAGTCCAGCAAAGACGGCGACCAATGCGAACGTGAGGTAGCTAACCGCCGTCGTTCCCAGCGCCGGTGGGAAATTCTGCTGTGTCTCCACGACGTACAGCTCGTCGTCCTGTTCGACCACGGTGTACGTGCCATCGTCAACGAGTGGTGGGTCGCGAACCGCATCACAGACGAGCATCGTGTCCTGACAGACCGAGACATCGGCTATCTGCCATCCCGACACACCGCCTCTCACTTCGGGTGGGCGATCAGTCGCGTCTTCGAAGACGCGCTGTGCACTCGGTGAGAGGGAGCCCACGTGTCTCGCATTGTCCGTCTCGAGTTCCTGGTTTTCGAGTACGTCGTCGAACGCATTCGTGGATTCGTGTGCGACCGCATACTCCGGAGCGAGCGGTTCGTACGGACTGAGATAGAATCCAAGGCTGCCGGCGCTGACCAGTACGAACAGTGGGATCACTACTGCGATCACTATCACGGTATGGCGCTTCACTACGTTCTATTAAACCACTCGAATTATTTATTTTTATTTAATTAAGATGTATTTGGGCCACCCTCAGATACTCGGGACGATCCTGCCGGTGCTGTTGGAAATCCACGTCACCGAGTATCCAAACCGACGACGGATTCTCGACAGATTGTAATACTTCACCCGACGACGTGCGAGCAGATCCATGGCCACGCTCGTCACGCTCGAGGGACTCGACGGCAGCGGCAAAACCACCGTCTGGGAGGCCCTGCAGGACACCTATCCCGACGCCGTCTTCACTCGCGAACCCACCAACGACTCCTGGTACGGCGATGCCGTCTACCGCTCTATCGAAGACGACGACGCCGACTCGCTCGCCGAACTCTTCCTCTACACCGCCGACCACGCCGACCACCTCTCGCGCAAAATCGAACCCGCCCTCGAGCGCGGCGACCTCGTCATCTCCGACCGCTATGCCGACTCCCGCTACGCCTACCAGGGCGCAACGCTCGCAGAAACCGGTCGGATTGCGGAGCCACTCGAGTACGTCGTCGACGTCCACGAACCGTTCTCGATCGAGCCTGATCTGACGATCTACCTCGACCTGGACCCGGAGACGGCCGCCCGTCGCGCCGGATCGACGAACAAGTTCGAGCACGCCGCGTATCTCGAATCCGTCCGCGAGAACTACGACCTGCTGGCCGAGCGCTACGCAGACCGATTCGTTCGGGTCGATGCGACGCAATCTCCCGAGTCGGTACTCGAGACGGTCCGATCTGTGCTGGCGACGGCACTTGAAGAGTAGTCCCGCCGTCCCGAGGACGAGCCACTGCCGACATATGGAAAAACAGCCGGTGTGTCGTGATCAGCCGTCGTTCTGATCCATCGCGATGTATGTCTTCGTGTCGGTCACGCCATCCAGGCCCTGAATATCTGAGGAGACGGCCTTGAGCACATCGTACACTTCGGGGGCATCGATCTCGATGATGATGTCGTAGTTCCCCGCGACGATGTGGGCACCTGCGACAGACTCGATGTCAGTAATCTGTGAGAGAAGTCCCTCCGACTTGCCGGCGGCCGTCTTGACCATGATAAACGCGTGAACCATCGTTCGCAGGTGTGGTACTCCACCACACGACTAAAACGTTTGCCCGCCTGTCGCGAGGGGAGCGAGACCACGGTGTGGCGAAAACGCGTGTGCAGCCGTTCAAACTGGCTATGCGAACCGTTTGTCAGTCGTCCGTAACGCCCATCCCCTCGACGACGTCGAACTCCTCATCGCCGTCGAAGCGGGTCGGATCGAAGGCATCGATGCCCTCACCACCGAGGATCTGGTCCGCGATCCGCTGTCCAATCGCCGGCGCGCGCATGAAGCCGTGGCCCTGGAACCCTGTCGCGACGTACAGCCCTTCCTCTAGCTGGCCGACCAGCGGATCTCGATCGGGTGTCGCTGTGCAGAGCCCTGCCCACGCGCGCTCGAGTTCGATCCCGGCGGCGTCGGGGAGCCGGTGACGGACGCGCTCGAGTAGGTCGTCGGCGAAGCCGTCGTTCGCCGCCCGGTCGTACTCGTCCGGATCGGCCTCCCACTCCTCGGTGCCGTTGCCGGCGAGCAGCCCCTCGGGATGCGGGCGGAGATAGAAGCCACCGGTCGCGTCGTAACACATCGGCTCCGGATGGTCACAGCTCGCGACGAGCGCCTGGACGCGGTAGGGCTTGAGCGCGATAGAAATCCCGGCGTCCGCGAGCAGGCGCTTCGTGTGTGCACCGGCAGTGACGAGCACGGCGTCGTACGCCTCCGTCGTGCCATCGTCGCGGACGATCCGTGCCGGATCGGTCTCGAGGCTTACCGGCGTCTCCGTCTCGAGTGTCGCGCCCGCGCCGGTCGCCGCCGCGGCGAGGCAGGCGGTGTACTGGCCGGGATCGGTGTAGCCCGCACCGCCCGCGACGCCCGCGACCGCGACGTCGTCGGCCCGCACAGCCGGGAATCGCTCCGCGAGTTCGTCGGCAGTCATCTCGAGTGCGACGACGCCCTGTGCTTGCATGCGCTCGAGTTGGCCGCGGATCGCGTCGGCGCGCCGGTCGTCGCCCTCGCGGGCGAGCCAGACGTAGGGACACTCGGTGAACGGGAACGTCTCGTCGCCCGACAGCGCGCGGAAGCGCTCGATCGCGTCGCTCGCGATTTCGGCGTCGATCGGCCCGGCGAAGGCGTCATAGCAGACGCCCGCTGCGCGGCCGCTCGACGCGTTTGCGACGGTACCGCGCTCGTACAGGGTTACGTCGGCTCCCTGTCGAGCCAGGTCGTACGCTGCGGTCGCGCCGACGGCTCCCGCGCCGACGACGGCGATAGAGTGGCCGGCACCCTGGTCGACGAAGGCGTCGGCACCGACCGCGAGTTCGGGTGCGTCCTCGCTCATTTGTGCGCACGCGCCCAGCAGTCCTCGAGTGGCTGTGCTGCGAGCCAGTCGAGCAGTGCGTCGAGCTGGTCGGCACCGGCTTCGAACAGCGCCTCTCCCTTTTCGGGGTCGGCCTGGGTCGGCCGGCCAACCGCGCCGCTCTCGGAGAAGTCGATCGTGTCGAACCCGAGCGCTGCACCGTGGACCGACTCGCCCCAGGACTCGCTCGCGCCGGCTTCGGCGGCCTCGAGTTCGTCGGGCTGGACGAGGTCGTCGCGGATGTGCCAGAGTAGGCTCGACTCCATCGCGTCGGCGTGGCCGCCGTCTTCGTCGAACAGATCGGCTGCGACGTCCTCGACGCTGTCCCACCAGTTCCACGGCGGGGCGAAGGCAGTTTCCTCGTCGCGAAGCGTTCTGGCAGCACGCCGGAGCGCGCCGCTGTTGCCGCCGTGGCCGTTGACGACGACTGCCTTGCGGACGCCGTGCTCGGCGAGACTCGCGATCGTCTCCTCGACGTACTGCTCGAACGTCTCCGCGGAGACGTACAGCGTGCCGTCGAACTGGCGGTGGTGAACGCTGACGCCGACCGGAATCGTTGGGAGAACGACCGTATCCTCCCGGTCGGCAGCGGAGCGGGCGAACGCCTGCGCGGCCATGTGGTCCATGCCGAGCGGGAGCGCTGGGCCGTGCTGTTCGGTGCTTCCAGTCGGGACAACAGCAACCTCGGCCGCCTCGAGGTCGGCGGCGGCGTCGGTCGTGGTTCGCTCTGCGAGCAGTGTCATGCGGACCTCTGGTCGCCGCAGTGACTTATATCGTCGGGCGTTGCGCGCGAAGAAACGAAACGTGTGGGGGGTGGGCGAGATTACTCGAGAAACGGCTCGATGTCGCGCGCCGGGTAGCCGACCACGGTGGTTCCGCCAGCCTCGCGCAGCGCGTCGGTCTGCTCTCGAACGTCGGTCTCGGTGCCGACGAGTGCGTAGTCGTTCGCGGCAGCGAGCAACACCTCTCGTGCACGCCCCGTCGCCCGCGAGTCCGTCTGTTCGTCACCACTTTCCGGCAGCGCCGAAGCAACTGGACGCCGGCGAGAGACGTAGTCACCGACAGCGTCCAGAATCACGTCCTCGTCGTCCGAGAGCACCGTCGGCGCGTAGACGGCGATGTCGCCGTCGAAACCGGCCGCGCGCAGGGCACGCAGCTCTCGTTCCGTCGAACGCGAGAGCAGGTCGTACTGGGTCGCACCCGTCGCCATCGCGATGCGCTCGACGCTCTCGGTCCCGACCCAGGACTCTGGCGCGGACTCGAGTGCAGCCCCGAGCCGTGGCGCGACGGCGCGACTGCGTTCGTCGTCGGTCAGGTAGGCAGGGTGGCCGGCGACGAGGATGCGGTCGACCGCGGGCGGCAGTTCGGTGGCGAGCGAGTTGTCGCCGATCGGGTCGAAGCCGTCGGCTCTGACCGGTGTCGTCAGCAGGACCCGTGCGTCGGCTGCGAGGGCCTCGATCGTGTCCCGGTCGGGAACGTGTTCGCGGCCCTCGTAGTCGATTGCGATGGTGTCGGCTGGGATGGCCGTTGCTCGCTCGACGTCGCACTCGGCTGGTTTGAGCGCGATGGCGTCCAGACCGGCGCGCGAGACGGTACTTGTGGTCAACATTGGCGACCACCTCGGAGAGAGGTGTCGATACTGGTGGGTGTGATTGTGAGAGTCTGACTGCTGGTGATTCGAGACGAAGCGAACGCTCCGTGTGAACGGTGCAACTGAACAGAAACAGGTCGACGGCGGCTCCGTGGGCTCCTGTCGCGGGAGCTACTGTGGGTGAAACTACTGGTGCCCGTGCGGAACTCGATCCATCGTCTGTGCGACCATACACCTGCTGCGAGCGGCGCGCGCAAAAAGCTGACGTTCCCTGCGGTTCTTTCGGTGGCCGGCCACGGATACCGCCGGTAACGGATCCCTACCTCCGCGTGCGGTCGTCCGAAACCGGAGCCTCAAACTCGGTCGCTAACTCGAGTAGCTGGACGAGAATCCGACCTGTCGCGCCCCAGACGGTGGAGCCGTCGACATGGAAGTAGTGGACGACGATGTCGCCGTAGTACGGATGGTCCCGTCGTTCGTACTCGTAGTTCTCGGGATCGAGCAGCCCGGAAAGCGGAAGAACGACGATTTCGGCGACCTCGCTGGCCTGTCGGTCGTACGTCCGGTCGGGAACGCGCGCGACGAACGGCGTGACCGCGTACTCGCTGATCGTTCGGATGTCGTCGAGTTGGCCGACGATTTCCGCTTCCTCGGGATCGAGGCCGATCTCCTCGTTGGCCTCCCGGAGCGCGGTGTCGAGAATGGTATCGTCGACCGATTCGGCACCGCCGCCGGGAAAGCTCATCTGTCCGGGGTGCTCGCCGAGGTGGTCCGCACGGCGGGTAAACAGCAGGTGATCCTCGCCGTCTCGGTCGATGACCGGCGCGAGCACCGCGGCGTCGAACCGCTGGTCATCGATCCCGGTGGGTTCGTGTGCCGCAACCGGATCGAGGTCGAAGGTGGGGACCCGACTCATCTCACTCGAGTGCCTCCGAGAGGTCGTCGCGTTCGGCTGCCAGGTCGAGCGGTGCCCAGGCCTCGAGGTCGTAGCTAACGTCGAGGAGCGTCTCGAGTCGATCGGCGTCGTCGTTCGTCAGAGCCCGATCGACTGCCGTCGCGAACCGGTCGTGTGCGGTCTCGCCGAGGGCTTCGCGGTCGAGACGGCGCGGTTCGACGTCGAGGATATGGGGAACGTCCTCGGCGTGGTTCGGCACCGTCGGGAACGCCGTCGGACCGGCGACGAGCAGCGGTGCGTCGGCCTCGCTCCCGTCGTAGCGGACGAGCGCGAACGCCGCGAGCGCCTCCTCGATCGCCGTCTCGAGTGCGTCCTCGTCGACGGACTGTCCGTCAGCGCGGTAGGCGGCCTCCGAGAGGGCGCGCTCGAGTTCCGCGCGCGTCAGCCCGCCGAAGAGCTCGACGACACCGGCCAGTTCGTCGGCGGTCGCGTTCATACGCGGTGTAACGGGTGGTCCGCAGATAAAGATTGATAGCCGGCGTCCTGGATGGCTGTGGAGCGCTGACACGAGCGACGGTTGTCCGCGGTCAATCGTTTGTGTACAATCAGCCGTCTGCGTACGGTCAGCCGTCTGTGTACGGTCAGTCGTCCGTGTACAGTCAGTCACTCGAGTTCGGTTCGGGTCGAGCCCCATCAACCAACCAGGGTCGGGCGGCCTCGAGTACCGCCGCCGGCGAGAGCGGTGCAGCCGTCCACCGGGGGAGTCGGGGGTCGGAATCTGGCGGGGAGAGTGCACCAGCGTAGCGTTCCAACTGCGCCCGCTCGCTCGCCCGTTCGTACTCGAGTCCGTTGAACGCTGCGTCCGCGCGATACTGCTCGATCAGTTCGTCGCCCGCCGCGAGGTAGCGCTCGGGAAGCGTCTCGTAGTGGGGTTCGACGCCGCCGGACTCAAGGACGGTCAAGAGCGTAGCGCCGACTTCGTGGCTCATGCCTTCGAGGCCGGTGTCGCCGGCGACGGCGCGGTGGTCGTGGATGTGGTGACCGAGGTCGACCTGTGCGCTGCCCGCGAAGCCGGCGTGCTCGAAGGCGTCGCCGAGCACGCCGACCTCGAGGCCCCACGACTGCGGGGCGCGGATGCGGCGAGCGAGGGCGGCGGTCATGGCGAACTCGCCGGCCAGGGCGTAGCGGAAGGCGGTGAGGTACGAGAGGATGGCCGTGCCAGTTTCGTGGTCGGCCCCAGTTGCACCACCGGGGTCGGTTTCGTGGTCGCTCCCAGTTGCACCACCGGGACCCGCTTCGAGCGCGCGCAACAGCGGCTGGTAGAACAGCCGAAACAGCCGGCCGTAGAGCTGCTCATCCTCGATGCGCGCGTAGTACCCTTTCACGAATTCGAACTTCTGGTCCGCCATCGAAAGCGGTGCCAGCAGTCGGCGAACGTGGTCGGCCTCGTAGCTTCGCGCGTCCGCATCGTGAACCACAACGTAGTCGGCCGCCTCGGCAGCCGGACCGAGCGCGAGCCAGACGTCGCGCCCCTTCCCCGTCTCCGGGCCGTGGGGCAGTCCGGCGTCGGCCAGTCGTGCTTCGACGCCGGGCGCGTTGCACCAGAGGAGTCGGATCGGCAGCGAGAAGCCACTGAGCCACTCGCGAAACGCATCGATTCGGTCCGGAGCGGTGCGAACGGGAACGAAGACGGCGGCGGGCGCAGGCGAGAGGGACTCGAGTTCCGTGAGCACGCGCTCGGCGGCGGGACTCTCGTGTTCGCGGCCGGCCATCGGGACAATAACGGCAGTCTTGCGGAGATATGCGTCGAGATTGAGCGCGGGGGTGGCGGTGTCGGGCGCGGCAGCGACGGGGCGCTGGTGCTCGTCCTCGCCGTTTGTGGTGGCGGTATCGGTGTCTGCGTCTTCGTCTCTGTCTCCTCCACCTTCTCTCGCTGTCTCCGTGTGGTGTCCGCGGAGGGCGCGGAAGTCGTGAAGCGTCGCGATCCGCTCCTGGACGTACTCCATCGGTAGAGTGTTCGGGCGGATCGGTAAAATGGCCACGGCTCATCGGCTGTCGTGGTATCCCATAACATGTTTCTATCGCAACAGATATCGAGCCCGATACCCACCTGAGAGGGCAATTATGTCAACGGCGAAGCCCCGGTCTTTTTCATCTAGACCTTCCAAAGCAGTGAACATGAAATCTGTCCGAAAGGCACTTCGAGAGGGCGAACTCGACAAAGACACCTACGACCGACTCGTCTGCAACGAGTGCGAGAAGCCGCTGAAGACCGAGAACGATCCGGATCAGATCAAGACGGTTCGGATCTGCCCCGACTGCGCTGCTGAGTGGAAAGAGATCCGATAGGACTGGATTGGGGCGCACCTCCCGCTCCACTCGTTACTGACCGAAGTCCCGCTCTCTCCCTTTGCTTCGTCCGCTGACGGCCACCACATCCGTCGCCGGGCCTGCAGCGAGCGACCGCGCGAGCTCTGCCGGACTACTTTTTGGACTGGTTACTGATTACTGGTTACTGATTGCGAGCGTTCGCATGTGCTGTTCAGTTCAGAGAGTCGTGAGTTTGGGAGTGACAACGGGCGGATTACCGTTCGCCGGAGAGCGCTGCAAACAGCCGTTCTTCGAACTCGGCCTTGTCGACGCCGTCGGAGGGACCGAGCCCTCGCATATGATCGACCGAGATCTGGCCGCCACCCATTCGCGCGTGACCGCCAGCGTTCGCCATCGGGATGTCGTTCACCGCGTGGCGCAGCGTTTCGCCCATGTGGACGCGGTCGTCGCGCGACCGGCCCGAGAGGTGGATCGTGCCGTCGCTCTCGCCGTAGACGACGACAGCGGTGACGCCCTCCAGATGCATCAACTCGTCCGCAGCCTGCGGGATCGCGTCGGTGTTCGATATCGTCCCAACATCGCAGATCGCGAACGGTCCCTCGATTCGCTTTTCGGTGATCGCCGTGGCCTTGATCTGTAACACGTCGTCGCTGACCTGCGGGTTCGCGATTCGCTCCAGGAGGTCCTCGTCGATCTCCGAGAAGAGGTACGCGCAGGCGTCGAACTCGGCTCGTGAGCAGCCGTTGGTCAGATGGTCCGTATCGGACTGGATGCCGTAGAGCAGTCCGGTTGCCAGTTCGGCCGCGAGCGTGAGTCCGTCCTCGTCGTCTGCCTCGGAGACGGCTCCGAGTTCCTCGAGGTACTCGACGACGATCGTAGAGGCTGCGCCGTAGTCCGTACGCACGTCGGTGAACTTCGTTCCCGTACCGTTGCCGGGATGGTGATCTACGACGGCGACTGGTTCGACCGTCTGTGCACCCGTAAAGCCACGCGCCGTGTTGTGGTCGACCAGCACGACGGCGTCGCTTGCGAGTTCGGAACTCGAGGCGATCTGCTCGAGGTCGAGGCCGAGCACGGTTCGGAAGGCGCGGTTCTCCTGGTGGCGGATCTCGCCGGGATACTGCAGCGTCGTCTCCGTCCCCACGTCGTGTGCGATTGCGGAGACGCCCAGTGCACACGCCATCGCGTCCGGGTCTGGGTTCGGGTGCATCAACACCGTCACGTCGTCGTAGTCTGCGAGCACGCGCTGGAGTCGAACGCCAGGTGGTCGGCGAAACCAGCGGACGAGCCACCAGCTGCCAAGTGCGAGACCGACGAGTGCGAGAATCAACAGCGAGAGGACCAGTGGATCGAGCGCTCCGAGCGAATCGACGGCGCTTTCCATGGCTGCGACCGGCCGCTCTGTTGCCGCCTCGACGGCCCCCATTTTCGTCGAGGCGTCCTGAACGTCCATACCGGACACTCAAATTCAACAACCAAGAAATTTCCCCCGTTTGTGACGGTCATCGATTTGTGAGTGTTGATTCACTGTGAGGTGCTCCCGTCACGGCGGTACTGAGTGCGGTATGGCTGTCATTGACCGGCCGTGGCGAACTCAGGCTTGTCATTTACCCACGTTCGAGTCGAACTGACCGTGATGAACGTTCCCACCGATAGACTCCTCATCATGATCATCGTTGCGACCGGCTTCGCCATCGTCGGCGGTGGCTGGGCGGCTGCACTGGTGCAAGCCGAAATGAGCGGGTTCGAAGAAATCGCACTCCGAGTCGGGATTGGCGTGGTGTTCTTCGCCATCCTGATCGGATTCTGGTACGTGTTCACCCAGATTGACAGGGATCACGACCCAGAGCGCGAATCGGCGTGATCGGCGTGATCGGCGTGATCGCTACGACTCACCGTCACAGACCGACTCAATCGCCGCCCGGTATCCCTCACGGAACGTCGGATAGCTAAACTCGTATCCCAACTCGCGCAGCCGGTCGTTTGCACAGCGTTTACTCGTCAGAATACGTCGCTGTGCCGGCTCCGAGAGGTCGCCATCCGCAAGTCGCTCCGCTTTCGTCCGCTTCGGTGGGTGCTCACGCCCGCACCCGTCCGCTAGCCAGTCCGCAAAAGCCCACTTTTCGACCGGTTCGTCGTCGACAATCTGCACGACCTCTCCGCGACCGAGATCCTCCTCGAGGAGGAACCGAACTGCCCCCGCGGCGTCGTCGCGGTGGACCATGTTGAGATAGCCCTCTGTCACCGGCCCCTCAAGATAGCGCTGTAACCGGTACCGGTCCGGCCCGTAGAGACCGGCATAGCGCGCGACCGTGCCGTCGATCCCGAACTCGGCGGAGTACTCGAGTGCAATCTGCTCTGCCTCGGCGAGCACTTCGGTTTTGGGTGTCGTGGGTTCGATCGGCGTCTCGGAGTCGACCCAGTCGCCGTCGTGGTCGCCGTGGACGCCGGTGGAGGAGGTGTAGACGAGCCGGTCGGGCTTCGATGGCGAGTCGCGCTCGCCGAAGGCTTCGATGGCGGTTCGGAGGCCGTCGACGTAGATTTCCCGCGCTGCGTCGGCCCCACGGCCGCCGCTGCTGGCGGCGAAGACGATGGCGTCGACGTCCGGAACTGCCTGGAGGTCGTCGCGGTCGGTGACGTCGGCCTGGACGGCGTCGAAACCGGCGGCTTCGATTGCGGCGATGCCGTCGTCCGAGCGGCGGATGCCGATCGGGTGGTGTCCGTTGGCGCTGAGCTGGCGGCCGAGTTCGAGGCCGACGTAGCCACAGCCGAGGAGTGCAACTCGCATAGTCATAGTTGCAGGTCGCGTGCGTGAGGCAATAACGGCACCGGAGCCGAAGCTGAGTATGGTCTCCGGAGACGAAGCCGGGTTGGCGTTTGGTGTCTGGATTCGACACCGAGCGCACGCTGCCGCTTATCGCGCGCTATCGACGATCGTGTGCTGGAGCTGAACGTACTCCTCGAAGCTCATTGGCGCGCGGCGTTCGATCTTCTGCTGGATTTCCTTTGCGTCCATCTCGATTGCCAGCTCGCTCTCGACGGCGTCCACGTCGAGCACGGCCGTCGTCATCCCGAGCAGCAGGTGTTCACACGCGATTTCGACGATCGTCCCGGCGTCCGGTTCGCCGTCTACCTGGGACTGAATCTGGGCCGCCTCCTCGAGTGAGA
This sequence comes from Natrialba magadii ATCC 43099, assembly GCF_000025625.1. Lineage (NCBI taxonomy): Archaea > Methanobacteriati > Methanobacteriota > Halobacteria > Halobacteriales > Natrialbaceae > Natrialba > Natrialba magadii. The sequence goes on along the minus strand of NC_013922.1, from coordinate 2,698,107 downwards.
GGTCGGCGACGGTGTCGGCATCGAGGTCCTCGAGCGTTGCTGCATCCAGTTCGGTGTCGTCGGCGATGGTGCTCGCGCCGTGCTGGTCGACGACGCCGGCGAGGTCGGCAGCATACTCCGCTCGCAGGTCTGCAGGTGAGTCGGGAACGGCCATCCGCTGTTCGTAGAACATATCGGGAGTGACAGCGGGCGGCCACAAGTGGGTTATCATCCGCAATGGCACCGGTGCGCGATAACTGGCTGACTGCTGGGTGAACGGTACGAGATGACTGACTGACTGGCAGTCAATGGACCATTGAAAGGAGAGTGACTGGTACGCACACCGGAACGTTCAACACCTTGCACTCACAGGATAGCGGTATGAAAGTAGCCCTGATCGGAGTCGGTCAGGCCGGTGGGAAGGTCACGGAACGACTCGCTCGATTCGATGCGGACATGGGCTTTGGTGCAGTCCGTGGCGCGCTGGCGGTCAACTCCGCGAAACCCGACCTTCGGTCCCTCGATGTTGTCGACACACAGCTAATCGGTGCCGATCGCGTCAACGGCCACGGGGTCGGTGGCGACAACGAACTCGGAACCGAGGTCATGCAATCGGACATTCAGCAGGTGTTGGGTGCTCTGGATGGTCGCGTGACCTCGAGCGCCGAAGCGATCTTCGTCGTCGCCGGGCTCGGCGGCGGCACCGGCAGCGGTGGCGCACCGGTACTTGTCCATCACCTCCAGCAAGTGTACGACGTCCCCGTCTACGCCCTCGGTGTCCTCCCGGGACGCAACGAAGGCGCGCTCTACCAGGCCAACGCCGGCCGTTCGCTGAAGACACTCGCCCGCGAGGCAGATTCGACCCTCCTCATCGACAACGACGCCTGGCACGAGCAGGGCGAGAGCGTCGAGGGGGCGTTCAAGACGATCAACCAGAAAATCGCCCGCCGCGTCGGCCTCCTGTTCGCCTCCGGCGAAGCAACCGAGGGCGTCGGCGAGAGCGTGGTTGACTCGAGTGAAGTCATCAACACGCTGCGAAGCGGTGGCATTGCGACCCTCGGCTACGCGAGCGAGGTTGCAAGCGACGACAGCGCCGAGAACGTCCGGACGGCGATGAGCGTCTCCCGACAGGCACTCTTGACCGGGACGAGCCTTCCGGATGCGACGACAGCCGATTCCGCGCTGCTCGTCATCGCCGGCGATCCCGAGAAAATCCCGCGCAAGGGTGTCGAAAAGTCTCGGCGCTGGCTCGAGGACGAAACCGGGAGCATGCAGGTACGGGGTGGAGACTTCCCACTCGAGAGCGACCGACTCGGTGCCCTCGTCCTCCTCGGTGGGGCAGAGCGCTCACAGCGCATCGAGGAGTTCATGGAGCGTGCGCGCGAGGCACAGCGCGAACAGGACACCGAGGAACCCGACCACATCGAACAGTTTACGGACGACCGACTCGAGAATCTCTTCTAAGACGGACTGCTGTCCGTCATTTCTGTCCCACGACCCATCCTGCGGTTGCGCCGGTAAATCGTGACAGTAGACCGGCTGAGTCGAGTCGTGGCCGACAGAATAGGTACGCGACGTACATATTTATACGCCGGTAGAATCGCCATCGTGAACGAGCGGGTGGAACACGGCCCCTGATAACGGTTTTCACGGAGTTGTGGACCGGTACATTTAAATTACAGGCACCAGTAGATACCGGTACCAGAACGCCACCGGGGCGCGTATCGCTCGACGATCGATGACAGGAAATCTTATTCACCGAGGTTTCGCAGATTGTGAGCGATCGCTGTATACCACGAACGCGAACGCAGCAGTTGGTACAGTTGGTGCAGAACCAAAACCAGACGCAGACGCGAACGCGGGCCGGTGCGGGTATGGCACAGAGGTTTGAATAACACATGGTAGACGAATCGAAAAACATCGAACTGACAGACGACGACCTCGAAAACAACTCCAAAGGACAGCTCATCAAGATGGCCGGTCAGCTCCGAGACCGGCGAAACGACCTGAACCAGATGGCATCCGAGCGCGCATCCAAGCGCGACGACCTGAACGCAAAGACGCGTGAGAAGGTCGACGAAGCCCAGGAACACCGCGAACAGCGCGACGAGCTCAACGAGCAAGTCCAGGAGCACAAGGACAAGCGCAACGAGCTCAACGCCGACGCCAACGAACTTTTCGACAAGGTCGACAAGCTCAAGTCCGATATGGAGCTCGACGAGGGCAAGGATCTCGAAGAGCTCGAAGAGGAAATCGAGCAACTCGAGTTCAAGCAGCAGACCGAGGTCCTCTCGAGTGAGGAAGAGCAGGAACTCATCGAGAAGATCGAGTCCAAGCGCGAAGAGTACGAAGAGCGCAAGGGAAAGCTCGAGCAGAACGAGGATCTCGAGGAACTCGTCGAGGAAGCTGAGGAGGTTCGCTCCGAGGCATCCCAGCACCACCAGAAGGTGACGGAGCTTGCGGACAAGGCCCAGGAACATCACAATCAGATGATCGAGGCCTACCGCGAGGCCGACGACATCCGTGACGAGGCCGACGAGATGCACGAGAAGTTCGTCGAGGCCCAGGAAGCAGCCGACCAGCACCACGAGGACTTCGTCCGCGTCCAGAAGCGCCTGCGCGAGCTCGACAAGGAAGAAGAGCAAGAGCGCAAGTCCGAACGCGACAAGAAGAAAGAGGAGGCCAAAGAAGAGGCCGAGGAGATCTATCAGAAGTTCAAGGAGGGCGAAACCCTCGATACCGAGGACCTGATGAAGCTCCAGAAGACGGGACTGCTCTAAGCGCGTCGTCTGCGCTCGATTCGTCCCACGCTCGGCGTACTGTTGAGCGTGTTTCTCTTACTGGTGACAGTACGGGCGCCAGTTGGACGACGGCATGGTGGCGAGAAGAACTGACGAGAGACAGCGGCTGCTGTGGTGGCAGACACGCCGAGACGCGATCGGTGTAACAGTCACTGGCTGAGAACGCTGCGGTTTTTTTCTCTTTGTCGTTTTCCGTTGTCACGGTGCTGTCCTGTTCCATTGTCGCGTGGATGTGTCACCGCTCTCCTGTCCCCCCTCTCACAGCAGACGCGACGACAACGGTTAACAGGACAGCACTCAGAGATACCGACATGAACAGAGGTGTCTGTGATGGTTGAGACGCGAGAGATCGGACAGCTCGCCGTGGTCGTACTCGGAATCATAGCAGTAGCGATCCTGAGCGTCGGGTTATTCGTCTTCTATCCCGATTCGTTGACGGATCTGTTCGGACTCGTTATCGCACTCGTCGTGATCCTCCTCGGAATCAAGGTTATCAGTGGCATCGCGAGTTCGATGTTCGCGAGCTACAACGTTGCCGAAGTTGCCGTCGAGGGGCCGATCACCCGTGACGGCGGTGGCGGTGGCCCGCTTCCCTCGCGGCCACAGTCGACGCCGGCCGACGACATCGTCGAGCAGATCGACCGCGCTGACGAGGACGAGAACGTCGATGCGCTCCTTCTGAAACTGAACACACCGGGTGGCGAGGTCGTTCCGAGCGACGATATTCGGCTCGCCGCCGAACGCTTCGACGGGCCGACTGTCGCCTACACCAACGACGTCTGTGCGAGCGGCGGCTACTGGATCGCGAGCGGTTGTGACGCACTCTGGGCTCGTGACGGCTCTATCGTCGGCTCTATCGGCGTCATCGGCTCGCGCGTCAACGCCAGCGACCTCGCCGAGAAGGTCGGCCTCTCCTACGAGCGCTTTGCCGCTGGCGAGTTCAAAGACGCCGGGACGCCACTGAAAGAACTCGAGGAGGACGAGCGTGCGTACCTCCAGGGGCTGATCGACGACTACTACGAGACGTTCGTTGACCGGGTCAGTGACGGACGCGACATGGATCCCGAGTTCGTCCGCGACACCGAAGCCCGGATCTACCTCGGCGAAGAGGCCCACGAGCTGGGGCTGGTCGACGAGCTCGGCACGCGACGAGATCTCGAGGACGAGCTGACGGACCAACTCGAGACGGACGAGGTCGTGATCGAGGAGTTCGAGCCCCAGCGGCCGCTGATGGCGCGTCTAGGGACGGGTGCCCAGCAGGTCGCGTATGCGTTCGGTGCTGGTATTGCCGGGCTGGGCGCTGACAGGGAATTCAGGCTTCGACTGCGGAATTGAGCGAGGTCAGTCACAGCGATTCGACTATTTGACGATTCGACGATCCGACAATTTGATTATTTGACTATTTGACGACTGGGCGATTGGAAAGCTATAGTAGCCACTGCAAGTCACTGCACACCCGATCGCCAGCCTGCTCGGCGATAAGTGTGTAACTAGTTGCAGTTGTTACTATAGACAATCAGATACGTGTCTGTTGTCTGCCCACTGGGACACTCACTGTGTCACCGCGCTATTGTGTTACCGCGCTGTTGTTCCATTGCGCCGCCACCCATTGTGCAACCAACACCATTGCACTCTGCGTCACGACGTTTCTACACAGTCGTCGCGAATCGGATGGCAACGGCGCCGGCGGCGACTCTCACCGGTCACAGTGCGTCGCGAGTAAGTGGTTTTATCGTTATACGGAATGCAACAGCAATCGTGACAACGCTGGTCGTCTGTCTGGATCGGACCGACGATGTTGGTCGGAAGACCGGTCTCCGATCACCGATCGTCGGATGGGAGGCCGTCCGGGCACTCGTCACCGATATCGGGCTCGCAGATCCGGAGGACTCGGGAGTGAACACGCTCCTCGAGACCTTACGCGTCGCCCAGTCGCTTCGTGACGAGGACGAGGAGACAGTCGTAGCGGTCGTCTCCGGTGACCGAGAGTCGATGGTCTCGGCAGACAGGGCAGTTGCCCGCCAGCTTGACGAACTCATCGCAGAGCACGACCCGGATTCCGCGGTCGTCGTGATCGACAGCGCAGAGGACGAACGACTGGTGCCGATCGTCGAGAGCCGGGTGCGGGTCGACTCGGTCGATCGGGTCGTCGTTCGACAGGCACGAGACATCGAGTCGACGTACTATCTGCTGAAGCAGTTCCTCGCAGACGAGGAGCTTCGCCAGACGGTTCTCATCCCGGTTGGGTTGACGTTGCTCGTCTTCCCGATGCTTGCGACCGTGACAAGTCCTGCGGAGGGTGCAGCAGCGATTACGACTGTCATCGGCCTCTTCTTGCTGTACAAGGGGTTCAACATCGACGAGATCATGACTGGCTTTGGCCACCAGGTCCGCGAGTCGCTGTACTCCGGGCAGGTGTCGGTCGTCACCTACGTCGTCGCCGCCGGATTGACGCTCGTCGGCCTCTTCTTCGGGGCACTCGGTGTCTCGAATCTCGACGATCCTGCGGGTATTGGGATCCCTGCCGTACAGTTTGCCTTCGACAGCGTTCCCTGGTTAGCCATGGCAGCGCTCACCGCAAGCGCCGGTCGACTGCTCGACGAAGTGATCGGTGAGGACCCAATACGAAGCTCCTACCTGAACCTGCCGTTCATCGTGGTCGCGGTCGGCCTCGTCGTCCGTGGATTCACAGCGTACTTCCTCGAACAACAGCAACTGATCGATCCGCTGGCGGTCCCGCCGGCGGCGGTTGGGCCGCTGACCGTCGAGGGATTCTCGCTGACAGCGGGCGAGCGACTCGCCGTCTTCGTCGTGAGCGCGATTCTGATCAGCCTCCTCGGTGCGTGGATCGCGAGCGCGATGAGCGGTTCTGATGACCGCACCAATCAGGAGGGGACGACGGGAGACACTCCCAGCGCTGGCGGCACCGCAGACACCAGTTCTCCCTCCGAGCTTACCGATGGCGGTCCGGGTTCTGCCGGGCCACTGTCGACACCAACGCCTGCAAACGTCGAGGTCGTTACGTCGGACGACGATGTACCAGCGTCCCATGATACCCAGCGCGAGACAGGGGCTGAACACGAACGTGGCCACGATCACGAATCCGATCGGGGGCACGAACACACTCGAGACTCCCACCAGACCACCGACCGTGAGCACACTCGAGAGCAGAGTCGTAGCGTCGTTACCGGGGCCGACGCCAACACTGGCAGTGGCCCTGATAGCGATACCGACGACACCAGCCACGGCAGCAGCGACGACACCAGTAAGGGTACTGGAACCGACACTGATCACGACACCGACACCGACACCGACACCGACACCCCCGACAACACCATCGACCGCAACGGCCCCGACAACAACACCGACGATCGCGACACCCCCAACAACCCCTGACCACTCCGTAACACCTGGCTACTCGAGTACGACGAGTCCTGGATTCGACATTCGAGACTCGGTACCCATTTACTCTCCCACCACAACCGTCTTTCATGAGCGATGCAGACGGCACGGGCGCGTGGGTGAGCCTCTTCTCCGGTGGCAAGGACTCCTCGTGGGCACTGTATCAGGCCCTCGAGACCGACCTCGACGTCCAGCGACTCGTCACCGTCCACCCGTCCGAGGACTCCTACATGTATCACGTTCCGGCAACCGACCTCGCCACACTCGCAGCCGAGAGCACCGGCATCGAACTCGTCGACGTCGACCCCGCTGATTTCGACGCCGACAGCGCGACCGACTCCGGTGAACAGGGCGATGCCGAACTGGAGCCACTCGAGGCGGCACTCGAAGAACTGGACGCCGACCTCGACGGCGGCATCGCGGGCGTCACGGCCGGTGCCGTCGAGAGCGAGTTCCAGACCAACCGAATCGAAGCGATGTGCGACCGCCTCGGCTGTGATCTCTTCGCGCCACTCTGGCAGGAACATCCCCGAACGCTGGCGGACGAAATGCTCGAGGCCGGCTTCGAAATCAAAATCATCCAGACAGCTGCCTACGGGTTAGATGAATCCTGGCTCGGCCGCACGCTCGACCAGGACGCACTGGCCGAACTCGAGACGCTCAACGAGGAGTACGGCGTCCACATTCTCGGCGAAGGCGGTGAGTTCGAGACGCTCGTCGTCGACGGCCCGCACATGGACCAGCGGATTGCACTCGAGTACGAGACGGAGTGGGACAGAGACGGGGGCCGTGGGTCGATTCGGGTGACCGACGCAACACTCGAGTAGCGGTCCGTTGAGCCTGTGTTAGCCTGCATTAGCCTGCATTAGTCAGCGGTCGATGCGGCTTCTGCAACCGCCCGGATCGGTGCGCCGTCGGCCTCAGCGAGCGCGAGCGGGAAGGCATAGAGTGTGATGGGCTGGCTGGTCGGGAGTTGCTCGAGATTAGTCAGGTTTTCGATAATGAGCAGATCGTTCCCAAGGAGTGTCTGGTGGACCTGAAAGCCGGCTGGTTCCGATTCCGTTGCGTTCTCGGTTGGTGTCGGATCGGGGTTGAGCGTGTCGAGTCCGACGTTCCAGCCGGCCTCACGGCAGTGGCCGGCGGCTTCCGGTGTCAGATAGGGATGGTCGAAGTAGCGGTCGGTCCCCCAGTACTCGTCCCAGTCGGTTCGACAGAGCAGGAGGTTACAGTCGGTCTCGGTGTCGGGTTCAGGCAGGTCAGCCGTCGTAATCGGTTCCCGAGGGCCCAGACCGGTGTAGTCGACGACCCGAGCATCGAAGACGAATCGATCGATCGACATCGAGTCGAGGACAGCGCCGTCGGGGACGGTGTGACTCGGTGCGTCGATGTGTGTCCCGGTATGGCTGCCACAGTGGAGGTCCGTGACGCGGTAGCCGTCCGCGTCGACTGTCGCTGCTGTGGTCACGTCTACTGACGGGTCGTCTGGAAAGACCGGCATTCCGGACTCGATTGGGTGGGTAAGATCGACGTACATTGACTACCTGCGCCATATCGTCGTGATGGTATGTAGCTGTGGGATGGGGTACTGTGGGCTGACTACTGGTTCTCAAACAGGCCGTTCCGAAGGCTGCGTCGAAAGCGGCCAGCAGTTCGAGCCCGAACCGTAGTCGTACACAAAAGTCTCGCTGCTGATCTGGGTCGGCTTCTTCGCGCTCTTGCTCGCGCTGCTCGTCCTCGCCGGCTAATCAGTCGTCAGCCGACTGGGACTCGAGTTCGGCCCAGCCCTCCTCGACCCAGTCGGGTTCCTCAAGTTCGAGGTCGTCGTTGCGAGTAAACTCGCCAACGTACTCCCAGATTTGTTCTTCGTTGTCGACCCGCATCGTGTGTGTAATATCGTAGGTTTGAATCAGACCTGACGAGTCGACCAGAAGGTCGAACTCGACGTGCTGGTCACTCTGTTGGGTGATGTTGCCCGCGCCTTCGATTCGGTACCGTTCAGTACCACTGTCAGACTCGTCGACGCTGACCGTGTGCTCGACTTCGCTGAGTTCGTATAACGACACTGGAAGGCTCGTCGACTCCATTCCCATGTTCTGACCGTGGAATTCAGTAGTACCCGCAGCATCGGTGACGCGGCTGATACTCATCCGATCACCGTCTTCCCGCCACGTTTCGCGTGTCATCACCGCATCCGGCTCAGGGTCCGCAAGCGAATCCGGGTCGACCCGCAGTACGTAACGAGCCGCCTCCTCGGTAACCGTCTGTGTCGTATTCGTCGTGCAAACGACATCGCCCGACTCGTTGTGAATTACTCGCTGTTCCGTCCGTTCGAACTCGCTGTACTCGAGTCCATCGTAGTGAGCGTTCGCGAAGGCGGTCGTGTCGTTGATTCCGTCTTCGGTGAGTCCCGGCACGAGTTCGTCGTTCTCGACACTGAGTGGCTCTCGATCACCGTCTGGCGATGAGTCGAACGCACTACAGCCGGCACTCATCACGAGCAAGGCAACCAACAGGAGGGCGGCAAGCTGTCGCATGTGATTGTTTTGGATAATCGACAGTACCGCATAAGTACATTCATATTTCTGACTGGTTGGCTACTGCAACGGCCTACTACCCGGTCGTCACACGACGGCCGAACCGCTTTGGGGCTCGGCAATGCCCACACCAACATGATCGAAACCGAACGAGACCTGTTCATCCAGCGACTGCGCGAGTTCTACCATCTACCACCTCGAGCGCGAACTCGAGGACCTCCAGACCGAACTGGCCGAGGCTGCGACTGACGAGGAACGCGAGTCGTTTTACATGGCCCACAGCGAGACCACGACCGAACAGATCGGCCGGATAGAACCGCTGTTCGACGCGGTCGAGGCCGAACCGGGCGTCGTCGAGAGTGACGTGCTCGATACTCTCACGAGCGAGCGCGAGGACCTCATTGCGGACATACAGGACCCGGCACTCGGCGACCTCGTCGAGGCCGAACTCGGCCGGACGATCGAGCGCCTCGAGATCACGAAACTCGAGACGCTACTGGCGCTTGCGGATCGGATGGACTTGCCCGACGAGATTGTGGGGCCACTCGAGGAGACGAAGACCGAGGCAACGAACGGACTGGAGCGTGCGAAAGAGGTGACTGAGATCTAGGTGGCGAGTTCTGGGTCAGGCGCTGTTCTGGGTCAGGCGCTGTTCGGGGTCAAGAACTGAGAGTCTGTAATCAGTCCCGATCAGAGCATAATCGAGAAGACGCGTACAAGAACGAAGAGCATGATGAGCGCGCCAAGTGCGACGAAGAGTGCGTTCTCGAGCGATGGGTCACCAGCTTCGATCGGTGCCGAACTTGGTTCGGGAGCATAGGGGTCGTCTTCGTCGGTCTCCTCATCGTCGTCCTGGGCTGTTTCTCGAGTCGTGTCGGGGTCGGTGTCTCGTGAGAGATCGATAGAGATGCGATCAGTCTCAGTGCGGTCATCCGATGCGGATGGTGGGCCTGCGCGTGGCTCAGGCGCAGTTGCTGGATTCGAGTTGGAATTGGAGTTCGAGTTCAGGTTTGGGTTTGAGCCCGAGTCCGAGTCCGAGTCCGGCTTCGGGTCCGAGTTCGAGTTCGAGTTCGAGTTCGAGGTCGAGTCCGACCGTGAACCAGATTCTGAATCCGTCCCCCACGACGCCCCCCAGTCGTCGCGATGGTCGTCGTCGGACGTCTCGTCTGCCATACATAGGAGTATACAGGCCGGCGACAAAAACCCGCCGTCCTGGTGATCGTCCGGTCCGAGAGAGTATTTTGTCCCAACTGGGTGCAAGTACTGGGTACGCCGACTCGCTTACTCGTCCTGGTTGCGCCGGTCACTGATGTTACCTTCGTAGACGACGCCACGCTCTGCGTCGACGGTCACGACGGTTCCGGAAGCAGCATCCGGAATATCTGCCCCACTGACCATCGGCACGTTGATCTCTCGGGCGACCAGTGCCGGGTACCCCGTCATCCCACGCTGGGCGTTGACGATGCCACCAATCGTGTTCAAATCACCCGTGAACTCCTCGTCGAAATCCGCTGGGAGAGCGATGATAGCACCGTCCGGCACGTCGGTGAGGTCGCCGTCCGGGACGCGGGCGAGCGGTCCCGTGGCTCGGCCCTCGACGACGACACGGCCCGTCGTCAGTGCCTCCGCGGCGACGTGGACCTTCAACATGTTCGTCGTGCTCGCACCCTCGAGTTCGGTCATCATCCCACAGAGAACAACGACGGTGGCACCGCTCTCGGCGATCCCGGCCTCGAGTGCTGCCTGTACTGCCTTCTCGACGACGGTATCAGCCCCCTGATCGGAGATTTCGGCATACAGCGGCGTGACGCCCCACGAGAGGGCGAGTTTCCGCCGAACGCGGTGGCTCGGCGTCGAGGCGACGACCGGAACACCGGGCCGGTACTTCGCGGTCTTCAATGCCGTGTAGCCAGATTCGGTTGCCGCGACGACTGCGTCGGCGCCAACGTCGCGTGCAAGGAAGCGAGCCGATCGTGCCAGCGCGTCCGTTCGGGCCTCGCCGGCCGCGGGAACGCGCTGTTCTAACAGTTCGTCGTACTCCCCAGAGTTCTCGACCTCGCGGACGATACTGTCCATCGCGTCGACGACGGCGACAGGGTGGTCGCCGATGGCGGTCTCCGCCGAGAGCATCACCGCATCCGTGCCGTCGAGAACGGCGTTGGCCACGTCCGAGGCCTCCGCTCTCGTCGGTCGGCGCGCGTGAACCATCGAGTCCAGCATCTCCGTCGCCGTAATAACCGGCAGGCCTGCCTCGCGACACTTCCGGATCATTCGCTTCTGGATCATCGGCACGTCCTCCATCGGACACTCGACGCCCAGATCGCCGCGGGCAACCATGATTCCGTCCGACGCGTCGATGATCTCGTCCAAGTTGTCTACCGCACCTGCGCGCTCGATCTTCGATACGATCGGGATCTCCGCGCCGAAACTCTCGAGTACCTCGCTAACCTCGAAGACGTCTTCGGCGTCACGGACGAAACTCGCCGCGACGAAGTCGACCTCCTTCTCGGCGGCCAGTTCCAGGTCCCGACGGTCGGACTCGGTGACGACATCGAGGTCCAGATCGACGCCGGGGACGTTCACACCCTTCCGGCCGCCGAGTTCGCCGCCCGTGTCGACGTGTGCCCGTATCGTGTCGCCCTCGTCCTCGTGCTCGCGAACTGTCGTCTCGATCAATCCGTCGTCGAGCAAAATACGATCACCCACTTCGACGGCGTCGATCGGCAGCGAGAGCCCCACCCGTTCGGCCGAGACCTGGTCGCTCTCGACGAACTCGATTTCGGAGCCGGACTCGAGTGTCACCGTTTCGCCGTCAGGAAGCGGGGCGGTGCGAATCTCGGGGCCCTGCATGTCGAGCATGACGGCGACTGGCTTCTCGCGTTGCTCGTCGACCGTCCGGACGCGGTCGATGAGTTCGGCTCGGTCCGCGCGGCTACCGTGGCTCGCGTTCAGCCGGGCGACGGACATCCCGGCGTCGGCGAGGTCGCGGATCGTCCGCTGATCGCTCGAGGCGGGACCCAGCGTACAGACGATCTTTGCGTTTCTCATGGCTTGCGCTAGCGCGAGCACGGGCAAAAAGATAGGTGACTTACTCAAAGCCGAGTTTGCCTTTACTGCGACCGTCGTCTGCCACGGCAACTGTTTTCCGTTTGCCCGGTTCGTCCTGGGACATGCCAACGTACGCATCACTGATCGACGTTGCGGACCGTGACGTCCAGAACGCACAGGAACTTGCGTCGATCTGGGGCGAAGTGCGCACGGAGTTCGAACAGCACAACGCCGACCTCCAGGAGTCGTACGCGATCCTCGGCGAGCACGACTTTCTCGCCGTGTTCGAAGCTGGCGACCGCGAGGCCGCGTTCAAATCGGCGCTCACGCTGCGTCGGCACGGCCTCCAGGCGCAGACGATGGAACTCCTCGACACTGACAATTTCTCGCAACTCGTCGACGAAGTGTGACGGCTGGAGCGTTATCGTTCGGCTCGACACACCCGCTCGGTGTCGACGATCCGAACGTCGTCGCTAACGACCAGTTCGAGTCGCGCTGTTTCGAACGTGATGTCGAGTCGCACGCGACGCGGTTCGTCACTGAGAACCGTTACCGCGTCGTCGTCGACGAACGGAAGACTCCAGACACGGGTACTCGTGAGATCCAGTCCGTGGTCCCAGCAGAACGCAATCGCTTCCGGATGAGTGATCGCGACAATGCCGACGTGTGACCCGCCGAGGGAGCCACACTCGTCACAGTTCGCACTGAACGCGTGTTCCCAGCGCCGGTCTGGGGTGTACTCGAGTGCCCGTTCGATGGGCGCGTGGCAGTAGGGACAGATGTTTTTGAGGAGCTGTTCGACGGTGTGTCGCCACAGCGTCGAGGCGGTGTCGAGCAGTTCGTCGACTGCCATTCCTCGCGCCGCTGCGCCGGTGGGTCGGACGGCGTGAGCGTACAGGAGGTCGTCGCCACGTCGGATCTCGACAACGCTGTCCTCGTAGGTTGCCGTCAGCGGGTCCTGTGCTGTCGGCCCGTCGTCGGTCTCGTTCGCACTGGTATCGACTGGGTTCTCTCTCGGGTCGTCGAGTACGACGGGCCCACACGGTTCGTGTGATCGCCAGGCGTCGACGTCGATCACTTTGGCGATTTCGAAGCCGGCAAACGTGAGTCGGTAGCCGTCGGGACTGGAGTCCGTACTGGTGGGTGAATGGCTGTTGGAACTGGAATTTGTGTCGGTGGTGGTCTCGGTGTCAGTGTCGCTCCCGGTACCAGAACCGGTACTGGCCGTAGGCTCAGTCTCGCTCCCGCGCTCGACGAACAACCCATCTAACTGTCGCAAGTGATAGTTGAAGTTACCCTTATCCGTAACACCGACTTCCGATCGGAGCGTCGAGTACGAGAGCGTCGCCTCTCGTGAGGTCGACTGCAGATGGTCGTAGAGCACGCGGAGGATCTCGAGTCGGGTCTCGTTGCCGAGCGGTTTGAACGGGTCGGCGGGCCGTTCTGGCGTCGCTTCGTCGGGTGTCGTGTTCGGTCCTGTCATTCGCCTATGAAGTCATCTGTCAGTTCCTGTTCGTCTGTCTGGTATCTGCCCGTTGTCTAGCCGTCTGCTCGGCATCTGTCCATCACCTCTCCGTTGTCTCTCTCTCTCGTCATCGACTCGCCGGACAGGAGTAAAATATTACTCCAAACACATATGTTGTACCCGTTTGAATCGACACCTATCTGTAATGTCGACCGATCCCTCCCGCCGGCAGCTTCTCGCCGGCTCGGCGCTTCTCGGAACGGCATCGCTCGCCGGGCCGCTCACGGAGCTTGCCGGTGCTGACGCATCGACATCCGAACTGTCTCAGCCGGGTGAACACTCGGAGCACAACGGAAACGGACGAAGCGGTCCGACCACCGCCACACTGCACGCACAGCAAGACGCGGCCGAACTCGACCTAGAGCTGGATCCCGACGCCGTCGAGTCGTTCGTCGACAACGCACTGGACACGGCCCTCGACGAACACGATATCGTCGGCGCGTCCGTCGCCGTCGTCCACGACGACGAGGCCATCCTCACGAAAGGATACGGCGTGGCAGACGCCGACACCGAGGAGCCCGTCGACGCCGCCGACACGCGGTTCCGAATCGGATCCGTCTCGAAACCGATCGTCTGGACGGCTGCGATGCAACTGATCGAGGACGGACAGCTTGATCCACACGAGGACGTAACGACGTACCTCGAGTCCGTCTCGATTCCTGAAACACACACCGAATCGATCACGATGGCTCATCTCGCGACGCACACGGCCGGCTTCGAAGAGCGGTTTCAGGGAACGTGGGTCACCGATCCCGACGACATGCGAGACTTGCCAACAGTGCTCTCAGACGAACAGCCGGCCCGTGTCCGCCCGCCCGGCGAGGTGATCGCCTACTCGAACTACGGAACCGCACTCGCCGCCCAGGTCGTCGCCGATATCGCCGGCACACCCTTCGGACAGTACGCTCAGGAGAACGTCTTCGACCCGCTGTCGATGACCCAGTCGTCGTTCGCACAACCGTTCCCGGACGAGGCGGCGAGCGAGAACGCCGCCACGGGATACAGCGCGCTTCTTGGATCGCCCCAGGAAGCGCCCGGTCTGCTCCTCGAGTTCGCCCCCGCTGGCTCGATGAGCGCGTCGGCGACCGACATGGCGCAATTCATGCGCGCACAGCTTGGGGACGGTTCTCTTGGCACCGACGATAGTCGGGTACTCGAGTCCGATGCCGTGTCCCAGCTCCAGGAACAGTGGTTCACCCACCACGACGCGCTCGACGGCTTCACCTTCGGGTTCATCGAGGGTACCATCGGCCCGCAGGCACACCGGACACTCGAGCACAACGGCCACATTCCGGGTTCGTTCTACAGCGACCTCTGGCTGGTTCCCGCGGCCGATCTCGGCGTCTTCGTCACGTACAACACCGACAGCGGGGCGGTGGCAAGCGGCGAGTTCCGTGAAGGGTTCGCTGCTGAGTTTCTGTCCGATGCAGAGGGCGAAGACGAGCTGACGCCAGGCGAACCCGATGGTCCACCCGCTCGCGCCGGCGAACTCGAGGGCACCTACCGCAGCGTTCGGGTCGTCGAAACGACGATGGGGAAGCTGCCGTCGACGGTGCAAGCGGCCAGCGCCGATGTCCGCGTCGACGACGATGGCTTTCTCGTCACGGATTTCGGTGGGGGTCCCGACCGCTGGGTGGAGGTCGAGCCGCTCCGCTTCGAGGCGGTCGAGGGCGATACGCAGCTTGCGTTCGGCGAGCAAGATGGTGACGTTCGATATCTCTTCCTCGATTTCCAGGCGTTCGAACGCCAGTCGTGGCACGAGTCACTCTCGCTGCACGGCGGAGTCGCCGGCGCGACGATGCTGGGAATGCTCTCGGGTGCCGTTGGCTGGCCGCTGGCACGTGGTTGGCGGCGGTTCCGTAGTGGTCGCGATGGGAGCGGCGGTGGCGGCAATAGCGGGAGTGAGAACGAGCTTTCCGACGCAACTACTGGCGAGGCCGACACCGATTCCGCTGCGTCAGCACCGAGTGGTGCGCCTGACACGGAATCGCCGTCTGAGACGCAGCAGATCGACGGTTCGGCGGCTTCAAGTACCACAGATTCGGACAGCGCCAGTCCTGAGTCAGACGGGGACTCGAGTGCGTCCGTAGCCGAGGAGTCACAATCGAAGTCGGTGTCCCAGCCGCAGACACGGACCCAGTCCTCGCAGTCATCAACACCGCTTCACAACGCAGGGTGGGCGCGCTGGGTCGCCGGCGGCTCGAGTGGGGCGCTGTTCGGCTTCCTCGTCGGTACTGTCGTGCTCTACCTGTTGCAGCCGTATACGCTGTTCAGCAACCCGCCGACGAGTTTCCAGCTGCTCGCCGTGTTACCACTGGTCGGCGCGCTCGGAACGGTCGTCGCGGCAGGGTACGCCGTCCAGTCCTGGCGGCTCTCGTGGTGGACGCTGCGCTCTCGGGTCCACTACACGCTCGTCGTGCTCGCGACGGCTGGGTTCTGCCTGCTGTTGGGGTACTGGAACCTGCTCACGATTCCGCTGTAGGCTGTCGCCTGCTCGAGATTGACAAAACAAACGCCGCGAGTAAGACGTGAAAATCGAGTTTTGCGCCAGGATCGACGCGTCCGGGAGACTTGACTTGGGACGGCGTTACTGCACTTTCTCGCCCACGACAGCGTCGTCGTGGGTCGTCAGCAGATCCGCTTCGTCGCCCGCCGCGAGGATCATGCCGTTCGATTCGACACCGAACAGCTCCGCGGGCTCCATGTTTGCGAGCAGGATGCACTTCTCGCCCGGCAGTTCGTCGAGGTCGTGCAGCTGCTTGATGCCCGCGACGACCTGGCGCGTCTCGAACCCGATGTCGACCTCGAGCTTCGCGAGATCGTCCGCACCCTCGATCCCCTCGGCCGACTCGATCCGACCGACGCGGATGTCGAGTTCCTGGAAGTCTTCGAAGCCGATACGCTCCTCGAGGAGCGGCTCGAGGTCGCCGGTGGCTGCGTCTTCGCCTTCATCTTCGTCTGCCATAGCCGCCGATTCGTCCGACGCAGTGTCGTCGCTTTCGGTTTCCTCGTTGTCGTCGCTCTCGTCATCATCGCCGGCCGCCGCAACTCGCTCTTCCAACTTCTCGTTCAGCTCCGCGACGCGGTCGTCTTCGATCTTTTCGAAGAGCTCACCCGGCTCGTCGAAGTTTCGCGGCGGGGACTCGAGTGCGTCCTCGAGATGAACGTCCGACACGTCGCCGTCCTCGCCTAACTGCTCCCAGAGCGCCTGGGCTTTGTCGGGGGCGATTGGTTCGAGGAGGACGCCGACGGCCTTGGCGATCTGAACGCAGTCACGGATAACCTGTGCAGCCTGCTCGGGGTCGTCGTCGGTGAGCTTCCAGGGTTCGTTGCGCTGGATGTACTCGTTGCCGAACTGGGCGAGCTGGGTTGCGGCCTGGCCGATGCCGCGCAGCGAGTAGTCGTTGACGGCCTCGCGGGTTTGGCCGATAGCGCCCTTGATACGCTCTGCGACTTCTTCGGAGACGTCTGCCTCCGGCGTCCCCTCGTAGTTGCGATAGGCGAACAGGAGTGAGCGGTACCAGAAGTTGCCGACCGTCCCCACTAACTCGCCGTTGACCTTCTCCTGGAAGGCGTCCCAGGAGAAGTCGACGTCCTGCTGGAGGCCGCCGGTCGTAGTTAGGTAGTACCGAAGCAGGTCGGGGTGGAAGCCCTCCTCTAGGTACTCCTTTGCCCAGATCGCACGATTCCGGCTGGTGGAGAGCCCCTTGCCGTTGATCGTGATGAAGCCCGTTGCGGCGACCGCACGGGGCTTGTTGTAGCCTGCGCCCTCGAGCATCGCGGGCCAGAAGATGGTGTGGTGCTGGATGATGTCGCGGCCGATGACGTGGACGATGTCGCCATCGTCTTTCCAGACACGCTCCCAGTCGTACTCGTCGGTGCCGACGCGGTCTGCGTACTGCTTCGTCGAGGCGATGTACTCGACGGGAGCGTCGACCCAGACGTAGAGGACGATGTCTTCCGTGGTCTCGCTATCTCCGTTTGGATAGTCGATCCCCCACTCCATATCTCGGGTGAGACACCAGTCCTGCAGCCCCTCTTCGATCCACTGCCGGGGCTGGTTGCGCGCGTTCGAGGTACCCTCGAGGCCGTCCAGGAACTCGGTGAGGTAGTCGGCGAATTCGGAAACCTCGAAGAACTTGTGGGTTCGGTCGCGGTACTCCGCTGCGTTGCCGGTGATCGTACTCGTTGGGTCCTCGACCTCGCCTGGCTCCAGGTGGCGCTGGCAGCCCTCGTCACACTCGTCGCCGCGGGCCTTCTCGCCACAGTAGGGGCAGGTCCCCTCGACGTAGCGGTCGGGCAGATACTGATCTGCGTCGGGGTCGTAGGCGACCTGAATCTCTTTCTCGTAGACGTACCCCTCGTCGTCCAGCGTGCGAACGATTTCCTGGGTGAATTCGGTGTTCGTCTCGTCGTGCGTGTGGCCGTAGTTGTCGAAGTCGACGTTGAACTTCGGGAACGTCTCTTCGTACTGTTCGTGCCACTCCATCGCGAATTCCTCTGGCGAGACGCCCTCCTCCTCGGCGTTGACGGCGACGGGCGTGCCGTGCATGTCCGAGCCGGAGACGTAGGCCGTTTCCTGGCCGAGCGTCTCGAGTGCGCGCGAGAATGCGTCTGCGCCGATGTACCCCCGCAGGTGACCGATGTGCAGGTCGCCGTTGGCATAGGGCAACCCGCAGGTCACGACGGCGGGACGATCCGTCGGAAATGCGTCGTCAGTTGTTGTTGAATCCGTGCTCATATGCGTGTTCTGTCGGTGGCGGGCGTAAAACCCGCCGGTTTGGGATGGGATTTGGGTCGGTTTGCTCGCTTCGCCAGTGGGCTCGCTCACGAGTCTGCTCGCCAGTCGGCGGTGAGCAGCAACTGGGAAGCGGAAAGCGGTAAACGGTGACCAGTGCCCCGTGACCAGAGCAGTGGTCCACTCGATCGAACCGAGTTTCGCGCCACGAAGAACCCGTATGACCGGGTGCGGTCGTGATGCTCTACTCGGTGACGGCGCTGTCGCTACATTCGCATCGGGCGAGAACAGACCGGAACGACAGCGCGCGTCGTCATCTGTACGCAACCCTAGACGGTCGGCGTCTATAACTGTTGGTGGTTGAGAAATCGCGGTCCTGCACGACCATCACTCATTCATCCGTCGTACTGTCGACAGCGTCACTATCGTCAGATTCGGAGCCTGGTTCCGCGTCCCAGATTGCTGGAAAGAGATCGAGTCGGCTCCCGAGCAGCAATCCAGCACCCATCAACCCAAACCCACCGAAGGTGACGAGAAACGTCAGCAGATCGAAATCGACGACGAGCGCGACGGCCGCACCGACCCAGGCGAGCCAGCCGAGCGCCTCCCAGGGCCGCCCGCCATAGAGCCGCCAGACCGACAGCGAGAGGACGAACCCGCCGAAGGCGGCTGCGACCGCGATTTGCTCGAGTGACAGCGTCAGCGATGCGACGGCCAACAGTGCGAAGCCGACGAGCGCAACGCCATCGATCCGATCGAGCGCCATACACACCTCTCGCGGCGGCGGTGATAAACGAGTATCGAAAATTGAATTACGTCGTCGCAGTTGGCGTCTCCGACTCAGACTCGAGTGCATCGAGCGCAGCGACGAACGACTCGAGTTGTGTCCGCGTCACGTGGGGCATGCAGACGACTCGAAGTTCGCCGCTGCCGGTGCTGGAGATTCGCCAGCCAGCGTCGCGAAGCGCCTCGAACGTGGCTTCTGGCACGTTGGCTGCGACGAGCGGGAGTTCGGGATCGACGACGTCGTACCCCCGGGTTGCCAGTTCGGCGGCGAGCCACTCGGCGTTGTTCTGCGAGCGGACGTACTGGTCGCGGTAGCCGTCGGGCCACAGTTCTTCCATCGCGGCGACGGCGCTCGCGACGCCGGCACCGGACCGGGTTCCAGTCAGCGTCGCCTGCGAGGTGGACTCGAGGTACGGCGTGTCGACGGCGAGTTCGTCGAGCAGCGTCTCGTCGCGGACGAGCAAGCCGCCGGCGGGGACCGCGGCCTGGCCCATCTTGTGTGGGTCGATCGCCATCGTGTCGACGGGTGCGTGGTCGAAGTGCCATGCGTGGTCGGTAAAGGGCAGGACGAACCCGCCCCAGGCGGCGTCAACGTGGAGTAGTGCGTCGACCGACTGAGCGATCTCAGCGAGTTCGGGAATCGGGTCGACGCGGCCGTACTCGGTCGTGCCGGCAACGCCGACGACCATCGCCGTCGTCTCGTCGACGCAGGCGCGGACGGCCTCGAGATCGACGCGGTGCTCGTCGTCGGTGGGGACCAGTTCGAGGTCGACGCCGAGCACATTCGCTGCCTTCTGGAAGCTGAAGTGGCCCGATTGGGGCATGACGACGGTCGGCGTCTCGGCTGTCGCAGCCGTCGACCTGGCGCGTTCGCGGGCGATTCGAACGGCCTGGATGTTCGCCTCCGTGCCGCCGCTTGCGACGTAGCCGGCAGGGTCGTCAAGCCCCGCCACCTCTCCCAGTAGTTCGATGGCCTCGTCCTCCAGGGCCGAAATCGTGGGGTAGGTTCCCGGATCGCCGGGGTTCGTCGCAAGAAATCGTTCGGCCGCCTCGCGTGCGACCGGATGGGGTGTCGTACACATCGAGGAGAGCACCCGGTCGAACGCTTGGGGCTCGCGTTGCATATCTCGTCGGTGGGCCGTCCGGCGTTTAGTCGTTGCGTTTACTGACTGGCGGCGTGAAAGGAGCCCTCAACGGAGTCGAAAACGTGACCGGACGGAGCGCTGTTAGCGGACCGAATCGAGCAACAACTTCTGTTCGACGCGCTTGACCTCGTGCTGGACGTCACGCACGGCGTCGATGTTCGCCGAAATCGAGCTAATGCCTTCGTTGACGAGGAACTGTGCCATCTCGGGCTTCGAGCCTGCCTGGCCACAGATGCTCGTGTCTACGTCGTTCTCGCGACAGGTCTCGATCACGTCGCTGATCAGTCGCAACACGGAGGGGTGCAGTTCGTCGAACCGATCTGCGACGTGCTCGTTGTTCCGATCCACGGCAAGCGTGTACTGGGTGAGGTCGTTCGTCCCGAACGAGGCGAAGTCGATCCCTGCATTGGCCATTTCCTCGACCGCTAGCGCGGAGGCCGGCGTCTCGATCATCACACCCCACTTGCGTTTCTCGGGGTCGATGCCGGCTTCTTCCATCAGGCGCTTGGCCTGGTAAACGTCTTCGGCGTCGTTGACCAGCGGGAGCATGATCTCGACGTTGTCGTAGCCCATCTCGTAGAGCCGACGGAACGCCTCGAGTTCGTGGGCGAACACCTCGGGACGATCCAGCGAGCGCCGGATGCCACGGTAGCCGAGCATCGGATTGTGCTCGTCGGGTTCGTCCGCGCCGCCCTCGAGTTGCCGGAACTCGTCGGTGGGTGCATCGAGGGTGCGCGTTCGGACGGGGCGCGGGTAGAACTCGTCGGCGACGCCGCGAATGCCCTCGACGAGTTCCGTGATGTAGGCGTCCTCGCCGTTTTCCTCGATGAACTTGGCTGGCGTCTGGTTCAGCGAGAGGATCATGTGCTCCATGCGCAGCAGGCCGACGCCGTCGGCACCGGTCGCGGCTGCGCGTTCGGCGGCCTCGGGAATGGAGACGTTGACCTTCACCTCGGTCGCGGTCATCGGCTTGACCGGCGACTGCGGGCGGACCTCCTCGACGGGTTCGGTCTCCTCGTCGGGGTCGACCTCCTGGCCCTCGAGTATTGCGCCTTTGTCGCCGTCGAGCGTGATGACGCGGCCGTCCTCCAGGACGGTCGTCGCGTTCGTCGTGCCGACGACGGCGGGGACGCCGAGTTCGCGCGAGACGATGGCGGCGTGGCTGGTCATGCCACCCTCGTCGGTGACGATGCCGGCGGCACGTTTCATCGCCGGCACCATGTCGGGCATAGTCATCTCGGTGACCATGATGTCGCCGTCGCTGACCTTGTCGAGGTCGTCGAGTTTCGTGATAATTCGGGCGGCCCCGCTGACAGTGCCGGGACTCGAGCCGAGGCCGTCAACGAGAATGCCGCCGGAACTGTCGTCGGAGCCGGTATCGGGCCCGTTGTCGCTACTCCCGGCAGCTGCAGCACTGCCGCTGCCGTCGGTGAGTCCCTGTGTCGCGTCGATACCGGCAGCACCCGAGCCCGACGCGGCATCGGGTGCGCTCTCGCTCTCGTCGATCGTCGTGATCGGACGGGACTGGAGCATGTACACCTCGCCACCAGCGATTGCCCACTCGACGTCCTGTGGGGTATCGTAGTGGTCCTCGACGCGCTCGCCGAGGTCGAGCAGGCGGTCGATTTCGTCGTCGTCGACGACGCGAGCGTTCCGCTTGTCTGGGGACACCTCGCGCTCGACGGTTTTGCCCGTCTCTTCGTCCTTGACGTGCATCACCTTCTTCTCGGCGACGGTGACGTCGACCGAGCGGTCCTCGCGTTCGACGACGTAGTTGTCCGGCGAGACTGCCCCGGAAACCACCGCTTCACCGAGTCCCCAGGCGGCCTCGATGATCATCGTCGGATCGCCGGTCGAGGGGTGGCTGGTAAACATCACACCGGACTTCTCGGCGTCGACCATCTGCTGGACGACGACGGCGATGTTGACTGCCGAGTGGTCGAATCCCTGTTCCTGTCGGTAGTAGATCGCACGCTGCGTAAAGAGAGACGCCCAGCATTCACGGACGCGCTCGAGCAGGTTCTCCTCGGTCACGTTGAGGAACGTCTCCTGCTGGCCCGCGAACGACGCGTCCGGAAGGTCTTCGGCGGTCGCGGAGGAGCGAACGGCGACGAACGCCTCGCCGTCCCCAACCTCGCGATAGGACTCCAGAATTTCCTCGCGCAACTCGTCGGGGAACGGCGTCTCGAGAATGAGTTCCTGCGCGCGGTCGGCCGCAGCCGCGAGCGCACTCGAGTCCTCGACATCGACGTCGACGGCGGCGAAGAGTTCCTCGTCGATCTCGGCCGATTCGATAAATGATCGGTAGGTTCCGGCGGTCACGACGAAACCTGGGGGGACGGGGAGCCCGGCTCCGGTAAGTTCGCCAAGGGAGGCACCTTTGCCGCCGACTTTCTCGATGTCGCCGGCGCTGATCTCGTCCAGCCAGAGTACAGCCATCTGTAGTCGTGTGGACACCGGATTCGATTAAGAAGGTTGCGAACCAGGGGCATGTTTCGCTACTCAGAACTGAATGAACTTATCTGATGATGGCTGGCAAGCCGCGACTACATCCGACTCCTAGCTGCTTATTAGATACGATACTAGTTTCAGAAAACCATAATGAGGGTACTTTCGAATTCGCTCTTGTGTAGACTGGTGGATAGAGTGTTAACAAACAGCTCTCATCCCTGAGTTACAGGCTGCAGTGCCGGAACTGCGGCAAAACGGAGTAGACCATCCACTTGTTAGAGCCAGTTCCGCAGTACTACCGAAGAGCGTTCGAATTTATCTCAACCCCCTCTGTCCCATCGGATGACGATGTTGGTGAGCAATTTCTCAAGGGCGAACCCGATGGTACCCACGACGATCCCGACCAAAACGCCGAGCGCGATGCCCTCGAGTAGCCCACCGAGTACCGACCCACCGTCACCCATTGGGGTTCCACCGATTATAATTGGGGACAGGAAACCAGCAGTCGGCATCGCAACGACGTACCAACATATTGCCAATCCATTATTGGAATGTGCTGCCAGAATACTTGTCCCTATCAGTGTGAAGACACCAAATAGAACAAGACCATCTGCACCGAGTTCAACGATCTCAATTAATATAATGAGGGTAGAAAAGACGACAAGGACTGATAAAAACCCTACGGCAAGACCCGTCGTCACAGGCCGAGTTCCTCCAGTGGATACAACAAGTAGTCCGACTAAACTTGCTATAAGTACAACAAATGCTATATAAACTATGATTGGCATATCAAACGCTTCTTGTTGTGATAATCCCATTCTTTGGATTGATTGGGAAAAGAGGATTCCGAGAACAACAAATGAAGTAATCCCAGAGATCACCACAGTTTGTAGATTTGTTGGATCAGACCCTAGGAATAGTGTACGATATTTTTCTACTCGTTCTTTCTCCATCACAGCATATATAAATGTTCAATAAGTATTAATACTTCCCATACAATAGATTGCAACAGCCATTAGGAATGACCCGCCGTTTCTGATACGGAACTGATCAAAGTAGAGTCAATCGCTGTTGTGAGTTAAGAAGTGAGTCGGGGAACCGATTGCTACGTACTTATTGAAGTTGTCTCCAGCCTTCTTCGATCGGATTTACTTCATATTGATATCTTCGGAACATGACAAACTCAGGTCATTATGGGCCGCTAAGTCCGTGACGGTTGCCGCTTGGTAGTGTGATACACTGTCTAGAACTACGATCAAGTTACGGATTAGGTGAAGGCCATCCAATCACCCAGTAAGGAACAAGTCACTAACTATTTCGGTTCTCAAGTCATCCAGAAGACTATCCCATATGTCAGTTCTGTAATAACAGTATTATGACCGTGGTCGATAAGATGGGTCGCTGAATCTATAGTCATAATCCTGATGAAGAACATATGCTGCCGTCCCAAAAGCATAGTCCCCCACATAGCCATAGGACGGCCAACCTCCATCAAGTCCTCCCGCAATCAAGATCTCGTCGGCAGAAGTGTACTCATCAGTATATACTGGAGAACCACTATCACCATCCTTGGAATCATCTTCTGTACCCCATCTTAACTGGTTAGTACGTCTCGTTCCACAAGTTCCTAGATATGGGAAAACAGTGCCATTGTATGCCTTAACTTCGCCACTTGTTACTCCTGTTACTTGTCCTGATTTCTTCACCTGTTCTCCATTACTCTCCATATCTGATAAGCCATCCTTGGAAATGCTTCCTACAATAGGACTTGACTCACCATTAATAGAGAAATCTGGTGTGTATCCATCTTCTGGATCAACTACTGCAAAGTCATTAGAACAACTTGCGTCAATCACTTCTCCAATTTCCGATGAAAAGGAAGAGCCGCCAGTGTGCAGTTTATCCCCTTCTGAGAGCCCTCCGCCCGTTCTAAATAACTCATCACCAAAATCGGACATTTCGGCACCGATATGTTCACATGTTAGAAAGTATCTGTCCGAAGCGTTTCCGGATTTCCATACTGGTGTTGCTAGTGTACCTGCGGATCCATCACCGTTCCCACAGCGGTCACCTCCGCCGATATAATTGGACTGTGGCTCAGTTCTACCAGATTTATTTGGGTCTTTATCTGAGTCCTCTGCTTTCTCTTTTGGTTCTAGATTTGTTACTTTTATGGGTACTCCATTGGACTCTACATATCCTAAGGGAAGTGTTTCATCACTAGTCGATTCAATCTCAATAAACGGCTTTTGTCCATCAATTGTGCCTGCGGAAACCCAAACACCTTTGACATTGTCATCCGATAATTGATGGTTGTGTATGTTATCTCCGTTAAGGAAATCGTAATATACATTTCTGGCTTTTGTGAGATTATCATACCATCGTGCTGGCACCATTTTTTCAATGCTTTCAACGTCTTGATTGGGATCTCCGCTATAGTAACCGTTAGAATTTTCCGCCCAGATATTGTTATTGTAGTCAATGGACCATCTCGACGAGATCTCCGTCGAAGAACTCCAAGACGCTCTCGACAGGGTTGAGGATAACAAGCCGACACAGCGCTTACTAGCGGCGATCGCGTACAAAAACGGCGTTACGCAGACCGAACTTGCAGAGTGGCACGACACCGGTCGAAGAACGATCTACAGCTGGCTCATGCGACTCGATACGGACGAACCGTTTGAGCAAGCCGTTTCTGATGCTCACCGATCCGGAAGAAACCGGAAGCTCTCAGAAACACAGCAGGAAGAATTCGAACAAACCGTTCACGAACCTCCCAAGGAAGTCGGGATCGACGCGCCGGCGTGGACGCCGGCGCTCGTCCAGCAATATCTTGACGAGACGTACGATGTCGAGTATTCGATCCCGAGCTGCCGGCGGTTGCTCAAAGAAGCGGGATTGAGCTATCAAAAACCACGCCGTACAGCCGCCGAATCTGATGCTGACGAGCAAGAAACCTTCCGCGAAGAGTTCAAAAAAAGCGGCGGGAGATGGACGCCACAGTAGTCTGTATCGATCAAACCAAAAAATCCGTGCAAGTCGAGCCGCGTGCCGCGTGGTTTCCTCGCGGCACGCGGCCGGCCGTCAAATTATCCGGCCAACGCGACTGGACGTGCCTACTGGGCGCGATCACCGAAGACGGTGATCGCTTTTTCGCTCGATTCGAAGAGTACGTAACCGCCGAACACGCCAAACATTTCATTCTTGCATTATGTGAAGAATTTGAAGATGATCTGCTCATCGTACTGGATGGAGCGCCGTATTTCCAGGCGTCGGCCGTCACGGACCTGGCGGCCCGTGACGACCTCGACTTCGTCACGTTACCGGCGTACTCGCCAGAGCTCAATCCTGTCGAGGAGTGCTGGAGACAACTCCAAGCCGCTCTCAGCAACCGTTTCTTTGAGTCACTCGACGATCTTACAACGGCGATTGATACAGCTCTTGACCAAATCTCTATACCAAAAGTGAGCAATTATTTCTAACTTTTACTATAGTTCGGTGTCCGACTACAATTGGTACTTCATCTCTCTCAGCTGCTGCAACGCTATCTGAAGAGAGCGATATGGCAGACCCGACAGAAAAACCTGCTGCTACAAGAGTAGACATGAATGCTCTCTTATTCATTTTATCAATGCTCGTTTCGTTGTGGATTGAGGACGGTAACTTATCCTTCATAACCATAGGCGGTTATACATGGTGATGTAACTTAATTGTTCCTAAAGTGTATTGTATATGAATAAAGGCAGAATACATCACTATATATTAAATAATGGGGAGTCTTATGTATTGTTATTCAGGTGATGCTTTCGCCCCCATACCCATATATAACAGCATGGGAAATGGATCAATTAAGCTTCGAGAATCTCGTCCTCGTCGTCCTTGGGGATCACGATCGAGCCATCGAGTGTGGTCACCCCGCGCCCACCGACGCGAACCGTGCTCCCCTCGAGTTGCACCCGCACGTAGCCAGGCCGGTCGACGTAGTGGCCCTGCTCGAGTCGGAGTTCCTCAGGCAGGTCGTCGTCGAACGCCCCGAAGTGGTCGAGGTAGGCCGCGACTGCGCCGCTCGCGGTGCCGGTGACGGGGTCCTCAGGAATGCCAGCACCAGGCGCGAACATTCGTCCGTGCAGCGTCGACTCTCGGTCGAGCGCGTCGAATGTAAACAGATAGACGCCGGCCGCGTCGAACTCGTCGGTGAGTTCCTCGACGGCAGCCATATCAGGCGCTGCGTCGCCGAGATCCGAGAGATACGTGATCGGAACGACGAGGAACGGCAGTCCCGTCGAGGACACCGCGAGGGGAATGTCGTCGCGCGCGCCCTCGAGTGCGGCCTGCTCGACGCCGAGAACCTCGGCGGCGCGGGCGTAGGAGAGGTCGACCTCACGGACCTGCGGGGTGTTCTGCGTCATCCAGACCGTGCCGTCGTCGCTGACATCGATGTCGAGAACGCCGACGTTCGTCTCGAGTGTGGTGGTGCCAGGCTCCAGCCCCTCCTCGTGGAGATGAGCGAACGAGCCGATCGTTGCGTGGCCACAGAGGTCGACCTCCTGTGTCGGTGTGAAGTACTGGACGCGGTAGTCGGCCTCGTCGCTCGCCTGCAGAAAGGCGGTTTCGCTTACGGCCATCTCGTCGGCGATGGCCTGCATCTGGCTCTCCGAGAGGTTGTCGGCGTCGGGGACGACGCCGGCCGGGTTGCCGGTGCACGGGTCATCGGTGAAGGCGTCGACCTGGAGAATTCGCGTGGTCGTCGTGCTCATAGGGTGACGTTTCACGCGGGGGTATTCATTGTTTCACTCTCGTCCGACCACGTGTACGAAGGACGTGTCTCGAGTTGTATCGAGTGTCAACGACGGGGTGGTTATCGGTTGCGTGCCATCAGCCGTCGCTCTCTGCTCCAGTCTCTGTAGTCAACTCGAGTTCCGCCTCGGTTTCATCGATTCCGTTGCCTTTCTCGACACCATCGGCTGGTCCGTCGTCACTGCCCGCGCCGAACAGTTCCGACGCCGCACCCTCGTGGGTGCCGACTGGTGGGAGATTGACGGCGGCGGCCGGTGATGCGTCGAGGTCCGTTTTCGTGTCCGTCTCGAGGGCCGCCATCTCGCCGGCCGCTCGCGCGTCTTGATCGATCCGCATCGAGCAGAACTCGACGCCACACATGGAGCAGAAGCGCGCCTCCTTGTAGTTATCCTCGGGGAGCGTCTGATCGTGGGAGTCGCGTGCCCGGTCGGGGTCCAGCGCGAGGCGGAACTGCTCGCGCCAGTCGAACGCGTATCGCGCCTCCGAAAGGGCGTCGTCCCAGTCGCGTGCGCCGGGTCGTTCGTTCCCGATGTCGCCCGCGTGGGCGGCGATCCGGTAGGCTGCCAGCCCATCGCGAACGTCCTCCTCGTCCGGCAATCCGAGGTGCTCCTTTGGCGTCACGTAACAGAGCATCGCCGCACCGGCCTGTGCCGCCATCGCCGCACCAATCGCGCTCGTGATGTGGTCGTAGCCGGGCGCGATGTCAGTCACCAGCGGCCCGAGGACGTAGAACGGCGCGCCGTCGCAGACTTCCTGCTGGCGCTCGACGTTCTCCGCAACTTTGTGCATCGGGATGTGGCCCGGCCCTTCGACCATCACCTGCACGTCCTTCTCCCAGGCGCGGCGAGTCAGTTCGCCCAGTGTGTCGAGTTCGGCGTACTGTGCTTCGTCACACGCGTCTGCGAGCGATCCTGGGCGGAGGCTGTCTCCGAGACTGAACGTCACGTCGTGCTCGGCGAAGATCTCGCAGATTTCGTCGTAGACCTGAAAGAGCGGGTTCTGTTCGCCGTTCTCCTCCATCCACTTCGCCATGATCGAGCCACCGCGGGAGACGATTCCCGTGGTTCGGCCCTCGGTCAACGGGAGGTGTTCCGCCAGAATTCCGGCGTGGATCGTCATGTAGTCGACGCCCTGCTCGGCCTGTTTTTCGATGACCTCCAGCAGCAGGTCTGTCGTGATGTCCCCTGGACTCTCGGCTCGTTTGACGGCCTCGTACAGCGGCACTGTTCCGATCGGCACCGGAGAGTGCTCAATGTGCATCTCGCGAATCTCGTCTAAGTCCGTTCCCGTACTGAGATCCATCACCGTATCCGCGCCGTAGTGAACTGCTGTGTGGAGCTTCTCGAGTTCAGTCTCGCGGTCGCTTGTCGTCTCGCTGTTCCCGATGTTTGCGTTGACCTTCGTGGCGAACTCGCGGCCGATGATCATCGGATCGAGTGCGTCGTGATGCCGGTTGGCCGGGATCACGGCCTGTCCGTCAGCAACTTGCTGGCGGACGAACTCGGAGTCGCGGTTCTCGCGAGTGGCGACGCGTTCCATCTCTGTGGTTACGGTTCCGTTTTGGGCAGCAGCTAGCTGGGTTCGACCCATGGATAACTAGGTTGTATTACTAGATTATAAATTCGTGGCACCGATCGATGCCCCGGTGTTCGGGACGTGGGGTCTCGCCCCGTTCGTCACGGGCCGCATTTCAGCCCACTTATGGGGATTGCCCCGTTCTGTTCACCCAGGTGGCCACCAGATGTCCGATCTACCGGACGATTTCGACTGTACGATAACGAACTGGGAATACATCTACAGCCTGTGTCGCGACGTCAGCGACGAGGTTCGTCACGACGAGTTCGAACCAGACGTCATCGTCGCCCTCGCACGCGGTGGCTGGTTCGCGGGCCGATGTCTCTGTGACTTCCTGGGGCTGAACGACCTGACGAGCCTGAAGATGGAACACTACGTCGGCACCGCCGAGAAGACCGGCGAGCCGACCGTCCGCTACCCGATGCCGGAAGGCAGCGTCGAGGGCAAGGACGTGCTGATTATCGACGACATCGCAGACACCGGTGGCTCGATCAAGCGCGCTCACGAGTACGTCGAAGAACGAAACGCCGGCGAAGTCCGTACGGCGACCCTGCAACTACTCGGCACGAGCGAGTTCGACCCCGACTACGTCGGCGAGCGACTCGAGGAGTGGACCTGGATCGTCTACCCCTGGAACTTCATCGAAGATATGATCGACCTGATCTCGGGTGCGATGGAGCAGGCCGAGCAGGAGTCGTTCTCGGCGGACGAGATCCGCCACTACCTCGCGGAGTTCCACGGCATCGAACGCATCGAGATGGAGATTGCCCAGCCCAACCGCGTGACCGAGGTGCTCTCGGAGATGGAGCGACGCGACGTAATCGAAATGACCGAACCCGGGAAGTGGGCGCTGTGTGCAGAGACTGACTCAGAGTAACGAATAGTCGGCGCGTAGCGAACGGTAGTGGCGCTACTTTTACACCCCATCAGTCGAGAACGTCAGTCGAGCGTCGGCTCACGCTTGCCCTCGTTCCCGTCCGCTACTGGCGGCTCTGGAGCGTCCGTGTCTTCACTCTTCTCCACGTCCATTCCTTCGTCCACGTCGTCGTTCCCGTCATCATCATCATCATCATCCGGGTCGTCGCCGTTGTCTTTCCCCGAATCGTCGCCTGTGTCTTCATCCGAATCGTCGACGATCGACTCCTTCCAGGTCCCGCGGGTGAACCACGCGGTCGCCGCGATAGCGCCCACGATATCGCCGGTGACGACGCCCGCCCAGATCCCGGTCGGCCCCCAGCCGGCGACGAACGCCAGATAGTACGTCACAGGGACGCGAACGAGCCACAGGCCGAAGACAGCAAACGCGAGCGCTGTCTTCGTGTTCCCTGCACCGCGGAACGCACCCTGTACGACCTGCATAACACCCATGAAAACGAACGCGACCGCCGAAAACTGCAGGTAGGTCACCCCGTAGTCGATAATCGTCGCGCGTCCCTCTTCCTCCGCCAGCAGGAACACCGAAACGAACGGCTCCGGGAACAGAAACGCAACCAGTGCCGAGACGAACATGATCGAGCCGACCACACCCGCAGCTATGCCGACGGCTCGCTCTGCCCGATCTGCCATCCCCGCGCCCAAATTCTGGCCGACAATCGAGTCAGTTGCTTGTCCCATTCCGAGCGCCGGCAGGAACGCCAGCGAGACCAGCCGGTTCCCGAGGCCGTACGCCGCGACGACCTCCGGCGGGAACGTCACGACGATCGCCGTCATCGCGACCAGCGCCATCGCCGTCATCGACTGCTCCAGCGCCGTCGGCACACCGAGGCGCGTGATTTCTCGGACGTACTCGAGTCGGGGCCGAATATGGGCGGCCTCAATTTCGGGGCCGACGTCGGTGTAGTACAGCAGGTAGAAGCCGATCGCTGTCGCGACGCCGCGGGAGATGACGGTTGCGACGGCGGCACCGGCGACTTCGAGACGGGGCAGCGGTCCGACGCCGAAGATGAGCAGTGGGTCGATAGCGAGGTTGATGATGACGCTGATGAACATCACTCGCATCGGTGCGCGCGTGTTGCCGTAGCCGCGCATGAGCGCGACAAAGACGAAGAAGCCGAACACGAACGGCAGCCCCAGGAAGAAGATCTGGAGGTAGTCCGCCGCGAGCGGGATGATCGCCTCGTCGGTCTGTGGATCCGCGGGCAGCGCCTCGAGCATCGGGACGGTGAGGAAGTAGCCGAGGATTCCGAGTCCGATGGCGACAAGCGAGATGAACGAGAGCGTCTGGCCGGCGATCAAACCGCCTTTGCCACTTTCTGCACCTGTGTGCTGGGCGATCAAGATCGCACCGGCCGTCGTGAAGCCGCTGCCGACTGCGATCAGGAGGAATAACAGCGGGAACGCGAGGCTCACCGCACCGACCGCGTCGCCTGAGAGTGCACCGAGCCAGATCGTGTCGCCCACGTTGTAGGCGACCTGCAGCAACTGGATGACGACGAGCGGCCAGGCCAGCTTGAACATCGGACCAACCAACTCCCCCTCAGTGAGAGAGCCGTTATCCGAGTTCTCGCTGGAAGACATACCAGATCACAGTCGTTCATCGTACTTGACCACTTGGGAGATGTGGTATCGTACTGCACTGACTCGCGCACACGCACGGAATCCGTCCGGAAAACCCG
Organism: Natrialba magadii ATCC 43099; assembly: GCF_000025625.1. Classification (NCBI taxonomy): domain Archaea; kingdom Methanobacteriati; phylum Methanobacteriota; class Halobacteria; order Halobacteriales; family Natrialbaceae; genus Natrialba; species Natrialba magadii. The sequence goes on along the minus strand of NC_013922.1, from coordinate 2,666,711 downwards.
GGCCGTTTACAGTGATTCGCCAACCACGTGCCAGCATGACTATCGGCGTCATCGGCGGCAGCGGCATCTACGAGGCACTGCCACTCGAGAACACCCGCACCGAATCGGTCTCGACTCCCTACGGCGAGCCGAGCGAAGACGTAACGCTCGGCGAACTCGCCGGCAACGAGGTCGCATTCTTGCCGCGCCACGGCGAGGACCACCAGCACACGCCGACGGATGCACAGTACCGCGCGAACATCTACGCGCTCAAGTCTGTCGGCGTCGATCGCGTCATCTCGACGAACGCGGTCGGGAGTCTGCGCGAGGACCTGCCGCCACAGACGCTCGTCGTTCCGGACCAGACGTTCGACCGGACGAAACACCGCTCTCCGACGTTCTTCGGTGATGGCATCGTCGTCCACATGGGCTTTGCCGAACCGTACTGTCCCGCAATGGTCGACCACCTCGCGTCTGCGGCTGAGGCGGCGACCGACGCGGAAACAAAAACCGAACAGGGCGGCACCTACGTCTGCATCGAGGGCCCACAGTACTCGACGCGCGCCGAGAGCGAGTTTTACCGCGACCAGGGCTGGGATGTCGTCGGCATGACGACGATTCCGGAGGCCAAACTCGCCCGCGAGGCCGAACTGAGCTACGCGACCATCGCAGGCATCACCGACTACGACGTCTGGAAGCAAGATAGCGAGGTCACACTCGAGGAGGTACTCGAGAACGCTGCGGCCAACCAGGAGTCGATCAACGCGGTGATCGAAGCAGCGATCCGGACGATGCCCGAGGATTTCGAGAGCGACGCCTGGAGTGCACTCGAGGGGACGATCAACACGCCGACGGAGGCGATTCCGGACGAAACGCGCGAGCGGGTCGACCTGCTGGTTGGCGAGTATCTGGAGTGAGTGGGTGATTGGCGACAGTCCCCAGGAAGATTGCGCCGAGACGGTCTGTGAGTTTTGATTGGGGTCTGGCAGGAACGTTTTCGTCAGAGATACTGCCGCAGGGAAGGTTTTGAGGACTATCTCTAGGGCCGTTTGGTACCGATGTGGTGGGTTGGTTGGCGACCATGCGCCTCGAAACGAGCGGCTGTAGTCGATTGGTTTAGGTGTTTCCGGTGTCGACACTCCTGACAGTCTCAATAGTAATCTAAGTACCATTACTATAGTCGATAACTGATGAATACTGAAGGAGGTCGTCGTCGAACGTGTACCTATGTCGCAACGCCCGACACACTCCCCGCGCGGTACCGACGACCGATCGACCACTCCCACGCTGCGTTCGCGCCGCTCGGTCCTCTCTGGTGGCGCAGCAGTCGCCACGATTGCAATGGCCGGCTGTCTCGACGAACAGTCAACTGGCGGCGATGACAACGACGACAACGGTTCCAGTGACGATGACGGCAACGCGGACGATGGAAACGGCGACGGCACGAGTAGAGAGAGTGAGGAAACCCAACAGGAGGAACTCGAGGACGAACTGTTCGCCGTGCTGGACGCCTACTTCGAGGCCGCTGCAGAGGGCGACCTCGAGGCGATCGACGACGTGATGCACAGCCTGAATCCCTTGAATCCGGCCCAGTGGGAGGAAGACGGCTGGGAATACCAGGGTGGCGACGGCGAGGTGCCGTCCCCGTTCGAGGGTGAGATCGTGACCGCGGACGGGACCGTCGACGACGTGCTCGAACTCGAGGGCGCCGAGTTCTTGTTCATGGAAACCGACCTCGAGGCGGAACTCGCCGACGACCAGCTCGCACTCGTCCGGGCCGACGAGGACTGGCTCGAGCAAGCGGAAGCCGTCGCGGACGACGATGACGACGATAGCGTTGGCGTCGACTACGACTTCGAGGAGGAGCCCGAGGTCACGACCTGGGCGCTGGCCACCGAGGACGACGAGTGGCGGCTCCTCTTCATGGGGGCCGAAGAAGAAGAGCCGCCCGAGGACCCGACCGAGGCCTTCGAGGAGGAGATCATCGACGAAGATCAAGACGTCGTCGCGGAGATCGACTGGGAGCACGAACAGGACCAGCCGGAGGACCAGGACGACGAACACGGTCACCTCGACGACGTCGAGATGGCTCGCGTCGAATTCACGGACGAGCCCGGTATCGAGGCCGACGCCGTCCGGGCCGAATCCACGATCGACGGCGGCCACTTCGAAGTCGGGAGCAGCTGGTCTCGTTCCTGGGGAACCGTCACCTACCATCCTGAGGGCGACCAAATCGTCGTCAGAATCGCTCAGGACGGTGACGAGACGATTGTCCATCGGGAACACTACCTTCCCTGAGGCGGCCTGGTGGAGCTGGCGGACTCTCGTGTGGACGCAAACGCGGCTTCAGGTCGAGTCACGACGTGTTCAACTCCGTCGCTGACAGCTGCCAGTAGCCATCGTATTCAACTCCGTCGCTGACAGCTGCCAGTAGCCATCGTATTCAACTCCGTCGCTGACAGCTGCCAGTAGCCATCGTATTCAACCCCGTCAGTCAGTCCCGGTTCGCTTTTCGAGACCGGCTCAATCTGCAACCGCTTCTTCGGACTCTGCCTCGGGTGTCGCCTGCTGAACCCAGAGGTCACCGAACAGTTCGTCCTGTTCGAGCGTGATGCGACCGCGGTGGGCCAGAAAGAGCAACGCGAGATAGGTCATCACACGCGAGCCACCTTCTTCGTCGATTTCAGCGTACAGCACTTCATCACGTCCGTTCTCGTAGTGTTCCTCGAGTACGGCTTCGACGTCGTCGATCACCGTCTCGATGTCCTCCTCGTGGGTCGTATGCGTCACGTCGTCGCTCGTCGGCTCGTCGTCGACCCGGAAGTCATCGCCCGAGTGGTAGCTCAGTTCCTGCATCCCGCGGTCGTAGCCCCGTGGGGAATCGCTCGTGTCGTAGCTGCGAGATTCCTTCCACCAGGTGCCACGCTCTGCGCTACGGAGTTCCCGAACCAGTTCGTCGAGCGTCTCTGGCTTTCCGCGGACGTGCTTGCGCTCGAGTCGGCGCTCCATCTCGGCTTCGAGGCCTTCGACGGGGTCGAACCCGGGTGTGCCGTCCTCGTCGGGCGCGCCACCACCGTGGCCCATCGGCCCGTCGTCGGCGAACGGAGCCTCCCACGGCGGCAGTTCCTCTTCCTCGGGCTCGTCCGTCGCGAACAACTCGTCACTTTTCATCCGCAGCAGAACGCTCGCGTAGAACAGCGCCCGACCGGAGGTCCGCAGGTCGGCGTCGTCGAGCGCCGCCAGGAACTTGTCCGTCACCCGGACAACGTCGATGTCCCAGGGGTCGATTTCGCCGTCCTCGGCGAGCTGTACGAGGAGTTCGACGGGTTCGACCTCGTCTTCGTCGTCGCCGTCCGCGCCATCCCCGTCGCCAATTCCCTCTTCCACCGCAGACGACGGTTCAGACGACGATGCGGACTCGGCGAACTCGAGTACCGTCCCATCATCATTATCATCTTCTTCGTCGCTGGCTGTTCCCGGTCGCTCCCGGTCTTCGTGGCCGGCGATCTGGAGGGGGATGTCGTCGCCGCCGTCGGTGCGGAGTTCCGTGCGCTCTTGCGAGTCGCTTCGCACCCCGTTCGATTGTTCGGAGTCGCGTAGCGACTCCCTGCTCGCGGCGTTGCCGCTCGCACTTTTCGAGGAACTACGTTCCTCGCTCTCTCGCGGGTCGCTTCGCTCCCCGCTCGGTTTTTGGGAGGACCCCTGCGTCACCTTCGGTTCCTCGGGCCCCTCCCTAGTCATCAGCCGGCACCCCTTCACTCAAATCGATCCCCGTCACAGCACTCACGTTGTCGTCCTGCATCGTCACCCCAATCGCGCGCTGGGAGCGATCGAGCATCGCCGAGCGGTGTGAGACGACGACGAACTGGGCCTGCTCGGCCAGTTCCTCGACCATCTCGCCGATCCGCTCGGCGTTGACCGCATCGAGGAAGGCGTCGACCTCGTCCAGCGCGTAGAACGGTGCCGGATTGTGCCGCTGGATCGCGAAGATGAACGCCAGCGCGGTCAGGGACTTCTCGCCACCAGACATCGCATCCAGGCGCTGAATCGGTTTGTCACCCGGCTGTGCCTTCATCGTTAGCCCACCCTCGAACGGGTCGTCCTCGTCCTCGAGATGCAGCGTGCCGGTCCCCTCCGAAAGCTGCTCGAAAATCTCCGTGAAGTGCGAGGAGATCGCCGTGTAGGCGTCCATAAACGTCTGCTTCTTCTGGGTCTCGTACTGCTCGATCCGGTCGCGGATCCCCTCCGCTTCTTCGACGAGTGTCGCACGACCCTCCTCGAGTTCGTCGAGATCGCTGCGGACCTCGTCGTACTCGTCGATCGCGAGCATGTTGACCGGTTCCATCGCCTCCATATCGGCCTGCAGGAGGTCGATCATCTCGAGGACGGTCTCGTGATCGGGCACGTCCTCGGGGTCGTAGTCGCCGACCTCGGCTTCGAGGCTCTCGATCTCCCACTCCAGACTGGTGACACGCTCACGTTTGTCCTCGAGTTTGCTCTCGACGGCGTTGACGCGGTCCTGTTGCTGATCGCGGTTCGTGCGGGCCGCAGAGAGTTCCTCTTTGAGGTCGCTGCGCTCGCCCTTCAGCTCGGTGAGTTCGGCCTCGAGCTCCTCGACGGCCTCGTGTTTCGCCTCGAGTGTCTCGCGCTTCTCGGCGATTGCCTCCTCGTGCTCCGAAATCCGGTCTTCGTGCTCGGCCTTCCGGTTCTGGGCCGTTTCGATGTCGTCGTGGAGGTCTTCGATTGCGTCTTCTGCGTACTCCTTCTCGAGTCCGAGTTCGTTGAGTTTCCCGTCGAGATCCGCGATCGTGTCCTCGCGGTCGTCGATTTCGGCCTCGAGTTCCTCGATCTCTGCGGTGAGTTCCGGAATCTTCGAATCTGCGAGCTCGGTTTCGAGCTCGTCGATGTCGGCCTCGATGGCCTCGATCTCCTGGGTCTGCTCGTCGATCTCGGCGGCAATCTCGTTCATCCGCTCGTCGACCGACTCGCGCTCCTCGCGGAGCTCCTCGAGTTCGTGCTCGAGTGTCTCGATCTCGTCTTCGATAGCGTCGCGTTTCTCGTCGAGGGACTCGAGTTCGCTCTCGATCGAGCGCACCTCGTCTGCGGCGTCGGTCTTGCGGTCGCGGGCGTCGTCGAGGCGCTCTTCGACGCTGCGCAGGTCCTCACGGAGCGATTCGCGCTCTTCTTGCAGATCCGTAATCTGCTTGGCGACACGTTCTAACTGGCCTTCGCCGCCGCCGGTGAACGAGTAGCGCGACCCCTTCCGGGAGCCGCCGGTCATCGCGCCACTCTTCTCGACCAGGTCGCCGTCGAGGGTGACCATCCGGTAGTCGCCCATGTACGACCGGGCGGTTTCGATGTCCTCGACGACGAGGGTGTCACCGAGGACGTACGAGAAGACGCCGGCGAACTGGTCGTCGAAGTCGACGAGGTTGTACGCGAAGTCGACGACGCCCGGGTCGGTCGGCGCGTTCGGGAGCCCACGCTGGCTCATGTCCGTCAGCGGCAGGAAGGTCGCCCGACCCGCGTTTCTGGACTTCAGGTGCTCGATACACTGCTGGCCGACCACGTCGTCGTTGACGACGACGTTCGCGAGTCGACCGCCGGCGGCCGTCTCACAGGCCACGGCGTACTCGCCGGAGACGGTTCCGAGCTGGGCTACTGCCCCGTGAACGCCGTTGATTCCCGAGTTCAGGATCGTCGTCACCGCGCGACCGAACGAGGAGTCGCCGCTCTCGCCCGCGTTGGCCTCGAGTTCGGCGTACTCCTGCTGTTTGGCCTGGATTTTGTCGTCCAGCTCGTCCATCTCGGACTGTGTGCGGCGCTTCTCCGTTTTGAGGTCGTCGACGACTTCCGAGATGTTCGCGCGATTCTTCTCGGCCTTCTCGAGTTCCCGCTCGAGATCGCTGCGTCTGTTCTCGAGTTCCGGTAGTTCCTTGCGACGCTCTTCGATCGTATTTTCTTTCTCGCTGATCGTGTTCGAGCGGCGACGAGCCTCGTCGAGCAGGCGGTCTTGCTCGCGCTGGCGGTCGTTCTTCTCGGTTTTTGCCTCCTCGAGGTCGCTCTTTCGCTCCGCGAGATCGGCCTTGAGCTCGTCGAACTCGGTGTCGACGGCGTCGATTTCGGCCTCGAGTTCGTCCCGTTTCGTCTTTCGCTCCTGGATTTCCGTCTTGAGCTGGGCCTTCTCGAGTTTGTGCTCGCGCATCTCGTCCTCGAGTTCCTCGATGGTCTCTTGCTTGCGATCGATCTGGACGAACGCCTCGCGGCGCGTGGATTCGGCGTCCTCGATCTGTTCCTCGCTGGCCTCGATCTTGTCCTCGAGTCGGGAGATGTCGCCTTTGATCTCCTCGATTTCGCTCTTGATCCGGAGCTGTTCGTCCTCGCCCTTGCGCTCGATTTCGGCGTTCAGATCTTCCAGGTCCTCCTGTAGCCGGACGACTTTCCCCTGGCGCTCGTCGAGTTCGCGCTGGAGGTCTTCGAGATCGGACTCGAGGTCGTCGACCGAATCCTCGGCCGACTCGAGTTCGGCGCGTTTCTCCTCGAGTTCGCTTGCCTTCTTGTAGCCCTCGTACTCCTCCTTCTCGCGGCGGAGCCGCCGGTAGCGCATGGCCTGGCGGCGCTCGTCTGCGAGCTGGTCGAGGCGGTCGCGTTTCTCCTCGATACGCAGTTCGGCCTCGTCGATGCGTTCCTCGACGATCTCGAGTTCCTCGAAGGCGTCCTCCTTCTTCGCGTCGAACTCGGCGACGCCGGCGATTTCGTCGATGATCTGCCGGCGTGCGTGGGGCGTCATGTTGATAATTTCGGTCACGTCGCCCTGCATGACGACGTTGTAACCTTCCGGGGTGACGCCGGCCTGTGCGAGCAGATCCTGAATGTCGGAGAGATTGACCGCGCGGTCGTTCAGGTAGTAGTAGGAGTAGTAGTTGTCCTCTGTTTCCTTGACGCGGCGACGAATTCGGATTTCGTCGACGTCGCCGACGTCCTCGCTGCCCGCGGCGTTGACGACCTGCGAGCGGGAGAGCGTCTCGTCGGAGTTGTCGAGGATGACTTCGACGATGGCCTCGCGTGGCCCGGTAGAGTCCGAGCCGTCCTCGTGGCCGGGGTTGTAGATGAGATCAGTCAGTTTCTCCGCGCGAATGCCGCGGGTCCGTGCCAGTCCGAGCGCGAAGAGGACGGCGTCGATAATGTTCGACTTGCCCGAGCCATTCGGCCCGGTAACGACGGTGAAATCCTCGTAGAACGGAATCTTCGTTTTTCGACCGAAGCTCTTGAACTTGTCCAGAACGACTGCCTTGATATACATTTGTTGTCCGGGCCCTCCGTGCCGTCGGGGCTCGCAATCGGAGTCGACCAGCGAGTTGGCGAACGAGTCGGCCGCCACGCGGCCGCCTCAGGTCCCTCTTTCCGACTGCGAGACGCCGTACGCCGTGCAGTTATGCGACAATAATATCGTCGCTACCTGAGTCTTCCGCTTCGTCACCGGACTGGGCGTCTTCCGCCGCGTCGGTGTCGGCGTCTGCCGTCGCTTCTTCGACTTCTTCCGGTGCAGCTTCAGGCGTTTCGTCGATCTCGGTCGTTCCTGTCTCGTTCTGGCGGCGCTCTGGGACGCGCGTCGGCGTCTCCGTATCGAGTTCGGCCTCGAGAACGCGAATTCGCTCTTTGGCTTCGATGAGTTCGTCGGTCAGTCCCTCTACGGTCGACTCGAGTTCGGCGACCGTCGATTCGAGCTGCTCGACGCGATTGTTCGACATACGTTCTAGGCCTGTTGCCTGACACATAAACGTACGTCAGACACATATTCTCGGTTTGGCATATCGTGCGCATTCGCTCGGCGAGAACTGGGAGATGCCGACCGCGAGCGACTCTCCAGGTCGTCGACGAGACGGAGGCACCTCCGACGCAGTTGTGTAAACAGGCTCCACAGTTGTCGCCATACTGTAGACGGTCGGTGGTGTCGTTGGGTCCCGACATCCCTGGCAGATCGAGTTCAGAACGGCTCACTCCCAGACCAATCTCCGCCAGACGATTTACTCGCAGAACAAACCCGTTAGCAGAACAACGGCCGGCAGAATACCCGCCAGCAGAACAGCCCTCTGTCAGAACGACTCGTCGTCGATATCGTCCAGAACCGAAAGCGCCCCCTGCAGAATCTTCCGTTCGCTCCGACGGAGGTTCATCGAAACCGCCGTCTTCGAGATGCCGAAGTGATCTGCAAGTTCGCCAAGCGTCGTCTCGCGCGGCGTCTCGTAGTACCCGTTCTGTGACGCGATCCGGAACGTCTCGCGTTCAGTCTCGGTCAGTGACCGACAGCCCTCGAGCAATCGCATCGCACTACTCGAGTTATCGAGGAGATCGAACAGTGCCGCCGGGCCGAACTGATCTCGGTCCTCGACGTTGAACTCGTTGTGTCGCTCGAGTTCGGCGAGCGTGTGGTCCTCGTCCTCGTCACTGTCGAACCCGACGCGCCAGTGTTCGCGGCCGTTTTCGATCTGGAACGGACCGGTAATGTAGCCGCCGTTTCGCTGGATCGTCCGCATCGCGTTCGTCTCTTCGATGGTCGTCCCAATCTGGGCGACGTTCCCCCGCTTCGAGAGGACGTAACAGTCGGTCATGTTCGAGTGATTGCGGAGCGTGTGCAATCCGTTCTCGAGTGCACCTACCGAATCGCCCCGTGCAATGAGTCGTGTTTCGAGTGTTTCGTCGTCAGTGTCGAGTTGCCACTGGACGGCCGAGAAGGCGATATCGACGTCATCGGTCGTGTCGATGAACGGGCAATCGTACTGCCGCATGTCGATATCGAGATCGATCATTGCTAGGTATGACCTAGCAAACAGTTGTATTAATACTTATTATAATATATCCAGTCATCAGCCGCTGCGATAAACTGGTCGTGTGTTCTGTTGATATGTTAACGCCTGTGTTTAGCGTCATCTAGACGGAGTTTTATCGTATACAGCTATGTCACAGCAACAGGTCGCGCCACCGTCGGTAACGCGCTCGGATATCCATACGATCGACGACGACTCGTTCACTGCACGGAACGTCTGTCTCGTTACCGGAGCGGGCTCTGGGATCGGTCGTGCAACCGCACTCGCCGCCGCCGGAAACGGGTTGACCGTCGCGGCGACAGATATCGACGAGGACGCACTCGCGGAAACGGTCGCCCGACGCAACGAACTCGATCTGCAGGGTGAAATCGAGCAAATCGTCGGTGACCTCACGGTCGACGACGACATCGAACAAATCGTCGAGACGGCCGCAAGCCACGGTGACATCAAGTACCTCGCGAACGTCGCCGGAATGCAACACATTGATGCGATCGAAAACTTCCCGATGGATGCCTACGATCGCATGCATCGGGTGATGGTTCGAGCACCGCTGTATCTCTCGAAACTGTGTCTTCCTCACTTCCGTGACACTGCGAGCGGTGATGGCTGTGTGGGGAACATGGCATCGGTCCACGGCCACTACGTCACGAGCGACAAGGTCGGGTACAACATCTCGAAATTCGGGCTACGCGGCCTCACACAGTCGATAGCGGCTGAAGGTGCAGGCGACGTTCGCTCGTTCTCGATCAGCACCGGGTACGTCCAGACGCCGCTCGTGATGGACCAACTCGAGGACACGGCCGAGCAGCGGGGCATCTCGGTCGACGAGGTGATTCAGGACGTGATGCTCGGCCAGTCCCGCGTCACAGAGATGATGGCGCCAATCGACGTCGGCAATCTCTTTGTGCTCGGCTTTTCCGAACTGGGCCGGCATCTGGACGGCGGCGACCTGTTGTTTGATGGGGGCATGACGCTAACGTACGAGTGAGAGTCACGATCACCATGACAGCGAACACGAGTCTCGACGACGTCGACGAAATCGTCCACGAACCCAGCCAGGAGTTCGTCGACGAGACGAACGTCGCCGAGTTCATGCAGACCTACGGGATCGGTGGGTACGAGGAGCTAATCGAACGAACGACGACCGATATTGCGGGAGAGCCAGACAGCGGCGTCGACTGGTTCTGGGACGAGATCGTCGACTACCTGGATATCGAGTTCTACGAAGACTACGAGACGGTCCGAGATGACGGCGATGGACCGCAGTTCACCGACTGGTACCCCGGCGGCGAACTCAACGTGGCACACAACGTGGTCGATCGCCACGCCGCTGTCGACGAAGAGCGCCGAAACAAGGTCGCCACCATCTGGGAAGGCGAGGACGGCAACGTGCGGGAGGTTACGTACCACGAACTCCGCCGGCAGTCGAACCAGGTCGCGAACGCCCTGGAACAGCGCGGCATCGAGACCGGCGATACGGTCGGGCTCTACATGCCGATGGTGCCGGAGGTCGTCTCGATCCTCTATGGCTGTTTCAAGGTCGGCGCGATCGCGGTCCCGATCTTCTCGGGCTTCGGCGTCGACGCTGCGGCGACGCGCATTGCGGATTCGGAGTGCTCCGTCCTCTTCACGGGTGACGGCTTCTACCGCCGCGGCGATCCGGTTTACCTCAAGGGCGCAGCAGACGATGCCATCGAGGAGGCGGGCTACGTCGAGGACACCATCGTCTTCGACCGCCTCGGTGCGAGCGACGACACCAGCGAACACGAGATTCCGTGGGACGACGTCCGCGACCAGTGGTGGGCCGACGCCGTCGATCCGCAGTCCGACGACTACGAGACGAAATCGGTTCCCTCGGGTCAGGAGTCTATGCTGCTGTACTCCTCTGGCACCACCGGCAAGCCGAAGGGGATCGTCCACACCCACGCCGGTGTGCAGGTCCAGTGTGCCAAGGAGGTCTACTTCGGAATGGACCTGAAGCCGTCCGACCGGTTCTTCTGGGTTTCGGACATCGGCTGGATGATGGGGCCGTGGACCCTCATCGGGACCCACACCTTCGGCGGTACTGTCTTCATGTACGAGGGCGCGCCGGACCACCCCGAACCGGACCGCTTCTGGGAGATGATCGACCGCCACAAACTCACCCAGTTCGGTATCTCTCCGACCGCAATTCGCGCCCTGCGAAAGCACGGGGACGAGTGGCTCGAGGGTCACGACCTCTCCTCGCTGCGCATCCTCGGTTCGACCGGCGAACCCTGGGACCCCGAATCCTGGCGCTGGTTCTACGAGCACGTCGGCGGCGGCGACTGTCCGATCATCAACATCTCCGGCGGCACCGAAATCTGTGGCTGCTTCCTGATGCCGATGCCGACCGAATCCCTCAAGCCCTGCACGCTCGGCGGGCCGGGGATCGGGATGGATATCGACATCGTCGACTCGTCGGGCGAGTCCGTCAAAGATGATCACGAACGCGGCTTCCTCGTCGCCCGCGACTCCTGTCCCTCCATGACCAAGTCGCTCTGGTCGGGCGACGAACGCTACCTGAACGAATACTGGTCGACGTTCGAGGAGCCGCCGATGTGGGACCACGGCGACTGGGCCCAGCAAGACGAGGACGGCTTCTGGTTCCTCCACGGCCGCGCCGACGACGCGCTGAACGTCGCCGGCCGGAAGGTCGGCCCCGCCGAAGTCGAGGGCGCGCTCATCGACCACGACGCGGTCAACCAGGCCGCCGCCATCGGCGCGCCGGACGACACCACCGGCACCGCGGTCGTCACCTACGTCATCCTCGAGGACAGCGTCGACGAAACCGACGACCTCCGCGAAGCGCTTCGGGGGCAGGTCGGCGAGGAACTCGGCAAGCCGTTCCGTCCCCGGGAAATCCTGTTCGTCGACGAATTCCCGAAAACGCAATCAGGCAAGATCATTCGCCGCGCTATCGAGGCAACCTACACCGGTGAAGACCTCGGTGACATGAGCAGCATCGAGAACCCGGCCGCACTCGAGGAACTCGAGGACGCACGGTAGCCGACCGACTGCGATTTCGCACACCGGGTTACAGGGGACCAGCGAACTGGATCAGTCGTCCGCGGGCGCACCGACGCCTTTCAGCGTCGACCCGTAGTCTGCGTCGGCGGTGATCGTCTCCGGTTCGTCGATGACGTACAGTACGATCAGCACGGTGACGATGTATTTGGTGATGACGTCCAGCACGCTGTAGCCCCAGGAGGTCATCCACACCTCGAGCAGGGCGAAGCCCTCGACGCCGAGCGCCCACAGGATCGGGTAGCCGAACCAGCCGACGACGGTGAGGATCTTTAGCTTCGTGAACAGGTCCGAGGTGCCGGTCCGTTCGGCTTCGCGGGTCCAGTCGACCAGGATAACGTAGACGATCACCAGGAAGAACGTCGAACTGAGCACGAACCACCACCAGCGCATGAGGTACGAGGAGGTGGTCAGCGCGGCCGCCAGACCGGTAACACACATCGCAATCGTCATCGCGCAGGTTGTCAGTATTTTCGTCAGGTTCGAGCCAGCGATCATCCCGAGCACGAGCAGGATGAACGGCGTGGAGAACGTCCAGGTGAGGTACCGGCCCCACATCGTGAGGACCTCCTCACCTGCGAGCGGGTGGCCCGCGGGCATCTCGATGAATCTCAACGTCAGACCCGACGTGAGCCCGGTGTAACTCGAGATCGAGACGATCGAGATCAACATGGTCGCGACGACGATCAGTTTCGTTCGTGGGTCGGTCACCCCTCTGGCCATCGCGACGATAAAGAGGATCGTCAGGCCTGCGAGGGCGATGTTCGCCACGAACGAGAGTGCGAGCAGGGTATCTTCGAACACGAACTCGAAAATTTCTCGCTGGGTTTCCGGTGTTTGCAGGACGATGTCCTGTACTCCGTTCAGTTTCATGACTATGAGTTTATGTTTGTGCCCAGACGATATGAAGGAGGTGCCGTACTAATAAGGGACTAGTTGAAGCCCCGCTCAGAGGCGGGAAGCACCGTTGCATCCCACGTCCACCTGCGGTGCAGTCGGGACCTCGCTCGCGCCGTTTGTGGCAGCGATTCAGGCCACAATTCATCCACTCGAATAACGACAACAATTAAACCAATCGTCGCTGAATCGATAGTTGCTGATGCCCTCCCGACGACGAACACTCGCACTCGGTGCCACACTGAGTACGACGGCGCTCGCTGGCTGTACCGCTCTGCGTTCCGAACCCGAGTATCTCACCCTACATTTCCTGAACTTCGACTCCGAACCGCATACGATCGCTGTCGAAATGCTTCGAGCCGACGCCGACCAGCACAGCGATGCCGTCGTGCTTCGAGAACAGTACGAACTCGGGACGCCGCCCGAGGACCGTACCGCAGAGCAACATACTGAGGCGGATCTGCTGGAGAGCGACCGCTATCTCGTTCGGGTCCATCTCGACAACGCGCCGGCGACGAGAGCGGCCTATCAGTACTACCCCGACTGCGAAGCGAGCGAGCGCACCGACGACGTACTGTTCATCGAGGCTCGAACCGAACGCGAGACTGGTGATCGGTATATCGAATTCAAACAGAGCCGGTGCACCCACAGTCCCGGCTGGTTCTGACTCACCGTTTGGCGTTTAGTGATGGCAACGGTGGTGGACTTCCCATACTAATTGACAAAATACGCATCGATCTCACAGCACACAGTTGATCGGACTCGTTCGAGAACTGCTGTCTGCAGCGTGTGTTAGTCGTGGTCCTCGAGAAGCGATCGCTCCTCATCGGTGGCGATGGCCGATGTCTTGTCGGGTTCACCGTCGCGGCCATGATCGTCGAGCAAGGCAGTAAGCCGTTGTTCGAACGTTTCCTCGTCGAGTTCACCGGCGACGTACTGCGCCCGGAGCGCCTCGACCGGGTCTGACTCCTCGTCGGTACTGTCCACGTCGTTGCCGCCGTTCGAGAGCACCTTGAGAGCCGCGATGAACGGAACGACGACGATAGCCAATCCAAAGAGGGCAGTGAGGATGCCCAGCGTCAGACTACCGAACTCGAGTCCCAGCGCGATCCCTGCAAAGACGATTCCGAGAACCATCGACAGCGCTGTCAAACCAACGAACACTGCGAACAGAGCTATCAGAACCGTTGTCCCCGGCGGCAGGTCGCGAAACCAGGCAGGGAGTTCCATACGAAATATTGTACATCCGACAGCATAATGGTTCGGAGTAGCCGCGCGACAGCCGGGTTCTCACGGCCAGTATCGGCAACCAGGGGTCGGTTTCCGATTGCATGCACGCGTGGCGGGAGCGCTATCCCGTTACGCTTTACCCCCACCGGGCCGAATCGTGGCTCAATGACTGCCCAAACCGTCCAGCAGGGCGACCTCGTAACCGTCATCGGGCTCGAGGTCCACGTCCAGCTGGAAACCGACACGAAGATCTTCTGTGGCTGCTCGACGGACCAGACCGACGAACCGAACGAGAACGTCTGCCCCGTCTGTCTCGGCCTCCCCGGCGCGTTGCCGGTGCTGAACGAGGGTGCCGTCGAAGCCGCTGTCAAGATCGGCAAAGCCATCGACGCCGACATCCCCGAAGAAACCCGCTTCCACCGGAAGAACTACTACTACCCCGACCTGCCCAAGAACTTCCAGATCACGCAGTACGACGAACCGATCTGCGCCGACGGCGACCTCGAAATCTCCGTCGAGGGCGAGCGCCGAACCGTGACGATCGAACGGGCGCACTTAGAAGAGGACCCCGGCAGCCTCCAGCACGTCGGCGGCGGTGGCGGCATCGACTCCGCCGATTACACGCTCGTCAACTACAACCGCGCTGGCACGCCCCTCATGGAAGTCGTCACCGCCCCTGACTTCCGCAGCCCCGGCGAGGTCCGCGCCTTTTTGGCTGAACTCGAGGAGGTACTCGAGTACCTCGGCGTCTTCGACGCGGAACGAGACGGCAGTCTCCGGATCGACGCCAACCTCTCGATTATCCCGGAAGACGAAATTGAGAGCGACGACGTGACGGAGATCGGTGAGGAGGCACTGGCGGCCGCGAACCGCACCGAGGTCAAGAACATCTCGAGTCACAAGGGTGCGGAGAAGGCGCTGGCCTACGAGGAGACACGCCAGAAGAACGCCATCCAGCGCGGCCGAGCGGTCGAACAGGAGACGCGCCACTGGGACGAGTCCCGTGGGATCACGGTCTCGATGCGCTCGAAGGAAGAAGAGAAGGACTACCGGTATTTCGAGGAGGCGGATCTGCCGCCGCTGCGGGTCTCTCACTGGAAAGACGAGATTTCGATTCCGGAACTCCCCTCGGCACGCCGGGAGCGCTTCCAGGACGAATACAGTCTGAGTGAGGAGGCTGCCTCGAAGCTTACCTCGACGAAGCAGGTGGCTGACTTCTACGAGGACATCGCGAGCGAGTTCGACCCGGATCTGGCTGCGACGTGGGTTGCGGACAACTTGCTCGGCGAACTCAACTACCGTGACATGGAGATTACGGGGATCGAGAGCCGTCTCGACGAAGTCACGCGACTCGTCGAACTCGTCGCGACGGACGAGATTACGGCGAAGAACGCCCGCGAAACTGTGCTGCGATCGATGCTCGACGACGGTCGGACTCCGGACGAGGTCGTCGCCGAGGAAGGACTCGGCAAGACGGGCGAGGACGAAGTGCAGCAGGCGGTCGTCGAAGCGATCGACGAGAACCCCGACGCGGTGGCAGACTACGAGTCTGGCGACGACGGCGCGATCAACTTCCTCGTCGGCCAGGTGATGCAAAAGACCGGCGGCAGTGCGGATCCGGGTGACGTGAATCAGCTGCTGCGAGCCGAACTCGACGACTGACGACCCACACAGCCTGCAGGAGCCCATTTTCACACCACGCCCGGACCGACTGCTGTTCCGATACCCTGTGAGTTATTAGCGCTCAACGGATCCCTGTCGGTATGGACCGCATTTCGCTGGGTAACGACGAGTTCGAAGGACACAACAACGCCTACGTGCTCGCAGACCCCGACAGCGACGCGCTCGCGCTCGTCGACACCGGGATCGCGACCCCCGACATCCGCGCAGACTTCGCGGACGGCCTCGCCGAACGCGGCTACGACTTCAGTGACGTCGACGACATCGTGCTCACGCACTTTCACGTTGATCACGCCGGGCTTGCCGGCGAAATTCAGGCTGAAAGCGGCGCGACGGTCTACGTCCACGAGGCCGACGCCCCGATGGTCGAACAGGAGCCCGACGCGCTCGCGGCCCTCGATGAGCGCCGGCGTGCGTACCTCGACGAGTGGGGTGTCCCTGAGGACTCGCAGGCGGAACTGCTCTCTTTCCTCGATTCCTCCGCCGAAATCGAGGGCGAACCCGCAGCCGTGACGACGATCGAAGACGGCGACGTACTCGAGGTCGGCGGCCGGACGCTCGAGGTGATCCACACGCCGGGCCACGCAGCAGGCCTCTGTTGCTACGAAATCCGGGATGGTCCGGAGACGGCCCACGCGGACGCCGTCGACGACGGTGCCGAGGCGTTCGTCGGCGACGCCATCCTGCCGGTGTACACCCCGAATGTGGGCGGTGCAGACGTTCGCGTCGAACGGCCACTCCAGCAGTACCTCACGGCGCTTCGCCGACTCGCCGACCGCGACTACGACCGCATCTGGCCCGGTCACCGCGATCCGATCGACGAGCCGACCGATCGTGCGCTGACCATCGCCGAGCACCACCGTGAGCGAACCGAGAACGTCCTCGACGTGCTCGCCGAGCACGGCCCGGCGGACGCCTGGACCGTCAGCGCCCACCTGTTCGGTGACCTCGAAGGGATCCACATCGTCCACGGGCCTGGCGAGGCTTACGCCCATCTGGATCACCTGCGCCACGAAGGCGTCGTCGAGTTCGACGACGGCGAGTATCGACTCATCGACAATGCAGACGATGTCGAGATCGATCACGTGGTGACGGCCGACGACTGAGACGGACCGTCTGAGCGGACGCAGTGATTGTCCTGAACGTGCGCCGCCACCCCTATCCTCAAATCCCCCTCGACTCCTCAAATCGCCCTCAAATCCCCTCGGCTCCTCAAATCGCCCTCAAATCCCCTCGACTCCTCAAATCGCCCTCAAACCGTGCTCAAATCGCGCTTAAATCGCCCTCAAATTCCGCCCTGAAGCGCGACAACAGCATCCCGGAACGCATCCGGAATCCGGATCGGTTCCTCCGTTTCCAGGTCGACGCCAACGTGGGTGACCGTCCCCTCGGCGAGAATTGGCTCGCCAGTTTCGTTCGCGTCTCCCCCATCCGGTCCGTCTGTATCTGACTCATCCAATTCGTCTCTGTCTGTCCCATCCGATTCGCCTCTCTCCTCCGACTCCAACTCGAGTTCCGCACGCTCACGCCGACCCTCGTCTCGCCCCACCCGCCGCACGCGATACTCGAAGGTGATACTCGAGTTGCCCACCTCGACGACGCGGGCCTCGTTCATCAGACGGTCGCCGAACTGCGCGCCGTCACGATAATTGAGTTCTGCGTTGACGACGTGGATCTGCCAGCCGTCGTCGACCATCTCTTCGTAGCCGTACTCGAGTTCACGGAGGTATGCAGAGATGGCCTCGTCCTGGAAGGTGAAGTACTCGCCGTAGAAGACGATTCCCTGGAGGTCTGTTTCGGCGAAGCGAACGCGGTTTTCGAAGACCGGCTGAAACGTCGCCTCAGTCTTGTCATCAGTTGCCATACTAGCAGGGCCAGTGGAATCGGTAAAGTCGTACCGGCTGCGGCAGGCGAGCGGTTGTTGGAGTTGTGGCTCGCGACTTGTGGCCCGTGACTCGTGACGTGTTTCTACTGAGATGTGAGAGACGTATTGCTGATCTGGTATAACTCCACAGGCGGGGATTGCTCACAGACAAACGGTTGGTGTGAAGGCCGCGGCGCTTTCCCTTCGTCTCGCGGAAGGGCGGTATGCGACAACTCGATCGGCGGACGGCGCTCAAGGGAATCGGTATCACAACATCGCTCGTCGGGTTCGGCGGTGTCGTGGCCGGCGAGAACGAGGACGACGACGAACGCGGGGAGCCCGAGTTCGGCGACTGGCTCGAAGACGTCGACGAACCGGCGGACGAAACTGGCGAGGACGAGGTCGAAATCGCCGTCGGGGCGGGCGACAATGGAAACCGATTCGATCCCGAGGCCGTTCGGATTTCCGAGGGAACGACGGTCGTCTGGGAGTGGACCGGCGACGGGGGTTCACACGATGTCGTCCACGATCCCGATGCAGAGGAGGAGCAACTCGAGAACGGTGGCGATAGCGATGACGTCAATAACGATGATACTGAAGAGGACGACGTCGACGAAGACGACGATCTGGAACCCGAATTCGAGACTGACCTCACTGAGGAAGAAGGGCACACGTTTGAACACGAGTTCGACGAAGCGGGGACCTACCTCTACGTCTGTACAGCGCACGAACCCGACGGAATGCGAGGTGCGATCGTTGTTGCGGAAGACGAGGACGAGGATGAGGATGAGTCCGAAGATGAAAATGGAGATCAGGATGCAAACGGCGACGGCGATCAGGTGGACGAGAACGATGATGGAAACCAAACCGGGGACGACTAACAGCCACAACGACGCAGTTAGTCCGGCCTCTGTCCACGCCAGCTGATCAGAACGACATCAGGTGAGACGTGCGAACTGACAATGCCGGTCATACTACTACCATCCTGTCCGTTGAGTACCCACTATGGTCAGACTATCGACAGTCGTCATCCTCGTCGGTATCGGATTGCTCTTCGTCCCAATCCCTCCGATCGCTACCATTCTGGGCGTGATCGTAATTCTCCTCGGGATCATCCTCAGGATTGGGACCGATCTGTGAGAAAGGGGGACGAAACGCCCAAGTACGCCGACCCCAGCCCCAATCGTCCAGAGAGTAGGCGAGAAAGCCCACGACTTCAGTCGTGGGTGGACGTCACTCCCTCCCATCGCCAGCTTTCGCTGGAAATCCATGGTAACCCACCGGCCACACTCGAGTCCCTCGTTAGGTCGAGCGTTTATTCCCTGGCCGTCCAATGGTGAGGTAGACAGAGACAGATGCAGTCGACTCCTCGAGTACTCGTCGTCGGTGGTGGCCTTGCTGGACTCGTTGCCGCACGGCATCTCGCTGGCGGTGGTGTTACCGTTTCGCTGCTCGAACGACGCGACACGGTCGGTGGCCGGGTCCGGACGATTGAGCGGGATGGCTTTCGGTTCGATCGGGGCTTTCAGGTGCTGTTTACCGCCTATCCTGCGGTGCAGCGTGAACTCGATCTCGAGGCGCTCGACCTGCGAGCGTTCGCGCCGGGAGCGACGATTGCTCGGCCGGGCCACCGGTCGACGCTGTCGGACCCGCTCCGTGAGCCGCGTGCCGCCCTCAGTACGCTGCTCAATCCCGACATCACGGTCGGCGACAAGCGCCGTGTGCTCTCGCTGTGGCGAGAGCTCCGCGGACGCGAACACGATCCCGACGCGGTGTTCGCGGCCGACCGTAGCGAGGACACGACGATCGATCAGTTCCTTCGCGACCGCGGCTTTTCGGATCGGTTTCGCGAGCGCTTCGTAGCACCGTTCTACGGCGGTATCACTCTCGATCGCTCGCTCTCGACGTCGAGCCGCGTCTTCGAGTACACGTTCGCGGCGCTCGCATCCGGTTCGACCGCGGTTCCCGCTGCGGGGATGGGTGCTATTCCGGCACAACTCGCAGATCGTGCCAGAGCAGTTGGTGCGACGATCGAAACAGGGTGCGAGGTTGAAACGATTGAGTATCGAGAGCGTGACGAGACTGTCACCGTCTCGCTCGAGGACGGTGATGATGACAATAACGGCGACAGCGACGACAGCCACGAGAGCGACGACAACCACGACGGCGGAACAGCCAACCGTGACGTCGACGCCGTCATTGTCGCGGCCGACCCGCCGACAGCCCAGTCACTCACCGGCGTGTCGGCAATCCCAACCGAGGGCCGGGCGTCTACGACGCAGTACTATCGGCTCTCTGGTCGAACCACGCTGAATACCGGTCGGCGGCTCCTCTTGAACGCCAGCGACGACGGCCCCGTCCACGTCGTTCCCCACAGCGAGGTCGCACCCGAGTACGCACCGCCCGACGAGACGCTTCTGAGCGCGACCTATCTCGGTCACCGCGAGGAGAGCGACCAGGAACTCACGGATCGAACGCAGGCGGCACTCGAGTCCTGGTACCCAGAGCGAGCCGTCGGTGAACTCGAGCCGGTACACACCGAGCGTATCGAATTCGCCCAGTTTGCCCAGCCGCCAGGCGTGTACGAGCGCTTGCCGGACGTGCGCGATCCCGAGGGGCCGGTGTATCTTGCTGGCGACTACACGCGCTGGTCGTCGATTCAGGGCGCAATGGAGAGCGGCCGGCAAGCGGCGAGAGCGGTGCTCAAGGACCTGTCGAGGTGATCGGTGGTGACGGCTTCTCAGCCGTCGATTGGTCAATTATAGAGACCTGCGCGCTGTTCAGTATCAGGGGGTACTGTCGCCACGTGGGGCCCAAACGTTGCCAGGGCGTAGATCCAGATCGGACATCGTTCAGGATTCGTGCCACTGCTCGAGGGAACCATCGTCGCGGAGCTCGACGACGAGCGTTGCCTCCTCGAGTGAGATTGTGACGTTGGCCCCGCCGTCCTCGAGAAGATTGACATCGCTCAGGTTCACCAGTGAATTCGAGCCGAGGTGGGTGGCTGGCGGCTCAAGGTCGTGAGCGGCGTACAACGCGTGGACAGCGGGATGTGAAACGAGCAGTTCGGGAACTGGGAGCGGGTAGGACATCCAGCACTCCTCACAGGCTGCTGTCGCGTAGACGGTGTCATACTGAAGGATGAATTCGGGAATCTCCTCGTATGGCAGAGAGAGGGTGGCTGGACCCCAGCAGTACGGACAGACGCCGCGACGAAGCGACTCGACGTGGGCTGCGTGTCGCTGGAGTACGAGATCGACCACCGTCTCGAGTGAATGGTGGGCGGCAGCGATCGGCGGGACGGGATAGCCCATCGCAACGCCATGGTCTGAACAGGAAAGCGTCAGCATGTGGTTGTGGTGACGGGCGAGCAGCGACTGGGCGCAGTGAGGACAGGACGCGTCAATAGTCGTCTCGCGAGTCGTCGTGTCGTCGTACGTACCAGCGCGGATCGCAGTTACGACCTCGAGCGCAGCGATCGTCGGCCGGTACTGTTCGCGCTCCTTGACGACGAACTGATCCTGTAGCTTCCCGAGATGGTAGCTGAATCGGCTCGTGTCGTCGACGCTGACCCGCTCACAGAGTGCACTAAAGGAGAGCCACCCGGACGACCACGCCTCATCGTAGTGGTCGGCCAGTTCGAACAGAATCTCGAGTCGCGTCTCGTCACCGAGGGCCGCGTACGCATCGTTGGGGACGGAGTACTCCGGAGGCACGACTCGCGTATCGTCTCCTGTCCGAATAGTTGTTGCGAACCTGTCAACCACTCAACTTAAATGTCATACAGATAACAATTATTGTGTCAGGTTCCAACGAATCGGTATGGCTGAGACAACCCAACAACGTGGTGGTACCGACACTCCAACTGACCGCTCCGGACGCACTCGGGCACTGGCCGTCGTCGCGGCGCTCAGTCTTGCAGCAGTGGTCGCCAACACCGCAGCCAGCGTACTCACTCTTCGGATGGGTGACTTCGGCAACGAGAGCCTGGCGTTTGCACAAAATCTGCTTGCAATCCAGATGTCGTTTCTTGTTGTCGGCGTTGGCTACCTGTGGTACCGACCGGGGATGACGGTCTCAGTTCGGTGGCCGACTCGAGACGAATTGGCTCTGGCCGGTGGGGGTCTTGTGGCCGGACTGGTCGCTGTGGCACTCTCGTTTGCCAGCACCGATGTAGTGGTTCCCGCTCTCGAGTTGTGGCCAGATTTCACGGCATATTCGGGATACAATGTCTCCTCACTGTCGGTGTTGGTTCTCGGAGCAGTGCTCTCACTGCTCATCGTCGGTCCCGTCGAGGAGTTCCTCTTTCGGGGTGTGATTCAGGGGCGACTTCGTGCAGTATTCGGGCCGGTCGCGGCCATCGGCCTCGCGAGCTTCGTCTTCGCGTTCTTTCACTTCTACCCGATTCTCCTGCTCGAGGCACCCACTACGGTCATTGCCCACATGACCGTTTACTACTCCGTGATGGGGGCAATCTTCGGCGTGGTCTACGAACGGACGGGAACGCTCGTCGTCCCGGCGCTGGTCCACGGCGCGTTCAATGCCGTGCTGTTTCTCAGTGCGGTGCCGTTCGTGTAGGCAACAGCATAAAGTCGGCACTCACGGAGGCGACAGTAGCCGTCGACACTGACGGTGCTACAACAGTCGCCGACACTCCCCAAGCGGCGGAAACCACAGCGACTCCCCAGCGCCGTCGTCCCAGACGATCGGGTGGAAGGCGTCCGCATCCGTTACGAGCGGCGACTGAAAGTCGCGAGCACGCATCCCGTTCACCGTCGCCCCACCCGCAAGTTCGGTAAACGCCGGTAGCATCAGCACGTCTGCCCCATCGTAGGCCGCTGGTCCAAACAAAAAGCACGGCTTCTTTCGGCCCTCGATCGACAGCGCCGGGTGATCGTGGCCGACGACGTACAGGTCTGCCTCACGGTCCGGTTCCTCGTGTCCGTGGCAGACGGCAATTGCGGTGGTCTCGAGTTCGCGTTTGTGTACGTCTTCGTGCTCGAGTTCCCACACTGGCTGCGTCTCACCTTCGAACACCGACGACAGCATCGAATCGTGGTTTCCCGGCGTTACGATCAGTGCTGCACCCGCCGACTCGACGGTGGACTCGAGTACCCCCAGTGATTCTTCGACACCTTGTGGGACGTAGTCGAACGCGTGCAGGAGGTCGCCGGCGACGACGACGGTCGTTGCGCCGGTGTACTCGAGAAGCGTAGCGAGTCGCGACTGGATATTCTCGGTGGCGTCGATGGGTGCGTCGACGGCGGAGGAACGGCCGCGACCGAGGTGGAGGTCGGCGATGACGAGCGTCTCGGCAGCGGGGATGAAGGCGGCGCGCGAGCGGAGCGTGAACGAGCGGTCAGTGCCGGTATCGTTGGTATCGGTGGCGGACGTCACTGGCGGTAGCGGTGCTTACTGCTCGAGCGCACTTGGGGCGTTCGCCGGCCGATACTCCTCGACGTTCAGCGCCTCGAAGAGGTCGTACTCGTTACCCGTCAGGACGAAGAGTACGTCCTCCAGCGGCGCGAGCACTTCCGGGACGAGTTTGACGACGAGGTAGGTAATCCCGATGAGCGCGACGACCGACAGCGCCTGGGCGATGTAGTTGTGCGCGACGAGGAACGAGACCCGGTTGGCTTCTGCGCCCATGTAGGTTGTCATGAACGAGACGACCCAGTCCTGCTGGAACCAGCCCCACGGCGAGGCGAGGCCGATGAAGACGTTTCGGAGGAGGTTGAGGAACCAGATGACGCCGATCGCCATCACGAACGCCGGAACCTTCCGCTTGAGTGGGGCGCTGACCGAAGCGATCAGTCCCCCAAAGATCGCCATGCTTCCGATTCCAGTACAGGCGAGGATGATGTACGTCGTTCGTCCCGTTACTGTCTCGTCAGGGTCGAAGTCGAACCGACTCTGGTAGCCGTTCGCCCCCTCGTTGATGCCCGGACTATGGCCGAGCAGTTCCATTCCGTAATGGGTCTGGATCGCCGTCGTTTCGATCAGCCACGTGCGAACGACCGGAATCGTCTCGACGGGGAGGTAGATCACCCCCATGAGCGCCACGGCTTTCGAGAGCAAGAGGAGCGATTGCCGGCCGGTGTAGAGCAGGTAGGCAACGTAGACACACAGCGGAAGGGCGACGACCGTCAGAATCGTCTGCAGCGGGCTCTGCATCTCGTAGTAGTAGTACGGAAACATCGTGAGCCAGAAGACGCCGAAGACGACCCACGCGGCCGCCGCAAGCTGGCGCGCGCCATCGACGGCACCGTTCCACTGGAGGACGACCGCGGCGAGGAACGCGCCGATTGCGAGCCACGCGAGCACGTCAGTCAGCGGCGAATCGATGAGCGTCGACGCGATTGCGGGACCGGAGACGGAGCCCGACGCGGATGCGAACGCGAACACGGACGAAACCGCAGCGTCGCCTGCGAACTCGAGACCGGCGGCCGATATCCCGTCGGCCCCGGCTGATGCGGGCGGCATAGGTAAGCGAATCCGAAGGACTCTCTCGCTATCAACTTGACGCCTCGCACGCGATATGTCTGTTCAGTACCACTACTCCGATCTGCCGTTCCGGTGCCGGACACTGGTACTCGAGTACCCTGCTCGTGGGCACCCGACGAGTCGGACGTATCGAAGCCGTTTTCCCCAGTGCGCCGTTTTGAGACAGTATGAACGGCGGTAGCGACATGACCCTGGCGTTCGAACTCGAGGCGCTCAAGAAGTTCGCCTCGCCGGAGAGTGTCTTCGAGGACGCACGCGGCTGGACCGAGTACATCGGCGTGGTCTCTGAAAAGCCGACCTACGTCGTGACGAACTTCACCCGAAAGAACCGCATCCGACAGGATTTCTTTTCGGGTCCGCGCGGGAAGGCAGAGAGTCTCGAGGGTGTCAAAGATCAGTTCGATACCGACCGCTACGTCTATATCGGTGTCGACGACGAGGACGAACAGTTAGCCGAGGAGGTCGACTGGGAGTATCTCGCTGTCGACGATGCCGCAGAGGCAGCGGACTGGATTCTCGCGACGAACGTCGAGGAGGAAGAAGACGATACTGAACCGGTTCGAGACGACTGGCCCTGAAGCTGGTATCGATGGCACCGACGGCATCGACGGCATCGACGGAACCGACGGAACCGACGGAACCGACGGCATCGACGGCATCGACGGCATCGACGGCATCGACGGCATCGACGGCATCGACGGAACCGATACCACCAGCGAGACGACACTCCAGCTGCGATCGGACGCAGCGCTGAACGGCCCCCTCCGTTCGCTCCAGAACTCGTCAGAGCAGGATTGACGAGTGGAGGCCAAAATCAATGACTTCGATAGACGAGGCGCGTATCGATCCGGATGTTGTCGAGTCGATCAGTGCGCTCGGAAACCGAACGCGGCTCGAGATTCTGCTTGCGTTGGCCGAAGTGGAACGGGAACGAAAGGAACAGTGGCCCCGTCTGTCGTTTACGGAGCTCTACGACGCCGTCGGTGTCGAGAGCACGTCACAGTTTTCGTACCATCTGGACCGACTCGTCGGTCACTTCGTCGCCGAAACAGCGGACGGCTACCGGTTGACGTACGGTGGTGACAAGATCGTCCGAACGATTCTCTCCGGACTGTACGAGAGCACCAGCTCGTTCGACGACACCGCTGTGGACGGCGTCTGTGTATTCTGCGAGGCATCCTCGCTCGTCGCGATGGTCGACGAGGAGCAGTTCCGCATCCGCTGTGACGGGTGTGGATCGACGCTCCTGATTGACCTGCTCCCTCGAAGCCAGACACGTCACAGATCGGCCTCGGAGATCATCGATAGCGTCGGTCGTCGAATCTGGGTCACGGGGATGCTGGTTCGGGGATCGGTCTGTCCGGAATGCTATGGGTGGGTCGATACCAGTGTCACTTCCCACCGCCACGACGGCCGAACGCTCTACACGCTCGGATGCACGTGCCGCGAGTGCTGGCTCACAATTCACGTGCCGCTCGAAGTGGTTGCGGCGGCACACCCCGCCGCCGTCGGCTTCTTCTGGGAACACGGAATCTCCGTGCCGGAACTGCCCCTCTGGGAATTTTTCGAGTTCCTCATCACGGATGTCGTGACGACCGATGTCAACACTCTCGACCCACTCGAGGCGACGGTCGAGTTCACGGTCGACCACGAGACGCTCCAACTCGAGATGCTCGACGTGAGCGATTCGCTGCGGGTGGCTCCCGTCCGGGCCGACGAGCGCTGTAACACCCACTGAGGGGAGTGCTGCCCAACCGAACAGAGATCCGTGGTATGCGGTTCAGAGGAGCGAATCGAGTGAGGGCCGTGAGCAGTGCGATCGATGCGTGAACTGCTGTCGCTTGTACTGGAGCCGCCGGTGTTGGCCTGTCTGTCTGACTCAAACAAATTTGAGTAGCGCCGCTGTCAATATGTTCGGATGATGACAATATTTATTTCGATCGCCGCGTATGAACGTATATGCTCTCTGTCTCACCGATACTGCACGAGATACTGACACTCCAGGAGGGTGGGTATGGCGGCGATTGAACTCACCGGGCTGACGAAACGCTTCGGCGATGTCGTCGCTGTCGACGGACTCGACCTCACCGTCGAAGAGGGCGAAATATTCGGCTTTCTGGGACCGAACGGTGCAGGCAAGTCGACGACGATCGACATCCTGCTCGATTTCATCCGACCGACCGACGGGACAGCGACCGTGCTGGGCCACGACGCCCAGTCGGCCGGACAGACCGTTCGGAGCCGAACCGGTGTTCTTCCGGACGGCTATCACGTCTACGACCGACTCACCGGGCGACAGCACGTCGAGTTTGCCGTCAAGATGAAAGGCGTCGACGACGATCCGGCGGCGCTACTCGAGCGCGTCCGGATCGCTGACGCGGCCGACCGGAAGGCCGGCGGCTACTCGAAGGGGATGCGCCAGCGGCTTGTCCTGGCGATGGCGCTGGTCGGCGACCCCGATCTGTTGATCCTCGACGAACCGTCGACTGGACTGGACCCGAACGGGGCCCGGGAGATGCGTGAGATCATTCGCGAGGAAAACGACCGCGGTACGACGGTGTTCTTCTCGAGTCACGTCATGGAACAGGTCGAGGCAGTCTGCGATCGTGTCGCGATCATCAATCGGGGACGACTCGTCGCCGTCGATACCATCGACGGCCTCCGGGATTCGACCGAGACCGGCGAGACGCTGACCGTCTACGTCGCCGAACTCGACGAGGGAGTTCTCGAACGCGTTCGGGAACTCGAGGGCGTGGGTGACGCGTCGATCGACGACGGCCGGCTACGAGTGACCGTCGACGGCGACTCGAAGTTCGCCGTCCTGCACGCGATCGACCAGGAAGCGGGAGTGCAGGACTTCTCGGTTACTGAATCGTCGCTGGAGGATCTGTTCGTTCGGTACACGTCGGAAGACCAGGAGGTCGAGGCATGACCTGGCGCATCGTCGCGACGAAGGATTTTCGCGACGCCGTGCAGTCGCGAGCACTGTGGGCGCTCGTCTCCGTCTTCGTCGTGCTCTCGATGGTTTCTACGTACGCGTACGTCGAGGTCCCCGAGCTGTTCGGTTCGCCGGAAGGAGCAACGTTCGGCGGCCTGCTCTTCTTTACCGTCGGACTCGTCGGGCTGTTCGTTCCACTCGCGGCGATCGTCGTCTGCTACAAATCGCTCGCCGGCGAGCGCGAACTCGGTAGCATCAAGCTCTTGCTCTCCTTGCCGACCACTCGCGGCCGGGTCTTCGCCGGGAAAGTCGTCGGACGGGCTGGCGTCCTCGCGTTTGGGCTTGGCGTCGGACTCGTCGTCGGACTCGGATTCGGTGCCGTACTGCTCGGCGAGATCGACGCCGTCGCCCTCGCGGTGTTCGTCCTCGTTACGCTGTCGTTTGCGGCCGTCTACGCGGCCGTCGTCGTCAGCATCTCGGCGATGACGGGATCGACATCGCGGGCGACGACGCTGGCACTCGGCTTCTTTGTCGTGTTCGAACTGCTGTGGGACGTGGTCCCGATGGGAATTCTCTACGTCGTTAACGGGTTTTCGTTCCCGTCGACAGTGCCGGACTGGACGTTCACCGTCACGCAACTCTCGCCGTCGTCCGCGTACCTCTCGTCGATCGTCGCGCTGTTGCCTGACCTCGCGGAGACGGCCGGCGCTGAACCGGCCCAGACCGGCGCTGGCGTCGAGGTAACGGCCGCGGAAGCTGAGCCCCTCTATGCGAGTCCGGAAATCGGGATCGTGATTCTCGCTCTGTGGCTGCTCGTTCCACTCGCCGTCGGCTACGCCAGGTTTGTCGCAGCCGATCTCTGAGCGAATCGAGTCGTCGCCCTTATCCCCAATCCGACCTAATCCTCGCCGATGGCAACTCCCCGTGTCCCGGGTCCCGAGGACGAACGGCAACTCGAGTTACCCTGCGGTGCGACGATCGATCCGCACGAGATCGATCTGGGGATGCGCGAGTTCACGTGTCCGGGTGGCCCCGACGCGGACTCCTGCGGAGAGACCCACGCAGTCGTTACAGACGTCCACCCGCCCTCCCGGTTCTTCCCGGAGTCGCTCGTGACGATTCTCCAGGAGACGATCGACACGGAGGACGATTTCGGCGAGTTCGGCACGCCCCATCTCATGGGCGTGGTGTTAGAGGAATTTCCGGAGAAAGTCGTCACGCACGACGCGAGTGACGACGGCGCCGTGGGATATTCGATGGTCTGGGTGACGGACTTCGATGCGCGGCGACTGCACGAGATTATCGTCGAACTGGTCGTCGAATTGATGGAGCACGCGATCAGCCACGCCGAGGACGATACGGCGGTAAGCGAGTTCGAGTCGCAGATGCTCGAGTTCGACGTGAGCGAGTTCGTCGAGCAGTACCGCCAGCAGCGCGATTTCGAGAGCGAGCACGACCGCGCGCTCTGAGGAGAGGTTGGTTGAAGCTGCTCTAGAGCCCGACGTTCAACGCGTAGGGCCAGTGGGTGCTACTCACGACGAGGAACAGCAGCGCACCACCGCTGCCGTAGATATTCTTGAGGAAGCTGTTGAATTCGTCCTGTGCGTCCGCGCCGTCGACGTTCCAGAAGTCGTGTATCGTGATCGCTGAGACGGCAAGGAAGATAGCGAGTCCCGCAGCGCCGACTGCTGGGAAAATCCCGAGGACGATGGAGACACCGCCGAAGACGAGCAGGAGACCGCTAAGGAGGACCGACGCTGTCGGCGCTGGAATGCCCTTAAACTCGGCGTAGCCCGCCATCTCCTCGACGTTCAGGAAGTGATTCAGACCGGTGAACGCAAGGACGCCGCCAAAGAGCACTCGTGCAAGGACGAAGAGCACGTCGGCACCAGGCGCGTCAAACATTAGGCAAACACCTCTCCTTCTTGACTGCTTTGGTTATCATGTCGAACGTATACAAAGTCACAGACAGTAGCTGAGTTCATCGCAGTAGCTGGTAGGCACTCGAGTACATATATCAATTCCCGGACATCGACGACACCGCCTGACGAGCGTGTTACTAGGTGCGGGTCGGGACAGTACGCGGTTCGAGTTCAGGGGCGACTCATACCCGAGCCGACATGGAGCGGTCTGGCTACCGACAGAACGGCCGCTCGACGCGTTGATTCGCTTCGGTTTCACGGACGGTTCGAATTTCGAAAAACCATTTCGAGAATCGTATTGTATCGTGGGGCTTATTACGATGTGCGAACTTCGAACGGACAAGACCAATGAGTACGGACCACGACGAGACTCCAGGGGACGGACGTACGATCCTGCTGATCGGGAGCGGCCCGATCCAGATCGGGCAGGCCGCTGAATTCGACTATTCGGGGGCTCAGGCCTGCCGGGCGCTGCAAGAGGAAGGCGCTCGCGTCGTCCTCGTCAACTCGAATCCGGCGACCATCATGACGGACCCGGAGATGGCGGACGAAGTCTACATCGAGCCGATCACCACCGACGCCATCGCCGAGATTATTCGGAAGGAGAACCCCGACGGCGTCATCGCCGGCCTCGGCGGCCAGACTGGCCTCAACGTCACCGCCGAACTCGCCGAGGAGGGCATCCTCGAAGAGTTCGACGTCGAGATCATGGGCACACCACTCGAGACGATCTACGCGACCGAGGACCGCGACCTCTTCCGCCAGCGCATGGAGAAGATCGGACAGCCGGTTCCCGGCTCGACGACGATCACACTCGAGGAGGGCGAGTCTGCGACGAGTCTGAGTGAGGACGACCTGCGCGAGCGAGTCGAGGCCGCCGTCGACGAGGTCGGCGGGCTGCCGGTCATCGCGCGCACGACGTACACCCTTGGTGGCTCCGGGTCGGGCGTCGTCGAGGAGATGGACGAACTCATCGAGCGCGTCCGCAAGGGGCT
Source organism: Natrialba magadii ATCC 43099 (assembly GCF_000025625.1). Taxonomy (NCBI): domain Archaea; kingdom Methanobacteriati; phylum Methanobacteriota; class Halobacteria; order Halobacteriales; family Natrialbaceae; genus Natrialba; species Natrialba magadii. The sequence continues at coordinate 2,636,829 of NC_013922.1, read as the reverse complement.
TCGCCTCTCGCGCAACAGCGAGGTGCTCATCACCGAGTCCATCGCGGGCTGGGTCGAGTACGAGTACGAGGTCATGCGCGATGCCGACGACTCCTGTATCATCATCTGTAACATGGAGAACATCGACCCGATGGGCATCCACACCGGGGAGTCGACGGTCGTCACGCCCTCCCAGATCGTCCCCGACGAGGGTCACCAGGAGATGCGTACCGCAGCGCTCGACGTGATCCGGGAACTCGGGATCCAGGGCGGCTGTAACATCCAGTTCGCCTGGCACGACGACGGCACGCCCGGCGGCGAGTACCGTGTGGTCGAGGTCAACCCGCGTGTCTCCCGTTCCTCCGCGCTGGCCTCGAAGGCAACCGGATATCCAATCGCCCGCGTGACCGCGAAGGTCGCCCTCGGCAAGCGCCTCCACGAAATCGACAACGAAATCACCGGCGAGACGACCGCTGCCTTCGAGCCCGCGATCGACTACGTCGTCACGAAGGTGCCGCGCTGGCCCAAGGACAAGTTCGACGACGTCGACTTCGAACTCACGACTGCGATGAAGTCGACCGGCGAGGCGATGGCCATCGGCCGCAGCTTCGAGGAATCGCTGCTCAAGGCGCTGCGCTCGAGTGAATACGAGCCGGATGTCGCCTGGGCCGACGTGAGCGACGAGGAACTCGAGTCCCACTATCTCGAGCGCCCATCCCCCGACCGTCCGTACGCGATGTTCGAAGCGTTCGAACGCGGCTACAGCGTCGAAGAAGTCGTTTCCCTGACTGGCATCTTCGAGTGGTACACCGAGCGCTACAGCCGCATCGCGGAGTCGGTCCGCGCCGCACAGGAAGGTGACTTCACCGAGGCCGCGATCGCCGGCCACACGAACGCCTCGATCGCGACCACCGCCGGCACCGACGTCGGCTCCGTCGAACAGGAAGTCCCTGGCCGCACGTACAAGCAGGTCGACACCTGTGCCGGCGAGTTCGAGGCCGAGACGCCGTACTACTACTCCGCACGCCAGAACGAGTTCGAGTCCGGCCCGCTCGAGGGCCAGGCCGCTGCCGGCGAACTCGAAGTCGACCCCGAAATCGAGAGCGTGATCGTCGTCGGCGGCGGCCCGATCCGCATCGGCCAGGGGGTCGAGTTCGACTACTGTTCGGTCCACGCGGTCCGCGCGCTCAGAGAACTTGGCATCGACGCCCACGTGGTGAACAACAACCCCGAAACCGTCTCGACGGACTACGACACCTCCGACGGCCTCTTCTTCGAACCGATCACGGCCGAGGAGGTTGCAGACGTCGCCGAAGCCACCGGCGCGGACGGCGTCATGGTCCAGTTCGGCGGCCAGACCTCCGTCAACATCGGCGAACCGCTCGAGGACGAACTCCACCGCCGTGGCCTCGACTGCGAGGTCATGGGGACGAGCGTCGAGGCGATGGACCTCGCTGAGGACCGCGACCGCTTCAACGCCCTCATGGACGAACTCGAGATCGCCCAACCAGAGGGTGGCACCGCCTTCTCCAAGGAAGAGGCACTCGAGTTGGCTCACGATATCGGCTACCCCGTGCTGGTCCGCCCGTCCTACGTGCTCGGCGGCCGCGCGATGGATGTCGTCTACACCGATGAGGAACTCGAGACCTACATCGAGGAGGCAGTGCGTGTCAGTCCAGAAAAGCCGATTCTGGTGGACGACTTCCTCGAGAACGCGGTCGAACTCGACGTGGACGCGGTTTCCGACGGCCGAAACGTCCTCATCGGCGGTATCATGGAACACGTCGAGAGCGCCGGTGTGCACTCCGGTGACTCGGCGTGTATGATCCCGCCGCGCTCGCTGGACGACGACACGCTGGCTCGCGTCCGCGAGGTCACAGAGGACATCGCTGAGGCGCTAAAGACGAAGGGCCTGATGAACGTCCAGCTCGCCGTTCAGGACGGTGAAGTGTACGTGCTGGAAGCGAACCCGCGCTCCTCGCGCACCGTTCCGTTCGTCTCGAAGGCGACCGGCGTCCCGATCGCCAAACTCGCCGCGAAGGTGATGGCCGGCGAGACCCTCTCGAGTCTCGAGGCGACCGAGCAGGTGCCGGACCACACCTCGATCAAGGAGGTCGTGCTGCCGTTCGACCGCCTGCCGGGCTCGGACCCACGTCTCGGTCCGGAGATGAAGTCCACCGGCGAAGTGATGGGAACCGCAAGCGACTTCGGTACGGCCTACTGGAAGGCTCAGCAGGCTGCGTACAACGCCGTTAGCGAGGGGACTGCAGTTGTCGACTTCGACGTGGATGGCTTCGAGACCCACTTCGAGATCGCCGAGTTCGACGACGTGCCGCAGGCGATCCGCGAGGGCGAGGTCGACTTCGTCGTCAGCCGCGACCGCGACTCGCTGGAGATGGCCGTCGAAGAGGAGATTCCGTATCTCTCGACGGAAGCCAGCGCCGAGGCGTACGTCGAGGCGCTCGACGCGTTCGAGGGAGAACTCGAGGTCGACTCTATCAGCGAGCGACCGAAGCACGCTGCGAAGTGGGGTCGCAACGAGTAACCCTGTCGTCTGGCCACCAATTTATCGTTCCGACGGAAACCGGAAGAACGCGAGTCCGAAGGCAACCACGGCAATCAGGAGTGCGCCGATCCCGAGAAGTGACGGGGATTTTGTTGGAAGGAGCGCAACGGTGAGCGTCAGGAGAAGGGCGACCCCGCCGACGAGTCCCGTCGCTGCGATGCTCGTGAACTCGAGTGCAGCCGTTTCGGTCTCGCTGTCAACCTGTTCGCCGAGCGAAATTCCACGTTCGGCGGTATCCCATGAGACGAACAGCAGCGAGACGGCACAGACCGATCGCCAGAGCGGCGGCTCTCCGATCACCGTGTTCGCGATGAGTCCCAGAAATACCAGCGCCAAACCCGTGAGCGCGAGTCCGCGAAGCCACAGGACGTACGTCGGTAACAGGGCGATCGCCAGCAAGGCGACGCCAATGCTACAGAGCAGGATCGAAACGAGCCCCAGCAGTGACGGGGCGAGAGCGAGTGCACCGACGACCGCGCCACCGCCGACTACGATGCCGATTCCTGTGAGTATTCGGCCGCCGATTCGGACGCCGCGGTGCCGAAGCGTTGTGCCGCCGGTGAAAAACACGATTCCCGCCGCGAGGACGAGAAGTGGCGCGATCTGGAACGGTTCCGTCATGCCGACAAAACATGCTGAAACGGCGGTAAAAAGCGATATATACCCGCTTGTCGCGGTTGGGATCCCACTTTCGGGACTGCTCGGAAACGACGTCACTGTCGGAGCCCCCGCTGGATCGCCGCCTCGAGCGAGTGGTCGGGTTGCCAGTCGATCACGCCGGTTCCGGTTCGACGGAGCGAGTTGATTCGATTGTCGCGCTGAAGACGCGCCAGTTCGGATCCAAGCGACCGGTCCGTCGTCACATCGGGTGAGAGGACCGTCACCGAACACCCCGCTGACTCGAGTGTTCGCGCCGCAGTGAGTGGCTTGTCGTCCAGAAGCGGGGAACAGAGGATGACGGCGGCTCCGCCCACCAGGTGGGTTTCGACCGTTCGAACCTGCTCGTCGAACGGTGTGGCTTCCGACCCTCGTTCCGACGTCGGCGGATCGATCGGGACGAACCCGTCGGCTTCGAACTCGAGTGCCCGTCGAACCGTCGCGACGTGGTGTGAGCCGCTGCCCGTTGGAATCCACTCGAACTCCTGGCCTAGCACTGCTATACCAACTGATTCGTCCCGTTTTTCGATCGTATCGAGCACTGCACGGGCGGCTGCGACCTCGTAGGCCACCGCGTGCGGTTCGTCGGGGGTGGACGCGTAACACGTTGCTCGCGCGTCCAGACAGAGGACGACCGAGCGCGATTGCTCGTCGCGAAACCGGACCGTCGAGAGCGTTCCGGAGCGAGCGTATCTGTTCCAGTCGATTCGGGTTACCGGATCTCACCTCCGATACGCTCGCACTGCGTCGAACTCGAGTCCGTCGCCAGTATCGACGGCGGCGTTCGATCCGGGCTGGCGTCGCCTCGTACGTTCGATCGGAATCGTTCGAGCGGTCGGTTGGCACGCGAGTACCGTCTCGGTCTCGAGTTCGGCCACAACTTCGGTACTTCCGGCGAGACCCCGGACGAGAACGGACGCCGGTTCGAACCGGTGCACGCCGGGGGTCACAACCACGGTGTACGAGAACGCCGTCTCTTCGCCGGGGGAGAGAACTGCCGTGTGTCGAGCGGACCCGTCTTCCACGGCGAGCAGTCGAGGAACCCCGTCCGCAACGCGGAGATCGAAAATCGGTCGTCGGCTGGCGTTTCGAATCGTCACGGTGACCTCGACCGCCTCGCCGCTCGCGGGTCGGTCCACGGAGAGCGTTCGATCGATCTCGAGTGCCATCGCGGACATTGGCGCGAGGTAGCCGTACGCCGCGAACACGAGCGCGGGAACCGCAAGCAGGAGCGTTGTCGGTTCCTCGAAAAGAACGCCCGTCCCGATTGCGCACAGTCCGGCGACGATGGGGACGTTCCACCGGACGGTGCGTCGTGGCGTCACCGGCCGTCCACCTCCCGGTCCTCGAGTGCCAGTACTGCCTGCACTGTTCGTCGCAATCGGCGAGTGAACCGAAGACGGTCAGTCATCGATTCGAGACGGGTTTCAGTTCGCTCTGAATCGGTGCGGACGAACGCTGCTGCGATTGGATCGTCCGTCCACGTTCCGTTCGCTATCATTGCTTCGGCCGTCGTTTCGTCGCAGTCGGTCCGTCGGACGAGCGTTCGAACGATGGTTTCGCGCATCCGTTGTCGAAGTCGGCGGCGTCGGTGCCGTGGCAGGGACGCTGGCCAGCGACTATCGACGACCCGCTCGACATCGCGTCCTGGGGCTGGCGTCGGCGGAACCTGTCCGGGTGCGGTTGGCTCGGTCTCCGATGGATCCTGCAACGGAAAGACACCGAACGGAATCAGTGAGGTTGCAAGCAGGAAACACAGCGTGAAGATTGAAACCAGGAGCAACTCGTCAGACCACGGCCACCGAATCGTCGTCGCCGCTGTCGAACTCGTCACGAGAACGAGTCCTGCGGCGAACGACAAGAGGCCCACCCCGACGAGCGTCGTTCGAACGAGAGAAACCGCCCCCATCAGACGTCACGGGGTTCGTCCGCGTCGGTTGGAGTCCGATTCCGCGATGACGCCTGGCAGTCCGACCCGTATCGCGCCTCCCTGAACCGCTGCGTTACGGTTTCGACGGACGACTCGTCGTACCCGGAATCGACGGCCTCGGTCGCCCACTCCGCGGGCGTTCGGGACCGAGGACTGCTCGCGTCGATTCCCTCAATTAACTCGAGCCACTCTCGAGTGGCTTCGTCCGGTGCGGTTTCGGGAGGCCAGGAATCAGCAGGTGTCTCGTTCTCCGCCGGTTTTCGAGCCCACCACCGGGGATTCACTACGGTGGGTGCCAGCGCGAGTGTCGACGACGGAAGCCGACGCCGCGAGAACACTCCGGTGGCACCCACGACGAGGACGATGAGGGCGAGAAGAACAATCGGGTACGCGGCGTGGGCAACGGTAAAAAGCACTTCGAGGGAAGATCCGGGTGCGGAACCAGACGTGGCAGACTCGAGGTCGATACCAAAAAGACTGAGCAGCATATCCAGAACTGCCATGACCGCGGCGAAGATCGATAGCGCTGACCCACCCCCATTCTCAGCCGCTAGGTCCGGCGCTGGAGACGACGAAACCGACGCCGTCTCGAGGGCTGACGCCGAGAAACCGAGCGCAACGGTAGCGAGGAGGGCAGATCCAGCAACAACGGACCGTTCAAGACGCACGTTATTCGAAATTTCGTCCAATAATACAAAAATTTATTCATAGTATCGAAGATAGCGATCGAAATGGCCGGTCACTCGAGGGCGCATCAGTCGAACCGGTCAACCGCGTACCGGGAGCGAACTGCGAGATTGAAGGGATGTCGAGGACGTGCTGTCAGCGACTGAGATACGACACTCTATATGGGTCCAGTCGCAACGGTCGACTATGACTGAGGAAGTCCCGGTTCGGCGGACCGACCTCTACGCCCTCGTGGTGATCTCCGTCGTCGGTGGGTTCGTGTTGGCGTCGTGGATGATGACACCGGCACTGTCGCCAGCGTTCGCAAACGCCATCTTTGTCGGTATGATGTTGCTCGCGTTCTTCCTGTTTATTCCGGTGATGGGTGTGCGGCTGTTTATCGAGGATCGGAAAAAGGAGGAGTCGTGAGCGGACGACGGGTGTACGTCGGTTCTAGCAGCGTTTCAGCCCTCAAATCCAGCCCTAGTCAATCCGATACCAGTCGAACTGCTCGACCGCGTAGCGGTAGGCAACCGGCGGCGCAACGATGCCGGCGATCAGCACCGCCCACGCGGCCAGCGTGAGCTGGTCGCCAGTAATCGTGAACTCGAGTTCCGGGAGCAAAGTGATGAGTGCAGTGGCGATTTCCGCTGCCACCGGTGCGGCCTCCGTGTACAGCACGACGGCGGCCATCGTCGGCAGGATGATCCCCGCTGAGTAGACGAGGAAGGCCATCTTGCTCGGCATGACCGCCTCGCTGTTACTGGTGACTGCCACCGAGCCGAATCGGGGGAACGCCGAGCCGACACCGACTGCGAGTGCCGGCGCGACGAACGCCCCGAGGATGGTTCCGGTTGCCAGCACGGCGGTCTCCTCGAGTGAGAGTGGGCTGATGATGCCAACCGAGAGCGAGACGACGACGGCGAGCGGGACGCCGACGAGTGCGCTCGCGATGAGACGGCTTCGGACGGCCGTCTTCCCGGCGACTGACGAGGTCATCACAGCAGGCAGCGCCCGGCCGAAGTCGCCGAGCGGGTTGAGTGCGAACAGGACGCCGGTTCCCCAGACGACGTACAGACAGAGGAGCACGGCGATGTAGCTAGGAATTGTCCCGGTCTCGATGATCTCCTGTGCGAAAAAGAGCATGCCGAACAGCGGGTACGCGGCGTAGGCGAGCCGAATCGGTGCGCGCTTCGTTCGGCGGATCGCCGTCACGGTCATCGTCCTGACTGGCTTTGAGAGGCCGTGATCGAGGAGTCCAGACAGTCGGTCGGTACCCTCACCAGTCGCGGCAGGCTCTGAGTCGTCCTGGATGCGTGCCGGGTCAGCGTACCAGTGAACGCGGGCGGAGACGACGCCGATTGCGACGGCGACCGGAATCAGGACGGCCGAGCCAACTATCGCGCCGACGACGGCGGCGGGGTCGGGGTCGATCGTCGGAATCCCGAGGAAAAGTACGTGGCCGAACCAGCCAAGTGGGCCGTCGCCGACGAGGTCGAACAGGAACGTGGCGACTGTATCGAACCAGCCGGTGGCGATCGAGCCAAAGTAGGCGAGTGCGAGGAGAACGATAACCGGCGTCCGGTAACGTGCGATCGGTTCGTAAACCGTCAGCAAGTGTCGCGCCCAGGTGCCGACCACGAAGCCGATGGGAACGGCAGTAACGAGCAGGAGAACGGCGACGAACGGAATCGCGAGCGCGGGGAGTACCGTTCCTGCTCCGCTTGCGAACGCAGCGGAGTAGACCACGACTGGCGGCACGAGCCAGATTGCAAAGAGGAGGATCTCGGCAACGATGTTGCCGATTACGGTCGAACGGAGTGGCGCGGAGGGCAACACGAGCGCGGGCTGGTCGAGGTTCGCGGCGGCGGTAAACGTTCGAATCCCCGCCATGAGGATGAGAAAGAGCCAGGCGAGTGCGGTGACGCCCGAGACGATCTCGAGTGCAATCGGTGCGTCGACCGCACCGGTCGCGACCTCCTCACCGAAGGCAGGGAGGATCAACAGCCCAACCGCGGTGATGGGACCGAGCGCGAGGAGGGCGATTCCGGCCATCATGAGCAGTTTCATTCGATCGCCGACGACCGTCCGGATCGTCCGTCGGACTTGCGTTCGCGCGATGACGGTTGCGGGCGAACTCATCGGGGATCACCGGGGTGTGGTGTATACCCCGTCGAGAAAACGGCGAGAGCGAGGAATTGAAGGGCCATACTGACCGTTGAACGATGATCGGCATAAACAATTCGGACTGTTGTCATTCTCTGTCAGGGCCGGGTGACTAACCGAGGCGACGCTACCCTGATAAGTATGTCACAAATTTAACTCCCTGTACACGAAACGATCAGTATGGCCCGCGATAAGTCCGCTGAACCGGCGGCGACGCCCGAAACAGCCCCTGCCATCGTCACGGACGATCTCACGAAGCAGTACGGCGACACCACTGCCGTCTCCGGCCTGACGATCGAAGTCGAACGCGGCACCGTCTACGGCTTTCTCGGCCCCAACGGCGCCGGTAAGACCACGACGATGCGGATGCTGACGACACTGACACAGCCCACGTCGGGAACTGCCCACGTCGCCGGCCACCCGATCACCGACCGCGAATCCGTCACGCCACACATCGGCTATCTCCCCGAGGAGCCGCCGATCTACGACGAACTCTCGGGCCGCGAGCAACTCGAGTACGCCGCCGGTCTGCGGGACCTGCCGGACGAGCAAGCGAGCGAGCGAATCGAGAGCCTCCTCGAGCGGTTCGACCTCACCGAAGACGCGGATAAGCGCATTTCGGACTACTCGAAGGGGATGCGCCAGAAGGTCGGTGTTATTCAGGCGGTGCTGCACGAGCCCGCAGTCGCCTTTCTCGACGAGCCGACGAGTGGGCTTGACCCGCGTGCGGCCCGGACGATGCGCGAGACGATTGCGGATCTGGCCGATCAGGAGATGACCATCTTCCTCTCGACGCACATCCTCTCAGTCGTCGACGATCTGGCCGACCGGATCGGCGTGCTCCACGATGGAAAACTCGTCGCACAGGACGACCCCGAGACGCTGAAGTCACGTGCCGAGACAGCAGAGACACGCAGCCTCGAGGATGCGTTCCTCGAGATTACGAAGGATTCCGCCGACGATTCAGCAGGACTGGCTGCGGAGGGTGGACTCGAGTAGTCGGGTTCGAGTTCGATCCGGATGCGGTTCGGGTCCGATGCAGATTCGATCCGTGTTCGATCCGAATTCGATCCAGTCCTCATTTCAGTCCCGTTCCAGACTGATTCCAACACCCCTCCACATCGGAACCCAGGAGAGATTGAGTATGACAACAGCGGACTCACCACGCCGACCATCACTGCGCTCGCTCGCTGCTGGTGCCATCGGTGGCCTGCTGAACGTCACGTGCATACTGGCGCTCTTCGCCCGTGGGAACTACCCGGTGCTTGACTCTCCCACACAGCTCGCAGTGCTCGTACTGGCAGGGTTCACGCTGGGGTTCGTTGCACTGTTTATCACGTCCTATACCCGGTTACTGACTCCTGCCGTTGGCTTTCTCGCTGTTCTTGCGGGGGCGGCATACCTCGAACTCACGACACCGCTGCCAGAGTGGGACGAGCTAGGTGGCTACGTGATCGTCGACGGCCCGACGCACGTCTCGAGTTACGCCCACACGTGGTACGTCTGGCTCTCGCTGGTCGTCGTGGCCGGGCTCGTCGAGTTCGGACTTCGGCGGGGGTACGGCGTCGGCGATGGACGACTTCGAAACCTGCCATCGTTCCCGCTCTCACGGATCGGTCTCGGTCGGACTGTCGCCACCGCTGCCGGACTCGTCGGCCTCGCAACGGCGCTGCTCGTGCTCCGGGCGGGAATTCAGCCGTCGGCGTCGGTACTCGTCGGCTTCGTCGTCGCGACTGCCGTCGCCGCGGTTCCGCTGGCGGCGCTGTTTTCGCGCGGGCTGGTCATCCCAGTTGTCCTGTTCGCGCTGGTTCCATACGCGCTCGCGGTCGAGGTGTTCCTCACCACAGACAGCCCCGTTCACATCCTTCTGTTTGGGCCGTACGCGGTCGGTCTGCTCATCGCCGCGGCGGTCGAGTACTGGCTGCGAGCGAAACTCGGCGGCTGGGACGGTGGGCGGTTCACAGACCACCAGTCGACGTGAGGAACCGGTGAAGAGACCGACGTGCAGTCACCCGAATTGGGGTCGAGTCCGACACCCTAAAGCGGACTGGCTCTGTGGTTCGGATATGGAGTATCACGAGGCGGCGGACGTTCTCTTCGGCTTGCGGCGCTTTCGGCCGAAGCCGGGGACGGCGTCGACGGCGCAGCTACTTGCAACCCTCGACGATCCACACGAGGACGTCGCGTTCGTGCAGGTCGCCGGCTCGAACGGGAAGGGCAGTACGGCGCGGATGGTCGAACAGACGCTTCGCGAGACGGGGCTCTCGGTCGGACTCTACACCTCTCCCCACCTGGAGGACCTCCGCGAGCGTGTCCAGGTCGACGGCCGGAAGATTCCCCGCTCAGCTGTCTGTGCGTACGTCGAATCGGTCCACGACTACCTGACCGAGCAGGCCGCCGACGGGAACTCGCCGACGTTCTTCGAGGCGATGACCGCGATGGCGATCTGGCAGTTCGGCCGCGAAAACGTCGACGTGGCCGTCCTCGAGGTCGGTATCGGCGGCCGGTACGACGCGACCAGCGTCGTCGATCCCGTTGCGAGCGCGGTTACGAGCGTGACGCTCGAACATACCGGCATTCTGGGCGAGACGGAAGCCGAAATCGCCCGCGACAAGGCACACGTCGCACCCGCGGACGCACCGCTCGTTACAGGCGTCACCGGGCCGGTACTCGAGTCCATTCGGGAGGTTGCAGGCGAGGTCGTTACAGTTGGAACGAGGGGTGGGGGGCAGGGAGCGGACGGTGACGACGAGACGACTGCGCCAGACGTCCGCGTCGAGTACGGCGGGCGCGCAAACCACACCGAAGCCGCGGTCTCGATCGACGCCGACGACTGGTCCGTCTCGACGCAGATTCCGCTGCCGGGCACTCATCAGGCCGAGAACGCCGGCATCGCCGCCGCACTCGCACGCCAGATCGCCGACGTGTCGACCGACGAACTCGCACGCGGGCTGCGAAACGCCCACTGGCCGGGACGCTTCGAGGTGCTGGATACCGAGCCGCTCGTCGTCCTCGACGGCGCGCACAACCCCGGTGCCTGCGAACAACTCGCTGCCACGCTCGGAACGTACGAGTTCGACGACCTCCACCTCGTCTTCGGTGCGATGCACGACAAGGACCACCGCGAGATGGTCGCCGCGCTGCCGACCCCCGACGCTGTAATTACGGCAGAGCCGGGACTCGACCGCGCCGAGGACCGCGACGTGCTCGCGACTGTCTTCGATGACGCCGGCACAGCCCAGGTAAAGACGACGCGGAGCGTCCCCGACGCGCTCTCGCAGGCGCTCGCCGACGCCGGTCCCGACGACTGCGTCCTCGTCACGGGCTCGCTGTTCGCCGTCGCCGAGGCCCGCTCGCGCTGGACGACGACCGGGATCACCAAGCGAATCCGCGACCGGTCGGACGCACGGAATGCACTCGAGTCCGCACAGGTTTCAGACGCCGACGTCGACCGCTTCGACGGCGAAGCGGTCCACCGCGTAGTCAAGACGAACCTGCAGTCGTCGCAGGCGAACCGACTGCGAACGGAACTGGTGCGTCTCGGCGGCGAGTGTGTCGTGTCGGGAGCCGAGGACGGACACGAGGAGCGCGTCGATGCGGTGTTGATGGGAACGCTCGCGCAGTTCGAGCAACTGGTATCGACCCTCGATCGCGAGGACGGACTCGAGACGGTTGCGCGTGAGATTGGCGAGACGCTCGGTCTCGAGTCGGCAGCCACTGCGGCTCCGGAGTCAGACACCGCTACAGCCACACCCACCAGCGCCGAGACACCGCCCTGGGCCGACCGCACCGCCGTCATGGGTATCCTTAACGTCACCCCCGACAGCTTCCACGACGGCGGCGAGTTCGACGCACTCGAGGACGCCGTCGAGCGCGCAGAGGCGATGGTCGCGGCCGACGTGGACGTGATCGACATCGGCGGGGAGTCAACCCGCCCCGGTGCAGAGCCGGTGCCGGTCGAGGAAGAAATCGAGCGCGTCGTCCCCGTTATCGAGCGGATCGCGGACCTCGATGTTGCTATCTCGATCGATACGCGAAAGGCGGTCGTCGCCGAGGCCGCACTCGAGGCCGGCGCGGACATCATCAACGATGTCTCCGGGCTCGAGGATCCCGAAATGCGCTTCGTCGCGGCCGAGCACGACGCGGGGCTGATCGTGATGCACAGTATCGATTCGATCGTCGACCCGGACCGCGAGGTGACCTACGACGACGTCGTCGAGGACGTGATCGATCAGCTGTCAGATCGGCTGTTGCTTGCCGAGAAGGCAGGCGTCGACCGGGAGCAGATCGTCGTCGATCCCGGAATTGGCTTCGGGAAGTCGGCGGCGGAGTCGTTCGAGATTCTGGACCGACTCGAGGAGTTCTGCGCGCTCGGCTATCCGGTGCTCGTCGGTCACTCGCACAAGTCGATGTTCGCCCACGTCGGCCAGGGGCCGGACGAGCGGCGTGACGCGACGGTTGCGGCGAGTGCGCTCGCGGCGGATCGGGGTGCGGATCTCATCCGGGTCCACGACGTGCCGGAGAACGTCGCGGCGGTCCGGACGGCGCTTGCAGCGCGGGATCCGGAGCGGTTCGACTGGGAATCATAGTGGGTCGCGGGAGCCGCTTTGGTGGTCTGGTGGTGCCAGAGTCAACCATCCGGTGTCAGTTCGCTGTTGTCGTGCTGCTGTGCTGCCGTGCTGTCGTCCTGCTGTCCTATCGTCCCGTCATTCTGCCATCCTGTTGGTCCAGCACCGAATCGAGTCGCGGTCCGCTGGATTCGTTGCCGACGGTCGCGAGTGTAGTCATCTGCCGGTCCAACTTTCAACCGTCCGGGACGGGTACCATTGTATCGATGACAGCACACACACCCTCCGATCACGGCCGGGATCAGAATCGGGACGACGACGAATCGAGCGGGTACGAATACGGAACCGACGGGGCGGTGTCGCCCGACGTGGGTTCCAAACCGGGAACACTGCCACTGGTTGGCGGCGGCATTCTGGTTCTCTCTGCCGCCCGTGCGCTCCTTCGCGGTCAACTCCGGTCGATTCCGATCGGTGCGGCCGGCGTTGGCCTGCTCAAGTACGGTCTCTCAAAACGCCAGGAGGGCGCTTCCGAACAGACCGATCTCGAATCGTTCGCCGACGAGAGCGATCCAGGAGACAATTCCGCTGCATCCTCTCCGATCGAGTTCGTCACCGACGACTCGGAACCACGATCGAAACCGAGTCTCGACGGCGAGAGCGGTGATCCGCGACGGGCCGAGGCGGAGGACGGGGAGGTCGAAATCGACGTCTCCGAATCAGCGACGATGAGTGAAGCCTCTGAGGCAACCGGGCCGGACCCAACACAGGCAGAACCCGCCCAGACCGAAGGAACGGAGCCGGAGGCGACGCCGAGAGAGGACCTGGCGGACGAACGTGCAGGAGACGCTGGCGAGGACGAAGACGACAGCGAGGCCGAATCCGAAACGGAAGACGACGACAACGCTGGAAGCGAGAGTGAGAGTGAGAGTGAGAGTGAAGACGGGGATGAGAACGATCCCGAGGACGAGAACGACGAGTCACACGCCCGATAATGGGCACACTCTCGGCGACGCGATACTACAGTCGTGAGCTCTGGCGGCGGCTCGCACACTACGGCCACGTTCGCCGACACGGCTACCCCGACCACGGCTCACTCGAGCGGGCCACCGAAACGATCCTCGCAGAACGGGCCACCGGTGGCGTCGAATCCGGCGGCCACTTTCACGGTATCTGGCCCCGAGACCTCTGTTTTGCCGCTCGCGGGCTGGTCGCCGCCGGCTACCGCGACACCGTCGCCAAAACCGGTGACTGGCTCGTCTCTCAGCTTTCGGATATCTTCTACACCGACTTTCACACTGGCACCAGCGTCAACGCCGCGACGCCCGCCGAAGGCGTCGACACGTTCCCCGCACTCGTGCTCTTGCTCGCCGAAGCAGACCGACTCGAGTACCACGCCAACGCCATCGCCACACTGGCTGCCCTCCACGACCGGAAATTCGTCGATTCGGAACTCGGTCTCGTCACCGGTGCTGGCAGTTCGTGGTGGGACTCGGCTGCCGCGCCGCGGGAAGCCTACAACACCGCGCTGTTGCTCGCAGCGACGGGGGTACTCGAGTGCCGCGGGATCGAGACGGTGTTCACCGGGCGCTCGGGGGCGCTCCGTAAGGGGCTCGGACGGCTGTGGAACGGCTCGTACTTCGACGAGCACCGGGGCTCGTCGGTGCTCGCGTGCGATGCGAACGTCCCCGTGCTGTACTTCGGCCTCGTCGAGCCGTCGGTGGCTGAGACGATTGTGGATTCGCTTGGGGTACTCGAGACGTCGAACGGACTCAGATTGCGCGAGGCGTCGTTCTCACGACGAGAGGTGCACCCGTTTTTCTTGCTTCACCGGGACTACCACACCCAGATCTGGCCCTGGAATAGCTTCGCGTACGCGGTTGGTCTCCGTCGGTACGGGTTCGACGAGCGGGCGAGGCGGGAGGCCGAACGCGTTGAACGCTGTCTCGCGCCGGTCGGAACGTTTCTCGAACTCTACAGGGTGACGGGGGAGCCGTACGTCAAGCGTGGCTACGCAGCGGTTGGGGACTTTACCGTTGCAGCGGCACTCTGGCGCGAACTCCAGTCGCTGTGAGTCCAACTGGAGAGACAGCTGACACTCGAGGTGTGCATGCAGCGTCTCATCTCACCACTCTCGTCACAGGTGGGGGCAACAATCTCCGGCATCGGTGACGGAATCGGCAAACGTTAAGTGTGCCAGCGGACCGAACCGATGTATGAACGGAGAGTCTCGGCTGCCATCGCTCGTCGCAGTGCGTTCGCGCTGGAACGCACTCGAGCGTGACTGGCAGAGCGTTGTGGTCGGCGCACTGATCGTTGCGTTCGTGTCGGTGCTCGATGTCCACATTCCCTGGACCTGGAGCTGGTAGCGAACTGAATGGCTCTCTCTCGCCGACTCTTTGGAATCGCTGCACTCTGTCTCGGTGCGCTCGTCGCTCGGTTCTTCTCTGGGACGATCGGTGGGAATCATCTGCTGCTCGCGATTGCACTCGGGTTTCTCCTCGCGAACACGGTAGGCGTGCCGTCGCGTCTCGAGCCCGGTATTGCAACGCACAAGCTCTGGCTCGGTGCCGGAATCGTGCTCATGGGGGCGTCGATTTCGGTCGATGCGATTCGTGAGGCGGGCGGATTTGTGTTGCTCGCAATCGGCCTCGTCGTCGTGACGACGGTGGTGCTCGTCGAAGCGCTCTCTCGGTTCGTCTTCGGACTCACGGACCGACTCGGATCGCTGCTCGCGGCAGGCAGTGGCATCTGTGGCGTCTCGGCTGTCGTCGCCGTCGCCGGTGCGATTCGCGCCAGAGAGGAGTACGTCGCCTACGCGGCCGCGACGGTGCTCCTGTTCGACGCGCTTACGATCGTCGTCTACCCGCTGGTTGGCGATCTACTCGGGCTCTCGGGACAGGTATTCGGCATCTGGGCGGGACTCAGCATGTTCTCGACGGGACCTGTCGTGGCGGTCGGATTCGCCCACTCCGAGCTCGCGGGCCAGTGGGCGACGATCACCAAGCTCGCACGCAACGCGTTGATCGGTGTCGTCGTGCTCGCGTACGCCAGTTACTACGCTCGCGAACAGACGCCCGCGGCGGGGACAGCTGATGGTACTCCCTCCCCCTTCGGTTCACTCCGGTCGACACTGGGCACACTCTGGGCCGAATTTCCCAAGTTCGTCCTCGGCTTTCTCGCCCTGGCTGCGCTTTCGACGCTTGGCGTCTTTTCCGCAGACCAACAGGCATCGATCGAGAACGCCTACAACTGGCTGTTCCTGCTCGCGTTCGTCGGACTGGGAACCGAAATCCGGATCGGACAACTCCGCCAGACTGGTCTCACTCCTGCCGTCGTCGTCCTGCTGGCACTGCTTGTAGTGAGTTCGCTCTCGCTCTTGCTGGTGAGTGTCGCGTTGCCGACACCGGCGGCCGGCCCCTGATTCGCTGTCGGCACTGGTGGCAACATTCTCCGCATCAGGCGAACACTGCCGAGACGGCCCAGAAGTCGACGATGTGGCCACTTGCGGGGTATCCAGCTACTGACCTGCTCTCCGAATCAGAGACTCATGTGACGGACCCATAGCGGGCCTGTTCCGATCGATAACAGGACAATTGCCATCGAATGTGGGATGGTACCATCCAGATGCTGCGGAAAGGATTGCAGGGGCTCGGTTGTTCACCGAAGTGTTGCTGGGTTACACAGCCATTCAAGCGCGTGACGGCTACGGATCTGTACTTATGGAACGTGCGGCCAACCGAACACCGTCTCCACCCGACCGACGCGGACTGTCCCGTCGAGCGGCGCTCAAGGCGGTCGGAACCGGGTCGACACTCGCCCTCGCAGGCTGTCTCACCGGTGCTGATTCTGGCAGTGCTTCGATTCGCATCTCCGGGGGCGTTGGCCCGCTCCCGATGATGCAGGTCTGGGCCGACGAGTACCGGTCCGAGACTGGCGTCGGCATCGACGTCTCCGGCGGCGGCACCGGCGTCGGCGTCTCCGACGTGTTGAACGACCAGGTCGACATCGCGATGATGGGTCGCGAACCCGACGAGGCCGAACTCGAGCAGGGCCTGTTTGCCGTGGCCATGCTCATCGACACCGTCGTCGGAACGATCAACGTCAACAACCCCGTCTACGACGAGATTCGCGAACACGGACTGACGCGCGAGCAACTCGAGTCCATCTTCACTGACGAGGTCACGAACTGGAACGAACTGGTCGACGCGAACGTCGACGAGCCGATCTACGTCTACGGCCGGTCTGACTCCTCTGCAGCCTACAAGCAGTGGGGGAACTTCCTCGGCGGCGAAGACACTGCCCACACCGAGAACGAACTCGAGGACTACGCCGACGGCAACTTCGACGGCGACCAGCAGGTCGCCCAGGCGATCAACAACGACTCGCACGGCATCTCGCTGAACAATCTGAACTACGTCTACGACTTCAACACGGGCGACCTCGAGATGAACATTCGGCCGGTACCGCTCGACCTCGACGGGAGCGGTACGCTCTCGCCCGAGGAGGACTTCTACGATAACCGCGACGAGTTCCTCACGGCTGTCGAGGAAGAAATCTACCCCGCCCCGCCGGCCCGCGAAATGTTCATCGCGGCCAACGAGGAATTCGAGGAGGAAGCCGCCGAGTTCGCCAGGTGGGTGCTCACGGACGGCCAGGAGTACGTCCGCGACCACGGCTACGCCCCGATCAGCGACGAACGACTCGCAGAAGAACGGGAGCGACTCGCGGACCGACACGACGAACTCGAGTTCGAGGTGACGGGCTAGATGTCCTCGACAACGGACCACGGCGCGGGCACGAATGGAAACCCCGGGACGCCACCGAGCACAGACGACGCTCGCTCGGACCGACTCGAGTGGCGGCTGACGATCGAACGGCTGAGCAGCTACTGGCTGCTCGGTGCCGGCCTGTTCGCGATTGCCCTGTTTGGGCTCATCGTCCTGACGCTCGTCCAGCAGTCGATTCCGATCGTCTCCGAGCACTCCCTGCTGGAGATGGTCACCTCGTCGAACTGGGACCCCGCACAGGAGGAGTTCGGCTTCCTGCCGGCGATTGTCGGCACGATCTACGTCACCGTGCTCTCGATGGCGATGGGGACGCCGATCGCGATTCTCGCGGCGATCTACATCGCCGAATACGCCGAGGGGCGGACAAAGATGATCGTCTCGTCGTTCATCGACGTGCTCGCGGCGATTCCGAGCGTCATTTTCGGGCTCGTCGGCCTGATCGTCGTCGTCCCGTTCGTCGGCGACTACCTCGCGCCGGCGCTTGGCGCACACAGCATCGGCCTCGGTATCGTGACAGTGAGTCTGGTAATGGCGATCATCGTCACGCCGTTCATGATCTCGCTGTCGGTCGAGTCACTCGAGGCGCTGCCCGACGAACTTCGTGAATCGTCGCTCGGCGTGGGTGCGACGAAGTGGGAGACCATCCGCTCGGTCCTCCTGCGAGCCGCGGGGCCGGGAATCTTCTCGGCCATCCTGCTCGGCTTCGGGCGCGTCTTCGGCGCGACCATCGTGCCGGCGATGCTCATCGGCGGTCAGACCGCGATTCCGGACAGCCCGTTCGACGCCGGTGAGACGCTACCGACGCTGATCGTCAACGACTTCGGCGAACTGATGAGCCTGCCGCTGACGCAGTCCGCACTCATCCTCGTCGGGCTCATGTTGCTCGTCATCGTCTGGCTGTTCAACTTCGGCGCGATGCTCGTTCGTCGCCGGCTCAAACGGAGGTGGCAGTACTGATGGATCGCTACACCGAACAGCGGCTCTTCGGCCTGCTCGCTCGCGCAAGCGCCGCGCTCATCGTCGGCGTGCTGGCGCTCGTCGTCGGCGTAACGCTCTACCGCGGCGGCCGCGTGTTCCTTACGGACCCGGCAGTCGCGGTCACGCCGCCTGGCTCGCGCTACATGCTCGATGGCGGCGGTGGCTTCCTCCACGCAGTGCTGGGGAGCCTCTTCATCGTCGTCCCGGCGACCGTCATCGCGATAGTGCTCTCGCTCTCGACGGCGATCTACCTCCAGAGCGACTACTCGAGTGAGCGCACCTCGGAGGTCATCAACATGTTCTTGAACGTGCTCTGGGGGACGCCGCCGATCGTCTACGGGGTGTTCGTGCTGACGGTAATCATCGCCGTCGGCGCACAGACGAGCCTGATCTTCGGCGTCATCGCGATCGCGATCTTCCAGTATCCGATCATGACCCGGTACGCCGACGAGGCGCTCAAAGCTACACCGGATACGGTCAAGGAAGCGAGCTACGGGGTCGGCGCGACGCGCTTCGAGACGGCTCGCGTGACCGTTCGCGCGGCCTTGCCCGGCATCATCGCCGGCATCATCATGGGCTTCGCTCGCGGGATCGGTGACGCCGCGACGGTGCTGTTTACCGCCGGGCGGAGCACGCAGATGCCCGGCGGGCCGTTCGATCCGGCGACGACGCTGCCGATCCTCATCTTCGAGCAGGCCGCGTCGTTCAACGCCGAGGTCCGCTCGCACGCCTACGCGGCGTCGTTCGTCCTCATCGTCGCCGTCCTCGCATTGATCGTCGCATCGAAACTACTCGCCGGGCGCTACGCCCGGTTCGCACCAGGAGGGAGACAGTCATGAGCAACCAGCCAGCACTCCGCACCGACAATCTCGACGTAACGTACACCGGAAACAGAACAGTCACCGCACTCGACGGCGTCAGCGTCGACTTCGCGGAGAACGCCCTGACGGCCATCATCGGCCCCTCGGGGTGTGGGAAATCGACCCTGCTAAAGTCGCTGAACCGCCTGCACGAGATCCAGCCAAACGCAGAAATTTCCGGCGAGGTCCACTTCGGCGACCAGACCGTCTACGACACCGACGAACCGTTGCCGGAACTTCGCCGCCAGATCGGCTACGTCCCACAGACCCCGACGCCGCTGCCGATGTCGATCTACAACAACGTCGCCTACGGCCCGAAGATCCACGGCGACTACTCCCGCGAGGAACTCGACGATCTCGTCGAGACCTGCCTGCGGAAGGTCAACCTCTGGGACGAGGTCGAAGACCGACTCGACGACCCCGGCGCAGCGCTCTCGACCGGCCAGATCCAGCGCCTCTGTCTCGCCCGGTCGCTCGCCGTCGAACCCGAGATCCTGCTCTGCGACGAGGTGACCTCCGCGCTCGACCCCATCTCGGCCGAGCAGGTCGAGGAGACACTCGAGTCCCTCAAGGAGGAGTACACGATCATCATGGTCACCCACAGTATGGACCAGGCGCGACGGCTCGCCGACGACGTGGTCTTTCTCTACCTCGGCGAACTCGTCGAGGCCAACGACGCACGGACGTTCTTCGAGAACCCGCAGGCCGACCGAACGAAGGAGTTCATCTCGGGTCACGGGGCGTCGACGTATCTCGAGGGGTCCGCAGACGAGTCCGACGCTGCGTCCGGCGCGGATGAGCAGGACGGTGACGCCGGCGATAAGCCGGCTATAGTCACGCAGTAGTCGATCCACTACCTTTCACGACGAACGCCAGCCGATCCACTCCCTTTCACGACGAACGCCAGCCGATCCCGTACGCCGAGGCAGCGTCGTCGGCAATCGAATCGAACCGGTCGAACGCCATCGGTGCGGGGTGGGCGTAGCGGGCGCGGATCGTCTCCGGCAGGTCCTCGTGATACCGGACGTGTGTTTCGATGTCGTACGGGAACTCGGTCTCGTCGACGCCGACGAATCCGTACTGGTCGCGTGCCCGGCTGAGGACGGAGCGCCAACGATCGATCGATCCCAGGCCAGCGGAGTCGACGCCGTGGGCGAACAGAGTCGTCCAAATTTCGTCGTACGGCTCGACGCCGTCCAGATAGGAATCCAACTGTGCGGCGTCGGGTTCGGTGGTGAACGGCGTCCAGTAGGGCACCGAACCGGTTCGGAGAGTCCACCACGGCTCGACCAGTGCGAACGACTGGACGAACAGCCGGTCGACCGGTCGGCCGAGTTCCGCGTAGCGCTCGCGGTACCGATCGGCGACGAAGGTACTCAGCTCGTGTGGCTCGTTGAAGCGCAGTCGCCGGACGTCGTAGCCGTTCTCGTCCGCAAGGCGGTCGATATCCCCACCCAGTGCTGGCTCGAAGCCCCACTCCGCCTCGGGAACGCGCTCGTCCGGTTCGGGCGTGTACCACCGGTCGCGGTTCGCTCCCTGCTGCTCGAGGAACGCCGCAATCTCGTCGCTCCCCTCGTAGTACTCCTCGGGGTCGAGCCCACCGTGGCCGCCGACCTGGTACGTGTGGCGGTCGTCGATTCTGGCGACCGGCCAGTCGTACTCGCACTCGAGTGTGATGATCGTCCCGTTGGACGCTAACACCGTCTCGATGAACTCCTCGTAGGCGTCGCCGAGACGGCGGGATTTCGTCCGGAAGTAAGCCAGTTTCTGGACCATCAGCCGGTCCTGGTTCGGGTCGTGCATCTGGTGGAGGGTGACGTCCGGGTTGGCCGCGAGGAAGGGCTCGGCGTGTTCGGCACCCCACTCGAGATCCGCGTGGATTGCGTCGGGTGGGAGCGAGCGCGAGACGGGGACGAGAAAGGTCTGTGGAAGCCAGGGAACGCCAAGCAGCGCGGCGAGGTGGACCGCCGCGCCGTTGCTCGAGCCGACGATGACGGCGGGATAGCCGCGGTCTGGGTACTGGTCGACGACCCACTGGCGGAACCGCTCGACGTCGACGTTTCCCAGTTCGTCCGGTGAGACGCCCTCGTTCGCGCCGCCGGTGGTGTAGATTCCGGTTCGAGCGCGTCGCGGCAGTGAATTGAGCCGGGCTGCGACGGGGATCAGCCAGGAAGGAAACATCCCCAGTGCGGGAAACTCCTCGCCGCGAAGCGCGCTCGCCGCCGCACGGACGAACACCGTCGTTGAGTCGAAGTTCGGCAGGCCCGGCGGCGTCGAGTCTTCGCCGGCCAGCAGCCGAGAGAGTCTCAGGGACACGGTCGGCTCACCCCGGGCTGGACGGCGATACCGGGACGAGTGGCGACCTGTCTGCGTGATTCGCGTCGGTGCGCTGTCGAGCGCTGGGCTGCAGTATCAGCCGTCATCGGAGACGGATATCGTACCACAGCGACTCGGATAATACATCGGCCGGCAGGCGACACGCGACGGTGACACTGACTCGTGGGTCGTTGGACGTTCGTCAGCGCTGTCACTGTCACGGTCACTGTCACTGCCGTCACCGTAACGCTGGCAGCGACGGTAGCGGCACTGTCATCGCCCACAGTGGCGCGGAACTTACTTGCCGGTGAGGTGCGTCACACCGGATATATGACCGACCGAGAGTCTACAGGCGAGTTCGAGGGATACGGCGGACGCTACGTCCCCGAACCGCTGCAGGACCCGCTCGACCAGCTCGCAGCCGCCTATGACGAGGTCGCATCGACCGACGACTTTCAGGCCGACTTTCGCGACCATCTCGAGTCGTTCGCCGGACGGCCGACGCCGCTGTATCACGCGGCGAACCTGAGCGAACGCTACGGCGCTGAGATCTACCTCAAACGCGAGGACCTACTCCACGGCGGCGCACACAAGATCAACAACTGTCTCGGGCAGGCACTACTCGCGAAACGCGCCGGTCGTGACCGACTCATCGCCGAGACCGGCGCGGGCCAACACGGCGTTGCAACCGCGATGGTCGGCGCGCTGCTCGGCCTCGAGACGGAGATTTACATGGGCAAGAAGGACGCCAAGCGTCAGGCGATGAACGTCTTCCGAATGCGGCTGATGGGTGCCGAGGTCAACGAGGTCACCCGCGGCGGTGAGGGACTCGCCGACGCTGTCGACGTCGCACTCGAGGACTTCGCCGAGAACGTCGACGATACGCACTACCTCGTCGGCAGCGTCGTCGGCCCGGACCCGTTCCCGCGAATGGTCCGTGACTTCCAGTCCGTCATCGGCGAGGAAGCCCGCGAGCAGTTCCAGGAACTAGAGCAAACCGGCGACTTCCCGGACGCCGCAGTCGCCTGCGTTGGCGGTGGGTCGAACGCTATCGGCCTCTTTCACGCCTTCCGGGACGATCCTGTCGACTTCTACGGCGCAGAGGGTGGCGGCGAGGGTGCGGACTCGAGTCGCCACGCCGCGCCGCTGGCGAAGGGACAGGACGACATCATCCACGGCATGAAAACGCGCGTGCTCGACGACGACGTCGAGGTCCACTCCGTTTCTGCCGGCCTCGACTACCCCGGCGTCGGCCCCGAACACGCCATGTTCAACGCCGTCGGCCGCTGTGAGTACACTGGGATTACAGATGAAGAGGCGCTCGCAGCCTTCCGCGAACTGAGCGAGACCGAGGGACTTATTCCGGCACTCGAGTCCAGTCACGCCATCGCTCGCGCGATTCAACTCGCCGAGGAAGGCGAACACGAGACGATTCTCGTGAACCTCTCGGGTCGTGGCGATAAGGACATGGAGACGGCTGCGGAGAAATTCGAGCTCTGAGCAGGGTCTGTGTGGATTCTGAGGCTGGTTGAAGCTGCTGGTTCTGTTGAAATGCTCGGCGGCTATCACAAACGGTCTGCTGAATACAGAGCGTGTAGTCAGCAGTTGGTTACCGTTGATTTCAACCATTACGAACGAACAGTGATTCAGCAGTGAGCGATATGAAATAACGCTGAGAAACACTACAAGAACACTGTGAGTGCCGAAGGAACCGATTTGCCGTGTCAGGCGTTGGATATGAGAGAGGGAGAGGGAGCCATGACACACGTATACACACGGTCAAAACACTCTTGCTCACCCCCGATACACACCGGATATGGTTGATAAAGAAGTGGTGTTACAGGGATACGAGGATATTGCGGATGTGTATGCCGAGGAGAGATCGCCGAGCGATGCGGAGCAGAAGGCCCTGGCCTCGTTTCTGAAGAAAATTCCGACTGAGTCACGGGTGTTGGACGCTGGTTGTGGAGGGGGAGAGCCAGTGCTCCAGCACCTGAGCAGCCAGTCACAACGGGCAATCGGGCTTGACTTTTCTGCACAACAGCTGGAGAAGGCTCAGTCGAATGCTCCGGAAGCGAGATTGCTGCGTGGCGATATGACTCGATTACCGCTACCCGACAGCACAGTTGATGCTGTGCTTGCCTACCACTCGTTGATCCACGTCCCGGCCGGGGAACACCAGGCAGTCATTGACGAGTTTGCACGGGTGCTTCGTCCAGGTGGTCAGCTACTCGTGTCGGAAGGCCCCGGCGAATGGCAGGGGACGAATCCGGATTGGTTAGACGCTGCTACCGAGATGCAGTGGTACATTGCCGGTGCTGAGGCGACCCGAGTGCAACTGGAGAACGCAGGGTTTCAGATCGAAACCGAGTACGGCGCTCCGAATACACTTGCTGAGGACGAGGAGGCAAGCTGGATTTTCTTCGATGCAACACTCGATCGCACGTAGTACCAGTACCAGTCCCAGTACCAGTACCAGTACCAGTACCAGTACCAGTACCAGTACATCGTCAGTGTTCGACTGTCGAGGCCACTGATATACTGGGTCTGCAGAACGGTTTCGCACTACTCGCCCTCTTGACCGATCACAGAAACCACAAATAGACCGAACCCCCGTGGAAGAGACGCGCTGTGTATTCAACACGGCTACTAAAACCTATCAAAGACTAAGTGTTTCAACAGAGCCACACTGCGCAGCCGATTACAGTTTGTCGCGGACCGCTGAGACAATCGCCGCTGCGTCGGCCGACTCGAGTTCCCGTCGAGCCAGCGAGAGGCCTACGTTATCGTCCTCGAACCGCGGCACCAGGTGGACGTGCGCGTGATCGACCGTCCCAACTAGCGGCCCGCTCGTGTGGAAGACGCTGAAGCCGTCCGGCTCCAGGGTGGACTCGAGTGCCGTCGCGACAGTTTGGACCGTGTCGAAGACGGCGGCGGTGTCGGCCTCGTCCATGAGCAGCAGTTCCTCGTCGTGCGTACGCGGTGCGATTACTGTGTGTCCGCGGACTGCGGGTCGCCGGTCAAGAAATGCGATCGTTCGGTCGTCTTCGTAGAGCAGCGCTGCAGGTTCAGCACCTGCGCTTATCTGGCAGAAGTCACAGTTCGGGTGTGAGTTGGTGGTCGTGTCGGTGTCGGTGGCAGAATCAGCTGTCGTCTCGGTGCCGGTGATCGCATCGGTGTCTGCCTGGCTGCCCTCGTTTCCGTCCGCACTCCCAGCATCGTCCATACCGAGGCCACTCAGTAAACAATTAAATACCTGTTTGCCTGGGTGTCTGTTCACTCACCGCCCACTTCGTACTGGACTGCTCCTGTCGAGGACGTGCCCCACCTCGCTACAACAGCCCCGACGAATCCTGCAACGCCCGATACGTCGTCAGATACCGATCCCGAACCTCTGCCAGATCGTACTCGTCGAACTCGTCGTCGACATCCTGGTACTCGAGTCCCCCCGCCTCGATAATCGCATCGCTGAGTTCGTCCTCGCTCGTCGTCCGGAAGCCCCGATCCCAGCCCTCGACGAGTTCGTGGGCACTCGAGTTGGCGTGGTACTCGACGACGCCGACACAGCCGGCGGCGAGCGCCCAGAGCATTTCCGTCGGGAAGACACAGTGTTCTGCGGTCTGGGCGAAGACGTGGGCGCCTCGGTAGGCGGCGATTCGCTCCCCGAGTGAGAGGTCGCCGGCGAACGTGACTCGGTCTTCGATCCGGAGGTCGCTCGCGAGCCGTTCGTACGCCTCGCGCTCGGGGCCGTCGCCGATGACGGTTGCCCGCCAGTCGCGGTCGCGGTGTTCGGCGAGCGCGAGCAGGAGGCTCTCGAGGTTTGCTCCGTCGTCGAGGCGGCGGGCGTAGATGACGTCGGCCCGGTCGCCAGGTTCGACGTCGCGGATCCGTTCGACATCGATCGGATTGGCGATCGGGTCGACCGCCTGTTCGCTCACGCCGAGTTCTCGAACCCAGGTTGCGACGAGTTCGGAGGGGACGAGGCTTCGGTCGACGGATCGGGCGGCGAGTTTGTGCCAGCGGTCCGTTGGGATGCCGTCCATGCCGTACCACTCGGCGACGATTGGTGCTCTGGACAGCGTCGCACCGAGACTGGCCGCGATGACCTGTCCGGGTCGCTGTGCGCTGACGTGGACGATATCGGGACGCGCACGGGCGAGGACGAACGGCAGTCGAACGAGAAACGAGGCGGTGGCCTCGAGTTCGACGGAAACGCCGTGGTACGTGAGTCCCTCGCGTTCGAACGTTGCGTGCTCGCCGTCCCAAAACTGCGTACAGTAGACGTGGACGTCGTGACCGGCCTCATCAAGCAGTTCGACAACGGTCTGCAGTCGTCGGTTCGTCTCAGTGTCGCGGTGAAAAACCGTTTCAGCGGAGACGAACGCGACTCGCATATGGCATCGCCACGCAGGGACAGGATAAAAAGTCACTTCTTTCGCGCGGTGACGCTAGCCGATCCAGCAACAGCAGAGCTGCCACCAGCTATCGATTTCTGCTACAAAAGAACTGCATAGCGACCGGTGAACGGGCGTCCACCGGTTGGAAACCACGACGTCAGTCGTCCGTCACTGCGTCAGTCGAACAGTTCGTTCGCGAGTTCAATTTCGTCCGAGAACTGCTCAACCATCGACGATGGGCCGCTGGCCTGGTGTCCCGCGTCAGCCTTCTTTTTATCGTCTTTCTCGTACTTCTTGTCCTTCTCCTCCGGCTCCTCTAGCGCTTCTGCGTCAGGTTCGTCCTTCTTGTCGTCTTTTTTGTCTTTCTTGTCCTTCTTATCGTCGTCCTTCTTGTCATCGTGTTTCTTTTCATCCGCTTTCTTCTCCTTCTTGTCGTCGTCTTTCTCGTCCTTCTCGTCTTCGTCCTCAACGTCGAGAGGTTCAGCGTCCTTCTTATCGTCGTCTTTCTCGTACTTGTCGTCCTTCTTATCGTCGTCTTTCTCGTACTTGTCGTCCTTCTTATCGTCGTCTTTCTCGTACTTGTCGTCCTTCTTATCGTCGTCTTTCTCGTACTTGTCGTCCTTCTTATCGTCGTCCGGCTCCTCCAGCGCCGCTACATCTTTCTCATCTTTCTCATCGTCGTCCTTCTTGTCGGCTTTCTTGTCCTTGTCTTTCTCCTCCTTGTCGTCCTTCTCGTCCTCCTCAACGTCGAGGGCTTCAGCCTCTTCTTTGTCGTCTTTCTCTTCCTTCTCTGGTTCGTCAATCACCCGCTCCTCGACTTCGTCCTTTTCATCAACCGGCTCTTCTTTCTCCGGTTCGTCAACCTGTTTCTCGTCGTCTGTTACTGGCTTCTCGTCATCTTTCTCGTCTTTTTCAGGCTCATCAACTAGCCCTTCTTTCTCCGGTTCGTCAACCTGTTTCTCGTCGTCTGTTACTGGCTTCTCGTCATCTTTCTCGTCCTTTTCAGGCTCATCAACTAGCTCTTCTTTCTCGTCCTCCTTCTCCGGTTCATCCACCGGTGCCTCGTCGTCATCTTTCACCGGCTCTTCTTTCTCGTCCTTCTCTGGCGCATCATCCTCCTTCTCATCCTTCTCATCCTTCTCGTCCTTTTCAGGCTCGTCAACCAGTGCATCATCGTCTTTCTCCGGCTCATCCACTGGTGCATCATCAACCGGTTCCTCATCCACATCATCCATCACGAACGACACGAGCACAACGTTCGGTCCGTACCGATCCATGAGCTCATCGAGTGACAGCTCCGCTGTGTCCACCTCACTCTCACACTCGAGTACCACTTCGTCCTCATCGAATCCGACGTCGTCGCCGTCTGCGGTCGCGGAGAATTCGTAGGTGCTGTCAGGAAGACCGACGAACGTGACGTTGTCGTTCGCCGGCACCGTCACGGTCAGTGAGTGGGTGGTCTCCTGACCGTCGTCGGTAGCGATACTCTCAGTCTGGAGATTCATCAGGAGCTGCCCCTGTGTCTGGACCTGGAACTGGTCGTACTCGGAGGTCCAGTCCATCGTCAGCTCGGTATCGCTATCCGTCGGATTCTCGACCGTGATGTGTGGTTCGTCCTCGCAGTCCGTTGTGACGAGGAGTTCGTCGCCGAGCTCAGAATCCACTGGCTCGTCGTCCTGTGCCCCTATCGCTGCTGCCCCGCCGACGCTCGCAATGGTAAGCCCGACTACCACGACGATCGTGAGGAAGCCCGCCAGCAGTCGTTTTCGTGTGTCTGTCTGCCCTATGCGTCCGTCTGGTTTCTGTGCGAGTATGTCTCTCATCAACGCGGCCCTCGACGATAGCACTTGAGAGAGGTGGTCTTTGTTATGGTCACCAGACACGATCGTAATGGCCTATCAGGAGAACGGGGCTGTCTGCACACTATATTCGGCCCCTGAACCCAGGAACTAAAGTATCGAGAAAATCGGTATTTCGATCGATGGAACCGTTTCTCCGCGACGGTTGAACCGTTTCAGCACCGAAGACGGGAACGAAACCCCGGGCTGGTCTGTGGCCACGTGGACAAAAGAATGACTGCAAAACCAGCGACACTCGGCATCTCTGTCGATATCAGATATTACCCGCCTGAAACTGGTATTGAACAGTGCGCGTTGGAGGTGTGATGAATCGTTCTCAGGCGGGAGAGTGGGCGTCAGTCAGTCGTTACTCGTTAGTCGTGTTCAGTCAGTCGTTACTCGCTACCCGTCTGTTTCGTTCGCGTCATCGTCGTCGAACATGTCGTCGAAGAGCGAGTCGAAGTCGTCGAAGACGCTCTCTCCACCGGTCTCATTGCTGTCGTCATCCGGCAAGTTATCGTCGGCCGCCCCAGACTCGTTGGTCGTTTCGTCACTGCTGCCTGCATCGGCAGCGTCGCCGTCGTCCTGCTCATGGTCGTCATCTCCATCGTCACCGCCTGCGTCTGGGTCAGGGTCGGACTCTGACTCAGACTCTGGCTCGGACTCTGACTCTGGTTCTGACTCAGACTCTGCCTCTGATTCGTTCGAATCTCCCACGCCAGCACCTTCAGTCGTGTCGAGGGAGTCGAGTACGTCGCCGTCAGTGGTGGTGGCGTCGGTGTCGCTGCCCAGCAGGTCCGGTCCGACGACGGCGACGGTGATGCCGAAGGCGACGAGGACGATTAGAATGGTGACGACGACCGCCCCGACGCTGCTGCTCGGTTCAGTGCCTGCGGTGGTGTGCCTGTTCGGTGGACCGGTGATGGATGACGTCCTCGTGTCCGTCCCATCCGTGCCGTCGGCTGTCATCGACTGAACAGGGACGACGAGCGGCCTTTGTTAAGCACAGCAATTCACGTCACCGCAGTCAGAATCAAGTCGCGTTCCCACTCGATGACGTGGGGAGAGGCTGTGGCGACTATTGGCGACGTACCAGGCAGTGCTAGTCCGTGACTACTGTGAGGGGGCCTCGCCGCAACCCAAACGACTACCGGGTCCCACGCCACAGCGTCTGGTATGGCAGCGTACGAAATCGAACGCTATCTCAACATTCGCAGCGCCTACGGGGCTTCGTTTGGTCCGGACGGCGACGAACTCTCGTTCCTAATGGATACAACGGGAACGCCGCAGGTCTGGACGCTTACCGGACCTCGCGAGTGGCCCGAGCAGCGAACGTTCGCCGACGAACGAGTGACGTTTGCCTCCTGGTCGCCAGAGCGTCCGGAACTAATCTTCGGCATGGACGAGGGTGGCAACGAGCGCGCCCAACTGTTCCGACTCGACGCAGAAACCGGTACAATCGAGAACGTGACAGCGATGCCCGACGCCAAACACCGCTGGGGCGGCTGGAGCCACGACGGCGACCAGTTCGCGTTCACCTCGAATCGCCGCGACGAGGCCGTCTTCGACGTCTACGTGCAGGACCGGGACGAAACGGGCGACGAGGCAGCACTCGTCTACGAGGGCGACGGCTGGCTCTCCCTGTCCGGCTGGAGCCCCGACGACTCCCGCCTGCTCGTTTCCCAGGCCTACTCCAACTTCGACCAGGATCTGTACGTACTCGACCTCGAAGCCGAGAAGCCAACACTCGAGCACCTTACTCCACACGAGGGCGACGTCCGCTATCAGAGCGCGAGCTGGGCACCGGATGGCGAGGGTATCTACCTTGTGACCGACCACGGCGACACCGATACCCTCTATCTGGCCTACCTCGATCTCGAGTCGGGGGCACTCGAGTCCGTCGTCGCTGACGAGTGGAACGTCGACGGCATTGCGCTGGACGATGAGACGGGGCGGTTCGTCTACTCGCAGAACGTAGAGGGCTATACGGAGTTGACCGTCGGCGAGTTCGATACGGACGCCCCCACAGAATTCGAGGAGTTCCCTGAACCCGACCTGCCGGGAGGCGTTTCCGGCGGCGTAAGCTTCGATCCTGACGCCGAACGATTCGCGCTGTCGACCACCGGCGATACGGTCAACACGAACGTCTTCGTCGTCGATATCGAGACCGGCGAGGCCGAGCGCTGGACGAGCGCGCCGACGGCGGGGATTCCGCGGGAGACGTTCGACGAGTCAGAACTCGTCCACATCGAGAGCTTCGACGGGCTGGAGGTGCCGGGCTTTCTCACGCTTCCGGACGGGGAGAACGAAGCCGGGGCTGGCAGCGACGACGGCGCGCCAGTGATCGTCGACATCCACGGTGGTCCCGAGAGCCAGCGCCGGCCATCTTTCTCCAGCGTCAAGCAGTACTTCCTCGACCGGGGCTACGGCTACTTCGAGCCGAACGTTCGCGGCTCGGCGGGCTACGGAGCTGACTACGCCGCACTCGATGACGTCGAAAAGCGGATGGACTCCGTCACGGACATCAAAGCCTGCGTGGAGTGGTTGCAGAATCACCCGGCCGTCGATCCTGACCGCATCGTCGCGAAGGGCGGCTCCTACGGCGGCTTCATGGTGCTCGCCTCGCTGACCGAGTATCCCGACCTCTGGGCAGCCGGCATCGACATCGTCGGCATCGCCAACTTCGTCACTTTCCTCGAGAACACCGGCGACTGGCGTCGCGAACTACGCGAGGCGGAGTACGGCTCGCTCGCAGAGGACCGGGAGTTCCTGGAGGAAATTTCGCCGATCAACAACGTCGAGCAGATCGAGGCACCGCTGTTCGTCCTTCACGGCGAGAACGACCCGCGCGTGCCGGTCGGTGAGGCCGAACAGATCGCCGAGGAGGCGGCGGAGCAGGGCGTTCCGGTCCGCAAACTGCTCTTCGACGACGAGGGGCATGGCTTCTCGAAGCTCGAGAACCGGATCGAAGCGTACTCTGAGATTGCAGATTTCCTCGACGAGCACGTCTGAGGCGTCAGGACGTTCGCAGTCGAGAACACATCTCTACACTAACAAACGGCCAGCGCTTCCGATTCACTGGCGTTAACCCGCTGCAGGTGCGTAGCGAAGGTATGCACTGGCGGCGGGCGGTCGGCGGGCTCACAGTTGCCGTCGTAGTCATTGGGCTCTTCATCTACGGCGTCGGCTGGGATGCCGTCCTCGACAACGTCCGCGAAGCCCATCCCGCGGCGCTCACCGCTGCCCTTCTCACCGGTCTCGGCATGCTCGCGCTCCGGGGCCTGCTCGTCAAACGACTCCTCGCACCCGTCGAAGGCGCAGCCCGCGGCACCGCGTTCGCGACCGCCTATCTCTCGGGCTACTTCGCCCGCAGCGCGCTTCCCTGGGGTCGCTCGACCGGTACCCCCGTCACCGCCTACCTGCTCGCGAACAACTCCGACTCCGAGTTCGAGGACAACCTGGCCGCCGTCGCCGCCGCGGAGGGATTCAACGTCATCGGCAGCCTCGTCATCGCCGGCCTCGGCGCAGCCATCTTCGTCCTCACGGGCGACGGCTCGCTCGACTCCATCGGTGCCAGCCTCGCCGTCCTCGGTGGCGGCGGACTCCTCACAGCGAGCGTCGTCGTCATCGTCTTCCACCGCGGGGTCGCGAGACACGTGGCACTCGAGTTGGCCGGCCACGCGGAAACCCTGGTGGGGAAACTGCCGTTCTCGCGGCTGACGCAGTTAGAGGGAGCGCTGACGAGTCGGATCGACGGCTTCTTCGGGACGCTAGAAGCGATTCAGGCGTCGCCGCGGACGCTCGTCGCGGCGTTCGGAATCGCGGTCGTGAGCTGGGTGTTCAACGCGGTGCCGCTGTATTTCGGGCTGGTCGCGCTGGGCGTTGACGTGCCGCTGGCGCTGGTGTTCGTCTGTGCGCCGCTGGCGTCGTTCGGCGGCGTCGTGCCGTTGCCCGGCGGGAGCGGCGGCATCGAGGTTGTGCTGGCGAGTTTGCTCGTCGCCACGGCAGGCGTTCCGGCGGATGTGGCGACGGCGGGAGCGATCCTCTACCGGCTGACGACCTACTGGGCGCATTTGGCGATCGGTGGTGTCGTCGCGCTCGCGATGTCGCTGCTCGGGACGCAGCGGTTTCAGCGGTAGCGGGGACAAACCTCTGTGGGTAGCGGTCATCGATGACATCAACGGCGTTATCCATCACGGCGTGGGCGGTGGCGACGTTTCGCGGGCGACGGGTCCCCGTCGGCTTTTCGAACACGTCCCGGCCGACTCAGCGGCGACCATACGTGTGTCTCGTCGGCGACGATCCCGTGAGTAGAATTGAGTAGCAGATTGAGCACGACCCGGTCGCTGGACGACGGTTTTGGTGCAACTGCGACCGGCTGAGCGATACCTGTACCGCGTTAGATCTCCGCCCAGAAGTCCTTGAGGTGGTCAACACTGTTCGGCTTCGTCTTGCTCTTTGTGCAGCCGAACTCTGAGTACGAACGCTTCGTCTTCGACGTAGAGCGCATCCGTTGGTGGTGCTGGCTCGGTATGGTAGGCTGCTTCAGCAGCGGTTGCACGGTCATCGTCTGGCGCTACTCCTGTCAGTCCACCGTCGCCGATCGTGGTCACTGTGCTCGTTCCGTCGGACCGCTCTTCCTCTGGGATGTCTCTCGCCGCGTCGAAGAGGACCTCGAACAGTTCAACGCCGTCGAACCGATCGTCGTCGCTGTCGTACACGTGCTTGTCGTCGGGCCGCTCGGATTCGGAAACGAACTCACCTCGAAGGTACACACGTGCGGTCGTAGTGGTTCGACAGTCGTTTTCGTCTTCCTCGTTCGTTTCAGAGTCAGATTCGTCGGCCGCCTCGTGTTCGTCGCCAGTGTTGTTTTCGGCTCCAGGACCGATTGAGAGACAGCCGGCTACTACTCCGAGGAGGGCCGCTCCCATCATACGACGGGGAACCGACATATGTGTGTATGGAGGGTGTCAAATAATAAGTGTGTCGTCACTATGGGAATGTCAAAACAAATCCACCCGAGCGCGAAACAGCTGGTACCGATTTACTGGTACTGTTGGCGCTTTTTGGGACGACTTCGAGAACACCGAAAACGGCGTTACAGAGACCCTTTCAAGAAATAACGCCAGTCTTCGTCGCAACCTCGCGAGCCGCGTGCTCGTCCATCCCATCACCCAAAATCGTATAGCGGTCGCGAATCTCGTGGCAGGTCGTTAACGCCTCGATCACCGTCTCGTCGTCGATGTCGAGTTCCGCTGCGGTCGTCGGCGCGTCGATGCTCGCGAGCGCGTCGCGGATATCCCGCCAGATGCCGCGCTCGCCGCCGTGCAGGTAGGCCGTCATGATCGATCCGACGCCGACCTGGTGGCCGTGCAGTGCCGCAGTAGGCGCGATTCGGTCGAGTTGGTGGGAGAAAAGGTGCTCCGCACCGCTTGCCGGTCGCGAGGAGTCGGCGATACTCATCGCGACGCCGGAGGACATGAGCGCCTTCGTGACGACCCAGGCGGACTCCTCGAGTCCCGGCCGAATGAGGTCGGCGTTGTCCACGAGAATTTCGGCGGTCATCTCCGAGAGTGCCGCGGCGTACTCGGAATATTCGGCGTTCTTGAGCCGCTTTGCGAGCCGCCAGTCCATCACCGCGGTGTAGTTCGAGATGATGTCCGCACAGCCCGCCGTCGTTAGCTCCCAGGGTGCCTCGGCCAGGATTTCGGTGTCGGCGACAACCGCGAGCGGCGGCTCAGCTGCCACGCTGTGGCGGGTGTTTCCGTCCGGGACGGAGCCGCGGTTGCTGATAACGCCGTCGTGGCTCGCCGCCGTCGGCACCGAGAGAAAGCCCATCTCGAGGTGGTCGCTCGCCATCTTGGCAATGTCGATGGCCTTGCCGCCGCCGACGCCGATAAGGTAAGAGACCTCCTCCGCTTCTGCGGTTTCGATGACGGTTTCGACCGAATCGAACGTCGCGGATTCGATCGTCACGATCGCGGGGTCGATGCCAGCCGCCTCGAAATCTGCGGCGACCGGTTCCGCGGCAACCTGTCGCGGCGTTGGACTCGTCACAAGCAGCGGCCGTCCCTGCAGGTGTAAGTCGTCGACGACCTCGACGACCGACGACCGGACGCCGTGACCGACGACGACGTTTCGGGGGAGCCGAATCCACGTCGACTTCTCGAACATAGGTGGACTGAGTCACCCCCGGGATATACGTGTTTTTCCTCGACAATGTCTTTCCGACAACCGTCTCTCCGCCAGGTCCGCTGTTCAGAGCGTCTCGAGTATCCCCAGCACGCGCTCCTCCGCCTCCCGATCTGGCCCCTGTTCTCGTCCGTCGCGGTCGCTTTCGAGATGATCCTCGACCGACTGTTCCATGGCCGACTCGAGTGGTGTCGACTCCCAGCCGAGGGCGGTGAGTTTCGCCGTCGACAGCACGTGGGGGTACTCGCGATAGAGTGGGTAGTCGGTGGGGTCAATCTCGCCGGCGGCGAGTTCGCGTGGCCCGGCGTGGACGATGTCGACGGTGGTGTCAAGTGCGTCGGCGATCAGGTCGACCATCTCGTCGAGCGTCACGAGTCGCTGGTCGCCGACGTTGTACGCCTCGCCGGCCTCGCCGTGCTCGGCGACGATGCGGAGCGCGCTCGCCACGTCGTCGACAAATGCTCGGTGCCAGACGTTGGTGCCGTCACCCGGCACGACGACGCGGTCGTGCTGGTTCACCCGGTCGATCCAGAAATCGAGCCGTTCGGTGTAGTCGTCGGGCCCGTAGACGATACACGGGCGGACAGACATGGCGTTCACGCCGCGGTTGGCAGCCGCCTCGATGGCGCGGTCGCCCTCCGCCTTGCGCTTGCCGTAAGTCGCGTCCGAGTCGTCGGTGGCCTCCTCGGGCGAACAGGACTCGAGTGGCGTTTCGTTTTCGCGTTTGGGAATCTCCTCGCGGCCGTAGGCTGCGCCGCTGGAAATGTAGACGTAGGCTTCGCAGTCGGCGAAGATGCGGGTGGCTGCCTGCACGTCTTTCGGGTAGTAGGCGACGCAGTCGAAGACGGCATCGGGGTCGATCGTCGCGGCGGCCTCGAGTGCGGAGTCGTTGGTGCGGTCACCCTCGATGTGGTCGACGCGGTCGTCGTCCGCGAACGGGTTCTCGCGGGTGCCACGGTTGAGGAGGGTGACGTCGTAGTCGTGCTCGAGCAGTTCCGAGACGAGGTGGCGGCCGATGAATCGCGTACCGCCGATGACGAGTGCGGTGTCCATACGGGCACATCGCGGACATGTGGGAAAACGGTAGCGGATGCGTCGAACTAGCGGTGGTCGCGTCAACGGCGGTTTCAGCGGTCGATGGCGGATATCAGCTCCGGTGCACGCTTACGCACGCTCAGGATTTATCCGCACGATCTGTGTAGCATCCCCGTCGGACGCACGTACTGTAGTCGGCGAACAGTTCGTCGCGCCGCGACCGAACACTACCGCGGCGCACGCACCGAGCACTCGGTTCAGACAGATCCGGACACCAATCACCTATGAACGACCGACACAACCGAAACGACCGCCGACGATCGGACGAGCGAGAGGCATCGAACCCGGGCGAGCGCGAACAGGGCTACCGCGACGACCGACGGTCACAACCGCGCGGCGAGCGCGAGCAGTGGCCACAGGACGAAGGGCGGCGCGAACCGGAGGGCCGACGAGCGCGCGACGGCACTCGGCGAGGCGAGCGCGATAGCGGGCAGCAACACGGGCGTAGTCGCGAGGGCGGCCGACAGCGAGGTCGAGACGACCGACGGCGAGCTCGAACCGACCAGCAACAGCGCCACCAGCAGCGACAGCGACAGCGGCAACGACAACGACAGGGATTCGAGACCGACCTGGGCGAGGCCGACTCACTCGAGTACGGTGGGCAGGCTCGCCACGACCGCGGCGGTTCTCGGTACGACGAGCGCGGACACGAAGCGGTCGATGTCGACGAGCAACAGCGCCGGCGCGGCCGGGAGGGGCGGTCACAGCGGCGACAGCGGTCACAGCGGTCACAGGAACGTGGGCAGCAACCGAGACAAGAACGGAGTGGCCAGTCACGCCAGGATCGCGGCCACGACGGACACAGACGCAGTGAATCGCGAGGACAGGGCCGACGGCAACCGCAGGACCGCAACACCCACCGCCACCAGCACGAACCCGGCCGCTCGGCCATCGATTCCGAATCCCACTCTCGGTCGTCACAGTCAGGTCGGACTGAACGGCGTCCCCGAGATACTGGCGGGCATCGCGCCCAGGACGACCGACGACAGCAGCAACAACAGGGATTCGAGACCGACGCCGACGTGCAGAACGCGGCTGCACTCGAGTACGGCGGGCAGGCGCGGCGACCGGATCACACCGGAGAGATGCCGCGACCTGAGGGCCAACAGGAACGTCGCGAGCGACGCGGGGCGAATCGGCAGGACGAGTCGACTGACCGGCGGTCCGACCGTCCGCCGGAGATGGCGGCATCCGGCCGGTCGGGAGACAGGGGCAGGAGTGGAGCACAACGAACACAGGACGACCGGCGGCGAGAGCAGGGGCCGCGACAGGGGCAGTCGACGGCGGGTCGCCACCAGCGCAGTCAGGGCTTTTCGGGCCAGCAGCCGCCACAGCGGGATGAATCGATGGATCGTCGCGGCGGCGGGTACGACGACGGACGGCAGCAGCGAGAGTCCGAGCGCCGGTCCCGACAGGAACGTGGCCAGTCTCGGCCCCAGCCCCGGCGGATGCCGGAGGGGCGGCCGGATCGCCGTCGGGATACCGGTTCGGGCGGTGAGCGGCGGACGGAGACGCGTGAGCCGCCGACGGAGCAACGCTCCCAGCGGTCGTCTTCGTCCTCGTCTCGATCGTCGTCCCGACCGACGGCTGCACAACCCGGCCCCCACAGCCAGGATAGTGGATCGGACTACCGGAGCAGGCAGCGAGACGCTCGGTCTCGGGAATCTGACCGTCGATCAACGGAGATGCAGGACCGAGGCCACGACGACCGACGCACAACACGGGAGACGGAGCGGCGGGACGACCGTGGTCGCGGTGACCGGAGCGGTGGCGGACTCCAGTACCGTCAGACCGGTCGCCGCTCTGAGCAGGGTAGTTGGACAGAAGAGCGATCGGACACGCAGCGGTCGGGCGATACGTACGGCGACGACCGGCGTGCGAACGAGGAGCGGCGTGCGAACGAGAACACTGGTCGG
Source organism: Natrialba magadii ATCC 43099 (assembly GCF_000025625.1). Lineage (NCBI taxonomy): Archaea > Methanobacteriati > Methanobacteriota > Halobacteria > Halobacteriales > Natrialbaceae > Natrialba > Natrialba magadii. The sequence continues at coordinate 2,599,918 of NC_013922.1, read as the reverse complement.
ACGGACGACGATATGAGCAACCGGCGACACGTCCACGAACGCGACCCGGTTGGCGACCGGGACAAAGATCGTGAGGACCTCCGGTCAGAATAGGGATGCAATAGGTGTTAGCTGACGAACAGACGGCTCACTACGCAGTCGACATCCCGTGGCCGCTGCGATTCCGCACTGGTGTTACTTTTCGACATGCTCGCCAACGCTACCTGCGCCGGCGCTTGGTTACTGGAGGCCTTCGTCCAGGACGCGCGGGCGAGGGCCGTGAGTTAATACGCTGACGTGTGAACCAGCGTGCATGAGCGATCAGGACGACACAGTCGATACGGACACGGACTCAGACTCGGACACGGACACGGACACGGACTCGGGTTCAGTCAACGATGCAACTGGAGAATCGAACGCCACACCAACCCTCGCAGACGACGCCATGGCGAACTTCCCCGTCCCGGACTTCGGAGAACTCCCCGAGGACCTCCAGGAACGGATCACCGAGGAAACCGAGAGCGCTGGCTTCACACCGAATGTTTTCTCCGCGTTCGCCTACAAACCCTCACACTTCCGGGCGTTCTTCCAGTACCACGACGCACTCGTCGAGGACACCGCACTCGAGCGTGAGGAAATCGAGATGATCGTTGTCGCGGTCTCCGGTGTCAACCACTGTTACTACTGTAATGTCGCACACGGGGCACTCGTGAGGATCTATGCTCAAGATCCACAGTTAGCGGACCAACTGATCGCGAACTACAGAACTGCGGATATCAACGAGACCCATCGTACGATGCTCGACGTTGCTGTCACACTCACCGAGCGACCAATGGCGGTCGAAGAGTCGGATCTCGACCGACTCCGCGACGCTGGCTTCAGCGAGGAGGCACTCTGGGACATCGCCGCCGTAACATCGTTTTACAACCTGAGTAACCGAATGGCGATGTTTGCTGAGATGCGGCCGAACGACGAGTTCCACACGCTCGGCCGGGACTGACGCCGACTGCCGATAGTTGATTAGAGGGGGCTAAAGATTAAGTTAGTCGGGGTGAATAATCCAATCGTAATGGAGGTGAGAACCTGAACTCGGTGACCAAACACACAGCCGGCTCGTACCGCGACTACCGTGACTGGATCAGATCGTGCCAGGATCAGCCGACAGCCGCCAGGTAGACCGCGGTACTCGACATTGCGGCGACGCGACGCCATGTATCACGTGGTCAGTCTCGGCGATCGCGTCAGATCGACGACTGAGCTCCTGTATTCGTTCGTCGATTCGATTTTTTGAACAGACGTGTGATGAATTACAGAAGCGACAGGCGAACGCCTACCGCGGTAGCCATGCGGATACAGCCGTCATTGCCCGGGAAACGATTAGCAAAAGTCCTCCCCAGCAGACCAGTCAGACGATCGATGAACCACACATCACGTATCGAGTGTGATTGCAATCTCATCACCGTCGCAGCCGACTGTGACCACGTACTCGCTGTAGGAGAATTGAATCTCCCCGGTGCGTGGTGCACCCGTCGCTGTCGGCGCGAACACCGCGTCGAGTGCGTCGGGGTCGACCCGCTCGTACAGCGGTGGCAACGCTGTTGCGTCAACGCCGACAGCTTCGGCCACCGCCTCAACGACAACGGTGCTGACGGAATCGTCGGCTTGCGTCTCCACGGTGATCTCTCGCATCGTTACACTCCCTGGGTGATCGATAGCTAAAGAAATTTCGAATATATATTCTAATTACGAAACGCTATCCGATATTGTTCGCCATATGCGAAACTCGCCTTCTACTCGAGTGTATTTTTCAGTGGGAAATCTCGGAAACCGAAATCACTCCTCGATCTCGTTGGAGGCGAAGTTGTCGAACGGCTGAACGTGGACGTTTTTGACCAGTTCCTCGGATTCGACCGTCAGCCCGATCTCGTCGAGTTGCGTCGCAATTTCGGTAAGGTCGTCGCTCTCGGCGGCGATAGCAGTGATGGTTACATTCCGGCGACCGGTCATCCGTTCGCGAACTTGAACGACGCCGTCTACGTCCAACGCTTCGCTCGCGAGTCCCGACCGGTTGGTGATAGGGGCGGTACAGATCATGTCCACCGCGAGCTGGTACCCGGCTTGTTCGTAATTGATACGTGGGACATACCCGTCGATGATGCCACCCTCTTCGAGACGCTGAATCCGATTACGCACCGTATTGGCCGTCACGCCCACGTGGTCGGCGATGTCGGCGGCGCTGTAGTTGCGCGCGTCTTGTTGCAACAGATGGAGGATCCCTCTATCAACGTCGTCAAGTGGATCGTCACTCATGGGTGAGTTTGGGTTGGGGTCGACCATGAAAGTTCAGCGTGCACAATTTCTGATTGGAGTGGCTGTCACCGATATCGGACGGCAGGAGAGCAGATAACAGCCTAACTCGAGTACACCGTTCTCACAGACTGCCAGCGAACGACCAGTCGGGTCGGTATCGCAATTCGGCTAGTCGTCGCTCGCGGCGAAGCCGGCGGAGTCTGCGTCGGTGTCGCCGGCGTCGGCGTCACCCTCAGTCTCGGGCACACCGGGCAGTTCACCACGAACGTCGTCCGATCCTTGCTCGGTGATGGCCTCGTGGTACGCGTCGGGCATGACCTTCACGAAGGCGTCGAGTGCGCGCTCCCAGTCGTCGAGGAGTTCGGTACCGCGCTCGGAGCCCGTGTAGGCGACGTGGTTCTCGACGAGGCGGCGGAGCATCTCCTCGTCTTCGTCCTCGAGGTCGTCGTGCAGCGAGACCAGCCCGGTGTTTGCCTTTCGGTCGAATTCGCTGTCTGGGTCGTAGACGTAGGCGACACCGCCGGACATGCCGGCTGCGAAGTTCGTGCCGGTCTCGCCGAGGACGGCGACGACGCCACCGGTCATGTACTCACAGCCATGGTCGCCGACGCCCTCGACGACGGCCTTCGCTCCGGAGTTACGGACGGCAAAGCGCTCGCCGGCGACGCCGTTGACGTATAGCTGGCCGTCCGTCGCGCCGTAGAGCGCGACGTTGCCAATCGCGACGTTCTGGCTCGCGTCGTAGGCCGCACTCTCCGGTGTTCGGACGGTGAGCTTCCCACCGGAGAGGCCCTTACCGACGTAGTCGTTCGCGGCACCGGTCAGGTGCATCGAGACGCCGCTCGCGAGAAACGCGCCGAAGCTCTGGCCGGCGGTGCCTTCGAGATCGGCCGTGATCGTGTCCGCCGGGAGGCCGGCCTCGCCGTAGCGGCTCGTGATCCGGTTCGAGAGCATCGCGCCGACCGCGCGGTCGACGTTTGCCACGTCCGTGGAGAGGACGACCGGTTCGCCGCCGTCGATCGCGTCCGCCGCGCTCTCGATGAACTCGTGGTCGAGCTGGTCGCACAGACCATGATCCTGCTCACGGATTTTTCGGCGCACGTCACCGGCAGGCTCGGCAAGCACGGCCGAGAGGTCGACGGTGCGGGCCTTCGGATGCTCGATATCGTTGCGCTGGGCGAGAACGTCGACCTGACCGATCATCTCGTCGACCGTGCGGAAGCCGAGCTCGGCCATGATCTCGCGCAGTTCCTGAGCGATGAACGTCATGTAGTTGATGACGTGCTCGGGTTCGCCAGGGAAGCGCTTGCGCAGATCCTCGCGCTGGGTGGCGACGCCGACCGGACAGGTGTTCTTGTGACACTGCCGGGCCATCACACACCCCGAGGTGACGAGTGAGGCCGTGCCGAAGACGTACTCCTCCGCGCCCAGCAGGGCGGCGACGGCCACGTCGCGGCCGGTCTTCATGCCGCCGTCGGCGGAGACACGGATGCGGTCGCGCAGGCCGGTTTCACAGAGCATCTGGTTCGCCTCTGCCAGCCCGAGTTCCCACGGAAGCCCCGCGTTCTTGATCGACGTGCGCGGCGAGGCACCCGTGCCGCCGGAGTGACCCGAGATATGGACCACGTCGGCGTTGGCCTTCGCGACGCCCGCTGCGACCGTACCGATGCCGGCTTCGGAGACGAGCTTGACGTTGATATCTGCGTCTTCGTTCGCCGCCTTCAGGTCGAAGATCAGCTGCTTGAGGTCCTCGATGGAGTAGATGTCGTGCAGCGGCGGCGGCGAGATGAGCCCCACACCGGGAGTCGACTTGCGAACGTGTGCGATCATCTCGTTGACCTTCTCGCCGGGAAGCTGGCCGCCCTCGCCGGGTTTCGAGCCCTGGGCCATCTTGATCTGGAGTTCGTTGGCCGAAGAGAGGTACGTCGAGGTGACCCCGAACCGGCCGGAGGCCACCTGCTTGACGTTGCACTCCCTTTCCGTGCCGAAGCGCTCGGGTGGCTCGCCACCTTCGCCCGAGTTGCTCTTCCCACCAATGCGGTTCATCGCGATTGAGTTGTTCTCGTGGGCCTCCGGCGAAAGCGAACCAAGACTCATCGCGGCCGTCGAGAACCGCTCGACGATTGCCGTGACTGGCTCGACATCCTCGATGGGGACCGATTCGTGATCGGACTCGAACTCGAGTAACCCCCGGAGTGTCTGCAGATTCTGGTTCTGATCGTTGATCAGGTCGGCGAACTCCTGGTAGCGTTCGTAGTCGTTCGAGCGGACGGCCTGCTGGAGCGTCCCCACGGTTTCTGGGTTCCACTGGTGGGTGAGGCCGTCGGAGCGGTGTTCGAACTCGCCGTAGCGGTCGAGGTCGGGGCTGTCGGCGTCGGCTGCATCGGCTGCGTCGGCTGCGAACGCCGTCGCGTGACGTTCGCGGAGGTCCACCTCGATTTCGGCGAGGCCGATGCCCTCGGTTCGGTTCTCGGTCCCCTCGAAGTACTCTGCGACGAGGTCCGAGTTGAGGCCTACTGCTTCGAAAATCTGGGCTCCCTGGTAGCTCTCGACGGTCGAGATACCCATTTTGGCCATCGTCTTCAGGAGGCCGTCCTCGAGTGCACCGATGTAGGCGTCGATGGCGGCCCCGGTGTCCGCGCCGTCTGGGCCGGCGGTGAGGTCGGCGATGGTCTGGTAAGCCAGGTACGGGTTGACCGCACCAGCGCCGTAGCCGACGAGCGTGGCGAGCTGGTGGACGGTGCGCGGTTCGCCGGACTCGACGACGAGGCCAACGTGATTGCGCAGGCCGTTGCGCACGAGGTGGTGGTGGACGCCGCCCGTCGCGAGCAGGCTCGGCATCGCAACCCGCTCGTCGCCGACGGCGCGGTCCGAGAGGACGAGCACATCGTGGCCCTCTTCGATTGCAGCGACAGCGTCTTCGCGGACGCGTTCGATGGCGTCTCGGAGTTCCGTTCCGGCTGAATCGGGATCTGAGTCTGCTGGCTCGTAGGTAATATCGACCGTCGCCGCCGTGATTTCGTTCGTCGAACAGTCGCAGATCGACGCGAGATCGGCGTCGGTCAGTACGGGTGAGTCGACGACGAGTTGTCGGGCGTGGGCCGGCGACTCGTCGAGCAGGTTGCGCTGGTAGCCAAGCCGACTCTCGAGGCTCGTGACGAGTTCCTCGCGGATGTAGTCGAGCGGCGGGTTGGTCACCTGCGCGAACAGCTGCTTAAAATAGGAGAACAGCGGTCGGTTGTACTCGGTGAGCACCGACAGCGGCGTATCGTCACCCATCGAGCCGACCGGATCCTTCCCCTTGGTCGTCATCGGCTCGAGGAGGTTCTCGAGTTCGTCGTGCGTGTAGCCGAACGCGGCCTGCTGGTTGCGAAGGTTCGAGACGGCGTTACGGGGGGAACTATCCTCACCCGTTCGAATGTCTGCGAGCTGGATCTGTTCCTGGGCGACCCACTCGCTGTAACGGTCGTCGGTGAGATCCGCGAAGATTTCGTCGTCGGGGATGACCCGGCCCTCCTCGGGATCGGCGAGGAAGAGCTGTCCCGGCTGGAGACGGCCGCGTTCGGCAATTTCGGCGGGGTCGGTGTCGAGTGCGCCGGCCTCGCTAGCCATGACGAGGCGGTTGTCCGTCGTCACGTCGTACCGGCAGGGACGAAGGCCGTTGCGGTCGAGCACGGCTCCGACGCGGTCACCGTCGGTCGCCGCGACGAGCGCAGGGCCGTCCCACGGCTCGACCAGCGAGGCGTGGAAGTCGTACCAGTCTCTGCGCTCTTGTGGCATCGATTCGTCGCCGCGCCAGGCCTCGGGAACGAGCATTCGCAGGGCGTGGGCCAGGTCGCGGCCGTCCTGCAGGAGCAGTTCGAGCGCGTTGTCGACGCTCGCGGTGTCTGACTGCTCCGGATCGTCGATGATCGGTTTGATGGCGTCGAGGTCGGACAGAACGTCGCTCTCGAGATCCGTCTCCCGTGCGCGCATCCAGTTGATGTTGCCCTGAATCGTGTTGAACTCGCCGTTGTGGATGACGTTCCGGTGTGGATGGGCCAACTGCCAGGCCCCCAGCGTGTTCGTCGAGAACCGCTCGTGGACCATCGCGAACGTCGATTTCAGGCGCTCGTCGGTGAGATCTGGGTAGTAGGAGGGAACCTGCTCGCCCTTGAGCAATCCCTTGTAAACGACCGTCTGCGAGTCGAGCGAGCAGACGTAGAAGCGCTCGCTCCCGTCGATATCGGCCGCCGAAACCGCGTTCTCGAGTGCCCGCCGTGCGACGTACAGTCGCCGGTCGAACTCGTCGCCGCTCACGTCGTCGGTCGCCGTGAGGACGACCTGCCGGACATCCGGTTCGGACTCGAGTGCGGTTGCACCAAGTCCGTCGTTGTCCGTCGGGACGTCGCGCCAGGCGAGCACGTCGAGGTCGTAGGTTGCGACGGTGTCCTCGAGCAGCGAGACGAGGCTCCTACGAGCGGTGTCGTCGGTTGGGAGGAAGAGCGAGCCGACGGCGTAGCTCTCTGGTTCGGGAAGGTCGACCTCGAGTTTCTGTTCGAAGAAGTCGTGGGGCGTCTGCAGCATGATTCCTGCCCCGTCGCCGGTGTTCGATTCAGCGCCGGTGGTGCCTCGATGTTCGAGGCTGGCAAGCAAGTCAAGACTGTCAGCGACGACGTCGTGGCTCGTCCCCCCATCGAGGTCCATGACGACGCCGACACCGCAGTTCGACCGTTCGTCTGCTGGGTTGGCGAGTCCCTGGTGACGGCCGGTGGATGGTGCTCTGTGTGGCTGTGACATACCCCGTCATTCTGAAGACGGATATAAGAGGATGCTCCATAATGTCTAAGTGTATTATATACACATATTGATGGATATAAGGTGTATATTTCGACAGTATCTGAACTGGCAGAGACAGTTTGTGTGTGCAGGAAAGACCGCCACCAGTTGCGAACGCGTGACTATCGCGAGGAGTGCAGTGGGACTTGGAGAGAAAGTGTCAGAGGCACGTAGTGCTCACCCACCAGAGTGAACACCACATCCGTAGTTTCGACGCCACTGGTAAGCACTCTTGGGTTAAACCATTAGGTGTACCTGAGTGACTCGTTCGCCAGCTTCCGAGAAATCAGTCCGCACAGGGCACCAGCGCGCCGTATTGCGATTCGTATCTGCTATAGCAGTCGGTTCTGACCACACCGAGGACACGCACTCCAAGAGCGTTGCCACAGCAGTCAGTCTCTCCACCGGAAGACTCGACAGCGACTGAGAAATGAAACTGGGGGTATGGCGGCGCTATCAGTACGATTTCGCGAAGTACGCGATTTCGTCGGCTGCGTCACCACAGACGCCACACTCGTCGTGCTCGGGTTCGGGAACCTCGCCCGCTGTCGTGCCGCCCTCGTCCTCGAGTGGCTGCATGACGATCTCGGCGGCGATCTTCTCCTTGATGACCTCCTCACAGGCCTCGTCGCCACACCACGGCGTCTTCACGTAGCCGCCGTGTTTGCCGAGCGTTCCGAGGATGTCTTCGGGGCTGTGGGCCTCGCGAACGTTCTCCTCGAGATTCTCGGCTGCCGTGTCGTAGAGTTTGTCGAAGATCGTCTCCAGGTGGTCATCGACCGCATCGACGATGCCGTCTCGATCCTCGACAGCTTCCTCGTTGTCAGGCCGGTGGACGAGCGTGACTTCCTCGTCCTCGACCTCGTACGGGCCGATTTCGAGTCGAAGCGGGACGCCGTTGAGTTCGTGTTCGTTGAACTTGAAGCCAGGATTGCGCTCGTCCCGGTCGTCGAGTTCGACGCTGAAGCCGGCCTCCTCGAGTTCGTCCGCGATATTCTGGGAGTACTCGAGTACGTCCGCTTTCGTCTCTTCCTGCCAGATGGGGACGATGGCGACCTGCGTGGGTGCGATGGTGGGCGGAAGGACGAGCCCCTGGTCGTCGGAGTGGGTCATGATGAGGGCACCGAGTGCGCGCCAGGAGAGCCCCCACGAGGTGGTGTAGGCGGTGCGTTCTTCTTCGTCCTCGTCGACGAACGAGATGTCGAACGCCTCGGCGAAGCTCTGCCCGAGGTTGTGGCTGGTCGCGCCCTGAACGGACTTGCCGTCGGGCATCAGTGCCTCAACGGTCGTGGTCGTGTCCGCACCGGGGAACTTGTCGTGTTCGGGCTTCTTCCCGCGCAGGACGGGAATCGCGAGGACCTCCTCGTACACCTTCTCGTACTGGTCGAGGCGGGTCCAGACCTCCTCCCAGGCGCTCTCGTCGGTCGCGTGGGCGGTGTGGCCCTCCTGCCACATGAACTCCTTCGTGCGGAAGAACGGCTTCGTCTCCGTGGCCTCCCAGCGGACGACCGAACACCACTGGTTCAGTCGCAGCGGCAGGTCGCGGTGGCTGCGGGTCCAGTCGGCCATGAACGGCGCGATGATGGACTCACTGGTCGGGCGCACGGCGAGACGCTCCTCGAGTTCGTCGTGGCCGCCGTGGGTGACCCAGGCGACTTCGGGGTCGAAGCCTTCGACGATGTCCTTCTCCCGCTCTAAGAAGCTCTCGGGGATGAACATCGGGAAGTAGACGTTGTCGACGCCGGTCTCTTTGAACCAGCCGTCGAGGGCGTCCTGAATGGCCTCCCAGAGGGCGTAGCCGCGGGGCTTCGTGACGATGAACCCGCCCATCGGTGCGTAGTCCGCGAGGTTCGCCTTCTGGACGACCTCGGCGTACCACTCACCGGGTTTGTGCGATTTCGACTCGGTGATACCGAGTTCCTGACTTTCGTCGCTCATTAGTTCGATACTCAGTCAGCGCGCTCTTAAACCATGCGAAGGTGTGCGAACGCGTGTACGCGCCACCCCACCGGTCAGGCAGCCGCCACTGCCACGTGAAGAAACACTGTTCCGATGGTTTCCAGTTCTCACACACTTATGCACCTTGGTTACAATTGGTAAGCTATGCAGGCCATCGAAGTATCAGAGTACGGCGACAGCTCGCAACTCGCGGTCACCGATGCCGACCTGCCCGAACCGGACGCGGGCGAGGTCCGGATCGAGGTCGAGGCCGCCGGGATCAACTTCGCAGACATCATGCAGCGCCGCGGCGTCTACCCCAGCGGCCCAGAGCCGACCTACGTTCCCGGCATGGAGGCCGCGGGCACGATCGATGCCACCGGCGAGGGCGTCGGCCTGGACGAGGGCGACCGCGTCGTCGCGATGCTCAACACCGGTGGCTACGCAGAGTACGCCACCGCGAACGCCCAGATGCTCTTCCCGATTCCAGAGGGAATGAGCTTCGCGGAGGCCGCCGGCTTCCCCGTTCAGTTTCTCACCGCCCACTCCTGTCTGTTCGAGTGGGGCGGACTCGAGGAAGGCGAAACCGTGCTGATCCAGGCTGCCGCCGGCGGCGTCGGCACCGCCGCTGTCCAGCTAGCCTCGAATGCGGGTGCAGAGGTCTTCGGTACCGCGAGCACGCAGGAGAAACTCGACCTCGCAAGTGAGTTAGGCTGTGATCACCCGATCAACTACACCGAGACGGACTTCCGAGAGGTCATCGACGAAGAAACCGACGGCGAGGGCGTCGACCTCGTCCTCGAGAGCGTCGGCGACGACGTCTTCGAGCGCAGTCTCGATGCACTGGCCCACTTCGGACGCATGGTCACCTACGGCGTCGCGAGCGGCGTGCCAGCCGAAGCCGAGAACCGCCGGCTTCTGTTCGAGAACAAGAGCGTCTCCGGCTTCCACCTCGGCCAGGCCTCCTACCACGACCCGAGCAAGATCATGAAAGCCGTTCCCGACCTCACACAGGGACTGACCAGCGGCGACCTCGAGGTCATCCTCGGCGAGGAGTTCGCACTCGAGGACGCGGCCGATGCACACCAGTATATCGAGGATCGGAAGAGTTCAGGGAAGGTCGTGTTGCGGCCCTGAGCTGCCAGCTATCGGGCGGGTTCTACTCTGAATTGCCCGTCCCACCGTCGGCTACTTTTGTTCGCCGGTCTCGTCGATTTCGCCGCTAATCAACAACCGTTCGTACTTCGTACTGTGCGCACCACTACGAAGCGTGACGCGAAACCGAGGAACCCAACGGTTGCGTAACCGCGTGTTGCCGTTACTCGGTGACCCTGTCACTCGGTGTCGACTTCTTCGTTCGGCTCGCGATCCGCTTCGATGGGCTCGATAGTGTCGTTGTACGCGACTGTAGTAATCTCGGAGACACCCGCTTCCTCGGCTTTTCGCCTGACGTATGGATCGGTGATGTCGTCTACCGAGACCGTGCTCTCTGCCGTGACGTCACCTGATGCCGAAATGTCGTACCCGATATACGTGTTGTCCTCTTCGCTAATGATTTCGACTTTCGGGTGATCCCACTCGATATCCGTTCGAACGGTGATGTCGTATCCATCACTCGGTTCGTTCGCTTCGACGTAGAAACGGCACGCGGCACCCAATTCATCTCGCGGATCTGCTCCGCCTGTCCATGTTCTGTACTTCCACCAGTAATCTGCGTGTTGCCCGTCTCCGAACTCCTCTCCGTCGTACCGGAAGGCATCGTAGATGTTGTACGAACTAATGGCAACGTTCGCGACGAGATTCAGTTCCGTGACGGCGACCTCGATCGACTCCTGGATGCCGCTTCGCCAGTCGATGCTTGGGTCGCCGTCATCCTGTGTCGCGCCAACCATCCGTTCATCACCCTGATCTGGTGCCAGGATCGAGGACGTGTGACTGCTCTGATCGTTTTCTATTTCGAGGTAGATGCCACTGAGGTTCTCTGTCTGCTCCCAGTTTCCATCGGGTGCGCTATCGAGTTCACTGCTCGCGGACGCTCCCAGAACGAACTGATGGAGGACCTGATCACCGATCTGATTGGATTCGATTCGGGAAACGGTCAATCCCTGGTTCGACGCGAGGTAAAACCCGCTAGAGGGGTTATTTGGGTCGCCAGTCCCGTCGAAGCTCTCCACCCGCCTCTCCCGAGAGGCCGTGAATTCCGGATCGAAGTCGGACGAAACGCTCGACTCATCGGCTCGCGCGGTCGGTAACTGCTGCCCGACAATGGGTACGGTTGCCCCGCCTGCAAGCCCCTTGAGCGCCGTTCGACGGTTGATTCGTCCGGACTGCGTTTCCGTTTTTTCACTGCTCTTTTGTGGCTGATCCTCTCCGAATTCTTGATTGTCTTTTCCACCTTTGGGTTTGTCGTTTGAATTTGTTATGGTAATACCTTTACATAATAACTATTAACTCTTTTTACAGGTTAGGGATCTATCGCTCTTCGGATCCAGACCTCCTTTTGCAGGTGGAACGTCCACGTCAACAGGTTGTCTCAGCCTCTCTGGGTATCGGATGGAGTCCGTCACTGGTGGCAATCCCGAAGACAACGGTTATGTATTTTCAATCTCCAATGGTAATATTTTGTATCGACGGCGGCTGCTCGGTTCTCTCGCGGTCTGTAGCGCAGGAGCGCTCGCTGGCTGCATGGACGCATTCGGCCGTAACGACGAGAACGACTACGCGACGCTACAGCGACTCACCCTTGCGAATATCCGAGACGTCCCAATCGTCGCCGAGCTCAGAATCGAGCAGGCCGAGACAGACGATCTCGTTCACACCGACACGTACGAACTGCCGGCGGCCGAGGACGGGTTCGAAGCAGTCTCTGTCGACTGTGTCTGGCCGGACGACCCACTACGCGTGATGACGCGAGACGCCGATGACGAGAACTGGGAGCCACTCACGACGGCAGACCGGTCGGATTGCCTAAGCCTCCTCGCCGAACTTCACGGCGGTGGTGTCTCCTACTACAGCTCTACCGACGAGTGTCCGATTCGGTCGCTGGAGTGCCACGGTGAGTGACTGCAGGCTGGTGCTTTCCCGTTCCACCCCATCTCAGCCCATCCTACCTACCCCGGGGTCACAACCCGGTGACCAGCAACGTTCCTGCTAGTACGTCAGTTTCTGCCATCACACCACAGCTACTCCGTTTCGGAGGTTGTGCTCACCTAATTCTGTTCTGACACAGCAATACGACTCTGGCCGTTTCTATCGTGACTCGAACGAAACCCCCCACTCGAGTTCGTGGTCCACGAACGCCGCCTCGTCGAGCGGCGGCCCGCCCGCGAAGTGGAATTCGCCGGCGACGGTGTCGCCGTCGAGAACGCCCGGCAGCCAGAGGCGGTCGTCCTCCCACATCTGGTCGTAGGGCACGTCGTCGACCGCCACCCACTCGGGCCGCGCCTCGTCCGAGGGACGCGGCTCGCCGGCGAACTCGGTCGTCCGGAAAACGTGACAGACGGTGTGGATCTCCTCGTCGAGCAGGAAGGTGAGTTCGCCGGCGTACTCGAGTGCGTCTGGCGCAATCTCGAGGCCGACTTCCTCGCGGGTTTCGCGGACGGCACACTCCCGCGGCGTTTCGCCTGATTCGAGTTTGCCGCCAGGGCCGTTGTACCAGCCTTCGCCGAGGCCGCGGCGTTTTTCGATGAGGAGGACATCGGTGTTCGAGTCAGTCTCGCTGGTCTCGCTGGTCTCGCTGGTCTCGCTGGTCTCGCTGGTCTCGCTGGTTTCGTTAGTCTCGTCAATCTCGGACTCGCGAAGAACGAAACAGAGTGTTGCCTCGATCATATGCTGATAGCTGTCCGTTCGTCGTGCGTCAGATAAAAGCGGCTGTTCACTGAGTGCTGATTGCAGCCGCGACCTCAGAACGCGTCCGTGATCGCCGCGTCCAGTGCGTCGAGGACCGTCTCGATCTCTTCAGCTGTCGTACACAGCGGTGGCGAAAGCAGGATCTGCGTCGCCGGGCGGCCGGTGCCGACGAGCACACCGCGGTCTTCGAGCCCCGAGACGACGTCCGAAACCGGATTCTCCACGTCGTCACCGTCTACACGCGGGTCGTAGAATGGTTCGCCCGTTGCTGGATCTTCGAAGGCAACGCCCCAGAGGTAGCCACGACCTCTCGCGTCCGCGACCACGTCGTACTGGGACTCGAGTTCGGCCAGTCCGTCCTCGAAGAGTGAGGCGTTCTCGCGGACGTTGTCGATCTGACCGTCCTCGTAGACATCGATCGCGGCGAGGCCGGCCGCACAGCCGACGGGGTGACCACCGAACGTCTGCCCGAGGTCGAAGCCGTCCTCCTGGACGCCCGAAACATGTTCGGGCCGGGCGAGCACGCCAGCGAGCGGGGCGTAGGAACTCGTAACGCCTTTCGCGAACGTGATCATGTCCGGTTCGACGTCCTCGGTTTCGATTCCGAACCACTCGCCACAGCGGCCGAAGCCGGTGATGACCTCGTCTGCGATCAGCAGAATGTCGTACTTGTCACAGAGTTCGCGGACGCGCTCGAAGTAGCCTGGCGGTGCTGGGTAGCCGCCGCTCGAGCCGGCGACTGGTTCCATCATGATCCCAGCGATGGAGTCGGGGTCTTCGTTGCGAATTACGAACTCGAGATGGTCGGCGGCCAGTTCGGCGAGTTCCTCGGGACTGTCGGCGTTGAACGGCGATGGATGTGACATCGGGGGGAGGAACTTCGTCGACCCGGTCGTCGCGGCGTGACTCTCGACGAGTGCACGTGTTTCGGGGTCGCCGGTCAGGCTGCCGGCACCGTAGGTCGAGCCGTGATAGGAGCGCCAGCGGGTCAGAATCTTCGAGCCGCCAGTGTGTTTACGCGCGAGCTGGACGGCGAGTTCGTTCGCCTCGCTGCCAGTGACCGAGAACATGACGTGCGAGAGGTCGCCAGGAGCAATGTCGACCAGTCGCTCGCCGAGTTCGGACCGTACGGGGGAGTGTTTCGAGGACGAAACGTACTGGATCTGTTCTAGCTGCTCGGTCATCGCGTCGATGATCTGCTGGTTACCGTGCCCAGCGTTGACGCAGTACAGCTGCGAGGCGAAATCGAGGTACTCCTCGCCGTCGTCGTCAAACACCGTCGCACCGTCGCCTGACTCGAGTGTCAGCGGGCTTCCGTCTGGGTCGTACCAGTGTGGAATCGTCGTCGGAATTTGGTTGAGGTCACCGGTTGGTTCTTCTAGCATATACTGTCCATCGGGACACAGGTAGTTAATTGTTGTCCTGTAACAAACGCTGTGTTGATTCGACGGACGAATTCGGCGGCAGGAGTTGAACAGTACACAATCGTATTGGGTCGTACTCGAGTGCGGATCGGTGCTGGATACTGTACATCTGGCGGTGTCGACTTGCGAAATGGTGGCAAGCTGAAGCGGAAATGAGCTGTTGACAGTATCATTGTAACCGACGAGAACGAAGACGCGGAAGCAAAAGTGCAACCGGAGTGAGAGTGGAACGTATCAGGCGCGTCGATCGCCGGTTCGGCGAAGCACGATCGCGAGGACTGCGCCTGTGGCGGGGAAGACGGCGAGTGCCGCGAACGTTTGCCAGATGGAACCGATTGAGAGGAGGAAGCCGGCAATCGCCGCGCCGGCGGCACCGACGCCGAAGACGCCGAGGTAGGTGTAGCCGTAAGAGAGCCCGCGTTCACCGGGCGGGCTGTACTCCGCGATGGTCGCCTGATACATCGGCTGGAGCGAGAACAGCAGGAAGCCGAGCACCGAGCCGATGAGAAGCAGCGGAACGAGGCCCGCTTCGGCGACGGGGACGAACAGGACCGCAACGACGGCGAGCGAAGCGAAGATTATCGTGAGGCCGGTTTCTGTCCGGATTCGGTCGGTGAGCTTCCCGCCGACGTACTGGCCGGCCATGCCGACCATCAGAAGCCCGGCGTAGAGGTAGGAGGCCGGGTCGAACTCCTCGGCCATCGGGCTGTCAGGGTCGAACAGCTGTAGTTGTTCGACGACGTCCGGCATGAAATCGCTCAGCACGTCAGGCAGGAAGGTCAGCGTCCCGCGGTAGAACAGCCCGTTCATCATGACGACGACCATCGCAACCGTGAAGCCGATGGTGAACAGCGCGCGACTGTCCGACAGGAATCGCGAGAGCGACATCTGGTTGTCGACCTGTCCGTCGGTCGTTCCGCCGGTGTCGGTATCCTCGTCTGCTGGTTCTCGACCGCCATCAGGCTGCGTCTCGACGGCAGCCTTCTCGTCGAAACTCGCCGTCAGGGCGTAGAGAATCGCCAGACCAGCCGGCACGACGAGAATTGCGGTGACGAGCCGCCAGTCGAAGAACAACAGCAGAATCGCCGTCAGTAACGGCCCGAAGGCGATGCCGAAGTTGCCGGCCATGCCGTGATAGGCGAAGCCGGTGCCGCGCTGTTCGACGCCGGTCGAGATCAACGACAGCCCTGCCGGGTGGTAGATACTCGCTGCGATACCCCAGACACAGAGTGCCAGCGTGATCGACACGATTCCCTGTGCGGCACTCAGCAGGAGGAACGAACCGCCCATCCCGGCCAGACAGACCAGTACGAGTTCGCGCGACCCAAAACGGTCGACCAGAATGCCGGCCGGCAGTGCGCCGACACCGAAGAGGCCGTAGCCGACCGCGACCGCACTGCCGAGAATCGCCGTGCTCACGCTGAACTCCGTGAGCCAGATTACCATCAGAATCGGGATCGAGAGCTCGTACGTGTGGACGACCGCGTGGGAGATCATCACGAACCCCGTGATCGACCTGTCGTTGTCGCTCATTCGATCCGTCTGCGCAGTACTCATCTCTACAAGCACCACGGTCTGCCCGTGGTATAACGGTTAGCAAGCCAGAGAAACTAACCGGCCAGCAAGACGCCCGGCGTTCAGTCCGACATCCAGACGCTTGCCTGCGGTTCGTGTGGATCCGTCGAAATCTCGACCAGCGTTGGCCCGTCGCTCTCGACTGCCGCGGCAACCGTCTCGCGAATCTCATCCGGCGTGCCAGCACGCATCGTCTCGAGTCCCATCCCGGACGCGATGGCATCGAAGTCGAGCGGGACGTCCTGCCAGCCGTACTCGCTTGCGTCCATCCGGTAGCTGCGTTCGGCCTCCTCGCTGATGATCGCGTAATCGCTGTTGTTGAGCACGATCACGGTCACATCGATGTCCTCGTCGGCCAGCGTGTGTAGTTCGTGAACACACATCATCAGTCCGCCGTCGCCCGTGAGTGCAACGACGTCCTGGTCCGGATTCGCCGCCTTCGCGCCGATAGCCGATGGCACGCCGGACCCCATCGTGGCCCACGAGCCCGGGTTGACGTAGTCACGAGGTTCGTATGCCTCGAACATCACGAGCGACCAGAGGCGGAACCCGCCCGCGTCGGCGGCAACGACAGCCTCTCGGGGCACTGCATCGCGAATCGCCGACAGCGCACTCGGAGACGGCAGCGGCGGTTCCTCAACCGCGACCAGTTCTGCGAGGCGATCCTCGACGGCCTGGCGCGTCTCTCGCGCACGCTCGTGACCGTTCGTCGAGGCGATCGAACGAGTGTCGAGGGCGGACTCGAGTGCACCCATCGTTCGGCCGGCGTCTGCGACGATGCCGACCGCGGGGTCGTAGCCGACGCCGATGTCGTCGGCATCGAGGGTGACGTGGACGAGATCGTCCGGCACGTCGATCTCCCAGTGTTTCATCGTGACGGCGTCGAGGTCGGTTCCAACGCCGAGAGCCGCGTCTGCGGCGGCGATCTGGTGTTTGACCGCGCTGCCGGTGCCGCCACAGAGCACGCCCGCGAAGAGGTCGTGATCGTCCGGGAGGACGGCCTTGCCCTTGTAGGTCGGGAATACCGGGGCGTCGAGTGTTTCGGCGAGGGATGTGAGTTCGTCGCTCGCGCCGGACGCGCGGACGCCACCGCCGGCGATGATGATCGGCCGTTCAGATTCGGCAAGGAGGTCTGCAGCCTCGGCGATCCGCTCGTCGGCAGGGGAGCCAACGGTTCGGGTTTCGGTTTCGCCGGGTTCGGCGAGCGGAACGTCCATCGGGAGGAAATTCTTGGGGATGCCGACGCGAACGGGCCCCATCGGCGCGGTGAGCGCGATGTCGATCGCGCGCTGGAGTTCGGCGATGGTACTCTCGGGCGTTTCGACGGTGACGTTCTCCTTGACGACGTTGTCGTAGGTATCTGGTGGTGTTTCGTGGATACCGTCACCGCCACGGATCTCGGGTTCGGTCTCGACGGCCATGTGGACGAGCGGCGTGCAGTCGTTGAGCGCGTTCTTCAGCCCGTTCATGGCGTTCATGTCACCGGGGCCGGGGATGACGACGGTCGCAGCAAGACCACCGCTCGTTTCAGCGTAGCCCCACGCCTGGTGGGAGACGGCAGTCTCGTGGCGAGCCATGATGAAGTCGATGTCCGTGCGCTCGCTGATCGCTTCGTTCAGCGGCAGGGTCTGTTTCCCGGGAATACCAAACAGGGTGTCGACCCCGTTCGCAACCAGTCGGTCGATGACGGCTTCATTAATTCGCATACCGATGGGTGTGACTCACGGGAGCGTAAAGGTTCACCACTGGATCATAGGTTATCGCGTGAATTGTAGGACCAAGGTGAGCGATAATTGATACATGACGGTGTGGTGTGCTAGTAGATAACCTATAGCAAAGTATTATGTTCCTATAGGACAAGGCAGTACTATGGAAGATATCTTCGTCGGCCGCATCATGTCCACGTCACTCCACACGGTACGGCAAGACACGTTGGTCGAAACCGCCGGACAGGTCATGCGCGAGAACGATATTGGATCCGTGATCGTTGTCGACTCAGACAACCATCTCGCGGGCATTCTGACAACGACCGATTTTGTCGATATCGTCGCCCAGAGCCAGCCTAAAGCGGAAACGACGGTCGAGCGCTACATGACCGAGAACGTCGTCACCGCCGCCGCACAGGACAGCGTCCGCGACGCCGCAGCCACCATGCTCGAGCACGGCTGTCACCACCTCCCGGTGGTCGACGAGGACGAAGGCGTCATCGGTATCGTAACGACGACCGACCTCGCATCCTACCTCTCCCGCGGCCGAACACCACACGCCGGCCCGACCATCGGAACGGCGGAGTGCCGATAGCGACCCACACCGTTGGGTCGCGCTCTTTTGTCGCCTGGTACTCGAGTCACCCTCGCTCGGACGAGTTGCTGTCCGCGGTTTGAAAACCGCGAACTGCCAAAGAGAAACTATGAAACAGCGACGGCAGTCCGCTCAGCCGTCAGTGTTCGTTTCGCCGTCGGTGTTCGCATCGCCATCGCTTCCGCCAATCGATTCGTGTTTGTGCAACAGCGACATCCGTGCACGAAGATCGACATCGCGTCGCGCCGAGGAGCGAATTCTGTAGACGTCGCCGGCGGAAGTAAGAACGATCCAGACGATGACGAACGCGAGCGCCGAGGGTGCGCTGGCGGCGACGAGCAGCATGAACACGACGGAGACAACGACGTTCCCGACTGCGACGACCTTGAGCACCGGCATCGGCAGCGTGTAGATCGAGTACTCGTATCGTTTGGGGAACTCCTGTGGATTTGAACCCGAAGGAAGACGGTCGTTCGCTTCGCTCACGCTGCGACTTCCATGGCTTCAAATCCGCCATCGACGACGATTCGCGGCGCTCACGAATTTGTTCGCGCCGCAGAATAGTGGACTCGTCGGGATTTGAACCCGAGGCCTCTTCCTTGCGAAGGAAGCGATCTACCACTGATCTACGAGCCCTCGAACGTTTCTAACCCGGGTTTGTATTTGTAGCTTGTGTTTTGAAAGGCCTCTCGTCTGCAGACATCTCCCTTCCTCCCCGCTCCCTTTTCCTCCCCTCTCGCAGTGCACTCACCACTCGAGTTCCATGCTACAGCACAGAGCGGCGCGTACTCGAGTCCCCTCAAATCTCGAGCAGGCGGGCGCGCCCGGCGAGTAAGCCGAGCAGAAAGCCGGTGAAGTGAGCGATCAGGGCGACACGAGGTGCAGCGGTCATGAGAGTGACGACGGTCGCGAGGCCGACGAAGACGGCGATCGTTACCCACTGTGGGACGTCAATAATCGACGCGAAGCCGGCGGAGAGTCGGTTGCCGGTAATGAGGTAGCCAAGGAGTGCGAAGATGGCGCCACTCGCGCCGAGAACGCCGACAGGGTCGCCACTGACAATGGGTGCTGCGGCCGCGAAGCCGCTGATGAGAACCTGCGAAATGCCGGCAATCGAGCCGGTGACGAGGACGAACGTGTGAAACCGCACACGCGACGTTGCGCGGGCGACTGGCCAGCCGAAGAGAACGAGCGCGAGACTGTTCGAGAGGAGGTGCCAGAGACCGCCGTGGGCGTAGACACTGGTCACGATGGTCCAGGGGTTCTCGGCGAGTGGGAGAGTGAGCACGAACAGGCCGGCCATGATACCGACAATGTCGGTGATCACCTGGATAAGGAAGACGAGTCCGAAGATAACGAGGAGCTCGTAGATGGGGCTTGGCTGGTCGTTGGCAGCAGGGGATTCGGAGGCGCTGGAACCGGATCCGGTCGAGCGGGAGGCCGATGCGCCAGGGCGTGGCCGCGATCGGTTCGCCATACGTTGCTTTCGGTGGGACACACCAAAAGTTTGCACACCGGATACAGTGGCTGTCGCGTGAGTGGCTGTCACTGACGCAGGATAGAACGCTCAGCAAGCCGTGTGATGTGACAGCGCTGGACGAGTGCAGTCGCTCTGCAGTGTAGGGTGTCGTGAAATGAAGTGGATGAAACGCAGTGCAACGACGATGAGGATATCTCATCTCGTCACAGTCGATCGTGATCGACGTTCCGACTACCAAGCGGCAGATCGCCGCCGGTTTGTCTTAGTCTTCGAGGACGATCTCGATCGAGACGTCGTTTGGCACCTGGATGCGCATGAGCTGTCGGAGTGCGCGTTCGTCGGCGTCCAGATCGATCAGGCGCTTGTGGACGCGCATCTCCCAGTGCTCCCACGTCGCGGTGCCCTCGCCGTCAGGCGACTTCCGGGTCGGCACCTCGAGGGTCTTGGTCGGCAGCGGAATCGGACCGCTGAGGTTGACGCCGGTGTTGTTCGCAATCTCGCGGACGTCGTCACAGATGTCGTCTAAGTCGTCTGGACTCGTGCCCGCGAGTCGAACGCGTGCCTGCTGCATTTATTTCTCGTTGACGTCGAGGACCTTGCCGGCCGCGATGGTCTGACCCATGTCACGGATGGCGAAGCTCCCGAGTTCTGGGATCTCGCTGGACGGCTCGATGCTGAGGGGCTTCTGTGGGCGGATGGTGACCACAGCAGCGTCACCCGACTGGATGAAGTCTGGGTTCTCCTCGGCGACTTCGCCGCTCGATGGGTCCATCTTCTTGTCGATGGACTCGATCGTACAGGCGACCTGCGAGGTGTGTGCGTGGAAGACCGGCGTGTAGCCGGCCGTGATCACGGATGGGTGCTGCATGACGACGACCTGTGCCTGGAACGTCTCGGCGACGCTTGGTGGCTCGTCGGCTGGGCCACAGACGTCACCGCGGCGGATGTCGTCCTTACCGATGCCGCGAACGTTGAATCCAACGTTGTCACCGGGTTCGGCCTTTGGCACCTCTTCGTGGTGCATCTCGATCGTCTTGACCTCGCCGCCAACGTCGCTTGGCTGGAAGGAGACGTCGTCGCCGATGTTCATGACACCGGTCTCGATACGTCCGACTGGGACGGTACCGATACCCGAGATGGTGTAGACGTCCTGAATTGGGAGTCGGAGCGGTGCGTCCGTTGGTGGCTGTGGCTCTGGCAGGTCGTTGAGTGCCTCGAGGAGGGTCTCCTCGCTGTACCACGGCGTGTTGTCGGAGGCGTCTGCGATGTTGTCGCCTTCGAACGCCGAGATTGGGATGAACGAGGCGTCGTCCGTGTTGAACTGGACCTGCTTGAGGAGCTGGGTAACCTCGTCGACGACGTCATCGTAGGTCGACTCTTTGTAGTCGACGACGTCCATCTTGTTGACGCCGATGATGAGTTCGTCGATACCGAGGGTACGAGCCAGGAAGACGTGCTCCTGGGTCTGGGGCGCGACACCGTCGTCAGCAGCGACGACGAGGACGGCGTTGTCCGCCTGGGATGCGCCCGTGATCATGTTCTTGACGAAGTCGCGGTGACCAGGACAGTCGACGATGGTAAAGTCGTACTCGTCGGTGGTGAACTCCTGGTGGGCGATGTCGATGGTGACACCACGCTCTCGCTCCTCGGCGAGGTTGTCCATCACGTAGGCGAATTCGAATCCGCCCTTGCCCTTCTCTTCTGCTTCTTCGCGGTGCTGTTCGATGACGTGCTCGGGAACGCTCCCCGTCTCGTAGAGGAGTCGGCCCACGAGCGTACTTTTCCCGTGGTCAACGTGACCAATTACGGCCAGGTTCTGGTGTCGTTCGCTCATTGTTGTAGCTCACGCGCAGAGGCGCTTATATCGGTCTCTTTGTCTCGTTGCGGTTAAAACCATTTCGAAAGCGTATTCTGTCGAACCCGACGCCCGCTTGCGGTTTGTGTCTCGTACACACGGTCTGGCCACCGATCGGCCATCACTTGCAAGCCGCTCGGAAGGCGCTCGGGCCGTTCCACAAATACGTCTTGTAGGCCACGCAGATCGCTACAGCGGCGGCAGTCGACCGACGTCAGAAAGCACTGCCGTCGCCGTCTCCGGGCCGCCAGCGCCACGCCCACTCGAGTGCAGCGAGCCAGCGTTCCGCGTCTCGATCTGAACGATGTTTCGCGTGCCGGTGACAGCGAGCGCGCCGTTCTCTGGGACGAGGCGCGGGCCGACGCGGACGCCGTCGCGGGTGGCCTCGCCGATGAGTCGAATGGTCCGCCCGTCCTCTGCGGCGAGGTTGAGCGCGCTTCCGGGGATGTTCTGGATTCCCTCGACAGTCGCATCCTCGAGCGAGAAGCCGCCGTCGGCAAGCACGTTCGCGAGGATGACGAACTTCAGGGCGGCGTCGGTGCCGTCGACGTCGAACGTCGGGTCGGCCTCTGCCACACCGAGGTCCTGTGCCTCTGCGAGCACGTGTTCGTAGTCGAGGCCCTCGGCGGCCATCCGGGTGAGAATGAAGTTCGCGGTGCCGTTGAGAACGCCGCGGACGGCGGTGACAGCCTGCGGCGTCGAGTCCTCGATCGTCGAGAGAATCGGAATTGCGCCGCCGACGGTCGCCTCGAAACGAATCGAGCCTGCGCTGTCGGCCTCGAGTTCCCGGAGTTCGCCGTAGCGCTCGGCGACGGGACCCTTGTTTGCGAGGACGACGTGGTGGTCGGTCTCTAATGCACGTTTCGCGTGCGTGAAGCCGGGGTCGGCGTCGCCGAGCGTCGTCGGCGTCGCCTCGACGAGCACGTCGTAGTCGGTCTCGAAGACGGCAGTCGGATCGTCGGCACCAATGTCGTCGCCGCCGAGTTTGCGGTCGAGTGCGGCTGCCACGTCGATTCCGTCGGGGTCGATGGTCGCCGTCGTCGAATCGGCGAGTGCGACGACCTCGTGGCCGTACTCGCTTGCAAGGTCTGCAACGGAGCGACCGACGTCACCCGCGCCGAGAATCGCGAGTCGCTGGCTGGCTCCCATCAGGCCTCACCTCCGAGCAGTGGCTCGACGATGGTGAGGTCCTTATCGGCCCCGATCGATCGGATCGACTCGAGTGCGGCGTCGGTTCGTCCGGAGTCGACGGCGAGTCGGAGTCGGGCACTGGAGGTGGCGTCGGTGCCGTCGGGGGCGGCGAGCGAGAGGTCGAGGACGGCTGCTTCGGCCTCGGCCTCGATTCGGGAGAGTGTTTCCGAGAGGTCGTTCTCGACGAGGTGGCCGACGAAGACAACGGAAATCTCTTCGCCGTAGCGCTCGGCACCGGCCTGGATGACGTTGACGCCGGCGTCGCGCAGGCCCTCGACGATGTCGTCGAAGCGTTCCGGTGGGCACTCGAGGTCGACCTCGACAGGGATGTGCCCGCGTGGTGTGATGTTGCCGCGTTCGTGGTGAATACTCAGGAGGTTGCCGCCGTTGTCCGAGATTGGGGAGAGCGCACGGAGCAACTCGCCGGGTTCGTCGACGAGTTCGAGGCGGACGGTGTAGGGGCGAACGCCGCCGTCGGTTTCGGTGTCGATATCGGCGTCAGCGCCGGTTTCCGCTTCTGTCTCGGCTGTTGCTTCGGAGTGAGACTCTGCGTCGCGATCGTCGTTCGGACCGACGATTGGTTCGTTACCCATCACCGTCACCTCCCGCAGTCGGGCATCCACACGTCGTCATGGTGACTAACTCCGTAACTCGAGCGTAAAAGGATATAGGAATTCTCAAAACTGACCGACCCTGTCAACGTGAGACACGCCGCTGTAACTGACGAACCTGTTCGCCAAACCGCCTCAGAGGTGGTCTTCCCCGGGATTCGACGAGCCCCAGTCGCCGCGGCCGCCCTCCGTCCGGTCGATGCCCATGATGGACTCGGCTTGCTCCGGGCCGCCGAGACTCTCGCGTGCGTCGGGGACTCGAACCGTCACCTCGTCGATTTCGGGCCACTGGATCAGTTCCGCCTTGATGTTTCCTGTGGTCACGTCGCTGACCGAACAGCCCTTACAGCCACCGCCGAGTTCGATGATGACCTCGCCGGTCTCGGGATCAGCCTCGCGAACGGCGCTCGTCCCGCCGTGCATCTGGATGATTGGCATCTCGCGAGTGAGCCAGCTCTCGACGCGCTCTCGGAGCGACGTGTCGGACTCAGTGTCAGTGTCAGTGTCGGCGTCGGCGTCGGCGTTACTCATTACCCGCTCTAGGAACTCGAGCGATGAATAGGTTTGGACCACAAAATCGAACGATCAGGAACGATCACGAGGGTTTTGCGGACATTCACGGAAGTGCCTATAGTAGCCACTGCAAGTCAGTGCACACCTGATCGCCGATCAGTCTGGCGATCAGTGTGTAAACCGTTTCAGTTGTTACTATACCGAATTCGACGCGAAACCGGCTCACTGCTGTGACGACTCTGCCGTGGCATCAACCCGTCGGCGCAGCGCTTCGAGTCCGAGCGCGCCACCGGCAACGCCGGCCGCCCCGGCGACGCCGGCAGCCGTGAATCCTGGGATGGCGTCTGCCGTGTCACTTCCGCTTCCACCGCCCTCGTTGTCATCGCCACCACCATCTCCACCACCCGACCCAGCGCCGTCTGCCTGCGCCGGGAACACCAGCAGTGCACCCTCGGTATCGGCGCTCGGAATCGCCTCCGTGCTGCTCGCGACGAACGTCTCACCGGACTCGAGTACCCGCGCCGTCCAGAAGCCCAGGTCCTCGGCGTCGCGCCAGCCAGCGAGTTCGGTGGGTGAGGCGGGGTCAGAGACGTCGTGGACCATCACGCCGCCGCGGTACCACGAAGAGTAGAGGCGATCGTTTCGCAGTTCGAAGTTGTGGGCGGTCGTCCACATGCCGTCGCTGTACCTCTCGTTCTCGGCGGGTGGGGCCTCGACCGTCGCCTGGTAGGTCGGCTCGTTCGGGTCGCTCACGTCGTAGAGGTCGATCCCACCTGGGCCGTCGGGGTCGTCGCCGCCGGTCGCCCAGGCCTCACGGCCGATCCCAAGCAGTGTACCGGTGTCGTCGACGGCCGAATAGTGGTCGTTCCCCGGCAGGCCCTGCTGGGCGTCTGTCACGTTAGAGTGAGGGATATCCTGCTGGTCCTCGAGTTCCGTCTCCGCGACGTGGGAGATGTATGCCGGTTCGGCGGGGTCGCTCACGTCGATCAGGAAGGTCCCCGCGTTCCAGTACGCAAGATACGCGATCCCGTCGTGGACATAGACGTCGTGGAGGTATCGCAGGAGCCAGTGGACCTCCTCCCAGCCGGGTTCGTACTCGAGTAGTGACCAGCGGCCGACCTCTTCGACGGTGTCGTCGCTGATGTCGAAGATGACGAGCGGATTTTCGGCGGGCTCCTCGCTGTTCGCGACGACGTACAGGAGGGTGTCCTCGAGGAAGCAGTTGTGAATGTGGTAGTCGGTCTCGTAGGGATCAGTAACGGCGACAGGGTCTGCTGGATCGCTGACGTCGTAGCAGATGAAGCCGTGAAAGACCGAGTCGCTGGCCAGGTTCGCCGGTCCGGGGACGACCAGACGGTCGCCGCTGACTTTCACGTCGAGGATTTCGGTGAGTGGGGCACCGTCGACCGAAATGGAATCGTCGCGTGCGAGTACCTCCGGATCGGTCGGGTCGGAGACGTCGACAGTTGCGAAGCCGGTCGTCGTTGCGAGATAGGCTGTCTCCCCGTCGTCGCCGACGACCGCTTCGGCCGCGCCGCCGACCGACGTGCGACCGAGTGGGTCGTAGGACTCAGGAAACGCCTCCTGTGGCGTCGATTCGACCGACTCGTCGAAAAACGAGTCGGGGTTGGTGGTCGTGGTGGGCGACTGTGACCCGGTAGCGACGGTCGCGTGCGAGGGGGCGCGCTCGTCAGTCGCGGACACCGAAGACGCGGACAGGGCGACACTGAGGCCAGCCCAGGCGGTGAGTCCGGAACGGAGGAAGGCTCGTCGGCGCATACTCCGCGTTACAGTGCACGGGTCAAAAATGTAGCACTCGGTGGACGTACGCGGGCGGATCGGTGGGACGGGCGACAGGTAACCGCGCCTCTGGCGGAACAACCACCGATGAAGGGCGACGACGGACTGTCTCAGGCGTCGAGATACTGCCGGTCGCCGGTCCCCTTCGTCAGCGCACTCGCAACCGCGCCCTCGAGTACCACGTCGTCGCCGTGGTCGGTGACGCGAATTTCGGGCACGTTGTTGAGCAGCATCTCGGAAACGCGCTCGCGAATCGGGTCGACGACGAGTTCCTCGTTGTGCAGCGCAACGGCACCGCCGAACGAGACGACGATCGGCGCGAACGACTGGACGACGTTCGTTACCCCGATCGCGTTCCAGTGGGCGAGCTGTTCGATGACGTAGTCGGCGAGTTCGTCCTCGCCGGCAAACTCGAAGACGTCCTTCGCGGTGAAGTCAGGGCTCTCGAGTGGCAGATCAGTCGAAATCGTCGGGTCGTCGTCAGCAAGAAGTCTCGCGAAGTTCGGGATACCGTTGCCCGAGCAGTAAGCCTCCCAGTGACCGTCGTGGCCACAGCCACAGGTCAGGCGGCCGTGGGGATCGACGATACAGTGACCGACCTCGCCGGCGTTACCGTCCCAGCCGCTGAGGATGTCACCGTCACAGCAGACGCCGGCACCGACCCCCGAGGAGATCGTGATGTAGACCATGTCGTCGGGGTTTCGCTCCGCGTGGAAGCGCTCGCCGATGACACCAGCAGTAGTGTCGTTGTGGAGGTGTACCTCGTCCGTCTCGAGGAGCTTTTTGATCGGACCGGTGAGTGGAATGCGTTCGATCGAGTCCGGCAGGTTCGCCGGGTCGATGACAGCCCCCTCCGCGAGGTCGAACGGCCCGATCGAGCCGATGCCGGCAGCGGCGACGGCTTCCGGTGTGACGCCGGCGTCGCCGCAGGCTTCACGCAGCGTCCGGAGGACGCCCTCTGTTACGTCGATTCCCGTTGGTCCGCGTGGCGTGGCGTTTCGACTGACGCCGATCGTCGTCCCGTCGTCCGTGGCGATCGCGGCCCGGACGTTCGTCGCGCCGAGATCGACGCCCGCATAGTAGACCATCCTGTTCGAATGAGCGCTGCCGCGTTACTTAACTACACATATTGTACTCGACCCCGAGTTGTGTCTCGGAATCACGACCCATACGGAGTGGATGTGCTGTTGCCCAACCGATGACCTGAACTCAGGTATCCACCTCACGCTCGTCGTTACGCACGAACGTTACTGGACACGGTGCCGACAGCAACACTTCCTGGGCCGTCGATCCGAACACCGCCTTCCCGGTCGGCGACCGTCGTCGCCCACCGACGACGACCCGATCCGCGTCGACGTCCGTCGCCATCTCGACAATCGTGGGTCCGTGCTCGCCGACCGCTCCCCGTACCTCGTATGTGAGTCCGTGCTCGTCGAGCACGTCCTGTAGCTCCCGAATCGTGGAGTGACGGCTAGCTACCTCGTTTGGATCGGCCCCGTCGAATCCCGTATCGAACTCGAGTCGGGACAGCACTTCGTCGTACTCGGAGTCAGTAAAGACGTGTCCCAGGATCACAGTCGAGTCCGCCGGCGCGGCGGCTTCGACGACGGTTTCCGCCAGTTTGGTGCTCCGATTTGCATCGCCGGGTCCAACGGCGAGCAAGACGGTTTCCAGTGTCATGTCCCATGTATGTACGGGGGGACACTTAACTTCGGGAGCCGCTGCCGTTCCGAGGCCCCTACGTCCTATTTTATGAGCGGTACAGGAGAATACCCCGACCCTTGAGGTCGGGGATGAATCCGATAGGCGTAGCGATACTATCCATTAAGTAGATACATTCCAAACACGCAGACAGCGATGGAACACAGCCACCGTTACCGCGCTTACCCAAGCGACAAGGTAGCGATGGCTGCTGAACATCATCTCGACGTTCATCGCCAACTCTACAACCACGTCCGATGGGACTACACGAACAGTCCCGACGACGACAAACCAAGCGAATACCAGCAGAACAACAAACTGCCAGAGTGGAAGCGCAAGTGGCCTGTATTCGCGGAACTTCACTCGAAAGCCGCACAAGCCACCGTCGCACGCTTCCACGACAACCTCTCGAATCTTCGTAAAAAGAAAGAGAAAGGGTACAAGGTTGGTCGGCTCAAACGGCAATCACCCGCCGAATACCGAAGCGTCACGTACAACCAGTCTGGCTTCGACCTCGATAACAAGAGGGGCCGCGACGGATACGCCTACGTGCGCTTCAGCAAAATCGGCTGGGTGAAAATCCGCTACCACCGATCACTCCCCGAAAACGCAACGATCAAAGAAGTCACGCTGAAAAAGGAGACGACGGGTGAGTGGTTCGTCTCGTTCAGTCTCGAAACCGACGACGAACACATCCCAGAGAAACCTGCGTTGGACACACTCGACGTGAGCAACAGCGTGGGAATCGACCTTGGCATCCTCAACTACATCCACACGAGCGACGGCAAGACAGTGGATTGGCTCGATCTCGAAGACGAGTACGAGCGATTGCGCCGAGAGCAACGTAAACTCTCCCGGAAAGAACACGGGTCGAACAACTACGAGAAACAGCGGCAAACGGTTGCCAAAGTCAAGCGCAAGATTCAGCGAAAAGTACTGGACTACCAGCACAAAATCACAACGTGGCTCGTCCGTGAGTACGACGCCGTGTTCGTCGAAGACCTCGACGTAGCTGGAATGCTTCAGGGTGACGGCAACGCTCGGAATAAGCAGGATGCAGCGTGGCGACAATTCATCACACTCCTCGAATACAAGGGAGACTTGTACGGTACGCACGTTGTCCAAGTGCCTGCTCGTGGCACGACGAAAGGGTGTGCGAAGTGTGGCGTGGAGACAGCGAAACCCGTCTGGGTTCGTGAACACTCCTGTCCGTCTTGCGGGTTCGAGACGGATAGAGATGCGAACGCGGCGATGAACGTCCTTCAACGCGGCTTTTCTGAACTAGGGCTGGAATGGCCCGAATCAACGCCTGTGGAGACTGTGCTCCCTACGGACACCGCTGGCTTTCAGCGCGTGTCTGCAAAGCGCGTCGTTGAATCAGGAAGCCTCGGGGTCGACCGAGAGAGCAAAGCTCTCTCGTGATGACGAGAATCTTCAATTCTCGAACCACTTGACCCCGAGGCGATTCACCGTCCCAGGCGCTTTTTACCTCCTCTCGACGAGCATGCCATATGGACGACCACACACTCGAGAACCGGACTGTTCTCGTGACGGGCAGCGCTCGCGGCGTCGGCCGCGAACTGCTGGTCGCGACTGCCGAACGCGGCGCTGATACCGCCGTTCACTACCACACGAGCGCCGATGCAGCGCGGGACGTTGCCGAGACGGCGAGCGAGCGGGGCCCCGGCGACGTGATGACGGTTCAGGGTGACGTAACCGACCCCGACAGCGTCGACGGACTCTTCAGTGCCGTCGAATCTGAACTTGGGGCCGTCGACGTACTGGTAAACAACGTCGGTGACTTCGCGCCCAGCCACTGGGACGAACTCGAGTTCGAGACGTGGAATCGTGTGCTGGAGACGAACCTCAACGGCACCTACCTCTGTTCGAAGCGCGCACTGGAGACGATGCGCGACGGAGACCGAGACGAGGACGACTACGGCCGCATCGTCAACATCGGCTACGCCTCGAGCGAGAAGGGACTGGTCAGCCCGGTGAACTTCCCGTACTTCGTCGCGAAGGCAGGCGTGTTGATGTTTACCCGGATGCTCGCCGCGGACACGCAGGACGACGGTGTGACTGTCAACGCGATTTCGCCGTACGTCGTCGAGAACTCGGACGAATTTCCCGAGGAACTGCCCCGTGACCGCCCGGCGAGCTTTGACGATCTGATGCAGCCACTGTTGTTCTTCCTCGATCCGGATTCGGGGTACATCAGCGGCGAGAATATCGAAGTCGACGGCGGCTGGTTACCGGAACACGTCTGAGCGGATCGACGCGGAAAACGCCGTTCCAGCTTAGAAGCTGGTTCCGAAGCTAAACTCCTGTTTCGCAAAGCGTGCGAGCAGCGACACGTCGCTCGGACCGAACAGTTTCGCAATCGCGCTGACGCTTCCCTGATTTGCCTTCGACAGCGTATCGCCATCGAGTCGGCGCAGATCCTGCATAAACTCGTCGTAGCGCTCGTTGTCGGCGAGATATAGCAGTTTCGTCATCCAGAGACGCTTTTGCATGTTCGGCGCGACTTCGCGGTGCCAGAGCGTGTCGTAGACCTCGAGATTCTCCGCGGACGGCTCGATGTCGCCGTGTTTGAGACAGCTATCAACTGCTGCTGCTGCCATTCGGCCGGACTGCATGCACTTGTTGATCCCCTCGCCCCAGAGCGGATCGACCGTCGGAACCGTGTCACCGATAGCCATGAATCGATCGGTGTGCATCTGCCCTGGCATCTGGATGTGGGCCGAGCCGCGGTGTTGTTTGCCCTCGATCCGCGTCGCGTTCTGGAACCGCGGATCGGTGTCGAGCCAGTGGTCGAGATAGTCGTCGATCGCGAACCCATCGCGTGCGTATCGGTCGTGTCCGTTGTTCTGGATGTAGCAGAGACCGACCTTGGCCGTATCCTCGCCGGTGTGGAAGATCCACGAGTAGCCACCCGGTGCAATGTCGTGATCCAGGCGCAGCATCATCGCGTCGTGGAGATCTGCGAAGCCGGGGCGATCGATGTCGATACCCTCGAACTCGTACTCGATACCGATGGCGTGATTCTCCCGCTTGAGATCACTCACGCCGAGTTTCTTCGCGATCGGTGCTGCTGGCCCCGTCGCATCGATCATCACGTCGCCATACACCTCCTGATCGCCGTTGTAGGTCATCCCAACGATTTCACCGCCCTCCATGATCGGCGCGGTCGCGCGCGAATCGAAGTAGTACTCCGCGCCCGCGTCCTGTCCGTCCTCGGCGAGATAGCGTTTGAAGTCGGCGAACTCGAGTACCGCGCCGGGCTGTTCTTTTACGTAGTGGTCGGTCGGCGACTCGAGGACGACGCTGTCGGTGTACTGCATGACGACGTCGTCTGGAATGCCGAACGAAGCCATCATCGAGGGGAACGTTCCGGCGGTCGATTTGTTGCTCTGGCGCGGGAACTCGTCCTCGGATTCGGTTTCGAGGACGACGACGTCGTATCCGCGCGTCGCGAGGTCACGGGCACATTGGGCACCCGCCGGCCCGGCACCGGCGATCACCACGTCGTAGCGGTCAGTCATACTCGTGTGACTCTCTCGAACCCTAATGAGTTTGTTCAGTCGTCGCTGTGAGCGACCGGACTCGAGTAAGCTCCGCTCCGGGCCCAACAGCGGCTACTTGAAGCTGCTGACTGGTAATCGATAGGTGGGAGAGTTACTTGATGTTTGGTGTCTGATGGGAGTCTCGTGGTCTGATGGGTGTCTCGTGACGGGGCGCGTGCAGTGCAGTGGTGACGCGCCAGTCGCTCGC
This sequence comes from Natrialba magadii ATCC 43099, assembly GCF_000025625.1. Lineage (NCBI taxonomy): Archaea > Methanobacteriati > Methanobacteriota > Halobacteria > Halobacteriales > Natrialbaceae > Natrialba > Natrialba magadii. The sequence goes on along the minus strand of NC_013922.1, from coordinate 2,568,802 downwards.
GCGTCGACCGCGTACCTTTTTGCTCCCCTCGGAACAAAGAGAGCGTATGGTCGACGTCCTCGACAACAAACGGGCCGCGACGCGATTTCGGATCCTCGTACAGATCGCCGAGCGCCAGCCCGCTGTCAGCCAGGGGGAGATCGCCGGGGAAGTCGGCGTGACGAGTCAGGCCGTCAGCGAATACATTCGTGACCTCGTCGACGACGGGCTCGTCGAGAAGGAAGGTCGGTCGCGCTACCGCGTCACCCGCGAGGGCGTCGACTGGCTCTTTCGCGCCGCAGACGACGTGCGTCGCTTCGCCGACCACGTCACCGGCGACGTCCTCGGTGCGATGAGCGAAGACGCCTACATCGCTGCCGATGCTATCGAAGAAGGCGATACGGTCTCACTGACACTCGAGGACGGCCTCCTTCATGCGACCCCGGGCAGCGCGGGTCCCGCAACCGGTATCGCCACCACCGACGCTGAAGCCGGCACCGACGTTGGTGTCACGAGTTTCGAGGGCGTGATGGAGCTCGAACCCGGCTCCGTGACGGTGCTGCAGGTACCGACGGTTCGAACGGGTGGTAGCCGTGCGATCGACGACGAGACGGTTCGCGACGCCTGTGACGACGCGGATATCGTCGTCGCAACGGGTGTCGAAGCGACCGTCGCCTGCCGACAGGCAGACGTCGAACCCGCAGTGACGTTCGCCGTCGGTGAGGTTGCAGCCGACGCTGCCGAGCACGGACTCGAGGTGACTGCCATCGCGACGACGGATGCCGTCGGGCGCGTTACGGATGCGCTTCGGGATGCGGACGTGGCGTACGAGGTACTCGAGGGCTGATACAGGGAGTCGAGCAGAGCACGCAGCGAGATATTCTGCGACTCGTACGTACGTGATCACCACTCAGTCACACCGCCGCCGTTCGAGCATCTGTAATCGCTCGATTCGTGACTCGGTCGTGGGGTGTGTCGGAGGCCGCCACGTCAACACTTGCCGAATTCGATCTCGTATTGGGTCGACAACGGGTTTCACGAGCGGCTCGACGATCCACGACTTCGATTCGCTGTCGTCACCCGCACCCGCACTCGCATTCGCATCCGCATCTACAGCGCCGCGGTCGGAAGACCGCTGTTGATCGAACCCGTTCTCGGACTGTCGGTTGCCAAACTCCGAGACGTTCTCCCGCCACATGTCAAACTGACCGACGAACAGGCGTTCGAACCAACTTTCATCGGCGTCGCCGTCTTCGTCGCCCTCGCCGTCCGCCCAGTCGATCGAGAGCGACTGGGAAACGATTCCGAGCGTTGCGCTCGCGTCGAGTCGTGCGTCCCGTTTCGGACGGTCGCCACCGTCGAGCGTCTCGAGGGCGCTTGCAACTGCGGCCGGATCGCCGACGAGTTGGCTCGCCCCGCGATCGGCGGCGTACTCGCGGGCCTTTGCGAACAGGCCGAGTGTAATGGCGTAGATCCCGAGCAGCAATCGCGCGACGGGGCTCACAACCAGAAAGCCCACTGTAATCGCGACAAACGGCGCGACGAGAACGAACAACAGCATTAGTCCGAAAACGGGGCCCAACCTGATGACGAATACGATCATCGCCACGAGCACCCCTCGAAGCATGCGTTCGCGCTCGAGCAGCCGATCACCGATTGCGACGATCGCGGCGACAGCACTGACGACCGTGAGATCACGGTTCGCGAGGTGGGCGACCTCGTGGGCCAGTGCCGCGTCGAGTTCGGTGTCCCCGAGGGCGTCGAGCAGTCCCGTGGTGACCACGATCGTCGGAGACCGCTGGCTCCCAACGGTTAGACAGTTCGGTTCGGTACAGTCGGCGACGGCGACTGCCGGTTGCGGGACGTCCGCCTGCGTCGCCAGCCGCCGGACCCGTGCGCCGACGTTTCGGGGACCGTCACCGTCGATCGGTTCGGGCTCGAGTCCGGACACAGCCGTCAGCGACCCGTATCGAGCCTGGACAGCGACGAGACCGATTGCACCGACCAGGAGCGCGCCGACGGAGGCCGGGACGCCGAGTTCGACGGACAGAGACCGACCGCTCGCGGACAGGAGCCGGTGAATACTCCAGACGAGTACCGAAAGCACGAGTCCGTTGACTCCGACGACCAGCGCGAACGCAGCGGCGATGCGTCCCTGTAGTCGTCGGTCCGGCGTCAGTGGCATATCGCAACCACGGTCCAGTCTCTAGAAAATGGTTCCGAAACGAAATGATCGGAGAGGTGAAGAGAGGAGAGGAAAGGAGAGTACAGGAGGGGGGAGGATAGGTGAGGAGAATACAGGAGAGAAGAACAGAACAACGACACCCAGCGTCGTTCGACGCGTTTCGGGTCGGAATTAGCCAATATACCGCAAATCGTCGTCCGTCGGTACGTCCATCTGCTGTTGCTGTTCCATCTCCTGAATCTTCCCGATGACGTCTTCCATCTCCCCAGCACGCTCATCGAGCGTCTCGTAATCCAGATCGATCTCGAGTACCTCCTCTAACACCTCGAGCACGGCGCGAGCGCTTTTCGGATCGACGAGATAGCCGCTCGTCTCGCCCATCAGACACGCCACCTCGAACTCGCGACGCGCGCCGAGGCCGAGCAGTAGACCCGAGACACCGACGATACCGCCCGCCGGCTCGTCCTCTCTGAACTCGACGCCGGACTCCTCGAGATTCTCGCGCATCGACTCCGCTGTCATGGCACCTACGACGGCGTACTCGTCGATGAGCTCGCCCGTGGGAATACCGCCGAGTGCGAACGCCTCAGACGCGCCGAACTCCTCGGCGATGTCGAGGAACGCACTCGTCAGCACGTAGTGGCCATCGTTCGTCTGCGCTTGATGATCGCCGGTCAGCAAGAGCAGGTCACGTCCTTCCGGCGGGGATACCGCGTAGATTTCGGCACAGGTGAGTTCCGAGACGCCGTCTTCGACAGTCACCTGTGGCGGGAACTCGCGGGAGTACACCCGTCGAACGAGCGTACTCTCGCCTTCGAGTTCCTCCAGCAGGTGGTCGACGGCGAGTTTCCCAACGTGTCCGACACCCGGCAGCCCCTCGACGAGTACGGGGTCGTCCAGTTCGAGTTCGGCGACCGCGTCGATGTCGAGTTCGTCCATATACCCTAGCAGCGATGGCGACGTTTAAGAGCGCGTCGGTACTCGCCGTAGGGATCTTCGGGATCGAAGGGTGCCGGGGCGCTGTTTTCGGTGGTAGCGCCACAGTCCGGACACGTCGCAGAAAGGGTATATCGCGGGCGGTCGTGTCGCTCGCGCCACTCCGAACACACCCGGATATCAGATTTCATTGGTAGTGATGGCTGTTGTCTGTGAAACGGGAACCGTTTCAGTCGGCTACTCCTCGTCAGTCCGTCGCTCGCGGTGGTACTCGCCGTCGCCACCGTGGCCCTGGATTGCAGCGATTGCGCGGTCGGCGCTCTCCTCGAGTTGGGCCTCGGCAGTCTTGTAGTTCGGTGCCTGCACTCGGATCCGGTACTCGGGTGCGCCGACGTAGGTCACTTCGAGGTCGACTTCTTCCGGCACCTCGCCGTTCCCTTCGGCGGCCTCGAGTGCCTCACGAATGCCGTCGACACCGGTTGCCGACGGGTTCTCGAGGTCGACGTAGCCGGTGACGTTGACGTACGGCACCGAGACGTTCTCGCGAGCGGTTTCGACGAGTGAGTCGATCTCCTCGTCCGTGAGTTCGGTGTCGTCGAGTGCTTCGCGGCCGTGGATCGCAGCCTGCTTGAAGCCTTCATAGAGGCTGCCGTGTGCGCCGATAAGCTCGTTTGCGATGGCGGTGAACTCTTCGTCACCCACATCGTCGCCGGTCGCCAGATCCATCCAGTTGTCGGCCTTCTGCTCGTTTTTCCACTGCTGGATCTTCTCCGAGCGCTGGTGGTCGTTGACGTCCTTGAGCGAGAGGTCGATCTGCTGGGACTCCTTGTCGACATCTAGGACCTTGCAGACGGCGATCTGGCCCTCTCGGACGTGGTCACGGACGTTCTTGATCCATCCGCTGGCGACCTCGGAGATGTGGATCAGGCCGCGCTTGTCCTCGTACTCCTCGAGATCGACGAAGACTCCGAAGTCTTCGATCTCGTCGATCTTGCCGACGACGAGTTCGCCGGGGTCGGGCCAGCCGCTGTACTTCATCGTGACTCGACTGTTTCGACGATTTCGTGTTCAATCTCGGCTTTGCCACCGGTCGGTCGCGCAAGCGTCGTGCCACAGACGGCACAGGCGACTTCCGTGGAGGCCTTGCCGAAGACGGTCTGTTCGTTCTCGCAGTCACTGCATCGGACGCTGTAGAAATTTCCTGCCATGTGAATCACTCCTGGAACTCGAGTCGGCCGGCACGCCATCCCTCGCGGAGGTGGGCCTTGCCACACTCGCTGCAGCGGTACTTGAGGTCGGTCTTCTTGGTTGGCTTCTCGCCACCGGGGACCTTCGAGAAGCGACCGGAGTTACCGATGGACGCAGTGTTGCGCCGCGTTCGGCGAGCGTCCCACTTCATCCCGGAGGAACGTCCCGATCGAGATTTCTCGACTTCGTGTTCGTGATGTTCGTTGCAGTGCGGACAGTACGTATTGAATCGGCGTGGCATCTGCATGGTTATCTCACTTGACGTGGGCTAAGACAGCGCTGTTTAAAACCCGTTTGGTTCGTCGTCGACCGCGAAGGGGCGAGGGCGCCCTTCACGCGGGCGCGCGTTTCGTTGTGTGTCGTATCCATACGACACAACGTGTGTTGTGTCCACAATCGTATACCGCAGATAATGAGAAGGAGAGTGGCTTGGAGTGGCTACTATAGTAGCAGTTGTTACTATATAACCCGTCTGTAGAAACCCGGCCAATAGCCGCAGGTGTTCGAAGCGTTTAATCCGCTCTCCTGAGAACTGTGCCGTATGAAGCAGCTCATCATCCACGGGGACCCCGGCATTCGGAAAGGGGCGATCATCGAGCACGACGGTGAGGAGCTGGTCTGTTTCGGAATCAACCGCAACGGCGAGTGGCACGGTCCCGAAACGGTCCAGCTGTGGTGTACCGTCGGTGCCGAATCGGAGTACAAGGACTTCGAGCATCAGAACTACATCCCACACTTTCTGGACGTCGAGCGCGTCGACGCCAGTGCCGTCGAGGTCGTTCGGCCGCAAGGCGACCTCGCAGTCTAGCGGGCGAACAGTCTAGCAGGCCGAAGACACACTCCGCACTCGCCGTGTTGACTCTTCCGTCACTTTTTCCACCCGTTCCAGGCCGCATCCGCTCTCCTGCGAGAGAGAGAGAGAGAGCTGACCGGTAGGCACGGAGTACGACCCATACTGTGACAGTCACCGACCGCGACAGTCATCGTACCGGCGTGAATACGCACATCCCATCACCACCACCGCATCGACAGACACTATCACAAGAGGCAAACCGCCACCCCTGTCAGTGATGGATAGTGTCGACAGCGGACTCGAGTACCTCACACGTTCCAGATGACTGACTCACTCATCGACGCCATTCGAACGCGGGTTCACGCATTGCTTTCGACGAGTCGGTTTAGCCAGTTTGCGAGCGTTGGACTCGTTGGGGCGACGGTCGACAATGCCGGTCTGATTACGCTGGTCGAGTTGACCGGTCTGGATCCGGTGATTGCGAAGGTGATCTCCTGGGAGCTGTCGATTATAGTGATTTTTCTCCTGAACGAGTACTGGACGTTTGCCGGGCACGGGAAGAGGAGTGTTTCAGCGTTCGGGCGGCGATTCCTGCGCTCGAACGCGGTCAGGTTTGGCGGGTTCCTGGTAACGCTAACGGTGCTTGCGGTGCTGGTGAACTGGTACGACGTCAACTACGTACTGGCAAACGTCATCGGAATCGGGATTGGATTCTTCGTGAACTACACCTGTGAGAGTCTCTACACGTGGAAAGTGCATCGGGACGGACGGTAGAAACCCGCATACGGCACCCGAATCACAACCCTTAACTAGCACACCGGGTTACGATATGGTAGCGGGATGGGATAGCCAGGAGATTCCGGCGGGCTCATAACCCGCAGACCGGTAGTTCAAATCTACCTCCCGCTACTTTTCAGGGATTCAACAACGAACGACGAACAGTGTGAGGAGTGAGTCTGAATCCCTGTGAATACAACGAGTAGATTTGAGGTAGGCCACGAGCGACCGCAGGGAGCGAAGTGGACGTGGTTCAAATCTACCTCCCGCTATGTTTTGGCGCGAACAAATTCGTGAGCGTCATCCATCGCATGTGGTTGGTAGAGGCCACGAGCGAGCGTCGGAACCGGAGTGGACATGGTTCAGACCTACCTCCCGATACGTTTCAGATATTCACTACCGAGCGACGAGCAAGGTGAGTAGATAGCGACGCAGACTCACTGCCTGTTTGCACGTCCGTTCTCGATCGGACCTGGACGCACAAACCGGACGCTAGAAGTACCCACCCTGCAGAGACACTGCCATGACACAGGAGTCCCGTCGGCTCCTTCGCACCGCCGACGCGTTGGTCTACGCAGCACTCGTCACCGGTGTCGCCGTCGTCATTGGCATCGGTGTCTCACTGGTCCGCGGCGGTGGCTGGACAACGGTCCGCGAAGCCACGTTCGTCCTCGGCGTCCTCCTCGTCACGATCGGGACGATTCTCACCCGGCCCGGCGTCCAGCCGCGTGCCAAACGCAAACCGACCGACGAGGAGACGAAAGCACAGGCACAACTCGAGTCCGGTGCAGAAACACCGACGGCACACCAGGAACGGCTGGCGGCATTGCTGAACTGTTCGACCCCATTGACGGAGTCCGAGCGCCTGTCTCGTGGCGTTCGGTTTTTGCTTGCGGGGGGGCTGGTGCTCGTTGTGACGTTTGTGACGGAGTACTGGTGACTGGAACTGCCAACTGCCAACTGCCAACTGGCAGCTAACAGTCCTGACACACCCCGCAATGGTGACCTTCTGAAGCCCAGAAAAATCCGCGCGGGCTCACCGAACGGAAACGGGAGAGCAGCCCGGCGATCAGTCTGATCGAACCGTTTGTTCGACTTCTGACGGTGGCAGTTCGTTCTCGATACGCAGACAGGAGGCTGTCTGACCGGACTCCGTGTCCTCGAGTACCGGCGACTGGGTCTCACAGGGAGTGGCGAACTCGGCTGCGAGATACTCACGGGCGGCCTCGTCGTTACCCGTAACGATCTCTTCGATCGCCTCCTCGAGAACGGACTCTGCCTGTGGATCCGAAAGCGGCTTCGGAATGTCGAACTCCTCGCGCACTCGAACCCTGGTTTTAGCGGTGGGAATCTCCGCGGTCGTTTCGTAGCTATCCGTCTCGGTGAGGATCATGTCGCGAATCGCCTCAACGTCGATAGAGCCACTGTCGAGTTTCTGCCGGAGATCCATGACGCGCCGCCAGACCGACTGTTCGAACTCGTAGCCCTCGGGCTGAATAACCTCTGGACACCGGGTGTGGAAGCGACAGCCCGACGGTGGATTCGACGGACTCGGCACGTCACCGGTGAGTTCGACGCCCATCCCGCGATCCGTCGGATCGGCAGTCGGAATCGAAGCAAGCAGCGCCCGCGTATATGGATGCTGGGGATTCGCGAAGACCTCGTCCGTCCGTCCGAGCTCGACGATTTCACCGAGGTACATCACGGCGACGCGGTCGCAGATCTGGCGGATAACGGCCAGATTGTGGCTGATGATCAGGATACTGAGTCCAAACTTCTCCTGCAAGTCGTTCATCAGTGCCAGGATCTCAGACTGGATCGAGACGTCGAGCGCCGAGACCGGTTCGTCCGCGATGATCATGTCGGGATTCATCGAGAGCGCCCGCGCAAGTCCGACGCGCTGTTTCTGCCCGCCACTGAGTTCGTGTGGATAGCGGTCGGCATCCGAGGCAGAGAGACCGACTCGTTCGAGCAAGTCGGCGATGATCTCGCGCCGGCGAGCGGTGTCGGTCAGTCCCTGCACGGTCAGCGGCTCGGCAATCGCATCGCCGATACTCATGCGGGGGTCGAAACTCGACTCCGGATCCTGGAAGATCATCTGCACCCGACGCCTGAACGCTTTCATCTCCTCCCGGTCATACTCGGTGATGTCCTCGCCGTCGAACAGCACTGACCCGTCAGTCGGCTCCTCGAGTCGGATCAGTGAACTCGCAGCGGTCGACTTCCCACAGCCACTCTCGCCGACGATACCGACTGTTTCGCCGGGATAGACATCGAAATCGATCCCGTCGACGGCACGAACACGACCGACTTCCTTCGAGAGGATGCCTTCCGTAATCGGGTAGTGTTTCTTCAGGTTTCGCACCGAGAGCAGCGGTTCGCCGGTGCGGCGGTGCTGATCGGTCCGCCGGTCACTCATGATGATCACCTCCATTCGTTTGCACCGTCCCTCCGTCTGTCCGACCAGTTCGCCGTTCGCTGTGGCCATCCGCAGTGTCAGTCGTGACCGACTCGAGTACCGACGGATCGTCGGCGGTCTGGTAGTGGACACACGAGACCTCGTGTCCGTCGCCTGCAGCAGACTCGAACGCCGGCTGGTCCCCGGTTCGACACTCCTCGATTGCGTACGGACACCGCTCTGCGAACCGACAGCCCTCGGGTGGATCGATCGGGTCCGGGAGCGAGCCGGGGATACCCCCCAGCGAGCCATGACCCGGCAGGCACTCGAGTAGTGCCTTCGTGTAGGGATGAGACGGAGAGTCGAAGACGTCGTAGACGCTGCCGCGTTCCATCACCTTGCCAGCGTACATGACGACGACGCGGTCTGCGATTTCGGCGACGACGCCGAGGTCGTGGGTGATGAAGATAATCCCCATCTCGAACTCCTCCTGCAGGTCGCGCAGGAGTCTGAGAATCTGTGCCTGGATGGTCACGTCGAGCGCGGTCGTCGGCTCGTCGGCGATGAGCAGGTCTGGCTGGCACGCAAGCGCCATTGCGATCATCACGCGCTGTTTCATGCCGCCGGAGAGCTCGTGTGGATAGTCGTCGAGTCGGGCGCTGGCTTCCGGAATGCCGACGCGGCTGAGGAGGTCGACAGCTTCCTCGCGGGCGCCGTCCTTATCGATGTCGCGGTGGAGCTGAATTGCCTCCACGAGCTGCCAGCCAACGGTGTAGACCGGATTGAGCGCACCCTGTGGGTTCTGGAAGATGTGGCTGATCCGTGCGCCGCGGATGTCGGCAAGTTCGTCTTCGGACCGTGCGGCCAGGTCGTCACCATCGAAGATGACGGAGCCATCTGCAATCGATCCGGGTGGGCTCTTGAACAGTTGCGTGATCGATTCACTCGTCACCGTCTTTCCGGAGCCGCTTTCGCCGACGATGCAAACAGTTTCGCCGCGGTGGACGGTGAAGTCGACACCGTCGACCGCCTGTACCTGTCCGTCGTCGGTGTCGAACACGGTTCGCAAGTTTTCGACGGTGAGCAGCGGATCGCCTCGTTCGATGTCTCTATGGGTGTTCGTGGCGGTTTCCATGGTCGGTTCGTCGGTTGCAGCCGCGTGGTCCGTTGTGGTCGTGTTTTCGTTCGAAGTCACTGTGGTCGTCGCGTTCGCCGAATCGGATTGTTCGTCCTCATCCTCGTGTTCGTGTTTGTGTTCGTGTCCGTGTCCGCGTTCGTCTTGGTTCTCTTCACCATCGCGATTCCGGTCAGGACTCGGCGACGACGGCGGTGTTGGTGCCGGCGTCATTCGCTGCTCCCCTCCGAGCGTGGGTCGAGTGCGTCACGAAGCGCGTCGCCGATGAAGTTGAACGCGAGGATCGTGAAGAACAGGAAAATCCCCGGAATCGTCGAGATCCACCAGGCGTACTGCAGGTCGTCACGTCCGGACGCGATGACTTCACCCCACGATGGGACTGTCGGATCACCGAGGCCGAGGAACGCCAGGCTCGCCTCAAAGAGGATAAGCCCGGGAATCAACAGCGTCACCGCGGTGATGACGCTGTTCGAAACGTTCGGCAGGAGGTGACGACGCATCGTCCAGTAACTGCTCGCGCCTGCATTCTTCGCAGCGAGTACGTACTCCTCTTCGCGGCGCTGGAGTGCCTCACTGCGAACGATACGGGCAATGCCACCCCAGCCAAGCAGACCGAAGATCACGATCATGCTGAAGAGGCTTCCACCGTAGAGGTAGACGACCATCAGGTACAGGAAGAACGTCGGGAACGTGATCTGGATGTCGACGTAGCGCATGAGCACGGCGTCGATCCAGCCGCCAAAGTAGGCGGCACTCACGCCGACGATCGCTGCGATCGTGATCGTGATCATCGCGGCAATCAGGCCGACCTGCATACTGACTTCCATCCCGTAGATAACCGAAACGAGGATGTCTTTCCCCTCGTGGGTCGTCCCAAACGGATGATCCCAGGTACCATGACAGTATCCACCCGAGACCTCACCGGCACACTCGACCGGCATCCACTCTTCGACCGACATGAACACCGGCGGCTGGTAGGCGTTACTCGGATCGACGGTCGGTCGATCGAGGAAACGCGGCCCGATCGAACCGATGACGAAGATGATCCCCAGGTAGACGAGGCTGATAACGGCAGCCTTGTTCTTGCGGAACTGCCGCCAGTAATACTTCGTCATGCGCTTGTTCTCGTACAGCGGCACGACGACGAAACACAGAATCGACAGCAGAGTCAGGATGTACAGCCAGTCGAGTGCCTGCAGGTTGATGCCGACTGTTGCAATCGTCTCCGTCCCCGGCGTCTTGATGACGTAGTCGTAGATGACACCGGCAGCAAACACGAGGTAGATACTCGCGATGGCGACCATCTTGACCGACCACGACCGCCGTTCGCTGTCGACCTGTTCCCAGTCGACGTCTTCGAACGTTTCACCGGCTGCGCTCGTACCACGGGAATCGTTGTCGACGGCCATTAGGCATCACCGTAGTCGATTCGTGGATCGAGCACCGTGTAGGCGATGTCCTGTGCCAGGTTTCCGATAATCGTCAGGAACGCCGGCAACAGGACTGTCCCCATCACCAGCGGTGTATCCTGATTGATAATCGCCCGGAAGCTGAGCGTCCCCAGTCCCGGAATCCCGTAGACCACTTCGATCAGGTACGACGAAACCAGGATAATCCCCAGCAGATCGCCGACCAGAATCGTCGCAAGCGGCACGGATGCAGGACGGAAGATGTGGTGAGATAGGATCCGTCGTCCCTTCACACCCTTCGCCTTCGCTGTTTTGACGAACTCCGCCTCGACGTACTCGAGTGCCTCTGCACGTGAGTAGCGCATCAGGCTTGCAATCGAACTCAGTGTGAGCACGATGACGGGGAGTATCAGCTGTTGTGCGTTCTCTAACGAGAAGATAGCGACACTCGTGTCGAACAAGATGGGAACCCAGCCGAGCACCACCCCGAAGATCACGAGCAGGATGATCGCGAACCAGAAGTCCGGAATGCTCAGTCCGAAGAAGGCGAAGAACGTCGCGGCGTAGTCACTCCGGGTGTACTGGTTCGTCGCGGAGTACAGCCCGATTCCGATGCCGAGGATCGTCGAGATAATGATCGAGGGGACCCCGTACATCATCGAGTAGGGTATTGCGTCGGCTATCGCTGTTGTGACGGGCTGTGAACGGGTCTCAGACCATCCCCAGTCGAGTGAGAGCATATTCCCCATGAAGTCGACGTACTGGACGTGGACTGGTTGGTCGTACCCGTAGTAGCTCTCGTATGCGTCTCCGATCTCTTCTGGATCTTCACCGGCCTGTGCGGCCTGGAACTGCATTTCTGCAAGCTGCGTATCCGGCGTAAAGTACAGGAGCATAAACGTCAGCGTCAGGATGATCAGTGACGCGACGACTGCCCAGGCAACTCGACGCAGAATGTAGGTTGTCATGCTCACGCGCCATCACCACTGCATTCCAATAAGAGTATGAAACATAGCAACACGTTTGAATCTCTGTCTGGTGTTGATTTCGAGTCGATTCGGTGGTCGTCGATCAGGCCTCGTCGAACGCCCAGGTGTGGCGGTCCCACGCCTGACCGAACTCCTCTTCTGGCCCATCGACGTAGCCCTGATAGCCGATGATGTCGTCGCTCATGGCGACGAAGTTAACCGGCTGGTCCTCGCTCAGGATACCGAAGATTTCCGCGAGCGTCTCTTCGCGCTCTTGCCGATCTGCGCTTGTCCGGACGGTACTGAACAGCGAGTCCATGTCGGCGTCAGGGACGTAGCCGAAGTAGTTCGTCGGCGCCTGCTCGGACCAGAACGCGTCCGTTGCCGCCGGCGTCCGCGGGTAGGTGTTGAAGTTGATGCCGTACATCAGGTCCCAGTCCTCCGCACTCGCGGAGTTGTCACGCGGACCGTCGTTGTTTGGTCCGCCCGTCCATGGCTGATCGTCTTCGTCGCCCTGCCAGGAGTTCTGGACGTAGTTCGGGATCATCTGGTCGAACGTCACGGAGTCGAACTCGACCTCAATGCCGAGTTCGCCCAGTTCGTCGCCCATAAACTCGGCCGTGGTTGCCGTCGTTTCGGTCCCACGCGAGTAGACCATCGTCAGCGTGACCTGTTCGCCGTCCGGTCCGAGGAGCGTTCCGTCGCTGTCGTAGCCGTACTCCGAGCTCAGGTTTTCTTCGAGAAGGTCTCGGGCGGCGTCTGGGTCGTAGCTGTCTCCCTCACCAAACTCGGTCACTTCGGATTCGTCGTACCACTCGGACCACTGTGGCTGGAACGTGTGTGCGACTTCGGCGTAGCCACGGAGGATGTTCTCCGAAATCTCGACCTTGTCGATCGCCATCGAGAGTGCCTGGCGGACTTCGCGCGTGCGAAGCTCTTCCCAGCCGTTCATCCGCTGGTTGTACGCCATGATCGTCAGGTACGGATACGGTACCTCCATGACGTCGATGTCCGGTCGACCCTCGAACTGCTCGACGCGAGTCGATGGAATATTGGTCTCCTCGATCTCACCCTGACCGAGAGCGTTCATCCGCGTACTGTCCTCGTCGATTGCCTGATAGGAGAACTCCTCGAAGGTCGGTGCGTTCTGCCAGGCTTCCACCTGCTCGTCGCTGATGTAGTCCGGGAAGTCATCAGCGTCGAGTTCGTTCATGTAGTACTCGTCGTTTTTCACAGCAACGAACTCGGAGTCGCGGTCCCAGCGTTCGAAGGTATAGGGCCCCAGGTTTCCACCGTAGGCCAGTTCCTGCACTTCCTGGTCCTGGTCGAGACCCTCACCGTCTTGCTCGTCGACGTACGGTTCGAGGAGCCCCTGTGGCATACAGTACGATCCCCAGAGGTCCGGCTCGAACGGCCAGTCGGCGTTCGGGCTCTCGAGTTCGATCTGGAACTCGAGTTCCCCGGTTTCTTCGACGTGGGTGCCGGCCCAGTTGCCGGCTGCTTCGGAGAGTGCCCAGTTGTCCTCACCCTGATGGATTTCCTGAATCATGTACACCCAGTCAGAGGCGGTCATCTGTCCGTAGTCACCGCCCCACTGGAGGTTATCGCGAAGGGTTGCGACGTACACCTGTGCGTCGCCAGTGTCCTCGACGTCCATCCACAGTGGGAAAATTTGGTCGTCGGTTGTAACCGTGTACGCGCTGTCCATCACCAGCGCGAGTCGGTTGTTCGTGTTGTCGTCGGACACCTGAATGAAGTTCATCGATTCGGCGTCCGTTCCGTCGGCGATAGTGTACGTGTCACCGGTCTCGTCGGTTTCCTCACTATCGAGACATCCAGCAGCCCCAATCACACCCGCCGCAGTAAGTCCTTGGAGGACACGGCGTCGATTGATACCAGGTCGGTATCGATTGTTATTCTCCACCATGCAATCACGGTGTTAGCACAGGTATAAATATGTTGTTGTTTTTCAGTCAACAAAGCATTACCAGGCCGGAGGCGGGCTGTTGATACTCGATGTCTGTCCTGTAATACTAATATACCTGGAACATGCGTCGTACGACACGCGAGCAAACTGCTATAAACATACAATTTGTTGTGTTTATGCCTAACGAGACGGTTAGTCATTTATATGAGAAATAGTCTGAGCAACCCGGTAGTATCACCGAGACCTTCCCGGGACTCGATTGCTCAGGAGGAGGTAGTTAAACAGTGTTTAATTGTAACGACTGATGATAGTGATATGGAACCAACACTATATAAACGTAGTCATCCAGTAACGGGGCCAGAAACGCACGTGACCGATTGTAGATTTTCGTGATTATCTACGAGTATTGTCCACATAAGGCACACAATAGGTTATTGTGTTTACGTAATGGTAGCACACCGGATCCAAAACAAAAATTTATGGGACCTGAGCATCTCGTCTCACTCGAATGGCGAATGAAATAGATCAGTCTCGGCGGACGTTCCTGAAGACTGCCGGGGCAGGTGCTGCGGTGGCAACGTTTGCTGGGTGCATTACCGACGAGGATCCCTCCGACGACGGGAGCGGTGACGAAGGAATTCTGAACCGGATCAACTCGACGATGACGTCGCTCGATCCGATTCAGTCGACCGATACGGCCTCGGGTGAGGTCATCAACCAGATTTACGAGGGGCTGACCTACTTCCCGAACGGTGGGGCAGAGGTCGAAAACCTTCTCGCCGAGGAAGTCGAAATCTCCGACGACCTGCTGACGTACACGTTCACGCTGAAAGAAGCTGAGTACCACGACGGAAGCGAACTGACCGCGGACGACTTCGTGTACGCGTTCCGCCGACTCGCTGAATCCGAGAACAGTGAGCGCGCGAACTTTATCCTCGGCGATATCTTCCTCGCAATCGAACACGAGACGGACGACGATGGTGCAGTCGTTCCAGAGTCGATTGGGGCCGAAGCAATCGACGACCGAACGTTCGAGATTACGCTCCGTTCGGCGAACCCGAACGCGCTCGACCTGCTGTCGTACGACTCCTTCTCCGCGATTCCAGAGGGAATCGTCGGCGACATCGAGGGCTACGACGGCGACTACGACCAGAGCGAACTCTCGAGCGAGGTTGCGATCGGTACCGGTCCGTTCGAGTTCGACAACTGGGACCCAGACGCAGAAGCCGAAGTCTCCACGTTCGACGATTACCACGGCAGCGTGGCGAACATCGACGGTGTCCACTGGCAGATTCTCGAAGACGACACTGCACACTTCACCTACGCGATGGACCGCAGTGCCGACGTTTTCAGTATTCCAACCGCAGACTACGATCAGTCACTGATCGACGCAGAAACGGACGACGAAGGGCGTGAAGTCGGTGAGTACGGTCCCGTCGAAAACGGCGACATGCTCGACTACGTCGGCGTTCCACAGCTGTCGACCTACTACTTCGCGTTCAACGCACCGTCTGTCCCAGTCGAGATTCGACAGGCAATCGCATACGTTCTCGACCGTGAGGCCCTCGTCCAGGACATCTTCGAGGGGCGTGGCGAAGAGGCAGTGACGTTCACGCCGCCAGGTGCGTTCCCAGGCGGTCCAGAGCGCCGCGATGAGTTTATCGAGGACTACCCGTACGAACTGTTCGAGTCGGACCGTGACGCCGCACGTGAACTCATCGAGGAGGCTGGCTACGATGACGACGATCCGTACGAGCTCACGCTGACAACCTACGAGGACGAGGTCTTCCAGGAAGCCGGTCGGGACCTCCGTGACAGGCTCTCCGGACTCGGTGTCGACCTCCAGCTCGAGGAAACCCCGTTCGCGACGCTGCAGGAACAGGGAGAGAACGGCAACCTTGAGTTCTACTCGCTCGGCTGGACGTGGAGCTGGCCAGCAGCAGACTACGGGATGTTCGGCTTCGAGCCGGAGAACACCGACACCTCGCGTATGCCTGGCGATGCGAGTGGCTACTACCTCGACTGGCACGAAGAGGACTCCGACGCGTCGGCAATGGCCCAGGAAGCCTGGGAAACTGTCGAAGCGAATCCTGAGCCCGAGGAAGGACAGGAAGCACGCAACGAGGCGTACATCGACATGGAGCAGGCAATCTGGGACGACGCGATCATGCTCCCACTGTACCACGAGATTGCCGAGCAGTTCAACTACCAGCACGTCGACATCGAGCCGTTCGGAACGATGGGCGACTACCTGCAGCGGTACAACCACGTCACGCTAGACGAATAACGTCGGTCTGAGGCGGAGCAGATTCCGCACAGACGTAGTCCGGGAGTTCTCCCTCTCCCGCACAACTGCGCGCGCGTTCAACGACAATAGGGAGGTTTATAATCAAGGAATGCTCGAACAACCTATAGTACGAGATATGATGCAGATGTTGCAGACGGGTGATCATTCGTGAGTCGCTGGCGGTACTTCTTCCGCCGGCTGCTCCTGTCGGTCCCTGTCGTTCTCTTCGGGCTCACGATTACGTTCGTCATCGTACGAATGGGCCCTATCGACCCTGTCGCCGCCATTGTTGGTCCTGAAGGGGGAGGCGCAAGTCGCGGACGTATCGAAGAACGACTCGGTTTGAACGAACCGCTCTGGCAACAGTATATCAACTTCATGGTTGATATGCTGACGTTCAACCTCGGCCAGTCCTGGGTCATTCAGCCAGGCAGGAGTGTCGAAAGCCTGCTGACGACCTACGCACCACGGACACTCTGGCTCGGGTTCTGGTCGGTTCTGATCGCAATCTTCATCGGGATTCCGCTCGGCTTCTACGCCGGTCTGAACCCGAACACGAAGAGTGACTACCTCGCATCGTTCGGCGGTATCGTCTGGCGCGCAATGCCAAACTTCTGGCTCGCGATCATCATCCTGGCCGTCCTCCGCCAGTCCGAACGGTTCTTCTTCGGACTCAACTGGCAGTCACTTGGTGTCAGTAGTAATCTCATCGGGCAACCGCCACTCGATTTCATCGCGTTCACCGACTGGATGACGATCGGAATCGTGAGTATCCCGATCGGGGTGTACTTCTCGTTCGAAACACTCATGGCATCGATCAAGCAGGTCTTGCCTGCTGCGATCGTGCTCGGTTCGGCCGCGATGGGGAACGAGATGCGAATCGGCCGAACGGCAGTTCTCGAAACGATTAATTCGAATTACGTCGAGACGGCGAAAGCCAAGGGACTTCGTAACCGCGTCATCGTCTGGAAGCACGTCTTCCGGAACGCGCTGGTTCCGCTCGTCCCGATTATCACGAACGAAGCGTTCATTTTGATCGGCGGCTCGGTCATTGTCGAAGTCATCTTCGGCATCAACGGCCTCGGCTACCTGTTCTTCCAGGCAGCCATCCAGGGTGACCTCCCGCTGGTCGGATCGCTAATGTTCGTCTTCATCATCCTGATCGTCTCGATAAACATCCTCCAGGACTTCCTCTACACCGTTCTGGATCCACGCGTGGGGTACGAATAGATGAGCATGAACGAATTCGACGACAAGACGCTTCGAGAACGAATCACCGAAAACCCACAACCGGCGCTTGCCTGGTTGGCTGGTGCGCTCGTGTTGGTCGTCCTCGAGTTGGGGCGACTCGCATCCGGGCTCGTGCAAGTCGGCGAGACCACCCGGTTTGCACTCGGCGGGATCGCATCGGTCCCGGGATCGGTCGAAGAATCCGTTGCGAGTTCACTCGGTGAGATTGCAGGGCTTGTCGCGTTCGGCCTCACGGTGCTCGTGTTGCTCGGTATCGCAGCCATCCTCGTCAAGTGGCTGTTGATCCCGTGGACGCTAGTCGACCGCCTCGGTATCGAGGCAAGTACCGGTGTCAAAGACGTTGTTGAACGCGCCATCGTCACCGGGCTACTCGTCGTTGCCACGGCGCTCGTCGTGCTGACGCCAGTCGGTGGCGTCCTCGAGATGGCCGTGAGCGTACTGACCCGCGGTGTCGAATGGGTTGGCTCGCTCCCAACGATTACGAGCCGTGAACTCATCCCGAACGAAGGATACCAGCAGCCTGATGGGAGCTGGGAAGGAACCTTCCTCGGTCTCTCACCTGCAGTTGCGTGGGCGCTCCGTGTCGCTGTCGTCTACGCGTACGCACTTGTCTGGCTGGCCTGGCTCTGGCGCGGCTACGAAACCTTCCGCGAACACTACCGTGAGGCTGACTGGACGCCTCGCGACGACAGTATCGACCGCCTCCGGAACCACTACTGGGGGATGTTCGGTCTCGTCGTCGTCATCATATTCCTCGTGATGGCGCTGTGGGCGCCGGCAGTGAGCCCGGCAACAGCGGACGCAAACCTGTACCAGCCGTACGAGCACGAGTTCGAGTATTACGGCGACGATGGGCTCGAATCGATCACCCACGGTGAGGCAAACTCCGATAGCCGCTCCCAGGGTGGTGACAACAACGTCGGCCTGATGAGCTACGACGACTACGACCGGTTCCATCCGTTCGGGACAAATACGGACGGGAAGGATCTCTTTACCTTCCTGGCGTATGGAGCGCAGGTCTCGCTCGTCATCGGATTGCTCGCAACCGTCCTGATGGCGGTCATCGCGACGGCACTCGCGCTCATCACGGCCTACTACAAGGGCGTCGCCGACCTGGTGACCATCGTGGCCAGTGACTCGATTATCTCCTTACCACGATTCTTACTGGTCCTGTTGCTCTCCGTGCTGTTCATGCAGGCCAACCACCCGGTCGCAGAGATATACGACGGCGGCTTACTACTGGCGTTAATCTTCGCCGGGACCGGCTGGCCACTCCTGTGGCGGTCGGTCCGTGGTCCGGCACTCCAGGTCTCCGAACAGGAGTGGATCGATGCCGCAAAGAGCTACGGTCAGAGTCCGGCAGCAACCATGCGAAAGCACATGGCGCCGTACATTGCCGGCTACATGCTCATCTACGCCTCGCTGTCGCTCGGCGGGGTCATCATCGGCGTCGCTGCACTCTCGTTCCTCGGCTTCGGTGTGCAGGCACCGACGCCCGAGTGGGGACGTGCAGTCTACGAGGGCCAGTCCTACATCGCGACGTCCTCGTGGCACATCGCGACCCTGCCAGGGATCCTCGTCGTGTTGCTCGTCACCGGATTCAACGCACTTGGTGACGGCATTCGCGACGCAATCGACCCACAGAGTGACGCCGGTGACACTGCCGGCGCCGCCGGAGGTGGTGGATAATGTCTATGGAATCTGACTCTCCAAGCACATCTACAGCGACCACGACAGCCGAATCGACGACGACGGCCGGGAACGCGGCCCACGAAGAGCCGATCCTCACCGTCAGAAACCTCCAGACCTCCTTTTTCACGGACAAGGAGGTCATCCGCGCGGTCGACGGCGTGAGCTTCGACATTCGACCCGGCGAAACCGTCGGCATCGTCGGTGAGAGTGGCTCTGGGAAAAGCGTCACCGCTCGCTCGATCATGGGGCTCGTCGACTCGCCTGGCCGGATTATGCCCGGAAGCAGCATTCGCTTCAAGCATCTCGAAACACTCCAGGCGTTCGCCACGGAGTTCGCGGATCGAACCGTCAGCCTCGACGACCTCGAGACAGAACACGACCCTGCCTCGCTGTTCGACCACCCCGACGTCGACGCAACGCCGAGTACGTTCGGCTACGACGACCGCGAGGAGGCAACGATCGCAGATTTCGTCGGTGCCTACGGCGACGTACTCGAGTTCGTCGGCGCCGACGACTGTGTCTTTGTCGAGGGTGGCGGTCCGAACGATCCGGAGTCGATCACCGGCGGGTTCGTCGAACTCACCCGTTGTACGGGTGAGATCCAGCGGGCGATGCGCGGTGGCCGAATCGCGATGGTCTTCCAGGATCCGCTGACGAGTCTCAACCCGGTCTATACAGTCGGGAACCAGATCAAGGAGACGCTGCGGCTACACCAGGATCTGTCGGGACAGGAGGCGACCAAGGAAGCGATGAACCTGCTCGAGGCGGTTGGGATTCCGGACGCGCGCCGGCGCGTAACGGAGTATCCCCACCAGTTCTCCGGCGGGATGCGCCAGCGTGCGGTTATCGCGATGGCGCTGGCCTGTGACCCTGACCTGCTGATCTGTGACGAGCCGACGACGGCGCTCGACGTGACGATTCAGGCCCAGATTCTGGATCTGCTGCGAGAGCTTCAGGAAGAGCGCGACCTTGGGATCATGTTCATCACCCACGACATGGGTGTCATCGCCGAGGTGACCCACCGTGTGAACGTCATGTACGCCGGTGAAGTCGTCGAGACGGCGGGGGTCCACTCGCTGTTCGACGATCCGAAACACCCCTACACGCAGGGGCTACTCGAGTCCATCCCGGGTCGCCAGAGTGGCGACCGGCTACAGACGATCGAAGGGAACGTGCCGACGCCGAACGAGCCGGCGACGTACTGTCGGTTCGCGCCGCGGTGTCCGAAGGCGTTCGAAGAGTGTGAGGCGGTCCACCCAGATACGGTTTCGGTTGGCGATGCGCGCGAGGACGAACAGACCGCTCACACGGCTGCGTGCCTCCTCTACATTGACAAATACGTGAATAATCACGTTCGGACGGAAACGGGTGTACAGGCAGAGACACAGACAGACGCCAACACGACCGGAGGTGACAACTGATGAGCCAGAACGCAATCGAAGCAAGCGCAACTGAAACGGAGCCACAGGCAGGGTCGTCCCAGGACGAGGACGTCATGGTTGAGGTTCGTGACCTGCGGACCTACTACGAAGGTGACGGTCTCTTCGGTGGCACACCCGTCAAGGCCGTCGACGGCGTCAGCTTCGATATCAAGCGTGGCGAAACGCTTGGCCTGGTCGGTGAGTCTGGCTGCGGGAAGAGTACGCTCGGGCGAACGCTCATCCAACTCGAGTCCGCAACGGGCGGAGAGATCCGATTCGACGGCACGGACATCACGACGCTGTCGGGAGCGGAACTCAAAGAGTGGCGTCGGAACGCTCAGATGGTGTTCCAGGACCCTGACTCGAGTCTCAACGACCGGATGACCATCGGGGAGATCGTCCGCGAACCGCTCGACGTACACGACTGGAAGACGCCGCGCGAGCGCCGCCAGCACGTCAAAGAGTTGCTCGACACGGTCGGTCTCCAGCGCGAGCACTACTATCGCTACCCCCACCAGTTCTCCGGCGGGCAGCGCCAGCGAATCGGTATCGCGCGAACGCTGACACTCGAACCGGAGTTCATCGTCCTCGACGAACCAGTCTCGGCGCTCGACGTGAGTGTGCAGGCCGAGGTTATCAACCTGCTCGAGGACCTGCAGACGGAGTTCGGGCTGACTTACCTCTTCATCGCCCACGACCTCTCGGTTGTGCGCCACATCTGTGATCGTGTGGCTGTGATGTATCTCGGAAACATCATGGAGATCGGTCCGGCAGAGGAACTGTTCACCAATCCGGCCAATCCATACACGCACTCGCTGCTGTCTGCTATTCCGGAGCCAGATCCATCGGCCCACAAGGATCGGATCACGCTTCACGGCACGCCGCCTAGCCCGCGGTTCCCGCCCGAGGGCTGTCCGTTCAGCACGCGCTGTCCGGCTCGTATCCGGCCACCCGAGTACGAAGACCTGGACAACGATCTCTGGGTCCAGCTCGATACACTCCGTGAGGTGTTGCGCGAGCGCGACCGCGCGGAGAAATCGGTTACAGACCGGATCCGCGAACTGCTGGGCAAGGAGCCACGGTTCGGAACGATCGAAGGGATCTACGGCGAACTGTTCGATGATCACGATGTTCCGGCCGAGGTTCAGGACATCCTCGACGAAACTGCAGACCTCGCGCGCAACGAGGGCGAAGTCGCTGCACTCGAGCGCCTCGGCGAGGAGTTCGGCAGCATTTGTGAGGGCTACGGGCCGGAACAGGACCGATCCGAAGACGAGCCGGTACCCCCGGAGTATTACACCGTCAGCCCCACGGGACGGCGGAGCCTCTGCCATCGCCACGACCCGAAGAGCGAGCACAAGGAACCGGATCAGGTACTCGACGAACGCCATCGGTGAGAGGCGGTTTCGGTTGACAGGGATTCACTGAAGGAAGGGACGACAGGAACTGGAGGTGGCAACTACGGATGACCACCCAGTTGAGGTGTCCAGTTCTGTCCAGACGAATCCGACTCAACCCGACCCGACCTGACCCAGCCCAACCCGACCCAACCCAGCACACCAACTCAAACCACCACAAAAGCAGCCCGATCGAAGTCCATTTCTGCTCGCTCTGACTACCATCCAGTACGCCGACCCACGAACCCACCGCCGATTACGATGACTGCAGAACACCACCGGAGTTCGCTCCACGTCCGACTGTCCGTCTGGATCGATGCCCTCACCTACGCCAGCGCCGTCGCCGCGATCGCGACGATCACGGCGCTGCTCCTCGGTCTCGTCACCGGTGGTGGCCCCTCACAGGCGAAGCTCACCCTCTTTTTCGTCGGCTTCCTCCTGTTGGGGTACGCGACAGTCCGACTCTGGCCGTCAACGCCGGGCGATCTGGACTCGAGTACCGAGCTGGCTGGCGTCGAGGGTGATTCGATCCCGGAGACGGCGGACAAGACGCGGTTTCAGGCGTTCGTCCAGCAGTTACCGCCGCTTCGGTGGGTGCAGTCACCGCCACCGGAAGCGCGGATGCGGGCGCCAGGAAAGCTGTTGCTCGGGAGCATTACCATCTTGCTCGTTTCGTTTCTGATGGAGGCAGTGTTCGGGATCTGATCGGTCGAGGCTGCGTCTGACGCTGTGCAGAGAATGTGTCTCGACTGGCGTCTGTAACCGCGATACTGGTCGATGAGTTCGGTAGCGAACTAGCGTGAAAAGAGTTATCCGGCTACTGTGCCCACCCCTTCGTATGGCACGGATTGGGAACGACGACAGTGCTGAACGAGTCGAACGGGTCAGCACGACCGCAATCAAAGACGCCTGGGCGCAGACGACTGAAGAGCTGGAGATACTGGCCGAACAGCGTCGCGAACAGGGATGGGATACCGTCGCAATTCCAGCGATCCAGACGGCTGCAGTCAGCCGCGATGCCGGCCCGAAACACAACGAGCGCTTTGGTATCGTCTTCGTCGTTCCGGATAACCACGCAGATGCGTTCTCTGATGCGTTCGATCGTGGCGAGTTCCCCCGATTCGAAGCATACCGGAACGAGGTGAGCGGTGCGGTCTTCCTCGTCGTCGAGTATCTCGATCCCGAGAGCGAGACGGCAATTTTACTCGCCGGACAGTACGAACGACGCCACGTCGCGGGGATGCTCGCCGCGACCGAAGACGAGGGAGTACTCTTTACGCACGCAAAAACGCTCAACGGGACGGTTCTCGGCTCGTTCGAACACAAAGACTATGCCCCGCTGGTTCCGGAGACGGTCGGGTCGGTCAGCGGGAACAACACAGAGTAGGCACTCGAGTCACTGCACGCGTTACACGTTACGGAACACCCAATCTCGTCCGGCTGACAGCAGGTTGGGGGGAGGATACTGCTGAGTGATGTGGTGCAGGGACGGCAAAAATCGGTGGTTTCTGCTTGGACTGCGACTGTGCAGTCATGGTCGTCTCATCTCGACCGTCTCGAGTACGACGACGTTTCCAATCACCAGAACGGGCTGGGCTGGAACTGTTCAGGAGTCGCCGTGTTCGTCGACAATAACGACCTCACCGTCGACGACATCGACGTTGATGAGCGTCTTGACGTCGTAGCCGGCGTCGTCGACCTTGTTCTCGCCGCCGACTTTCTTGATGACGGCGACGGTGTCGATAACTTCCGCGCCGATGCCGTCGAGGGCCTCGAGGACTGAGGCGAGCGTGCCACCGGTCGAGAGGACGTCGTCGAGGACGAGGACGCGCTCGCCCGCACGCACGTCGTTGATGTACATCTCGTTCTCCGAGTAGCCGGTCTGCTGGGAAATGGCGACCTCGTCTTCGAGCCCGTACTTGCGCTTGCGGATAACGGTTAGCGGGATGTCGGTCATCAGCGAAACGGCGGTCGAAATGTGAATCCCCATCGCAGCCGGGGTGACGATCCGGTCGACATCCTGCAGTTCAGCCTTGCGGATGATTCGGATGACGATTTCACGAAGGAGCGTCGGGTCGAGTTTCGGGAGACCGTCGCTGATCGGGTGAACGAAGTAGTGGTAGCCGTTTTTCTCGATGATCGGCGCGTCGAGGAGCGACTGCTGTAACTGATCCATGTCGTGGGTGGGACGGAAGCGGAGTAAAAGTTGACGATACGTGCGGGCAGTGAGTCGATGTGACGAGGTGGCCTCACGGAGCGCAGTTGCCGTCTGATCAGTCACCCGGACCGTAGCTCAGTTCTGGCGGCTGTTCGCCGTGGCCGAGTCGCATGTGTCGCTCGTGGTAGATGTGGACGACCGCAGTGAGCGTCACGACGACGGAGAGAAGCCCCATCCAGGCCAGATTTGACATCATGGTCAGCGGGTAGATCTCGAGCCAGAGCGCTGCGACCAGCGCGGAGCTGATCGCCCCGAGCGAGAGGTACAGTTCCCGCCAGGCGAACTCGCGGCCGGGGACGATCTCGAGATAGACACTGATATCCCGTGTCCGGTCGGTCGGTCGGATCACGCCCTGATCGGAGTCGAAGTGAAGAATGCCAACCTCGTCCATCTTCGGCAGGTGGGTCTGCTGGAGAGTCGTGTACACGCGCTTTCGCTGGGCTGGCGTGACGCCGTCGAGTGTCGTGTCGTACTCCCAGGCTGCCAGTTGCTGAGCGAGGTCACCGAGTTCAACGGGACGCCCGTCCTGTTTGAGGAAGTGGAGTACGTACCGTCGACGCTGGTTACGAAGTACCTCGAATACGTCACCTTTCGAGAGCGGTGCCGGCTCCTCCTCTTCTTCTTCCTCCTCGTTCTCCGCTTTCTCTTCATCTTCCTCCTCGGCAGCCAGTGTGCCGGCCGTCTCCTCGGAATCCGCATCACTCCCACTGTTCGTGTCGGCAACTGCCCCCGTGCTTCCATCGCTTTCCGTCGTCTCCGTTGCAGCCGCTTTGCTACGTGCATGGGACTGCGACGCTGTTTTCCGTTCAATACTATCGTTTCGTTGTTTCTGCGCCACTCCGAATCACCTCAATCCCCGTCCATTGCCGAATCCAATCGGTGGTACTAATGGGTTAGTTCGATGGGATGAACGCCACCTATATAACTCTCCTGACCCGCTTTAGAACCGTCAGTCGTCGAACTAGTCTGCGAGCAGCGCGCCGATCGACGCTGCAACCTCCGCCGCGAGTGACTGTTTGGATCCCGAAAACTGTGCGACATCGCCAGCGTGGACGAGCAGGGCTCGCGTCTCGTCGTTGCCCATCACGCTTGCATCATTCGCGACGACGAACGCAAGCCCCGTTCGATCGAGCATCTCTCGGGCTTTGGCGATCATCTGGTCGTCCTCTCCCGACGTTTCAGTCTTGAAGCCAACGATCGGGAGGTCGGGATTGGCCGCCCGCACCTCGTCGATCAGTTTCGGAGTGGACTCGAGTGCAAGCGTCAGTTCCTGACCCGACCGGATCTTCTCGTCGCTCGTTTCGACGGTGTAGTCGCTGATTGCAGCGGCGGAGACGAGCGCATCTGCCTCGACACAGGCTTCTTGTGTCGCGGTAAACATCTCCTCGGCGCTCTCGACCGCCTGAACGTCGGCGTAGGGGACGTTCGGCCCGTCGTGGACCAGTGTCACGTCCGCACCGCGGACGTAGCAGGCGGCGGCGACCGCGCGGCCCATCTTCCCCGACGACCGGTTCGTCAGGACGCGAACTGGGTCGATCGACTCGGTCGTCGCACCGCTCGTGACGACGACGTGCTCGCCAGAGAGTGGCCGTTCGCCTGCCGCGCGCGCGACATCACAGACGATTGCCTCCTCGCTCGCGATTTTTGCCTTCCCTTCCTCGATTCGCGGATCGACGAAGTCAACACCCCACTCGGAGACTGTGTCGATGGCGTCCAGGACGCCGGGGTGGTCGTACATCGGTTCGTGCATCGCCGGAGCGATGACGACTGGTGTGTCAGCGCCGAGCGCGGTCGTCGCGCACGTCGTGACCGGCGTGTCGTCGACTGCACCGGCGATCTTCCCGACTGTGTTGGCTGTCGCCGGCGCGATCAGGAACACGTCGGCCCAACCGTCGTAGCCACAGAGGTCGACGTGCTCGACGCTGCCCGTGATCTCGGTGACCACGTCGTTGTCCGTGGCAAACTCCACGGCCCAGGGGTGGATGATCCCCTGAGCACTGCCGGTCATCACGCCGCGAACGGTGGCACCGCGTCGTCGCAACTCGTGAGCCAGTTCGACCGTCTTGACGGCCGCGATCGAGCCCGTGACCCCGAGTGCGACGTTGACTCCCTCGAGCATTCGTCTGGTCTTCTCACGGGAGTGTGTTAAGCGTAGCGAGGTCGCGGTTGCTGGTTGCTGGTTGTTGGTTGCGGATCACAGATTGGCCATTGCGTCGTCGTCGAGGGAGACCTGCTCGGGACCACGCCCAGACTACCGGTTGACTACTCCTGCTCGACGCTCGGATGCATCGTCGGCTGTTCGTCGAGTGGCTCCGCGAACGCCTCGAGCATCGTTTCACGGGCACGTTCGTCGCGTGCGCGCCGCTCCTCATCGTCGATCTCCGCACAGCCTGGTGGCACCTCCCGGTCACGTCCAGTGAAGTAGCCCTCGGGGACGACCCAATCGTGGTAGAAGTTGACCTCGGAGTCGTGGATTACAGCGAGTCCGACCTTCGCACCGTGGCCGGCCGCAACGATCGTCTGATGTGGTTCGCCGGCGAGTCGCCCCGCGGCGTAGACGCCATCCACGGCCGTCCGCCCGGCGTCGTCGGCCGCCACAAAGTGTTTGCTCCCGCGCTGGGTTCGGCCAACGTCGAGGGGAACGAGATAGTCACTATCGGACCAGGACGCCGCGACGATGCGCCGCGCTTCGATCGGTTCGCCGCCCTCGGTCTCGAGTACGAACCCTTCGTCGGAGTCGGTCTCGTCTCGCAGGTCGGCGCTCGTCACGAGTCCGAGTTCGAACGCTGCGCCAGCGGTTCGGGCCTGCTCGCGGGCCAGTTGCAGGTACCGGCGGGCGTCGACGCCGTCCGGAAACCCGGGGTAGTTCTCGAGACTCGCGTTTCGGGCGAGAATGGACTCGCCGCCGTCGATGACGAGCGTATCCATCCCTGCGCGTGCGGTGAAGATCGATGCGGCGAGGCCAGCGACGCCGCCGCCGATGATACAGACGTCTCGCATGTCCCTGCGTTCGGAGGCCCGCGTATAGAAGTTGTTTGTCGGCCGCCGAGTGGAGGCCTCGACCGAACCTGATGGGAATCCTTACAGTGAAACCGCTCATACTCCTCGCCGTGGACAGAATTCTCCTCAGCACCGTTGCGTACCGCCCACCCGAGGAGGTCTTTCCGTACGTGCGATCCTTTTCCGACTACCCTCGCTACACGGAACACCTGACCGACGTCCGCGCACACGGCAACGGCAGCGTCGGTACGGTCTACGACCTGCGGCTCTCCTGGTGGAAACTCAACTACACCGCCCGCTCGAAGGTGACCGGGATCGAGGCACCACAGTCACTCGAGTGGCACCTGCAGAACAACCTCGATGCACGCGGAGAGTGGCGGGTCGAGGCGGAGCCGTCGGCTGCGCCGCCGGGAGAGGAGACGGCGAGTCGGATTTATTTCGAGGCAGTGTACGATCCCCACTCGGCGGATCCGAGCGCGATTTCGCTGCCACGGTTCGTTTCGCTCAACTGGGTGATCGGGAAGGTCAAACCGCGGTTACTCGACGAGGCCCAGGAAGTCGTCAGGCGGCTGGTGGCGGATATCGAGGGTGAGCCGCGAGAGGTGGAGTTGACGATTCACGAGTTGCCGTGAGAGCGGTGTGCGGAGAGCAGAGAGCAGTGTGCGGAGAGCAGTGAGTACAGAGCAGTGTGCGGAGTGCAGAGAGTACAGAGCAGTGTGCGGAGAGAAGAGAGCACAGTGTGTGCTGTCCAGACACACCGGTTCCGGCCTGTGGGCGGTCCATATTTGCCGGCAACTCATTCTTGCGTCTCGTTCCCGTACTACGAACTGGTGAGTAACGGATGCGAATCATCGTCGTCGGTGCCGGTGAAGTCGGATCGAACATCGCGGGCAACCTCGACGATGACCACGAAGTCGTCGTCATCGACACGGACGAGGACCGCGTCGACGCGATCACCTACGAGTGCGACGTCATGGCACTCGAGGGCGACGGGACCTCGGGCGCGGTACTCGAGGAGGCCGGCATCGAGGTGGCGGATCTCGTCATCGCGAGTACCGACGACGACGAGACAAATATCGTCGTCTGCGGGGCGGCCAAAACCGTCGACGATCCGTTCACCATCGCGCGCGTGAAGAAGACCGATCTCCTGCGGACCTGGGAGCGAACGGAGGAGGCCTTCGGCGTCGACGTGATGGTCTGTACCGACCTCTACACCGCC
This sequence comes from Natrialba magadii ATCC 43099, assembly GCF_000025625.1. Classification (NCBI taxonomy): domain Archaea; kingdom Methanobacteriati; phylum Methanobacteriota; class Halobacteria; order Halobacteriales; family Natrialbaceae; genus Natrialba; species Natrialba magadii. Next base: position 2,540,562 of record NC_013922.1, on the reverse strand, counting down.
GAGACGATCGTCGATATCGTCAACCTGCCGGGTGCACGGGATGTCGGCAGTTTCGCGAACGGAGTCGTCCAAATGGCCGAGTTTGGTATCGACGCGGACAGTCCGATCGTCGGCGAGACCGTCTCCGAGGCCGACCGCTTCGAGTCGCTGACGTTCGCGGCACTCATCCGCGAAGACGAGGTCGTTATTCCGAGCGGTGAGACAGTCATCGAAGACGGGGACGAACTGGTCGTTATCGGCTCCGCCGAGAGCACTCGCGAGTTCGCCGGCGAACTGACACCGCTCCCGACGGTCGAACAGGCCAGCGAGGTCGTCATCATCGGTGGCAGCGAAATTGGCTACCAGACCGCCCGTCTACTCGAGGCAGACGGACTCGAGCCACGACTCGTCGAGCGCAATCCACGTCGCGCGCGCAAACTGGCAGAACAGCTCCCAGGTACACTCGTCCTCGAGAGCGACGCGACGGATATCGACTTCCTCGTCCGCGAACACGTCGCCGACGCGGACATCGTCATCGCCGCACTCGAGAGCGACGAGAAGAATTTGCTCGTTTCCCTGCTCGCAAAGCGGATTGGTGTCGAGCGCACGCTCGGGGTCGTCGAGTACGGTGAGTACGTGGATCTCTTCGAAACCGTCGGCATGGATGTTGCGGTCAACCCGCGGCTGGTGACCGCCGAGGAAATCACGCGCTTTACCCGCGAGCAGCGAACCGAGAACCTCGCGATGTTAGACCACGACCGGGCGGAGGTTCTCGAGATCGAAGTCGGCGAGGACAGCATCCTCCTCGGGGCCAGCCTGCGCGAGGCGATGGCTGAACTCCCGGACGGCGTCGTCGTCGGTGCGATCACGCGCGACGGCGAGTTTATCACTCCGCGCGGCGAGACCGTACTCGAGACGGGCGATCACGTCGTCGTGTTCGTCGATACGATGGTGTTGGATGCGGTCGCGGCGGTACTTTGAGTGACACTGATCGGCAACGACAGAAACCGAGAAGCGAGGAGTCAGCGGGATCGCACTCAGAGACCAAGTGATGGTGCGTATCCACGGCCTGACGGCCGTGGTATTGCGTCTGCTCAGCAGATATGAGGGACAGAACCCGGTATCCCCACCGGGTGCGCCTACAACGTGTAGTCGTGCTCGCCGTCCTCGCTCGCGAGGAACGCCTCGAGCAGATCGATCGTCGACGCCACGTCCTCGACGTGGGCCGTCTCCGTCACCGTATGCAGGTATCGCGTCGGAATCGAAATCGCACCCACCGGCTTCGCACCTGCCGTATTCTGGAACCCAGCCGTGTCGGTGCCGCCTGCCGGAAGGATCTCGAGTTGAGACTCGATTCCCTCCTCGTCGGCGACCGACTGGAGTCGACGGTGGACCTTCGGATTCGTGATGACACTCGAGTCCTTGAGTTTAATCGCGGTCCCCTCCCCGAGTTTGGTGACGTGCTCTCCGTCCTCGAAGCCGGGTACGTCGTTCGCGACGGTGACGTCGAGGGCGATAGCGAGGTCGGGATCGACGTCGACGCCGAGTGCGTTTGCCCCGCGCAGGCCGACTTCCTCCTGGACGGTCGCACAGAAGTGGATCGTCACGTCGGGGGTCTCGAGTCGGCGGGCGGCTTCGAGCATCGCGAACAGGCAGATGCGGTCGTCGAGTGCCTTGCCGGTGACCGTTTCGCCGACGAGTTCGGTCGACTGGTCCATCGTCACGAGGTCGCCGGGTGAGATGCGCTCGTTGGCATCCTCGTAGGAAAGACCGACATCGACGTAGGTGTCCTCGACCTCCGGCGTCTTCTTGCGGTCTTCCTCGTCCAGTGTGTGTGGCGGCGGCGAACCGATGACGCCCGGTAGGTCGCCGTCGTCGGTGTGGATCGTAACACGCTGGGCCTTGAGAACACGTGCGTCCCAGCCGCCGAGCGGATCGAGTTCGACGAAGCCGTCCTCGCCTTCCTTCCCGCGGACGTGGCGAACCATAAAGCCGATTTCGTCCATGTGTGCAGCGACGGCAACGGAGTAGTCGGAGTCGCCCTCGAGTGTCCCGACGACGTTCCCCATCGCGTCGGTCCGGACCTCGTCGACACTGGACTCGAGTTCTGCGACGACCAGGTCGCGGATGCGGTCTTCGTATCCAGGAACACCGCTGGTCTCGGTGAGTTCTGTCAAAAGGTCGATATCGAACGGCACGGTATCGTCGGTGAGAGACATAGTCGCACGTCGGTGCGAGACTGTTATAAACGCGTGGAAAGGCGGCTGCTCGATGATTTGCTTCGGTTATTACCTCGCGTATCCGACAACAGTTTTGTCCTCGCGTCCAGTTTCGGTGCAACCGCGGAGTATTAACGGGACGACGCAGTACGAATGCGTATGAGTGGCGTACGCGTCGCCGGAACGGGGTTGACACCGTTCGGAAACGCCCCCGAACGGACGAGCAGAGACCTCTTTGCCGAAGCGACACAGACCGCGTTCGAAGAGAGCGGCGTTCCACGAGCGGACGTCGAAGCAGTGTTCTACGGAAACTTCATGGGCGAACTGGCAGAGCACCAGGGCCATCAGGGGCCGCTGATGGCCGAAGCCGCTGGCGTTCAGGCTCCAGCGACACGGTACGAATCGGCCTGCGCCTCGAGCGGGATGGCAGTTCGTGATGCCGTGATGCGCGTCCGAAACGGCGAACATGACGTTGTCCTTGTCGGTGGCGCAGAGCGAATGACCAACCTCGGCACCGCCGGCGCGACGGAAGCGCTCGCCATCGCTGCCGACGACCTCTGGGAGGTGCGAGCCGGAATGACCTTCCCCGGCGCGTACGCGCTGATGGCCCAGGCGTACTTCGAAGAGTTCGGCGGCGGCCGCGAGGACCTGGCCAACGTCGCGGTCAAGAACCACGACAACGCGCTGACCAACGAGAAGGCCCAGTACCAGACGGCAATCTCTGTCGAGGAGGCCCTCGACGCCCCGACCGTCTCGAGTCCACTCGGACTCTACGACTCGTGTCCCCTCTCGGACGGCGCGGCGGCGCTCGTCCTCACGAGCGAGGAGTACGCTGACGAACACGACCTCGACGCACCGGTTGCCATCACCGGCACCGGGCAGGGCGGCGACCGGATGGCGCTCCACGACCGCGAGCACCTCGCGCGCTCACCCGCCGCTCGTGAGGCCGGTACAGAGGCGTACGCGGACGCCGGCGTCGACGCCAGCGACGTAGACCTCGCCGAGGTCCACGACTGCTTTACGATCGCCGAAGTGCTCGCCATCGAGGCGCTCGATCTCGCCCAGATCGGCGAGGGAATCTCGGCTGCCCGCGACGGGCGGACGACCGCAGACGGCGACGTTCCGATCAACCTCTCGGGCGGGCTCAAGGCGAAGGGCCACCCGGTCGGTGCGACCGGCGCGTCACAGATTGCCGAGGTCACGAAGCTACTGGCGGGGACGCACCCGAACAGCGAGCACGTCGCAGATGCGACGACTGGTCTCGCCCACAACGCGGGTGGAACGGTCGCCAGTGCGACGGTTCACGTACTGGAGGTGATGGAGTAATGAGTAATACAGACGCAGACACAGACACCGTCCGCGACGCCGGCTTCGACGACTGGCTCGACGCCGCCGAAGACGGCGAGGCCTACTACCTCGAGTGTCCCGAGGGGCACACCTCGCTGCCGCCACGCCGGCTCTGTCCGGAATGCGGTTCGGCGGATCTCACCGAACAGCCCCTTCCTGACACCGGCGAAATCGCGACCTTCACCGTCACGCACGTCCCAACGCCCGCCTTCGAGGACGACGCACCCTACGCGACCGCCATCGTCGACTTCGGCCCGGTTCGCGTCACCGGACAGATCGTCGACCGCGATCCCGACGAGGTCGAGACCGGCCAGACGGTTGCACTCGATATTACTCGCTCGGAGACGACGGACGAGCGCGTCATCGGCTTTACGTCGGTCTGATCCGGCAGGCGGTCTGCGGGTTGTCCGCAGTCCGCAGTCCGCAGTCCGCAGTCCGCAGTCCGCAGTCCGCAGTCCGCAGTCCGCAGTCCGCAGTCCGCAGTCCGCAGTCCGCAGTCCGCAGTCCGCAGTCCGCAGTCCGCAGTCCGCAGTCCGCAGTCCGCAGTCCGCAGTCCGCAGGAGGACCAGCCCCAGTCTGTCCGCATCGTCCAGAGACGGTGCGTACGAAGGCAGACGACTTTTTCCCATAGCTACCGCTAACACGGTCGTTCACATGGCCAATCTCCACGAGCAGACTCAGGACCACATCGACCCGCTTGATCTCCGATTCGACGCCGACGAACTCGAAGCACAGGTCGATCATCTCACCAATTTCATTCGAGACCGCGTCGACGCTGCGGGTGCTAATGGGGCCGAAATCGCTCTCTCTGGTGGTATCGACAGCACGACGATGGCTTACCTGGCCGTCGAGGCACTCGGTGCTGACAACGTCCACGCGATCACGCTCCCGAAGGCAGTCAACGAAGACACAAACATGAGCGACGCCGAACGGGTCGCCGAAGAGCTTGGAATCGAGTACGACGTAATCGAGATCGACCCGATCATGGACGAGATACTCGAGCTCGCCGACGCCGAGAACCAGAACAAATCGGAGGACCGCTGGGAAGGTCGGTACGTCGGCAACACGAGCGCTCGCGTGCGGATGACGATCACGTACCTGATCGCCAACCGTGAGAATCGGATCGTGCTCGGAACCGGTAACCGCGCCGAACTCGCGACGGGGTACGTCACGAAGTACGGCGACGGTGGCGTCGACTGCAACCCGCTCGGGAACCTCTACAAACAGCAGGTGCGGCAGGTGGCGGCTCACCTCGGCGCTTCGGAAGATGTCGTCCAGAAGACGCCGACCGGCGGCATGGTCGACTACGAAAGCGACGAGGAGGAACTCGGTCTCGGCTACGACACGCTCGACGCGGTGCTCGCGCTTTCGGTCGATGGAAACCTTCCGAAGTCGGTCGTCGCACGACTCACCGACACGACGGTCGCGGACGTCTCACACGTCGAAACGATGTACGAGGAGAGCGAACACAAACGGACGCCGCCAGCCGTCCCCGACCCCCTCTTCTGAACTGCACTGGGCTAGTTTGATTTGATCTAACCTGGCCGTAATCTCCCCCCACTCTGATTCTGAAACAGGCCAGCCCGACTATCGATCGCCGATGTCGATATCTGCATCGTCCGCCCCGCCCTCGAGTAGCTCCGCCGTGAGATACGCGACGAACTCGTCGGGATGTTCGGCGTGGGGTAACTGCGTCGCGTAATCGATGACGACCAGATCGAGGTCCGCTGCTTCGGCCAGATCCCGGCCATCACGCAGCGGGACGAGTTCGGCGTCACGGCCCCAGATGAGCGTCGTCGGCACGTCGAGCGCTGCAAGTTCGGTGGCGAGATCGAACTCGTCGAGGGTATGCTCGGCATCGTGGCGCTCTTCGGATTCGACGCGCTCACTGCCAGCCCCAGGATCGAGCATCCCTGCCGCGAACGACGCCGGCGCGTACCGCGCTCCCGGCTGGTGGGCGCTACGCCAGGCGTACTCGACGGCGGACTCGTCGAGCCGGTCAGGATCGTAGTAGCCGTCGCGGTCGTAGAAGTAGCGAATCGAGGGTTTGCTGGCGAGCACGTTGAACAGCGTTGTCCCGACGACGGGAGTGCGAAGCAGACGCTGGACCCAGGGCCGCGTCGCGCCGGTGTCGTCGGTTGGACAGATCAGGACGAGTTCCGAGATATCCGCCTCGTCTGCTGCCTGCACGGCGAACGAGCCGGTGAGCGAGGATGCCGCGAGGATTGGCTCATCGGTGACGTCGTTCGCAAAGTCTCGGATGAATTCGGCGTAGAGCGTGGGCGAGTAGACCAGCGGCGGCCGGTCCGTGCGTCCGAAACCAGGGAGATCGACGGCGTAGACGTGGTACTCCTCGGCGAGTCGCTCAAAAACAGCCCTGAACTCGTGACTGCTCGCACCGGCGTGGACCCCATGGCAGAGCAACATGTCGGGGTCGTTGGGATCGCCAGCGACGGTGTAGGCGACTTCGATGCCACGCCAGCGGTGGGTTCGTTCGACACCAGTGAAGGGGTTTTCGAGGTCGCCAGCGCGGCGTTTGAGAAGGCGATTACCGACGATCGCCGCGCCGACGGTTCCAAGGGCCGTACCGAGGACTGTTCGGGCTTTCATACGAGAGAGGGTACGGCGGGAACGCTCTTAGAACTGGGGTTGTCTCACACTGTCTGGATGCCATGCAGTGGCCCCGGAGTCCGGAGTGGCACTGAGGCCGGCAGGGCCGGGTTACTGTGAATTGAGTTCCGCCTGCACAGCCTCGATCTCTGCCTCGGAGAGGCAGTCCGCGACCGGCGTCAGCACGTCGTCTGCAATCGCGTACGGGTCGGTCTCGCCCGTCCGAACCGCCTCGGCCAACTCATCGACGCCGCCGGCGGACTCGAGTTCGCTCTCGAGCAACGCATTGACGTCCTCGCGAAGGAGGGTGCGGATCTCCTCGGCGTAGCGCTGGCGGACTTTTTCGGCGTGAGTGCCGGAGTCGACGAGGAACGATTTGTGGGCGGCGAGTTCGTCGATGAAGGTGTCGACACCGGTTCCCTTCGTCGCAACGGTTTCGACGATAGGTGGTGTCCAGTCGTCGGGTTCGTCGCTGTCGGCGTCAGTGTCGGCGTCAGTGTCGGCGTCGGTGTCGGTGTCGTCGGTGCTGGTACCCCCAGCACCAGCCATCGCATCCGCACCGTGGTGACCCGACCCGCCAAAGCCGACGTCCGCCCCGATGTGGAGCATTTCCCGGAGTTCCTGGACGGTTCGGTCCGCACCGTCGCGATCGGCCTTGTTCACGACAAATACGTCTGCGATTTCGAGGATACCGGCTTTCAGCGTCTGGACGGAGTCGCCCGATCCCGGCGGGACGAGCACGGCGACGGTGTCCGCCGTGCGGACGATGTCGACCTCGTTCTGGCCCGCGCCGACGGTCTCGATGATGATCTTGTCCTTGCCGAAGGCGTCCATCGCCTTGACCGCGTCCGCAGTCGCCGTCGAGAGTCCGCCGAGCGTGCCGCGGGCGCTCATCGACCGGACGAAGACGTCCATATCGCCGATCGTCGAGGCCATCCGGATGCGGTCTCCGAGAACGGCCCCGCCGGTGAACGGTGAGGAGGGATCGATCGCGATGATCCCGACCGTTTCGCCGCGCTCGCGGTAGGTTTCGGCGAGTTTGTCCACCAGCGTCGACTTGCCCGCGCCAGGGCTGCCGGTAATTCCGATCACGTCGGCGTTACCCGTGTGCGCGTACAGTTCGGATACCAGGTTGCGGTAGCCTGGCGCACGATTCTCGATCTTCGAAATTGTTCGTGCGAGCGCACGGTGGTGCCCCTCGAGAAGGGCGTCCAAGAGATCTTGATCGTCCGCGTTCATCGCTCAGGTGCGTTCTCGCGGACGAACTCGATAGTCTCTTCGATCGAGGTCCCGGGACCGAAGATGGCGGCGACGCCCTCTTCTTTGAGTTCTGGCCGATCTTCCTCGGGGATGACGCCACCGACGAGGACGAGCGTATCCTCGCGTGCGCCGTACTCCTCGAGTCCGTCCATAATCTTCGGGACGAGGGTGTCGTGTGCGCCCGAGAGAATCGAGATGCCGAGAACGTCGACGTCCTCCTGGACTGCAGCCTGGACGATATCGTCGGGGGCCTTGTGCAGCCCCGAGTAGATGACCTCGAAGCCGGCGTCGCGGAAGGCCCGTGAAATAACGTGTGCGCCGCGGTCGTGGCCGTCGAGACCCACTTTGGCGACGAGACAGCGGATCGACCGTCCCTCGCCTTGACCGTGCGATTGTGGCTGTGACTGCGACTCCTCGTCCTGTTCGCTGCTCATACCCGTCCTTTCCGTGGCCGCATGTTTGACTTTAACGGAAGTTTCTGGAGGTTGTGTGATCGGACTGTTCAGCGTTCGTGAGAGTGGCACTGGTGGCCGTGAGAGACAGGAGGCGCTATTCAGCGTGTACACACATGCGGCGGTCGGACACAGCCAGCGTCAAAAAAGTCGGTAGGTTGTGGTGACTGCGTGACTCCGGAATCAGGCAGGAGCAGCGCCCAGCTGATTCGCGTTCGGTCCAGCGACGTCGGTCACGTCGTGGGCGATACTGGCGTCACCGTCGTCAGCAGCCTCGATCGTGATCGTCGTCGACTCGACCTCGTCAGCCGAGATACCGTGTTCGTACTCGCCCGACTCATCGTCTGCCGGAATTTCGTAGGTGAATTCGACCGTCGTCGACTCGCCGCCCTCGAGTGTGACCGTCTCGGCCAGTTCAGGCTGGTAGTCGATGACGTCAGTGCCGAAGTCAGTGCCCGGCGGGAAGTAGAACGCCGTTCGGGTGTCTTCCTGCTCGCCGGTGTTGGTGACCGTCGCGTTGACGGTGATCTCCTCACCCTGCTCGGCGGTGTCAGGTGCTGCGAGGTCGTCGACCTCGAAGTAGGTGCCGAGCGTGAGGTTCGCGGTCGTCGTCTCGCCGGTCTCAACGTCGACGAACTCGACGTTCGAGTCGTCGTAGCCATCAGCGACCGCGCGGAGCGCGTTCGTGCCGGGCGTGACGTCCTCGATTTCGTAGGAGCCGTCCTCGGCGGTCGTCACGTTGAACGCGCCGTCGTCGGCGTCAATCACGTTCGCGTCAGCGATTGGGACGCCAGCGGCGTTCGTGACGGTGCCTTCGATCGAACCGGCGGTGCGGTCGACGACGAAGTCGACATCGTCGACGTGTTCGCCGGGTGCGACGGAAACGATCTCGTCGAGTTCGTAGCCCGGTGGTGTGTCGACGACGTTGACGACGTACGTGCCTGCCGAGACGCCGTCGAGTTCGTACGAGCCGTTCTCGTCGGTCGTTGCCTCGTGGACATCGCCGTCGTCGTTCTCGGCGACGATGGTTGCGTTCTCGACTGGTGCGTCGTCGTCACTTGCCATCACGTCGCCGCTGATCGCTCCTGCAGCCTGCTCCAGGGAAACGTCGACCGTGGCGGTGTCGTTCTCGGGAACGTGGACGGCGTCAGTGTGGCTCGCGTAGCCTTCGGCGTCGACCGTGAGGTCGTGTTCGCCAGCAGGCACGTCGGCGAGACCGAACTCGCCGTCAGCGTCGGTCACGTTCGTGTACGTTTCGTTGTCGGCTTCGAGTTCGACGCTAGCGTTTTCGATCGGTTCGTCGGTAGCGTCGTCGGAGACCGTTCCCTTGACGTTCCAGTTCGCTTCGTCGCCGGTGATCGTGACCGGGGCGAAGTCCTGTTCGTCCTCGCTGGCAACGATGTGGCTTGCGTCACCCGCTTCGGTGTCCTCCGGCACGACGTCGGAGAACGTCAGGTCCTCGCTCTCGCCCGGTTCGAGGTGGACGACAGACGAGCTGTCAGCGGTTTCTGCATCTGCGGTCACGCTTCCCGTCGTGGTGAATTCGACGGAGTTCGCGAGCAACTGGTTCGCTTCCTCGGTGAAGTCCTCTTCGTCGGTGAAGAAGTCGCGTGCGGTCGCCGTGAGCAGCAGTTCGCTGCCGTCGTCGCTGACGGCAACCGACGGGCCGGCGTAGCCGTCGCCGAAGTCGGCATCCGCAAGCGTGGTACCGCTGTAGTCGTCGAACCAGCTCCCCCAGGTTGTGGTGCCGGTGAACATCTCAACCTCGTCGCCGGCGTCACCGACACCCGTGAAGATTGGGTGGTTCTGTTCGATGTCGATCGTTACCGGATCGCTCGAGGTTCCGATTCCCTCAGAGTCGCGTTCTTCGGGGTCCTCACGGACGTTATTCAGGCGGTAGATACCGTCTGCGTAGGCTTCTGCGGAGCCACCCTGGTGGGAGTCGAGATAGACCGCACTCTGGGCGCTCTCGAGTTCGTCGAGGAAGTCCTCGGCGAGTGTGTCGCTACCGAGTCGCTGGACGACGAACGTGTCGTAGTCGTCCATCTCGTCGAGCAGGTCGTCTGCGACGACCATGTCGACATCGTAGGTGTCGTTGTTGAGTCGCTCGTCGAGCACGCTGGCAACGGCGTCGCCCTGGCTCGTGTCGGCTGCGACGTCGACGACGGCAACGTCGCCGCCGCCGTCGCCGAGTTCGTAGGCGATTGTCTGTTCGTCCGACGCGTCGCCGGTGTTTTCGACGGTTGCGTTGACGCTGTAGGAGTCGCCCGGTGCGAGTTCCTCGGGCGCGTCAGTGAGGTCGACGCTGAAGAACGGTTCGAGGATGTCGATCGCGGCGGTTGCCTCGTCATCCTCGGTGAAGACACCGTGGTCGTAGGTTCCTTCAGTGACGTTCTCTGTGTCGACATCGAAGGAGACTGTCGCGTTCTCGTCGGGTTCGAGCGTGACGTTCTGTGTGTCCAGTGCGTCGCCGAGGTCGTCGAAGCGGTACTCGACGGACTGGGTGTCATCGACGTTGCCCGTGTTCGTGACGTCCGCGCTGACGGTAATCTCGTCACCGCGGTCGGCTTCATCGGGTGCGTCGAGGTTCGAGAGTTCGAAGTTCGACGCAAGGACTGTGACCGTGTCGCTCGCGTCCGCGTCCTCGGTTTCGACGGTGATAGTGTGGTCACCGCCGTCGAGGTCACCCGCGTCGAGTTCGAACGTGATCGTCGTCTCTGCTGGGTGGTCAATCGGGTCGTCGACGCCGGGTGCTGCCATGTCGACGACTTCGGTGTCGACCGGCTCATCGTCGTCGCCAAGGAAGAGGTCAACTTCCTGGACAGCACCCTCCTCACCGAGGTTTTCGAGGTCGACGGTGACGTCGAACATCTCACCATCGTCGACTTCGTCGGGCACGTCGAGTCCCGTAATGTCGATCTCACCCTCGTCGAGCATGCCCTGTACCTTCTGCTGGAGCAGGCTCAGGTCGTCCGTCGTGACCTCACCGTCGCGGTTCATGTCTGCGAGGTCCTCGGCGAACGGCTCAGGATCCATATCCTGGAGGTACTGCTGGGTTAGCTGCACGTCCTGGACCGTTACATCGCCGTCCTGGTCGACGTCACCGAGTTCGTACTCGAGTGCACCCGCAGCAACTTCGTCGACAGCGGCGTAAGCGTCGACGATGCCGTGGCCGTAGCGAACGTCCTTTTCGTCGGGTTCGCCGTCAGGCTTCCAGGCGGTCTCCTCGAGGGTCTCCTCGATTTCCTCCTGCGTGAGGTCGTCGTTGGCAGAGAGCATGAGGGCGATCACGCCGGAGACGTGCGGTGCGGACATCGACGTACCCGAAAGGTAGTCGTACTCGTCGTCTGGCATCGCGCTCAGGACGTCTTCGCCGGGTGCGGAGACGTCTGGCTTGATCCACTCGTCGGGCCACTCTGGGTCGGGGTTGTCCCAGTTGTGGGCTTCGATGGTGTTACCGCTGGAGAAGTCGGTAATATCGCCGGCTTCGTTCGAGGCACCGATGCTGAACGAGTCGTAGGTGTTCGCTGGCGAGCCGACACAGCCCTCGCCGGAGTTACCCGAGGAGGTGACCGTGACGACGTCCATGTCGTTGGCGTTCTGGATTGCGGGAATCCAGGCGTCTTCGTACACTGGACCGAAGAGGCCACAGCCAGCGCCGAAGCTCATGCTGACCACGTCGGAGTCCATCTCTTCGACGACGTACTCGAAGCCAGCGATGGTGTCGGAGTCTGCGCCCGAACCGTCCGGCAGCACGAGGCCGTGCTGCAGGTCGACGTTCGGCGCGACACCGTAGGCCGGCGTATCGTCGTCAGCCGGTGCGGCTGCACCAACCGTGCCACCGACGTGCGTGCCGTGATAGTGCGTGTCGTATGGCTCGGAGCCCTCGACTGGGTCACCGTCCTCGTCAATCTCGACCCAGCCACCTGGGTAGGTCGGGTCATCTGCATCCTCGGTGTAGAGGTCCAGATCCTGGTGATCGATGTCGAAGCCAGTGTCGAGCACTGCGACCTTCACGTTCTCTCCCTGGGTGTTAAAGTCAGCCCAGGTCTCGGAGGCGTTGACCTGATCGAGACCGTACGTGTAGTCGTCTTCGTCAGGTTCAACGGCTGGCTCGACGGATGGTTCCGGCTCCGGCACTTCGTAGTCCGGGCGGAGCTCGACCGACTGGACGCCCTCGATCGAGGCGAGTTCAGCCGTGTCGACTTCCGACGCGTCGACTTCGGCGCGAACTGCGTTCGTGATCCAGTAGTCGTTGACCACGTCCACGTTCGCCATCGTGTCGAGAGATGCCGTGACGGACGCCTGCGACGTCTCGGCGTGCTCTTGGAGTTGGGCGATCGCGCGGTCGCGATCGTCACTCAGGTCGCCCTCGTACTGATCGAGGACGATATACACTTGCTCAGTTCCGGTCGCCTCCTCAAGTTCGGGGTCGATCGTTGCTGGTGTCTCATCGTCGACTGCTTGTGTGTCGATTCCATCGGCTGCGGCCGCACTGCCTGCCAGGCCGGTGCCTGCGATCGCAACGAGCGAAAGCACCATGAGGGCCGTGAACAGGATGGCCGTCCATTGTTCTCGTCTGTCTGTCATTTGGTAGTTGTCTTTGATTGTGTTCGTTCCACCACGCACACAGCGTGTATGGCACCATTCCACTGCTTCACCTACGATATTTAGTATTTCACATCTTGTGAATACATAAGAGTCCAATAACGAACGTACTGATATAATTATTGGATATTTCTAGTTACTATTTTCAATGGAACAATCAATTGCCGTGACTGTTGTGGCTGTGTTTGTCGAGAAGTAACCGCTACGGGAATTCTTTCACCCCTACGCAGATGAAAAAAGGTAGCTGGAGAAACGGTGGAGACGAAAGAGACGCAGCGGGGGAGTACTTGTCACCAGCGAAGCGAACAGGTACTGTTCGATCACACACTCGTCTGCGAATGTGTCTCTCTCCCGAACCAAAGGCTAAAGAGCGAAACGACCGAACATTCTGTCAATGACTATCGTTCGTCTCTTGCGGAGGGATCTCTCGTGGGCGTCGAAATAAAAGAACGCAGGGTTACCGATGCAGAGTTCGAGGAGATGAAACAGTTCGTCTTCGAGTACCTCGCTGCCAGCGTCGAAAAAGAAGAGGAAGGTGGCAGGATGCGGTGGTATCCGTGGCACTCCGCCGAGTACCGACACAACCACATCCTCAACGTGGTCGAACTCGCCACCGAGATCGCCCAGCAGGAGGGCGCGGACGTCGACGTCACCCGCGTCGCCGCCCTCTTTCACGACGTGGCGAAACTCGAGACCGACCAGGAACTCCACGCCGAAGCCGGTGCCCGCGTCGCCCGTGAGTACCTAGAATCGCGCGGTGACTACCCCGAATCGTTCATCCAGCAGGTGTCTCGTGCCGTCGAACAACACTCCTATCAGGGAGACCTGAGCGACGTGGCACTCGAGACGCAGTGTCTGATCGAGGCTGATCTGCTCGACAAGGTCGGTGCGAACGGCACGGCCCTGATGTTGCTTCGGATGGGCTATGAGGCCCGAACACACATGGACTCGGACGAAATGGTCGAACGGGTCCTCGAGCGCGGCTACAATGCGGCCTCACGCGTCGAGAGTGAGACCGCCGAAGGCATCGCCCATCAGCGACTGAAGCGCGTGAAGTGGTTCAGCGAGTGGCTCGAAGACGAAATTGCCGGGATGGGCGACTGAGTCCACAGCGCACGACGGCTGCAGCCCCGGTTTCGTTGCTTCACCTGTGACACTGTCAGAGACCCTCGTAACGCCGCCCAAACCTATTGATTTTATACAATGTATTCGGTAGTATAGCGCAGTCGATGCATAGACGCGCTGTACTCACGACAGCAGTAAGCGGGCTAGGAGTGCTGGGAGCAGGGTGTAGTGCACGATCGGCGGACGCCGAGCCCGTGGCCTCGACGCCGTCGCTGTCCGAAACCTCGATAGCCAGCAGCACACGGTCGAGGTCGACATGCATCGGGACGGCGATCCGTTCGTCGCAGACACGGTTACCGTTGCGGGGCGAACAGACGAGACGCCTGGTGGGGAGACGGTTGCCGCCGTCGTCGACGGAACCGATGGCGAGCCTACAGCCTACACACTCCGAACACGGTTCGCCGACGAGCAGGAGTGGGTGACGACCTCGGTGACGAACCGACTGGACACCGACTGCACGAGCACCGAAGTACGAATCACCGAGTCCGGTACCCTCGGAACCTGGATGGGATCGATCACCGACTGTTGAGTGGTGAGTGGTGACTGTTGGGCCAGCACCGATCGACTCGCATCACAGGGCAGCGTCTGCCGATCAAACGAAACTCATCGCCCCGATACCGAGAAAGAGCGCACCGAAGCCCGCCAGTACGACCGCGCTGAGCGCTGCGATCGTCGGCGCGAGGGCGTCGACTCGACGACCCGCCGCGACCAATCCGGCGGGGTAGGCGACGATCCAGACCGCGATACCGCCGAAGAAGCCGAGCAAGAGTGCGGGCGAGCCGGTCTGGACGACGAGCGTTCCCGCGAGGACGGAGTCGAGTGCGGGGACGTGGGCGAAGATATCGAGGCTGCCGGGCTGGAGGAGTCCGACACCGACGGTAAGCCAGAAGCCAAGCTGGTAGGGGTTGGTCAGCGAGAGGGCGAACGTCTTCCGGAAGCCCTTGGCCGTGGTGGTGCCGCCGTCGGTGAACGAGGTGGCGGCTCTGGCTTCCTCGATCGCGCCGACGGCAAAGTAGCACATGAGGACACCACCGACGAGGTAGAGTGCGGGTCTGATAGCGGGGTACTGGTCGATGACGGTGACGACGCCAGCGAGCACGAGGACGAAGAAGAGCACGTCGGCGAGCATGGCCCCGAGGCCGGCCCAGAAGCCGGCGGCCCAGCCGCGGACGACGCTCTCCTCGGCGATGATGGCGTTCATCGGCCCTGGCGGGGCTGCGAGGGCGATGCCGAAGACGACGCCCGCCAGGAGTGTTCCTGCGAGAGTAAGCACGTGTAGTCGAGTTTAGTAGGTGGGAAAATGTGAAAAGGACAGCGACCTCGGCGAAGCGGAACAGCCTGGTTTCCGTGTCGATTCTCCTCTCGTACCTCAACGAACCGTGACCAACCTGCTGGCCTGGGGCTGTTGCGACTCGAGTACACCTGGCAAGAACGGTCGTCAGTATAGTACCAACTGCAACTGTTTACACACCAATCGCACGTCCGCGGTTCTCACTCACTTCGTTTGCTCGCGGGTCACGTTGTTCCCCGCTCGCTGTCCGCGGTTCTCACTCACTTCGTTCGCTCGCGGGTCACGTTGTTCCCCGCTCGCTGTCCGCGGTTCTCACTCACTTCGTTCGTTCCGAACCGCGCTCGCTCCGAACCGCGCTCGCTCCGAACCGCGCTCGCTCCGAACCGCGCTCGCTCCGAACCGCGCTCGCTCCGAACCGCGCTCGCTCCGAACCGCGCTCGCTCCGAACCGCGCTCGCTCCGAACCGCGCTCGCTCCGAACCGCGCTCGCTCCGAACCGCGCTCGCTCCGAACCGCGCTCGCTCCGAACCGCGCTGCCATCGTTCGATTGGGTGTGCACTGACGTTGAGTGGCGACTATAGTTTCACCACTGCAGCGAGAACGAATCCGAAGCACACTCGCGTCCCGGTTTCGGACCGGACTCCCACCGTCGATACAGTATCGACGGAGTAGGGTGGGCGTGGTGGTGGTAGGTGGTGATGCGAAGGCGGTCCCGAATTGTGGTGGTTCCGGGGACCGGAGACTGTCGCCACACCCGAGAGTCCGGCTGACCGACGGGACTCGAGTACCCTTGCGGTATTTGGTCTCGTAGCGGGTGACTCGCTAGTCCCGTTGGTCCCGTTGGTCGTGTTGGTTGTGTTGATCCTGCTGGCTCCGGTTGTGGCGTCGCTCTCGTCTGTTACGTCGCTTCCGTCGCTCCTCTCGCTTCCGAGCGAGTAACCCGGGCGCGACACGACAGCCGCAGGGGCCGGCGATGGCGTCGGTAGGGCCGATAGCGCTGACGGTGGTAACTGGCGTCTGGCAGCGCGGGCAGGGGGTGAGCGTGTCGGGTGGATCAGTGTCGGCGTTGGTGTTGCCGTCGCTGGCAGTTGCGGTGGCGGTGGTAGTGGTGGTATCGTCGTCCGCGTCCGACTGCTCACACATCAGTCTCACCCACAAGCACGTTGGACACGTCGAACTGGACAGTCAGCACTGTCTGCGACGGAGACGAGGTATGGCGATTCCGTGGTCGTGCGGGACGTTTATATCCCGGTAGAACGTATGCAATCATGGCTGCAAGCTGACCGCTTGGAAGCCATGCCTCGGATGTCATCACCATCCGGGGTTTTCGTACCCTTACTGGCTGGCTTCCGTTCTAATTGTTGACTCGTGGTGACTTATATCTACCGCTCAGACTGAGAATTCAGTCCTTCCCTACGTCTCTCATCGGTACAACATTCGCGAGCACTCGAGTACTGTTTGTCCACGTGTGACTGCAAGACGGTACTGTGTAGGGTTGGTGCGGTCATCACCAAGAAAACCGCATACTACTCAGACCAAGAACTAAACAGCAGCCTTTTCATTTCCTACGAAGACCAGTAACACAATGAACGGTTCCGGGAAGAAAGAAAATACACACGAAACCGACTGGGATGGTCCCACAGAATCGAGGCTATCCAGATGGGGCGGATCTGTTCCACTGCCCTTCCTACTGGGTGTCGCGATCGTCGGTAGTTTCGCCCTCGGCGCGCTCGCTGTCGGCGGACTGTCGATTCTGGACGAGACACCACCGGACCCCGAGATTGAGTCCGTCGAAATTCTCGAGGCAGGGTGTCACGATGAGGTGTCTGCATACTCGAAATCGAGCAGCAGTGGGGTGTGGGTCGGAACAATCAACGACACCTCGATAGACACCGAGGTGTCGGCCGAAATACGCCGGACCACACCGGAGGATGCAACCGTCGCGGCGTATCGGGTATGGGTCGACACGCACAATACGACGACCGAATCCGACGAGTGCCCCGGCCGAATCATCTACAGCGTCGAGTTCGACGCCCCGTATCCTGATGCAGCAGATGCGATGCGGACCGAACGGTACCTCGACGACGAGTTCCGAGGCTGTGGCTATTCAACCAGTGATCCCGAGCCGGGCTGCGCCGCCTTGCACGAAGAGCGCCCGGTTCACTACTCCAACGGCACTGTCACAGAAGAGTCTCTGTGAGATGGATCACTTCCATCACGAGAGACGAACGATGAGAAACAAGGGTTGAAGCGAGACTAATCATTCATTTAACGTAACTCCACTAGGTATCACCACACGAATTCGAACCAGAAATGAAAACAGGTGTGGTTAACACCTCCAGAACCGGACACCAGCAATTATGTAACCGGTCACCCATCCTAGAGACGACGACTCGACGGGCACGGCGACCCGCAACGAGTCAACCCCATACGACACCCATGGCACCAACACCCGATTCAATCCTGTACGACAGCTACGGCCCGCACATCGACGGCGAGTTCGTCCGCTCGGCGGGCGACGACCAGTTCACGACCACCGATCCCGCGACCGGCGAGCCGATCACCACGCTCGACGCGGCCAGCGCCGACGATGTCGACCAGGCCGTTGCAGTCGCTCGCGAGGCAGCCCCCGAGTGGCGCTCGACCGCCCCCGACGAACGCGGACGGATCGCAACCCGCATCGCGGACACCATCCGCGACAACGCCGACGACCTCGCACACCTCGAGAGCTACGATCAGGGCAAGCCGCTCACCCAGGCTCGCAGTGATGTCGAGGGTGCGGCCCGGTTCTTCGAGTACTACGCCGGTGCCGCGGACAAACTCGAGGGCAACCAGGTCCCAACTGACGAGGACTCGCTCATCGTCACCTCTCGCGAGCCCTACGGCGTCAGCGGCCAGATCATCCCGTGGAACTTCCCGCTGAACCTGACCGCCCGCGGCGTCGCGCCAGCCATCGTCGCGGGCAACACCGTCGTCGCAAAGCCCGCCCCCACAACACCGCTTTCGGCCCTCCACCTCGCCGAACTGTGCCGTGAGGCCGGTCTGCCGGACGGCGTGTTCAACGTCGTCCCCGGCGGCAGTGAACCCGGCGCAGCCCTCTCCGCACACGACGACGTCGACGCGCTCACGTTCACCGGCAGCGTCGCCACCGGCCAGGCCGTCATGGAGTCCGCCGCGAAGACCATCACCCCCGTCACGCTCGAACTCGGCGGAAAGAACCCAGCCATCGTGATGCCCGACGCCGACCTCGACGAGGCCGCCTTCTGGATCGGGACTGGCATCTTCACCAACGCCGGCCAGATCTGTTCGGCAACCGACCGCGCGCTCGTCCACGAATCCGTCTACGACGAGGTCGTCGACCGCCTCGTCGCCCGCGCCGAATCCACCGAGCTCGGCCCCGGCGTCGACGACCCCGACATGGGCCCGCTCAACCACGAGGCTCACTACGAGTCCGTACTCGAGTACATCGACGCGGGACGCGACTCGGACGCCACACTCGCGGCGGGTGGCGAGCCACTCGAGGGCGACGGCTACTTCGTCGAGCCGACGATCTTCACCGATGTCGACCCACAATCCCGACTTGCGCAGGAGGAGATCTTCGGCCCTGTTCTAACGGTGATTCCGTTCGCCGACCGCGAAGAGGCGATCGAAATCGCGAACGACGTCGACTTCGGTCTGACTGGCGGCGTCTTCTCGAACGACGTAAAGCAGGCGCTGTCGATGGCGCGCCGGATCGAGGCTGGCAACGTGTACGTCAACGAGTGGTTCGGCGGATCGGTCGAGACACCGTTCGGTGGGGTGAAAGCGAGTGGAATCGGCCGCGAGAAGGGACTCGAGGCGCTCGACTCGTACCTGCAGACGAGGACGATTACAGTGAACCTCGACGAGCGAGAGTGAGCGCTCGCCCCGTCGGCTACCTACGGCCACCGAATACGACTCCGTGCCGTGCTGTGGCGTGCTGTGGCGTGCTGTGGCGTGCTGTGGCGTGCTGTGGCGTGCTGTGGCGTGCTGTGGCGTGCTGTGGCGTGCTGTGGCGTACTGTGGCGTACTGTGGCGTACTGTGGCGTGCTGTGGCGTGCTGTGGCGTACTGTGGCGTACTGTGGCGTACTGTGCCGTATTGTGCCGCGCCACAGCAATCATACCCTTCAACCGCGAACGAGAGCTATGGGTTTTCACACCTTCGACCCCGAGCGCGCACCTGCACTCGAGGACGCGAGTCGCTACCGCTGGTGTTCACGCGAGGAACTCCTTTTCTTGCTCGACCCGCGCGGCGAGCACGCCGTTGCCGACCTCGGCAGCGGAACGGGGTTCTACGCGGACGATGTCGCGCCACACGTGGACACACTCTATGCGATCGACATCCAGGACGAGATGCACGAGTTCTACCGCGAGAAGGGCGTTCCCGAGACTGTCGAAACCGTCCACGCTGGGACTGATGATCTCCCGCTGGCCACCGACAGCCTCGACGCGGCCTTCTCGGTCGATACGTACCACGAGTTCGCAAGCGACGAGAGTCTGGCCGAGCTCGCGCGGGTGCTCAAACCCGGCGGCCGACTCGTCACAGTCGACTGGTCTGCAACCGGCGATCAGGACGCCGGCCCGCCGCTGACGGAGCGGTTCTCCCTCGGCGATGCAGTCTCGCAGCTACAGGATGCTGGATTCTCGATTCGTCGGGCGATCGACCGGCGGGAGACGTTCGTCTGCGTTGCCAACGCACCCGATCGTTGACATTCTCTCCGCGCTGAAGCGTGAGGGTTTGTGCCTGTTCATCCCAGAACGCCACCCTGCGATCTGAACCCATGATCCTTTGTCGATCGCTGACGTGTCCCTAGCTATGCATCCACGGCTGCGTCCGAGCAACCAGACTGACGACAGTGCCGGTCGGTTGGCCGCACGAATCGAAACGACACGGGCGGACAGCCTCGCGCGGCGATGACGGGTGTGGGGCCGACGCGTCGTGAACTCGCTGCCGGAACAGCGGGACTCGGGCTGTCGACGCTTGCGGGCTGTCTCGGAGTTCTGGAGTCGAACGAGCCGACAGACAATGGTGATGAGAGCGAGAGCGAGACTGACGACAACGACGACAACGACGGCTCCGCCGGTACCCCGTCGCTCCCCATAGACGTCCCAACCGTCGACGGCCCCGGCAGCGAGGCTGGCATGCTGACGGTCCCCACCGACGGCATCTTGCTCATCAACTTCACCCGACTCCACTGTCCGACCAGTGAAGGGCTCCTCGAAACGATCGGGGACGCACGCGAGCGACTGATCGCTGAGAGCGAAGCTGAAGAGACTGATGATGACGATGGCGACGATGGCAACAACGATGGCAACACCCCACTCGAGTACACCGTCGGCCGAGGAGAGGACCTCACAGTTATCTCCGTCGTCAGCGGCGTCTCGGGAGCGACGCCGACCGAGGAGGAACTCGGGGAGTGGTGGGCCGAACACGACGGCAACTGGACGGTCGGCATCGACGAAGAGAACTCACTCTTCGACATCTACGGCGTTCGGAGTGCACCAGCGACGCGTATCATCGACAGCGAGGGCGAACTCCAGTGGGAAAGCGATGGCGGCACGGCGACGGGAAGCTACGTGAGCGCAGCGCAGTCGGCACTCGAGTCCAACGAGTAGGTTGCTGCTGAAATCGAGGCGAACAGCGAGAGCGATTTCAACGAGGCTGCCAGCGAGTCGCGAGACACCGGGACGATTGTAGCTGGCATTCGTCGCGCGAACCAGTGCACCCATTTTCCTGGAGTTCGTACTATCACGTATGATACCCCGGCGACCCGCTGCGCTGGGACACGCTCGTTCCCCGCACCGATTCGTTTGTCGCTTTCGAGTCGGCTCGGCGTCGAACCCGCGAGTTGGTTCGCCGTCGATTTCGTGGCCGAATCCACTGCCGAATTCGTCGGACTCGGGTTCGAGGGCTGTTCCGTGTTCGGGCTTCGACCCAGACCCAGGTCCATGTCTAGGTTCAGACCGATACACGGACTCCTGCCAAGACACAGAGACAGACACAGACCACCCCCGAGTCGTACACACCCGGCACACAAATCCCCTGGAGGTGAGAGCGAATGCGTCGGCGTGATCTCATCGCTGGCGTCGGCAGTCTTGGCGTTCTTGCCGGCGCTGGCGGCGTCCTCTGGCGCGGTATCCCCGTCGGAGACGAGCCGCCAGCGGCGGATGCGGGCGGTGACGAAGACACCGAAGATGACGACAGCGACGGCCCGATTGTACTCGAGACGATCGACGCAACGGGCAGCGAGGAGGGGACGATCGAGGTGCCAAACGACGGCGTCACCGTTGTCATGTTCTTTTCGCCAAGCTGTGGCTCCTGTCAGGCGCTGATGCCGAACCTTCGTGAGGCGAGCGATCAGTTGAACGAGGAGTACGGTGACGACGTCACCATCGTTTCGGTTACGTCGAACCGATCGGAAGACGAGTTACGCGAGTGGTGGGACGAACACGACGGCAACTGGTACCTCGGCCACGATCCGGGACGGACACTCGGCGTCACCTATCAGGTGGTTGGCTACCCGGTGATTATCGTTATCGACGAGAACGGGGAGAAACACTGGGATGAGAACGGTGTCATCAACCCGAGGCAGATCTACTACGGTGCTGCGCCGGTGATCGACGAGTACCGTGAGCGGACAGAGGCGGCCGACGATGCTGACGATGCCGAAGAGGAGCCGTCAGGGACGGATTCGGAGGGGGAAGAGTCAGACGACGAGGGGTCGGACGAAGAAGGATCGGACAGCGAGGGATCGGACGGCGAGGATAGTGAGGGTGAGGCCACAGACGAGGACGATGAGAGCGGGGATAGTGCTGAAAACGAAGAAAACGAGGATGTCGAGGAAGCAGAGACAGACGACTAGCGCGGCCGCAGGTGTCCAGTCACCTACGCGCTCGCCTGCCAGTTTCTGATTCGGTCCGCGCTGACGCCGTCGACATCCTCGGCGATCGAATCGGGGTCGGCCTCGGTCAGATCGGCGAGACTCTCGATACCCGCTGCAGCGAGCTTCTCGACCGTCTTCGCGCCGACGCCGTCCAGTGACTCGAGATCGGAGCCGCTCTCGCTCTCGCGCGCCTGAAACTCCTGGTAGTTACAGATCGGACAGCCCAGTTCCCACGGCTCGTCACCGCTGTGAATCACGAGTTCGGGCAGGTCGTGCTCGCCGCAGTACTCCTCGGTGACCTCGATCTCGCCGCGGCGGGGCAGCGGCAGCGAGTACTCACAGTCGGGGTAACGCGTACAGCCGACGAGTCGAGAGCCACTCTGGAGTGTCTTGACAGCGAGTTCGCCGCCGTGTTCGTCCCCGCATTCTGGGCAGTCGCCGAGCACCGGCCCCTCGCCAGCGTCTTCGGCCTTACACAGTGGACAGCCGTGAACGAACGTCTGCCGGCCGGCGAGCATCTTGACCTCGTTCAGGTCATGTTTCTCACACTCCTCATCGAGGATGAGTGGTTTGCCAGTCGAGGGCAGCGGTAGCGTGTTCTCACAGTCGGGATAGCCGTCACAGCCGATGAAGTACGAGCCGTGGCGACTCCGGCGTACGAGCAGGTCCTCGCCACACTCCGGACACGGCCCCAGCCGTTTGTCGTCCTTGAGGGATTTCCGGAGGTGATCACCAATCTCGTCGCGCGAGTCCGCGAGATTTGCGAAGATTTCTTCTAACATCTCCCGGGACTCGTTGGTCACATCCTCGAGTCCGGCCTCGCCCGAGGCGATGGCGTCCATGTCCTGTTCGAGCTGGGCCGTCATGTCCTCCGAGACGACGCGGTCAGCGTAGTTCTCGGCGGCCTCGACGACGGCCATCGCGAGCTTGGTCGGCCGCGGCGGATCGCTCTCGATGTAGCCCCGGTCGTAGAGCTTCTGAATCGTCTCGTGGCGAGTCGACTTCGTCCCGATGCCCATGTCCTCCATGGTCTCGATGAGCCGCGACTGGCCGTACCGTCGGGGTGGCTGGGTCTGTTTGTCCTCGAGTTCGACGTCCGTGATCGTGATCTCCTCCCCTTCCGAGACGTCGGGGACGTAGTTCTCCGTGGTGCTGAAGTACGGGTAGACGTCGTGGTAGCCGGCTTTGTCGAGGCGCTTGCCGTTTGCCTTGAGCCGGTGGGCTGCGACCTCGGCGACGACTTTGAGGTGCTCCCAGATGGCGGCTTCGGCAACCGTCGCGTAGAATCGGCGGACGACGAGCTCGAAGACCTCCCACTCGTCGTCGCTCACATCGCCGCGGGAGGGAATCTCGCCGGTCGGATGAATTGGCGGGTGGTCGGTCGTCTCCTCGTCACCTTCTGTGGGTTCGATCTCGTCGGCCTCGAGGAGCGACTCGGCAGACTCGCCAAGCGTCGGGTGCCCGACGAAGTCGTCGAGCAGCTCCTCGGGGTCGAGATCGTCCGGGTAGACGGTGTTGTCAGTTCGGGGGTACGTGATGTAGCCGGCAGTGTAGAGGTCCTCCGCGATGGACATGGCGCGCTTTGCGGAGTAGCCGAGCGCACTGGCCGCCCGGATGAACTGGGTCGTGTTGAACGGTGCGGGCGGCGAGTCGGTACGGGTGCGCCGGTTGACGTCGACCACGGTCGCCGTGTCGCGCTGAGAGAGCGTCTCGAAGACATCTTCGGCGACGGCTT
The DNA here is from genome assembly GCF_000025625.1 of Natrialba magadii ATCC 43099. Taxonomy (NCBI): domain Archaea; kingdom Methanobacteriati; phylum Methanobacteriota; class Halobacteria; order Halobacteriales; family Natrialbaceae; genus Natrialba; species Natrialba magadii. Next base: position 2,517,034 of record NC_013922.1, on the reverse strand, counting down.
CCTCCCAGACGCGCTCGGCCTCGTTGCCGTCCTCGTCGCGGTAGAAGTACTGGGCCTCGAACGCCTCGCTCTCTCGCGGTTCGTCACCGCTCGACGTTTCCGAGGCGCGTTGCGCCTCGCTACCTTTGGCTACGTCGGCCACAAGCTCCCAGTAGTCCTCCGGATCGAACGCCTCAATCTCGCGCTCGCGGTCGACCATCAGCTTGAGCGTCGGTGACTGCACACGGCCGACCGAGATGAAGTCGTTCCCGAGCTGGCCCGCAGAAAGCGAGAGGAAGCGAGTGAGCGCGGCCCCCCAGACGAGGTCGATGATCTGACGCGCCTCGCCCGCCGCGGCCAGGTCGAAGTCGAGTTCGTCCGGTTCGTCGAACGCGTCCTGCACCTCGTTCTCCGTAATCGAGGAGAAACGCACGCGTCGGATCGGCACCTCCTCGTCGACCTCGCGGACGATGTCGTAGGCTTCCTTCCCGATGAGTTCGCCCTCGCGGTCGTAGTCAGTCGCGATGGTGACACGGGTTGCCTTCCGCGAAAGAATTCGGAGCGTGGCGACGATGTTCTCCTTCGTCGCCGTCTTCTCGATGCTCGCGTCGATGAGTTCAACGGGTTCGACGTCCCGCCAGTCCGAATATTCGGACGGGAAGTCGACACCGACGACGTGGCCCGAAAGGCCCACGCAGCGCTTGCCACCCCACTCGTAGACGTTGACGCCGTTTTCGCGGCTCGAATCGTACGTTCCACCCGACAAAATGTCCGCAATCCGCCGCGCGGCGTTGTCCTTCTCCGTGATAATTAGCTCCACCGCCGATCACTCCCTCGATCAGGCGCGGTGTACTCGAGTCCAACTGGCCGAGTCTCGGTCATACTCGCTGGCTACGACTGAGGATTTGATAACGCTTTCGCCAAAATCGGCAGACTGCGCGGGTGTGCGTGCGATACGCGGGCGGTGCGCTCGCGTGCGCGTAGGTTGGTCGCGTGGCGTGCGTTTCCCACACGTGTCGCCGCTCAACTCGAGTGGTCTGTGTCCGTTCCGACGGCCTCCGTGCTGTCATCACTGTCTGCCGCACCCGCTGGTGGAGTGCCTGGAAGGGAGAACGGGTCTGCATCGTCGGGATCGTGGAACTCGTCGTCTTTGTCCGAGATGTACAGCACGAGTCCGAGCAGTCCCGTGAGGAACACGAATCCGGCCCACTTGGCGGGTCCGTGAATTCCCGACCGCTTGCTGTCCCAGTAGACGAGGGCTGCGAGCGGCCCGAAGAGAATCGTATACAGGACCGCCAAGATTGCCAAAGTCCTCCACAACATACTATAATCCAACTAACCAGCTGTTAATATCCTACTCTTCATCAGGTCACTATCGATCGGCGGGCGAAATTACGTTGGTTGCACAGCAGTCGGTCATACGAGACCAGCGGTCGGGTCAAGACGAAAAAGCGAGAGAACGGAGTCCGCTACTGCTTGTGCAGATGCCAGCGGTCGATAAACAGGCTCACGTCACCACCATCAGCCGCTCCCACACCATCACCCTCGAACCGCACCGGCTGACGCTCGCCCGACACCGTCGGAACGTAGAACTCTCCCGACTCCAGATCCGTCGGCACCAGCGGCGTCCACGACCCCTCCTCGATCGGACCACCGACGCGCAGGCGCAGCGCACCACTCTCGACGACGACTTCGGCCTCCTTGATCCCGCGGTAGGTCTCGTACTCGCCCGCGAGGGACTCGAGTACCTGCCGGCGAGCGAAGAACGGAATTTCGCTGGGATCCTCGCCGACCAGTGCGGCGAAGACGGCCTGGCTGAGTTCGGTGAGGCCGTAGCCCGGTGAGGCGTTGGCGAGCAGGGCGATCCCGAGATCCTGTTCGGGTGCGAAGCCGACGGCGGCCGTGGAGACGGCGATTGAGCCGCCGTGACCGATGAGGTCGTGGCCGCAGACCTCGCGGGTCCGCCAGCCGTAGCCGTACGGACCGGACGGGGTGTCAGCGTACGCGCCGTAACACTGCGAGAGGGTGTCCTCGCCGAGCAGACGCTCGCTGGTGTCTGTGACGCCGCCGTTCAGGTGCAGTCGGAGGTACGATGCGAGGTCGGTGACGGGTGCGAGCAGGCCCCCGGCGGCCGCGCTCTGTTCTCGGATGGGGAGCGCTGCCGGTTCGAGGTCGGCGTCCTCGTCATCGTCCTCATCGCCTGGGAAGTACGGCGTCATCCGATCGTCGAAGCTGGTGTACGTCTCTTCGTCGTAGGTCGAGCGCTCCATTCGGAGCGGCTCGAGTATCTCCCCTTCGACGTAGTCGGTGAACGACTCGTCGCTGACGGCTTCGACGACTTCGCCGGCGAGCGTATAGCCCGAGTTGCAGTACTGCCAGTGCTCTCCTGGTTCGCCCGCGATTTCGTCTCGTGCACCTTCGATGTGGGCGTAGACATCGTCCATCGAGCCGAGTGGGACGTTCGACTCGCCGACCTCCATCTGGCGCGCGATCAGGGCCTCGCTGGCCGCGAGCGACGGGTAGCCGGAGGTGTGGCTCAGCAGGTGGTGGAGCGTCACGTCGTCGGGAACGTCGATATCGAGATAGTCGGTCGCGGCATCGTCGTACTCGAGTTCCCCCGCGTCGACGAGTTGCGCGACGGCGAGTGCGGCGAAGGACTTCGAGACCGAGCCGATGCCGTAGACGGTGTCAGGCGTCGCTGGATCGTTAGCAGCGAGGTCACGCGAGCCGTAGCCCTGCGCGTACAGCAGTTCGTCGCCATCCGTGACGGCGAGGCTCAGTCCGGGGAGTTCGTCCTCTCGGAGGCGTTCACGGAGGAACGAGTCGATTCGGTCGATCGTCGCCGCGTCCAGTGTGTCGGCAGCGGTCATGGTGGCCACCTCCCAGTCGGTGGCTATCAATATTCAGGTACCCCACAGGACGCACCGGTATCAGTACTCGAGACGAGTTGGCTGTCCGTTTGCTCGTTCGTACTCGAGTCGACTCGACTCGAGTCAAGTCAAGTCAAGTCAAATTTCTGGCACCCGAGCCGGCAACTCCACACGGGAAGCGAGCCCTTTTCACGGCCCCGGCTGAGACACGGACAAGAGCGATACGTGTCAGCGACGGAATCGGAGGACGAGCGAAAGCGGGTGGATATGACGACGGGAGCGATCCCGCCGAAGCTGTTGCACCTGGCGTGGCCGCTCGTCCTCGGGAATCTCCTGCAGACGGTCTACAATCTCGCGGACATGTTCTGGGTCGGCCAGATCGGTGACGGTGGCGTCTCGGTCGCTGCGGTCTCGCTCATGTTTCCGCTCTCGTGGATGTTCGTCTCGACAGCCATGGGGATCACCGCAGCCACTATCGCGCTTGTCTCCCAGTACGTCGGCTCGGGTGACGATCGGATGGCAGACCGGGTTGTCGGCCAGACTATTCTGCTGACGGTTACCGTCTCGGCAGTCCTCGCGGCGATCGGGCTCTACTTCCGGCGACCGCTGCTCATCCTCATCGGGGCGCGCGACGAGGTGTTCGTCGCGGCACTCGCGTACATCGAGATCATCTTCCTCACGCTGCCGCTGACATTCCTGTTTTTCGCATTTCGATCCTCGCTACAGGGTGCAGGAGATACGAAAACTGCGATGTGGCTCGTCTTCGTCTCGGCCGGGATTAACGTCGTGATCGACCCGTTCTTCATCCTCGGCTGGGGGCCGTTCCCCGAGATGGGAACTCGCGGTGCGGCTATCGCGACGTTCATCTCGCGGGCGTTCGCGACCGGCGTGGGCGTCCTCATTCTCCTCGATGGTCGGTTCGGCGTTCGGCTCAGACTTGGTGACCTCCGTCCGAATCTCAGTATCCAGCGCAAACTCGTCGACATCGGCTATCCGTCGACGATCGACGGCTGGGCGCGCAGTTTCGCCTCCGTCGCGATGGCTGGCTTCGTCGCCCGATTCGGCGCGAATCCGACGGCCGCCTACGGGATCGGGGTCCGGCTCATGTCCGTCACCTGGGCCGTCGCGGGCGCAGTCGGCAACGCGACGGCGACCGGCGTCGGGCAGAACCTCGGCGCGAAGACGCCGGAGCGGGCTGCAACGGTCACGCGCGTCGCGACTGCGGGAACGATGGCGTTCATTTTCGCCGTCGCCGCCATTCTGCTCGTCTTCCCCGCACAGGCCATGGGGATTTTCGTCGACAGTCCGGCGGTGATCGCCGAAGGTGTGCTCTTCCTGCGCATCATGGCACCCTTCTGGGCGCTGTTCGCCGGCGTGATGGTCATCCAGGGGGCGTTCCGCGGGGCGGGCAACACCCGCGAAGCGATGGTCCTCTCGTTCCTCTCGCGGTGGATCTTCCGGCTTCCCATCGCACTCGTGCTCGCGTTCGCCTGGACGATCACGATTCCTGGCCTCGGCATCACCATCGCTGCCCTCGACTGGGGAATCGAGGGTATCTGGTGGGCGTACTCGATCGGCATGGTGCTCTCGTTCGTCGTCGCCGTCGGCTGGTTCCGGCTGGGAACGTGGAAACAAGACGTCATCGGCGAGGGACGGGAGTCAGATGCAGCGTTCGACGGCGATTCGCGCGGTGAGATGGACGCCGATACGGAATCCGTCGACGACTGAGTCGCTACCGAACGAGAACGCGGAAGAAGGGCGAGACAGAGGGTGAGAGTGAGAATGAGAGTGAGAGTAGGAGAACCCCGCGAATCCAGCGAGCTCAACCAGTCCAACGAAAGGCTTCAGAATCGACTCAACTCACCGGCAACCACTTCTCGACCGTCGGGCTAAACTCTCCGATCATCTGGGCATCTTCGTCCGTGAACGCATCCGTCACGATCAACGTCGCCAGATAGACACTCACCACGACGACCGGCAACAGGGCCACGATAAGCAGATCGGACTCGAGTAGCACCACGATCGGAACTCCTGCAATCGTCGCGGGAATACCAGCGCTGATGATCTTGGCGAAGTCGCGGGTGAACAGGTGGATGCCGTCGAGGTAGTAGATTTCGGCGATCGTGAGGCCGCCGACGAGGAAGAGGGCAGTCGCGGAGCCGATTGCAGCGCCCTCGATGCCGAAGATGGGGACGAGCGCCATGGAGACGAGGAAGTTCGCGCCGAAGAGGACGAGCGTGTTTGCGAAGACGATCCGCGAGTAGCCCATACCCTGCAGGAGCGAGCCGTCGGGGCCGCCGACGGTGACGTTGAACAGGAACGCGCCACAGAGCAGGACGACGACGAGGCTCGCTTCGGCGTACTGTGGCGTGTAGAGCACTGCGAGGTAGGAACTCGCGCCGAGCGAGAGGATGATTGCGATCGGCAGGGTGATGCCAGCGATCCAGCGGGCGGCAACGCGGAATCGTTGCTCGACGAGGGCGGTGTCCTCGCGCGTTTCGGCGATGAGGGGTTTGAACACGGGCGACAGGGAGTTGAAGATAATCATCAGCCCGGAGCCGAGCATGTAGCCGACGCGGTAGATACCGACGTCGTCGGAGTCGAGGAAGAACCCGAGGACGAAGTAGTCGACGTGGCCCATCAGGACGAAGACGACGCTGGTCATCGCGAGCGGGAGCGAGTAGGTGAGCAGTGGGCGCGAGGCGACGAGTTCGGTGTCGACGGTGAGCAGGTCCCAGGCCTTGTAGGTGAACAGCGCCGCGCCGACGGTGATCGCGACGAAGAGGCCGACCACGTAGCCGGCGATGAGGCCGAGGAGGCCAAAGCCGGCGAGCAGGAGGGCGGCCGTGACGCCGAAACGAACGATCGGCCGGACCAGATCGCGCATGATGACGCGGTACTGGAGCTTCTTGATGCTGTAATAGGAGGTGAGCAAGACGTTATAGATCGCGAGCATCGGAATGGTGACCGACAGGAACAACAGCGCGATCCGCATCGACGGCTCCTGAAAGACGTCACCGATGTACTCCGATCCGGCCGCGAGTACGAACGCGACGAGCGCAGAGGTGATGAGCACCGTCGCGGTCACCTGCACGATGACGCCCTTGGCCTTGCCGTGCTCGCCCTCGTCCAGGTACTGCGGGACGAAGTAGTCGATCGCGAGCGGCAACCCGAGGTTCGCAAAGACCTGCATGAAGAGGATAACAGAGGTCGCGAGGACGAACAATCCGTAGACGGAGGGTGTCACGTATCGCGTCATCAACATGACGATCGCGAAGCCGAACGCGCCGTTCACGACGTTCCCGACGAACGTGATGCTGCCCTGTTTCGCGAGCGTCGAGACGCCTTCGTCGCGTGTCGCCTCGGTGCCAGTGTCGGTGTCGGTGTCGGTGTCAGTCATGGCCACGTAAGTTACCGTGGATCGGACCGCGATTCAGCCACCACCACGCCGTGACGTACCGCTGCCAGCACGCCGTCGACAGCCACACCTCATACCCCCGTTACCGGTTCGAGTTCGTACGCCTCGACCTCGGCCGCCGCTTCCCCAAAGTGGGGGAACTCGACTTCGAACGACCACTCCTCGCCCGACGTGACGTCCTCGTCGACGTGTTCGATGACGCTCTCGAGTTCCTCGCCTTCTCCGTCGAAGAACGTTGCCCGAATTTCGACGTAGTTCAGCGTCCGATCGCCGACGTTTCTGACGGCGGCCCAGACGAACACGCGTTCGTCCTCGGTGCCCGGATCGTCCCGAACCAGGTCGTCCCAGACGATTTCGATGTCACCCGGATCAGTGATATCCTCGCCGTTGTCCTCGAAGAACTCGAGACAGCCGGCTATGCCGACTGACGCGACCGCGCTCGCGGCGGCAAGGACCGAACGGCGATGCATCTGCAGAGTGTAGACGAGGCTGAGTCTTCAGCGTTCGGGTAGGAGTCGTTTGTCCAACACCAGGTCTCTGGACGCACCCACCCATTCACCCATCCACCTACCCACCCACTCGTGAGCCACCCCGGCCCGAAACCACACCATGTTCGAAAGCGGACGGATTTTACACGTCCGGTGCCAACCCCCACCATCGCATGGAGTGTCGCCACTGTGCCTCGCCGCTCGAAAAACCCGGGGACTTCTGTCTGATCTGCCGGGAACAGAACACCGAGGCGATCGTTCTCGACGTCGCACGCGATCGGGTGACACTCACAATGCTTGGGGCAGACGACGACCCAGCGCACACTAACTCGAGTTCGAACCCGAACCCGAACTCGAACTCAGGTCCGGACGGTGAGCAGAATCAGGTGCTCGGCGAGACGACGATTACGACCACACCGGAAGACGGCGAGAACGAACCCGTCGAACTGCGGAACTTTGCCGGACTCGTAGGCGACGAGATTCGACGCAAGCGCCCTAAGGAGGTCTACGCCGGCGGGGAGCGAGATGTGATCCGTGCAATTCGAGCGGACGTCCATCACGACTTCTACCGTGTCGCGGACGAGAATCCAGTTGAGGCTGTCCGCAAGCGACGCGGAACCCGCGCGCTCGATGTTGTCGAAACCCCGCCCGCGGAGAAGATCGGTGGCAGCCACTCGACGCTGATCGGCGGTCGCACCGGAATGCGTGCAATCCAGACCGTCGCCGGCCATCCACACGTCAAGAAGGTCATTCCCGGTCCGATCGATGCCGGCGGCAAGGGCTCACAGTCGGGGCTTCGCGCGAAGGTCACCCGCGCCGACAACGGCGGCAACGTTCGCATGCTTCTACGGGACGGCTCGAGTGTACAGGAAAATCGCGTCGTGACGACTGCCCGAGACCGGGAGATGGGAGAACGGATTCGTGCGGATCTGAACGACGTGCTCGCGGAAAGCGAGTTCCAGTAGCTTCCGGTAGCGTTCGAATTTGTCGGTTTTCCAGCCGTGGCCGCGAACGGGATGGCACGTTGAGACAAGTACTGTCACTATCTGATGGAAGTGACACGCGCTGCTGCTTGTCCGTTCTTTATCCGGACGGCTGTAATTAGATCTAATTAGCTATGTTCGAGCGCGCCGACGCGATCCTGGCAGCGATCCCGTTGCTCGCGGTGAGTGGACTCGCGCTTCGATCACTAATCACCGCTACGGGCGTCGGAACGGGACTCCTCGCGGCACCGTTGACTGCAGCGGGACCGTTTGCCGCCCTCGCGCTCGTCTTTCGCGAGTTGCTCACCGGGCCCGTGGCAACACACGCAGCGGACGACTCCGACGACTAAACGGCGACAGCGACCGACTCTGCCGCAACGAGGCCGACTCTGCCGCGACGAGGCCGACACCGACAACCGGGACGAACTGACGCACAGTGAGAATACCAACTCAACAGGTTTAAGAATCTACTGCGGATAGACAGCAGTACTATGGCCGATAAAGGACGAGTCGGCAGCGCGGGCCGCTTTGGCGCACGCTACGGCCGCGTTGCACGACGACGCGTCAGCGAGATCGAAGACGACATGCAGAACGCACAGGTCGACGGCGACGACGTCACCCGCGTCGGAACCGGCATCTGGAAGAACGATGAAACCGGGGAAGTCTTCACCGGCGGTGCCTACCGCCCAGAGACCCCAGCCGGCCGCACGGTCCGACGCTCGATCCGCGCTGCGCTCGCCGAAGACGACGAATAAACCGTCTAACGTAGGACGGAACTGAGAATTGAACGGACACACGACTACGACTACGACTACGACTGCGACGACACCCACTAACCCCACAACGTACCTATGAGCTACAAGTGCTCCCGCTGCAAACGCGACGTGCAGCTCGACGAGTACGGCGGCGTCCGCTGTCCCTACTGCGGTCACCGCGTACTCCTGAAAGAACGCAGCCGCGACGTGAAAGAAGTCGACGTCAACTGACGGCTCGACGGCCCGACGGCCCGACGGCCGATCGTCGACTGGCAACCGCTGCCCACCCGACCCACGAGCGTCGCTCTCGACACGCGCGGCCAACACTGAACCGACGAGACCTGAGGACGGAGGACGAGACCAGCCTGTTTCACTTCTGTGCCAGCGTCCAGCCTCCAGCGTCTCGCCGTTCGAGACCGTGTCGCGACTGTTTCACCACTACCGCAACACAGACAGCTGTATGGATACCCACGAAACCACACTCGAGTTCGAGTACGACCAGCCGTCGCGAGCGCGGATCGTTGCAGAGAGCGTCACCCGGGAAATCGGTGAAATCGACGACGAGCGCTCGCAGACGACGATCGAGCGCGAGGGAGCGGTCGTCACAGTTCGAATCGGGGCGGCCGACGTGATCGCGCTTCGCGCGGCGGTGAACACCTGGTTGTCGCTGCTTGACGTTGCAGAACAGACGGCGGCAATCGGTGTGGCTGCTGTCGAGGACGATAGTAGCCACTGAACGTCAGTGAACACCTGATCGCCAGACTGATCAGCGATCAGGGTGGAATTTGTTTCAATTGTCACTATACCGGCCGACCAGGGTGACGATATCCAACGGATAGACGACCAGTTCTCGCCAGGCGTCCTCGCGGCGGAGTGTCTGGCGGTCAAGACAGCCGGCGGTAAGTGCGGTTGGGAGCACCGAGAGCGACCCGACGAGTGCACCTCCCGCAGCGAGCGCGTCACGGCGTCGCATTGGTGGGTTCTCACTGCCGAACCCGGTAGTTCTGCAGGCTGCACCAGCAACCCCGAGACTGCGGCCGAACGCAAAGCTTGGCTTTATCAGTGCGGAGGGCGACGGTCGAGACATGCAAGGAAATCTGCCGCCAGAAGCACAGGAGAAAATCGAACAGCTACAGGACCTTCAGGAGACCGCACAGCAGGTCGCCGTCCAGAAACAGGAAACTGAGTCAAGCCTCACCGAGGCCCAGACGGCCCAGAAGGAACTCGAGGACATCGACCAGGAAACGACCATGTACCGACAGGTCGGCGAACTCCTCGTCGAGACGGACTACGACACAGCCGAGGACGACCTCGACGAGCAGGTCGACTCGCTCGAACTCCGCCTCGAAACCCTCGAGAAGCAAGAAGAGCGTGTCCAGGATCAGTTCGAGGGACTGCAGGAGGAACTCGAGGAACTGCTCGGTGGCGCAGGCGGCGGCATGGGCGGCCCAGCCGGCCCAGGCGGCCCAGGTGCCGGCGGCGCGTAATCGGCGATGTCGACCAGCGACTCGACCGACGAGCGGGCGGATGAGCCAACTGACGAGGAGGTCGTCCAGACGGCCGCCGAGGCCGCTGAGGGACTGATCTTCTCGCGATACAAGCAGTCCGACGTGCGTGATATGGACGTCACGGTGTCGTTCGAGGACGGCGTCCTCGAGGTCGACGTCTATCTCAACGCACCGGAACAGGACGACGGCACGGACCCGGACGAGGTTGCCGACGAAGCCGCGCGAACGGCGCGCGAGGCTGTCGACGACCTGTTCGGCGAGTAGCGGTTCGCCGTCGCCTGATACAATTCTCTACTGACGTACCCACAACTGATAAGTGTCGGTTCCTCGAACACAACTACGAGGACTATGGAGACCTCTTCTCAGTAGTTCGGTGCTTTCGCCCCGTCACGTCACAGCAGTTGCGACGTGTGTGAGCGGTGAGCACTGCCGTGTGTTCCGGCGCTAGCCGCCGGACCAGTATTGTCCCAGACAGCCATGACGCCACCACTATCGAGCAACCCATGTCACGATCACGAACGCATAATACACCGAACCGAACAGTCGTCGCGAGCAGATTGGATGCCGCCGCCAAGAGTAACGAGACCGATGACACCGACCAAACCGGCCAGGTTGGCGGCACCGACCAAACCGACCAGACCAACCAGACCGACCAAACCGACGAAATAGCCGCACTCGTCCGAGCAGCTGGCGACGAGGTCGTCGCGACCATCACACAGGCAGGCCGTGAGAATCCGGGCAGTTACCTCGGCCACGGAAAGGTCGACGAACTCGCCGAGACCGTCGCCGCAACCGACGCCAACCGCGTCGTCGTCGACGACGAACTCACGCCGAGCCAGCACCACACCCTCGAGTCAGCCATGCCAGCCGACACCGCGGTCCTTGACCGCCACCGACTCGTCCTCGAAATCTTCGAGGCGGGTGCGGGCTCGAGACGCGCGAAATTGCAGGTCGAACTCGCACAACTCCGGTACGACCTGCCGCGCCTGATCGAGTCGGCCGACGAGGGGCTACTCAACAAACAAACCGAGAAGGGGTCGCCCGTCTACGACGTCCGCGACCGGATCGACCGCCTCGAGCGCAAACTCGAGGAGCGCCCCGAGCCAGCGGCCCGGTTCCGCGAGCGCCGTCGCGAAGAAGGGTTCGACCTCGTCACGTGTGCCGGCTACACGAACGCGGGGAAGTCGACACTGTTGCACCGACTCGCAGACGAACTATCGATTTCCGACGCCAACTCGAGTTCGAAGTCGAACGATGACAGCTCCGACAAGGACGCGACCGCGGCCGTCAGGGATCGACTGTTCGAGACCCTCGAAACGACGACGCGCCGGGCGACGATCGATGGTCGACCGGTGCTCGTGACGGACACGGTCGGATTCGTCGACGACCTGCCACACGACCTCGTCGAGTCGTTCAGCGCGACGTTATCCGAAGCGGGTGCAGCCGATGTCGTCGTGCTTGTGGTCGACGCGAGCGACCCCGAATCGCGGTTCCGAGCGCGGCTCGAGGTCGCACTCGATGTGCTCGACGCCCAAACTGTCGCGGACGACCGGATCGTCCCTGCGCTGAACAAGGTCGACTGCCTCTCCGCCGACGAGAGCGCACGTCGGCTGACAATCGCCGCGGCGCACCTGCCGGACGCAGCTGCCGACCCGATTCCTGTGAGCGTACTCGAGGGGACGAACCTCAGTCGGCTCTGTGAGACCATCCTGGAACGGCTTCCGACCGAGACAGCGAACCTTCGGGTCCCGAACTGCGACGATGCGATGGCACTGGTTTCGCGGGCGTACGACCGAACGAGCGTCGAGACGGTCGACTACGACGACACGGTGACGATTCGGTGTCGCGGCCCGCCGCGAATCCTCGAGCAGTTACGGGCGCGAGCCGACCGGATCACCGCCGAACACCGTTAGGAGTGGTCAAGGGCCAGCATTAGGAGCTAGCACTTCGACCGGATGGGGCACCGTCCGATCCAGCAGCGTCTCGAGTTGGTCCCCACACGAGGTACCCGACGCGACGACTAGATCGGTGCTGGCCTGCTCAATCTCCGACGCCAGTCGGTCGCCGACATCCATGCTGACCTCGTAGTACTCGCGCTTGTAGCCGAAGGAGCCGGCCATGCCACAGCACTCGACCGTCGAGGTCCGCGGAGCGTAGCCACAGCGTTCGAGGACGGCGACCGTCGGCGCTTCGAGGTCGAGCGTGCGTTGCTGGCAGTGGGAGTGGTAGGCGATCGGCTGGCCGTTGTCCCCGTTTTCGTTCTCGTTCTCGTTCCCGTTCCCGTCACCGATTCTCGCTCCGTCACCACCAGCCGTCGACAGTGCCGCCGGATCCGCACCGTTCTCGAGTAGCCCGAAGATGAACTCACAAATCTCGTAGCTGTTGTCCCGCAGTCGTTCGAACGAGCGTTCGGGGAGGAATCGCTCGTACTCGCGCTGGAACGCGGCGAGGTCGGAGGGTTCGATGACGACGACATCGCGGCCAGCGTCCAGGTCCTCGGCGAGGGCGGCGTAGACCTTGCTCGCCTGCGTATCTGCCGTGGCGACCATCCCCTGCGAGAGCGGGGCGCGGCCGCTCTCGGGCAGGTCGGGAACCGAGACGGGAACACCGAGGGCTTCGAGCGTCCGCACGGCCGCCTTCCCGCGGTCGGTGTCGACGTAGTTGGTGTAGACGTCGGGGTAGAGGACGACGTCGCGGTCGAGCGCGTCTGTGGGTTCGTCGTGAGACTCCCGACGGCCGGCCGCTGCCCGCCGTTTCGACTCGCCTTCACCGCCGCGGGCATCGAACCAGTCAACGAGTGAGTGCCGTTCGAACGAGGGCAACGCTCGGCGCTGGTCGATACCGAGCGTCCGCTCGAGAAGTGAGCGTACCGGTGCCGTCTCGCCGAGCCAGTTCGAGACCGGGGCCGTCGCGCTGCCGAGCTTTGCGACGGTGGCGATGTTGCCAAAGAAGCGTTTTCCGAGGTCGAGTCCGCCGGATTCCTCGTCCGGCGTGAGTCCGTCGACGAGGAAGTCGTAGGCCGCCGGCTCCACATCGCGGTTGACGCGGTCCCTGACGACGGTGTTGATCCACGGAATGTCGATCTTCACCGGGCAGGCGTCGACACAGCGCGTACAGCCGGTACAGAGGTCGTTGAACTCGGCGGCGGAGTCCTGGCCGTGGACGCCGGCCTCCCAGCCCGTCGCGATGCCGCCGGAGTAGGTCTCGCCGCCGAAGCCGTGACCGCCGACGGCCTGGAAGTTCGAACACGAGTTCGAACACGCGCCACAGCGGATGCAGTACAGCGTCTCCCGAAGCTGATCGTCCTCACGCATCTCAGTGCGGCCGTTATCGAGCAGCACGAGGTGGAACTCGCGGTCTGTAGAGCCGTTGGCCTCGGCGTCCGTGTTCGCTCCGATCGGCTCGTCGGGTTCGTCGAAGGTGAGCGTCGGCGACTCCGTCGGTGGCGAGAGCATCGTCACGTACTGGGAAATCTCCTGCCCCGTCGCGCTCTTCGCGATCAGGTCGACGAACGGCTCGAGATCCCGAATCGACGGGATGAGCTTCTCGACGCCGGCGATTGCGACGTGCGTATCTGGCGTGACGGCGCACTTGCGGGCGTTGCCCTCGTTCGTGACGAGCGTGATCGTCCCGCTCTCGGCGACGACGAAGTTCGCGCCCGTAATCCCCACGTCGGCCTCGCGGATGCGCTCACCGAGGTGGTCGCGAGCGAACCGGGTGAGCTCTTCTGCGGTCTCGAACTCCTCGTCGGGGTCGAACTGCTCTGTGAAGAGGTCGGCAATCTCCTCACGTGTCAGGTGCATCGCCGGGCCGACGATGTGCGAAGGCGTGTCGTCTGCAACCTGGAGGACCCACTCGCCGAGGTCGGTTTCGGTGACCTCGATCCCCTCGGACTCGAGTGCATCGTTGAGCTCGAGTTCCTCGGTGGTCATGGACTTGGATTTGACGACGGACGGGCGGTCGCTGGCGCTCTCGGCTGCGGTGCTGGTCGCGGCCCGGTCGTCGACCACGTCGGCGACGTAGGCGTTCGCGTCGGCCGCGTTCTCCGCGACGTAGACCGTTCCGCCGTTGGCTTCGACCGCCTCGCGAACGGTCTCGATGAGGTCCGGGAGGCGGTCGATGGCGTCTTCCTTGACCGCACGCGCCTCCGATCGAAGCGCGTCGAGATCGTCGGTTTCGTCGAACACCTCGTGACGCTGGAGGTTGGAGACGCTCGTGTGGGCGTGAATTGCATCGCCTTCCGTCTCGAGTAGGTGTCGAAGATGGGCCGCGGTTTCGGCGCGCGAGTGGGATGGTGTGTGGCTGGCGGTACCCCCACCCCCTTCCGACTGACCGGGTGCGTGGCTTCGTTCGGCCATCTTATCGATCCTCCAGCACGACGACGGTCACTTCGCCGGGGCCGTGGACGCCGTGGACGAGGTCACCCATGTCGGCAGTCGCGCTCCGTCCCGTGGCGAAAACGATGCTGTCGCCGCCTGCATCGAACCGAGCCGCGAGGCGGTCGAACCCGCCCGCGAGGTCGGGGACGACGTCGCTCGCCGCGACGACGGCGATGTGGTGCTCCGGATAGACGCTGATCGGTTCGTCGCCAGCCGCGCGGGACTCGAGTGCGACGGTGCCGTACTCCGCAATTGCGAACGTCGCCGGCGTGATTCCGGTCTGTGCGTCGGCGAGGACAGCAGCCGTCGGCTCGGTCGTGACGGACTCCGGAAGGGAGACGCCCTCGAACGGGAGGGTGGTCCCGATAGCCGGCTCCGTGAGCAGCGCCGCGAGTCGCTCGCTCGCGTCGGCCGCGGACACACGCTCCAGCCTGACCTCGAGTTCCTCGAGTGCGTGTTTCAACTGGCCGACAGCGTCAGTGTCGGTTGACATTAGAACACTCATTCGGGCGCGCGCCCAATAGCGTGGCGGTCGTGCCAATCAGTGGGGCAAACGTTGGATTGGGTTCAACTATCTGGGCGCACACGAGTGTGTCGGACGGTGAGATGGGGGACCAATTGCAGAGTGTATAGAGCCGAAAATCAGCGTAGAGAGCGATCAGACTCGAGACGAGCCGTGAGTGAGACAGTGTGGACTCGAGTGCGACGGCAGAGAGCGCCGACGCAGTGCCGTGGCGTTCAGTTCGCCTCGCAGATGTCGCGGAAGTTCTCGAAGATCACGTCGCCTTCCTCGGTGTGGGCGACTTCGGGGTGCCACTGGACGCCGTAGAGGTCGCGGTCGGTGTCGCTCATGGCTTCGATGCCGCAGACGTCACTTGTCGCGGTTCGCTCGAATCCGTCGGGGAGTTCGACGACTTCGTCAGCGTGGCTCGCCCAGACGCGCGTTTCGGGGTGGAGACTGCCGGTGAGGGGGTCGTCTTCGTCGGTCAGTTCGACCGTTACGTCCGCGTAGCCGCCGTAGTCGCCGCTGTCGACGCGGCCGCCGAGTTCCTCGGCGATGAGTTGCATGCCGAGACAGATTCCGAGGACGGGAACGTCGGCCTCGAGGTACGCCGGGGACTGCCCGATCCGGTCCATGTCCGGGCCACCCGAGAGGACGACGCCGTCTGCGTCGATATCTTCAGGCGGCGTGTCGTTGTCGATCAACTCGGCCTCCACGCCGAGGTCGCGAAGCGCCCGGTGTTCTAGGTGTGTAAACTGCCCGTGGTTGTCCACCACGACGATCTTCGTCATTGCCAGTGTCTAGCCAGTGATCCGGTAAAAACGGACCGGAAGCGATTCTCGGTCGGCCGCTCGTCGTTCAGCCTGCCGCCCGACACAGGTCTCCGGTCTCGCCCGACACAGGTCTCCGGTCTC